>NZ_JAPPTP010000001.1:0-692406 GCF_027587155.1 Vibrio sp. T11.5
TTAATGAGACATAATTTGTATTATTTTTGATCAGTGTGGGGGTGTTTTTGTACTGGGCTTGAATTGGCTTAAGATCACACTTTGTATTGGTGTCATCATATAAGAATTCAAACAAATCGTCTAAAAAATCTCTTCTCAGGAATGTATTTATCATGTTAATACATAGGGAACGGGGATTGATTTGGGATATAGCTTGATTCCAAGTGGTATTTATTCTCGCTCAAGGATGACATCAAAATATCATGGAAAGTTAACTGACGTTTGAATTGTTATTAAGTAATAACTCTTTACGAGGATCTTTGTATGCACAATAACAAAACTATAGTGTTAGGGACACTTGCCCTACTCTCCTCTTTGTTTGCCGCACATGCATTTGCTGATATTCAGATACTTGGAAGTGAAAGTGAGATTTCGCAGTCAATCACTCAGCACTATCAGCAGTCAACTCAGTTGTATAACGGAAATTTGGCCAATAATGATGCACTCTATATTAATGTTGCAACGGCTTCGGATGATGATATTGCTCTGGCTAAGTCCCATGTTGTCAAAGGAGATACCGTTGTCATCGACCTCAGACAAGTCTCAGGGTATGACGCTAAGATTGACCTTAGCCAATCGCTAACAGGGCTTGGTAGTGATGCGCCTGTTGTCGTTACGGGGATATATCAAGGTGACAACATTATCAACTCCATCGTTGCAGATGTGCGCGATGAGAATGGTGATCCTGTGAACAGCCCATCGGCTGAGTTGGATAGCATTAACCAGTCTTTAGTTCATGCACTTGATCGTCTTGGTTTCGGAGGTGAATAATATGAAAACTTCTACAATTTTCACTTTTTCTTTGCTTGCGGCTTCTATCAATGCGTTCGCGGACGAATACGTCCCTGTTGTTGAAAAAGTTTATTATATCACCAGCTCAAAGCTAACGTGTAATCTATATACAAGCAAAGACTTCGACACAAAGCGAGATTGGTGTAATGCTGGTGCCTCTGTCGATATTCGAGTCAATGTTTCACAGATGCGTTCTGTCCAGTCTTCCACTTCACAGGGTTTTACACCTGATGCTAAGATAGTACGTTTCACCGTTGAGGCGGACAAAGCTGGAACGGGTTTCCATCTCGTCGATGATCTTCAGCAAGATCATAGCTGGTTCCAAAGTTGGGCGAATCGCCGCACCTACATTGGACCATTTGCAAGCAGCTATGAACTGTGGGTAAAACCTGTATCAGGTTACGTTCCTAAGAAAGTTAGTGACTTTCCTCATAACGAAAATAAAAACTACCAGCACCGCGATACACATGGCTACTCGATCGGTATTAATGGCTCAGCTGGCGCAGAAGTGGGCAAAGATGGCCCTAAAGTCAGTGCAGAAGTGAGTGGTTCATTCAGCTATAAGAACGAAAAAACACTGGTGTTTGATACCAAAGACTACCGTGTCAACAACCGTTCTTCATTAAGTGATTTTAACATTGCATTTGAGCGTGAGTTTGATGAGTGCCAAGAACTCCGCCGTGAAGAGCTTGGCTGCTACTTTACGTCAGCACACTGGGGAAGCGGCTGGGTTTTCGATAAATCGAAATTCAACCCAATTTCTTACGCTAACTTCAAGCCCAACTATGACGTTATTTATGAAGCTCCTGTTTCTCAGAACGGAACAACGGATTTTGAAATTGGCGCAAAGTTTGTCGCTAAAGCCCGTTATGGTGATGTTATCCCATCAGCACTGTTCTCGGTCTATGGCCCAGGTGGTTGGGCGACGACGGGATGGTCAATTCCACGAACGGTTCGCATAGATTGGAGCCACCCACTCTTTGAAGCAGAAGCTCATGTGACCTTGCAGTCATTGAGCAATAACGACCTGTGTCTGGACGTCTATGGCATCAATGGTGATCAGAAAGCTGAGGGCGGTCAAGTTGATGGCTGGAGCTGTCATGGAAGTTGGAATCAGACTTGGGGACTAGATAGTAATGAGCGCTACCGCAGCCGTGTTGCACCAGATCGCTGCTTGACGGTTTCCGAAGATAAGAATCTGACGGTTGAGTCATGCAGCTCTAATCTTGCCCAAAAATGGTTCTGGGAAAATGATAAGTTGATTAGTCGCTATGTTGATGGCAGCGATAAGCGTTACGTGCTGAATATCTTGGATGGTCGTAACGTTGCTGTGACTCCTGAAGATCAAGCGACACACGCTAGATGGAAACCGACTCTCCAGCAAATCAAACTTTAAGTTTGTCATGAACCAAAAATGGAAGGCTTTGCCTTCCATTTTTTAGTCTCTTTAGTTCGCTCGGTAAAGAAGTTATTTCCGTCTACAACGCATCACTATTCATTGGTTGATGCATTCCTGCGTCATGAGCAACTTATCTATAAATCGGCTGAACTTCCCAATATCCTTAGTATCACGCCGCTCGAGTAATCGTATCATTCGTGTAGAAAAGCACACCATCCTGGCTGACTAAGAGTTCACCCGCGGCAATGGATTGATTGTTGAATACAAGCTTACTCGCGGTTTCGCAGGTCAGTGGCGCTTCGATGGTTTGCCCCTCCATTAATTGCAGCAAATCGGGCAAATTAACTTCGAGTGAAGCTATCTGGATATAACTTACCGCTTCAGAGAATGAGTACGGTGCGAAGACATGCTCTACAGACCATGATTCTCCTCCCTCAAACTGGACTATTGCCAGTGGCTTGTCCCACCACAAAATCGCTTTGCCCTCATCCGGATTCAGGCCCTCTCTTAGCCACACTCCATTACCTTGAGTGATTGACTCAATATCCGTTGTGTAGCCCGCTACTAAAGGCACATCCAACTTGATACTTTGTCCTGAAAAACGTGTCCAATTGGTCGTCAGGCGCTTTAGCCATGTGGCGTTAAAACCTACCAATACAAACTCATAACCCTGACATTGAACCACGGGATAAATGCCATCGAGTAAGCAACATTCTGCACTTTGAGTGTTAATGTCTTTGATAAAAGGAATACTCACGGCTGAAAACATGGCAGCAACCAATGTGGGTAGCAAATCGTCCGCAATCATGCTTAAAGATTCAATCGCGGTTATCTCAGTAACACCATGGTTCCAGTCCGAATGGCTGCACCAAATGCCGCTCTTTGAATCACTTCGATATGACCAAAACAGGCCTTCTCCCCCCACTTTCTGTAGCGACATACGACAATATTGATTCTCTAAGCCAGCGCCAATCACCTTACTCATTTCAATTAGATCAGTCATAACGATTTACCTCTATGGTCATTTGGATCGTGGATTCACTCAGACGATGTTTTATTTTCGGCATGATACGAGTCAGGGCGTCTCGTTGTTTTTGATTCTTCGGTTTCAAATTGATCAAAACGTCTTGTGCCATCCATTGGGCGGTGATCATCAATCCCGACATTGGGCCGTTGAGCAATTTGAATGTGAGGCTATTTTGAGCTCTGTATATTTCAGCGTTTCCCCATGTTGCCACACGATTCACTGACGATAGTTCATTTAAGATTGAAGACGGAATTCGCCCACAAACCTCCGACTTATCGGCAGGTAAATCAACTTTCTGCCGTTTGTGGAATAGGGTCATAAATCGTTGCTTAAGTTCAGGATCTGCCTCATGACGACCTGCAACACTTCCGACACGCCATCTAGGACGTTCAATCTGCGCAATTCTGTTACTCATCCAGTACCTCTTTGAGCTTTTCCTGACCTCGTATCAACCGTGTTTTCTGAGTCCAGAGTTCCAATTTTTCACGTTCCAGTTGCTCTATTCGTTTATGCCAATCATCGACTGATTCCGCTTTAGAACGCTCGTCCATATACTGATTCTGCTTCTCTCCCAAGAGTTGCCTCAGTTGGCGACGATCCATGACATCTTCAGTTTGTTGAGGATTGGCAAGTTTTTCCCTGGAAACAAGCCACTCCTGATACGATTTTTGCTTTTCACGCTTGCATTCATCTTGTTGCGCTTTAAGTTGGTTCCACTGAGCTTGCAATCGTTCTTCTTTTCGCTTGCGCACATGAAGCAGTTGTTCAATAAGGTCAATGTCCTGACTGGATAATTTCACTCACCTATCCTCCGTTTAGCTGATGTAACTGCTGAAGTGTATCTCTTAGTGATGACGGCTCGTTCGCGCCCTGACAAAGGAAGCGCTCGATTGTGTCAAATTTTGCAATCGCTTCGTCAGTGGCCGGATCCTGCCCTTGCTGATACTCCCCTACACGGATCAGTAACTGTACTTGCTGATAGAGAGCGAGTAATTGTCTTAAGTGCTTGGCGTCATTCTTGTGTTGGCAGGTAACAATCTGCTCCATAACACGGCTTACACTAGCATTGACATCGATGGCTGGATAATGTCCTGCGCCAGCTAGCTTGCGTGATAACACAATGTGACCATCAAGAATTGAGCGAACTTCGTCGGCAACAGGCTCATTCATATCGTCTCCTTCGACCAGCACAGTGTAGATAGCGGTAATATTGCCAACAGGTGCAGGGCCAGCTCGTTCAAGTAGAGCAGCAAGCTGGACAAACACACTAGGCGGAAACCCGTTAGCTACGGGTGGTTCACCCGCGGCAAGGCCGATTTCACGGCCCGCCCGTGCAAAACGAGTTAATGAATCAACCATAAGTAATACATTCTTACCTTGGTCTCGAAAATACTCTGCAACTGTCGTGGCTGTTACTGCTGCCTTCATGCGTTCCAAAGGCGGCTTATCTGATGTCGCGACGATCAAAACTGTTTTTTCTTTTGCGGCAGGCGGAAGACAATATTCGATAAACTCTCGAACTTCTCTCCCTCGTTCCCCGACCAAAGCCAGCACAATGACATCCGCTTCACAGTGACCAGCCAACATACCAAGCAAGGTACTTTTTCCTCCACCAGCAGCGGCAAAAATGCCAACCCGTTGGCCTATACCCAACGTAAGTGTTGAGTCAATCGCACGGACACCTGTCGGCATCACCTTGCTGATCAACTTGCGCTTTAATGGATCGGGGGCTTCGCCGTGATTGTCTCGCCATTTCCCAACCCAAGTACTATCATCCAAAGGATGACCCAATCCATCCAAGACACGTCCAAGTAATTCATCACCGACCATTACTCTATGCCCATGCCCCATGGGCTCGACCTGCATGTCAGTGCCAATACCAATTGTTGAGCGAAATGGGGATAACCACGCCTCTTCTCCATTGATGGCCACCACTTCTGCTTTAAGGTCGTGACCAATCATACAAAGCTCGCCTTGCCTAGCCCCTGGTAAGGTGGCACGAATTAGGGTCGACGTGACTTCCAAGATTTTTCCAAACCGGCGAAATGTTGGCACCAAAGGCAGTTCGGGGAACAGTTGTTGATTAAGCGCTTCGATTAAATCTGTTTTATCCGGCAATCGCATTTGGCACCTCCGCTAATGTATCAACTTGCGCGATGACTTTAATGCTTGCGTCATCGCCTATCTCTTGGAAAGACAACACAGGTGTAATCGGCATAGTTGGCTCTACAATCTTTCTCAGATATCGCCTTACGTCTAATGAAGTCAACAACACACATGGCATCCGGCTAGGCAATTTGTCTTTGATCAATGCAATGATGTGTTGTTCTTCTTCTGGCTCTAATGCACTGTATGCGCCAACCGCCGACTGACGAATGGATTCGCGAATTTGATTTTCGATACTGTCTCCAATGATCAACATTGGGATCCAGCCTTCTGCTGCTGTGAATTTCCGGCGGATGTGTCTGCGTAAAGCCACACGAACATACTCTGTCAGCATAATCGTGTCCTTCTCTTTTGAAGCCCATTCTACGAGCGTTTCGAAGATGGTTCTCAAGTCCCGAATTGAGATATTTTCTTCAACTAAACGCTGGAGAATTTCAGTGACTTTGCTGATGGGAAGCAAGCGTTGCAGCTCTTTGACTAGCTCCGCATAGCGCATTTCCATGGAGTCCATAAGGTAACGTGTTTCCTGAACACCCAAAAATTCTTTGGCGTAATGTTGGGCAACCATTTCGACTAAATGAATGGATATATCATTGCCCTGATAATAGTCATGCCCACTGAGTTGGATTGTCTCCAATGCTTCGAGTGGGTGCCAATGCAAAATTTGCTGATTAAACGCTAGTTTGCTTTGTTGACTTTCTAAACCATCAATATCTGTCAGGGTCAATATTTGTTGCTGTGTTACATTGAGCGTTATCACGGGTTCTTGGTACAACAGTAATTCGAACTCATCTCGACGCCCATTGCGCAATACCTGCACCTGAATTTCAGGAAGAGGTAGGCCAAGCTTTTCGAACAGTTTCCATCTGAGAGCTTGTAAAGATTTGCTTAGGTTCTCTTCCATTAGGTCTTGGCCAATTGCCAACATAAGCGGTACTGCTCCAGGGGTCATATCCCGCTCTCCGTTAGCTTCGACATTCTCACTGGCAACAAAACCCTGATGATCTTCGTTGTTTTTCTCTTTTCGAGTTAACCAGAAAGATGCCCCCAATACTGCTAAACCAAGCGGTCCAAATACGAACCAAGGAAAGCCGGGAATAACCGCAAACACAAACATTACCGCCGCTGCCATCTGAAGCGATGAGGGCTGACGTGAAACTTGTTGAACCAACTCATTGGCAAGGTTATTTTTAGTCTCCCCAGGAACACGAGTGACGATCAAACCGGCTGTAATAGAAATAAGTAACGAAGGTATTTGAGCAATAAGTCCATCACCGACGGATAAAATAGCGTAAGTGTTTAGTGCTTCAGAAGCCGACATATTGTGCTGAAGTACACCGACAGCAATACCCCCGAAGATATTGGTTAAGATCACAATAACGCTTGCGATCGCGTCACCTTTTACGAATTTCATCGCGCCATCCATTGCGCCGTATAGTTGGCTCTCTTTTTGAACTACTGAACGCTGACGCTTAGCTTCTTTAGCATCAATGATTCCAGCACGCATATCACCGTCAATACTCATTTGTTTGCCTGGCATACCATCAAGCGAGAAACGGGCGCTGACCTCTGCAACGCGCTCCGAACCTTTAGTAATGACGATAAACTGAACAATAGTGATAATAGCGAAAACGATGATACCAACAGCTAAATTGCCGCCGACGACGAAGTCCCCAAAGGTATAGACGATTTCCCCTGCGTCATGCTGAAGTAAAATCAGACGACTGGTACTTATGGTGAGTGCGAGACGATATAAGGTGGTGATGAGTAGCATCGAGGGAAATGCGGAAAACTCCAATGGATCACGAATATAAATAGCGATCATAAGTAGGATAATCGACATACCGAGATTCACGGCGATCAGCACGTCCACCAAGGTGGTCGGCAAAGGCAGAATCATCATAAATACGGCGATTACCAGCATAGCGCTGAGTATGATGTCTTGTCTTCCGGCTACTTTTGCTAACCAACGTGTTGCGATTGACATAACGACTCTCCTCCACCTAACTGTGTTAGAAACTGACGTTGCTTCTGACACAAACGAAACCACTGATGTGCGTCAAACTGTTTAGGGCATAACGCGCTAATAAACAGTTGCTGACCAATAGGAAAAATACGTTGAGGTAATCCGCTGAAACGTTCAGGTTGATTTCGCTTGAGAGCATTGTCCAGATTGTGGCTCGAACATGCTAACAACCATGAAGTCAGCATAAGTCGATTCCCTTGTACTTCGAGTCTTAGCCCAAAAGGCTGTTGGTGTATTTCTATGATGTCCGAAACTCGAATTGCTGGCAGCCTGAGCAATGCAATCAGTTGTTCAATGTTTCTCGTGATTTGCAGATCCATAACCGTCCCATCTATTACCTATGGTTCTATCATGCGGGGATTATGCTGCGTGGGGTATCAGGTCTACACCTGAAATAAGCCCCGGATTCAACCGGGGCGGTATGTGTTAAGCGGCCTGCTTGACTAACGCTTGTTCTACTTGTTGGTAACAGTTTTCCCAGTCAATATTGCCGTTCTCATCCTTTAATAATGATTCAGGAACATAAGACTTAGCCGTTTCGATCAGTTTTGCTTTGCTCAGTGTATTCTGTTCAATCACCTGCTGTTCGCGTTCCGAAGCAATACTCGCGATTTGATAGCGAAATGACGTTTCTTGCTGATCCTCTGGTAGATGATTCAGCTGAATCAATTGTCCCGCATCTTTGAGTGAGTCACCAAGTAAATCTCCCAAACGCTGATCGTCTTTGGTTTTATTTGCAAGCCGTTGCAACGCTTCATCGATACGTTGTTGAGTCATGTTTTCTTTTGCTCTGTTATGCGCGTCATTCATGCCAAGAAAATTCGTTGAAGCTATCAAATTTAGCGCGGTTCTGGCAAGAAGAGCACCCAGCGGTGTCGCGCAGGCGCCAGCAATCGCCGCAATAGCAATAGCAATCCCTCCTGTTCCGACGATGGCAATAACACTAAGTGCTGCTATTGCCGCGGCACCAATAGAAACGGCGGCGGTCGTTGCAACGGTAAAGCTCTTAGCTTTCCAGTTCATTTCTTGCCATGTATTTTTTGCATCCTGCCACATTCGGCTCATCGCACCCGCTTTGCTGGTTTCGAAGCAATCTCTGGACAAGGTGCCGATGTCTTGCAGCGCCTGGCGTTGCATTGCATAAGACGCGATAGCTTTTGCGCGGTCATTAAAACTGCCTTGCTTATGGATACCAGCCATCAAAGCATTGACCATTACTTCAGTTGACCGATTTCGGTTTACAACGTTGGCCATTTTGCGTTCCGACCAGGTTTGGACCAGGCCACCTATCATACTCGCCATCGGCTTCATTAATGGAGCCCCTGGAACGAGCGCCGCGACAAGTTGACTGGCTCCAGTTGCGATAACACCACTTCCGGAGGCCCCCTTCACGGCACCAGCAATGTATGGCGCACATTGCGCCAAATGAATTAACGCGATCATTTCTGCTGTCATAGACATAGATTCGTGACTAGGTAAGAACTCGCGTCTTCCTTGAAGAATATCTTTCACTTGATTTTCGACACTGCCTGTTTTCCACACTGTGGAGGCCATAGCCGCGAGGTCGTTGCCAAACCAACCACTGTTCGAACTGATTATTTGATAGGCGTGTGTAAGGTTACCCGCTAGCGCTTGTGATTCCACAGGATGTGCCATGGCCCAATTATGCAATTGTCCGAGTGTGTTCATAACACCCTGATAGTTCGAGCTTATTTCACCAGACGTCAAAGTAGAATAAAGCTTTTGATAAGCCTCGGTATAGCTTTGTATACCGACTTTCGCCATTTGACGTTCCAGAATTAGAGTACTTAAATCTGGACGATAATCGCCAGACCAATGGCCAGCTACATTCTGTTTTACCCAGGCAGACCAAGATTCTAAACTGTTGCCGCTGACACCAGGGTAACCTTTTTCCTTTGTCACTTCGCGATCAAAGCGAGTCAGTTCCAACATGGACTTTTCGTATTCGTCATCAAGCAGTTCGATGTCTTGCACTAAAGACGCCATACTCAACTCAAGGCGCTTCAACGTTGCCACTTCTTTTTCTGACGATATATCAGGTTGATTTCTCCAGTTTTTACCATGTAGATCAACCACATAATTTTCTTGCTTATTCAACTCAAGTTGTAGTTCTTCACGCTCCAGTATGAGTGCTCGTACCTGGTCATTGTTGGCTCTCAAAGGCGATAAGAAAGACAAAAATCCCTGCAGGTTAAGCCGTTTGGTGTTGGCGTCGACAGTTCGATCTAACATGGTATCTAGACGTGTTAGCTTATTGCCCAGCAACACTTTCGTATCTTGCGCCATCTGTACAGTCCCACACTGTTCTGCGAGGTTAGTCAGTCTTGTGAGTTGTCGCTCGGCCTCTGATCGCATAACGATCAATTGTTTAGTTACGCCGTCACAAATCGTTTCCTGCGCTAAAGCATCTAACGAGGCTACATAGGATTTTGCCGCACTGACTTTTTCATCGAGATAATCTGCGTACAACGTTAAGTTCTGAGTTATGTTGTCAGCCAGTTGTTTGCTTTCAATATCCGCGTAAATATTAATGCCAGCTCGATTATTTCGTTCATGAGTGACACTGTTCTCTCTGTCTAACCAAGAGAGACGATGTTGCGCTTGAATAACGTCTTCAGCTAACTTGCGTGTTTTGTCGCTGATATGGATTTGGTCGAGCTCATTTCTGATCTGGTCTGTAAGATCTAGGTCATCGTAATCGGTCAGTTCATCGGGCAGTAGGTTGTCACCTTTTACAACCAACCAAACGTTGCCTGTCAACGCAGCTAAAGTGGCAGAGAATTGATCTTCTACCGTTGAATCCGACTCAAAAAACTGCTGCATTTCTTTTGCAAACACAGCAGCACTGTGGCGAAGCTGATTGATTTTACTTGGTATGTCTAGGCGGGCTTCGATACCTTTTTGTTCTTCCAGTAATTCAGTACGGCTTTGCTTAAGTGCTTGTTTAATCAGATTGATGGCTCCAAGTTGCGCCTTTTGTTCCTTTTTAGGAAATGGCATAAACACATCATCTGCTAATAAGGGCACTTTTTCGGCTAACACTTCCGACAATACTCTTAAGTTAACTGTCGACATATCGGAAGCATATTGAACAAGTTTGTCTGATAAACGATTAGCTAAGGTCTCACTATCTAAACTTGGCGAGTTGTTAATGAGTTCAAAGCTTAACCTTGCTAACTCTGGAGTAAGCGTCGATTTAAGTGCAGGTGAACAAGTCTCATAAAAGGTCGAAAATGCTTTATAATCCTCCGACTCTGACTGCCAAGCTTGTCGGTAAATATTTGCTAATGATTTTATTGCATCAAGCCTATCATTTTCTTTAAACATTACTCGCTTTAACTGCTTAACATCGTTCTGTTGATCATTAGCGAGCTGATCAATAGCCGATTCAACGTTTGCTAAAGTCTCCTTTAATTGGTCGACTTTTGCTGAGAAAGTCTCAATACTAACGGTCACTGTTTCAGACGGAAGCGGTTTCTGGAAAATCTGAGCTAGCTTATGCGCTTCAGCATCAAGCGTACTTGTCTTGATTGCCTGATTATAGGCAGAGACTTCCTTTTGAAGGCGTTGCATAGTGGCCGTTTCGCTGTAAAAGAAACTACTCATGTAAGAGAGAGAGCTTGGCGAAGGCAATGGCGCTGGGCACAAATAACCAGTGATAGACTTTGCAGCTTGTTCCAATTTTGACATCGGTGTGCTCGTCGGTAACCTTGAGTCTTCCACTGCTTTGCGGTCTGCTTGAATCTGTCTATTATCTCTCTGAAGTAATTGGGTTTCTTTTTTCTCAACACTCACCGAGCCCTGCGTCAACTGTTTGACCAAGCGAGATGTTAGAGGTGTCTGGCCACTAAAATCCATCTTGTTTGCTACCTTTCCAGCAAACTCTTCACCGTATTCGTGCGCAAGCGCACTCAGGAACACGCCCAGTGTTTTGAGATTTCCCTCGGTTTGTTTTTGGACAAACTCCTGAACTGCACTCAGATCACTTAGTAAAGGAATCTGGGTTAGCCATTGCATCACCTTTTCAGCAAAGCTGAACTGAGATTTGACGATAACCGGATCGCCAGAAGCATTATCACTCAATACTAGCTGGCTATTGTCGACATTAGCTGTAAATTGGTTTAATTCAATCGGCATAGCAAACGCCTCCTAAGGATGTGACATGTTTATTGAGTGGATGGCCTTGATGAAATTCGCTATGCAATTGGTCATATTGATTAACCACGTCTGTCAGTTGTTCGAAGATCTCATCACCGCTTTGAGGAGATTGAATTACAAACTGATACAGGAGCGCACGACTGCTCTCCTCAAAGAAAATATAGCCACTATCCAACTTGTTTAACTCATGGTTGAGCTTCAGTGCTTGTTTGAAGGTCTCCCTTTCATTTTCTGGTTCAACTTTGGTCAACATGCATCTCAGCACCCAATCGTCATTTTTCGGTGCAATCGACACCATAAGCTGCTCATCCCAAAGCAAAAGACATTGATTTGACTGGTCAAAAACCAGCGGTAGTCCTAATTTTTCGCCAAGACGAGCTAGCAATAGTTCATGACTCATCGTTTTTCTCCCCCTTAACGGATTGATCATTCATTCCACTGATCTAAAAGTTCCAGCATGGCTTCCTGAACATGCTCTTTTTGTTCGGGATCTCGGTAACAAGTTTCTGACATGACTGCCATCAGCTCTTTCCATCGCCGTAAAAAAATAACTCGACGCTCATCCACCAGCGCTAATCGGCCGATGATCAATGACAAGGCGTCGGGATAAATCCAAGATTGCTCTAACAGCTCTATCGTGGCAGACATCACCGATTGCGGTTCCAACGCCATGGCCTTAGCCAGCGACACGCAGTGGTCTTCAAACGTGAGAAAAAGTAGTAATCGTTTAAGATCATTAATGGTTGCCACCACTTTGGTCATATCATCCGTTCTCTGTCCTTCATCAAGGGGCTCTGCCATCGAGCGAATTAGAATTCGAATATATTGTCGGCGATTTTCATGGCGCTCCAAGAGTTCAAACCAATGAGCTAAGCCCTTCTCACCACGTTTAGCATGCTGATACAGTTGGCGTACCGCACGTAAGCCGTTCTTATCAACATTCATTCCTTGTGCCGCCGCGATAATTTCTAGCTCTATTTCTTCCTCGGCGAGCAAAGTCATAAGACGTTTTTTAATCTGCTTTTTTATTTCGGGATCTAGGCCTTTGAAACCAAGCAGTGAGGTTAAAACCAGTGCCATTTTTCCTTTGTCTAACCCCGATTTTTCCAGCGCAGTGAATATCTGAGAAGCGTCTTTCATTTGTGATAGTTGCTCTGAGATCCGATTTATAGATTGGCGTGCTAGCTTATCCATTTGTTGAAGAAGCTTCTCTATTCCATTCATCATTGGATCTTGTGCTTTTGATGCAAGGTTCATACGCTTCATCATGCTACTAAGTCCAAGGCTTAACCCCTCCATGGTTTCCTCCATAGCTTCCGCCCTTACTTCGGCTAGTGCCGCGCTTGCCAAAGTCGCAGTAGACTCATTGGCTGGTGCCGCCGAGGCAGTACTTTGCGGAAATGCATGAAATTCAGTATTTGTGTTTCCTTCAACTCTCATTGCAAAACTCTCTCAAGCGGTTGATTGTTGATCTGAAGCCTTTGAAAACGAATCAAGCAATATCTGTAATTGCTGCTCCAGATCGATTCGAATTACCAGACAGTCAGACGTGAGCTCAGCTTGTGCTTGGTTAAGTTCGGCTTTGATCTGCACATTCAACTGCTCACCAAATTCTTTTTTTAATCTCAAATAGTGTGCTTGTGGTACAAACAGGGTCAGGTTTTCTTTATCTACCTGATAGGCAATTTGGTCACTTATCCTCTTAACCAAGAACTGACATATGTCTTGCTCTGTGGACCACTGCTCAAGCACTTTGCGAACTTGCTGACGGATGCGTCCTGTAAGGTTTTCTATTAAACTCCGTTCAAGTTCGCCTTGGTCTACAAGCCAACTAACGGACTCACTCACAGCTTTTTTCTGCGCTTGCTCTCGCCATGCGGTTTCCAATTGTTGCGATTTTTCACGAGCTGTCTGAAGTATGTGCTCTGCTTGTTGATGAGCTTCATCTCTTTTCAAACGTGCATGGCGAACGATGGCGGCAATGCGCTGACGCGCTTTCAATTCACAATGTTTTCTGCGAATGGCATTATCTACTTGCTGCTTTGACACCGTATTGCCACACTTATCTAGCTCACAATGTGTTACTGATATAGTGAATGGCTTCATAGAAAACGCTCCAATCTAAATATCCAACTTTCGACCTTCTCAGTATCCTCCTGAGTAAGTGTTATCGGGGTATCGAGCACTGGTAAGCTCAGGCGAAGTAGCAACCAAAAAGGTTGATCCTTCCAAATGGAGTAAATAGCGCTGGTACTAAAACGCTCTGCCTGTTCCAGTACATTGCTCGCAGACCATGCTGGTGGCTCAGAGCCTGCTGGCCATAGTGCGATTAATTGTTCAATTTGAGTCTGAGTAAATGTCTGCAATAGGACTCGTCGATACGTGCTATCCCACAAGTAATCTGGGCAGTTTTGCGACAATAGTCCGGCAGCTGTCGCCAATAGAGAAATCCTTGGTAATACAGGCAGCCACTTTTTCATTTCCTCTGAGCACTCTTCTAACCAAATCGATTGGCACTCGACGCGGCTTAGGATGGCACTATCAAGACGCTGACGCACCAACGGGTTGCGCTCCGGAATGGATTGCCAAGGCTCTAAATTCAGCTTTGACCACCATTGCGCATGCAACCTTGAGCTGACTTGCCTCAGTGTTTTGTTTAGTGATAGCGTATCAATAGACATGATCAGCCCTCTTTCCTTCGGCTAAGCCCCAACCCAGCAACGCCAGCAATGAGTACACTGCCTAAACCAACGGTCACTGGGGTTTTGTTTGCTACCACCCAGTTCTGAACATCATCCCAGTCTGAGCTAGATTCTACGACTGGCTGATAACGGAAGTCTGCGGGCTGTAAGAATAGGCTGATGTTTTCATATTGCAGATCTGGGACTGCATTTTTGATCAAATTCCGAATCTGAGACTCTGAATTGCCTAAGTTCGCCTCCGGTGAATACTTGATGTAAACAGCCGCCGATTTGTCACTCGGTACCGTTCGCCCTGTAGACGCATTTTTGTCACTTTGAGCAATAGAGACCCGTGCACTGATGACACCATCCATACTGGATAGCGTTCTCTCTAATTGCTGCTCTTTTAAATAACTCATTTTGGCCTCTTCCTGAGCGGGAGAAGAGACAAGCTGGCCTGAAGGAAATAGCTGTTCAATACCGACATATTCAGCCTTCGGGTAACCATTTTGTCTTAATAATTCGACTGCATTAATGAATTGATCTTTTTCGATCTTGAGCGTTACCTTGCCCGTTTTTGCGTCAGTTTCTGAACTTGCGTCAATATGATTGAGCATGAGCAATGCCACCATTTGGTTGGCTTCAGACTGCGGCAGGTTCTGGTAGAGTTCGACTTTACAACCTGTCAACAGCAAAGCCATCACTAAGGCTAGCCATCTGAACTTTTTCATTGCATTGTCACCAGTTTATTAATCGATTGAGATAGGCTCCCGGCTGTTTTCGCTGCCAGATCGACTTCCACTAGCGCTCTTGTCACCATGGTTTGGCTCTGAATGGCCTGATCGGGTGAAATTCCCATTGGCGCATTGGAGTTAGGCATTGGGCCGACAATATCATTGAGCTTGGATGTTTCCTGCGTATTCTGTTGCATCAATTGACTGAACTTATCAACCATGGCTTTGTCCGGATTGATCGTCTCTGTCTGTGTCTCCAGAGCCGAATATGTTGCCTTAGCTATTGCACTCAGTTCCATGTGAACCTCCGGTTATCAATGAACAAATTTTTTGCGTGTCTGCACTTTCAGCGGTTGAGGAGTACAAAAAGCGCAGTCCTTCAGCTTGAGGGGTATCTAACCCATTAAGGGAACGAATCGCCTGAGCTCTTTTGTCCAAAGCAAAGTAGATCAAGCTTGCACAAATACGTCTATCTCCTTCATCTTCAATCAGCGATGAAAATGCATTGAGTATGCTAAGTGCTTGCTTTTCGAGTCCGTGGTTTGCGGCCGCCAACGCAGCTTCAACAAGCAGCTGTTTGTCTGAACTTTTCATATCTTCGCTATGATCCCCTGCACCATATCTTTCACGGCTTTGATCAAAGCACTCTCATACCCTAGAAAATTAGAGTATTGCTGAACCGAAAATTGAGCTTGTAGCATTTGATCAGGGTTATTCGGGTCCGCTTGTGCCATTTTTGTTTTAATGTCTTGAGCAGATTGAGCTGACATTTGGGACAATTGATTGATAATTGCATTAAGATCCATGATGACCTCCTATCTTTTACCGGCGCGTAAATCTGATGGGCTGCATTGATAACGCTTTTTGAATGCACCGATAAAATGAGAATGACTGCTAAAACCCGCATCAAAAGCGACGTCAGCTATTTTTCGATTTGTTTCTAGAATCACCTGTTTCGCATAGCTTAAGCGTTGTTCGGTCAGCCAAGCTTTGGTTGATTGACCATAATATTTGTAGAAAGCTGTATTGAGCTTTGTCACTTCCATTCCAAGTTGCTCTGCGTAGCGGGATACTGACCATTGCTCATAAAGATGCTTGTTTACGAAATCAAATACTTTGTCATTTGGGTCTGCGTATTGGTTAAGCAACTCTGAAAAATATGGTTTGTTCATCTCAAGACAGTAGGTAAAAACAAAGCGCAGCATGACTTCTTTGTTTACTTTATGAAGCTGCTGAATGACGTTAACAAGCTCATCAAAGACTGGGACAGTTTCTATTTCACCGTTGATTGTTCGTAGTCCAGTATGATTATGTGTTATCAGCTCAGTCAGTAATGGATAAACCTGACAAATTTCACCAGGATAGAAAAACACACTCATCCAATCACTGCGACTCGCTGCGTGTATTTCAGCTTCTTCTCCGATCATAACGAGCTGATTTCCCATCACCTCTGTTCGTTTTCCTTGAAAATCGATATGACCTGGCTTAAGGAACAAGACCACCTGTAATGCTTTCATATCAACGACCTTCTTTTCGTTTTGTTGTGTTTAGTCTGCTTGGATCAAGCTCAGGTAGGTATCAGGTGAACACCTGAATTCATCGTTGTAAGGTCATGAGGGGTAGCCCCTAGCTATCGATTTGTAAACCGCGTTTCTTGTATTATCTAAACTGGTCAACAGATTAGTAATATTGATCACTGCCTAAAAATCACCCCTACAAATAGATTTGTTAGTTACAAGGTTCTACAATTTGTGAATACCCTATTTTTCATAGATATAACTGCACAGGTGCCGTCGCATGTTCAATAAAAAAGTCATCAGTACACAACATCAATACGATCACCTGAAAGAAGTTACGCTACAACCGGGTGATGTGATTATTGCTAAAATGTTTCCTGGACACGCTTCAAAACCAACAGAAGTTTTGATTCCTATGATGCAAGATTCTTTCATTCATAAGAAATCTTTAGACGAGAAAGCAGGGATGCAGTTACAAGGCTCAGGAACGTCTGAACACGCTGCTTTAGCGATATCGAAAGATGAAATTGCTGAAGCGAGCGGAGAAGGTGTCGTAAGGTCTATGGCCCTAACCAGTAAACGAAAGAATGGCTGGGTTGTATTTAGATGTTCCGACAAGGTGTTAGCCAACGGCGCGAGCAAGATAGCCGCTGCTTTGTGTAAACACAATGTGAATACTAGAGACAAAGACTTCTTGTATAAAAACAATATCACCGGTGGTAAATATGACAAAATTGGCTCTATCTCATCACTTTTAAAGAAAAGAAACTTCAACTCTGGGACCAATCAGTATATTCAAGACATTCTAGATTTCGTTTATGGGATAAGTAAACGAGCTCCCAACATGTTCTGTTCAGAATTAAGTGCATCGGTATATGAGTGCGCGTCGGTCGCTCAATACGGCAAAACCTGTTTTGGCTCCGATCCAAGAGCCGTTACCCCTAAATATTTAGAGCACTTAGTTAATACAAGTAGCCTGTTTAATTTGGTCGGTAAAGTGCCGCCTAGTCCGCTATTCTCTCACACTCATATGGCGGCAATGAAATATCAATCCGCGCTCAAATTTAGACAGAGCAAGGCGTCCAAAACACTCTTGGTTTGTATGTTGGATCTCATCAAGATCGGAACGTTTGGTGAATTATTGTATTTCTATGAGGAGTGTTTTGGATTTAGAGTTAATCCCGCTTACAGGGACAGCATTGAGCCGTTTATTATCTCAGGCAACTTACGAGCAAAAAGAAGCGGCAGACTCTACAATATTGTTTTCAAAGAGATAGGTACTATGAGTTACTTTCGCCGGTAACACGAAAACGTGCTTCAATTTAATCGAGCTCTATCCTACCATGCCAGCTTTAACCTAAGGTCTTACCTGCGGGCTAAGCTGGTCATCTTTAGCTTATTTTTTCTGATAGCAAAATCTTTAATGCCAATAAAAACAATAACAATTAATAACTCAAGTCTCATTAGAATTCATGTAAACCTCTAATTCTTAAGACAATATTTGCACTCCGCCATTTCTTTCCTAACCTTAGAGCATACAACATGCAGGAGAGCCTTTATGAAGGAAATAACAACGTTAGGACTGGTGTTATTGGTGATGAATAGTGCGAATGCATCTGAGCCCAAAGATGCCTCTGATGTCACCAAAAAAGTGAATAATCAAGTCAAGCAAGAGCTGCCTTTTAACGACAAGCGTGATTTCAAAGATGCTCAAAGGGGCTTTGTTGCCAAGCAAGAAGTCGTCACAATCACGAATGAAAATGGTGATATTGTTTGGGATCTGGAAGCCTATAAAGATTACATTAGCTTAGACAAACCCTCGCCAGATACCGTCAATCCAAGTTTATGGCGCAATGCTCAGCTAAATATGATCAACGGGTTGTTTGAAGTTACTGAAGGCATTTATCAAGTTCGTGGTTATGATTTGTCAAACATCACCTTCATTAAAGGTGATACAGGCTGGATAGTCTTTGATCCGCTCATATCGCAAGAAACAGCCAAGGCGGCACTTAATTTTATTAACCAAGAACTGGGAGAAAGACCAGTAACAGGTGTCTTCTACAGCCATAGCCATATCGATCACTTCGGGGGCGTACGAGGCGTGGTGGATGAAAAAGACGTCATTTCAGGTAAGGTGCCTATTGTCGCTTCATACGGTTTTACTGAACATGCCGTCTCAGAAAATGTGATCGCGGGTAACGCTATGGGTAGGCGCGCAGTCTATATGTATGGTGCACTCCTACCAAGAAATGAAAAAGGTGGCGTAAATGGTGGTTTGGGCCAGACGACGTCAACTGGTGTTGCGACAATGATTAAACCAACGGACATCATCAAAGAAACGGGAGAGAAACGGACGATTGATGGCGTTAAAATGGTTTTTCAGTACACGCCCGGCTCAGAAGCTCCTACTGAAATGAATATCTGGTTCCCAGACAAAAAAGCGCTTTGGATGGCAGAAAACACGACCAACACGATGCACAATATTCTTACTCTGCGAGGAGCTCAAGTACGGGACGCCCTAAAGTGGTCGAGCTACCTGCAGGAAACCATTGATTTGTGGGGAGATGAAGTACAAGTCAAATTCCAAAGTCATCACTGGCCCATGTGGGGGCAAAAAGATATTGTTGAGTACTTTAAAACACAAAGAGACATGTATAAGTACACACACGATCAAACAGTACGCCTTATGAACCAAGGGTATATTGGTTCAGAAATTTCTGAAATGATCGAATTTCCGGATGAAATTGGTAATACTTGGAGTTCAAGAGGCTATTACGGCACCTTACGCCATAACAGCAGAGCTGTGTATCAGCGCTATATGGGCTGGTACAACGGCAATCCATCCGATCTAAATAACCTGCCCCCTGCCGATGCTGCAGAGAAATATGTCGAATACATGGGGGGCGAACAACAAGCGATCAAAAAAGCACAAGCAGACTTTGACAAAGGCCATTATCGCTGGGTTGCTGAGGTACTCAAACATGTTGTGTTCGCCAATCCAGAGAGTAAAAAGGGTAAAGAACTTCTAGCAGATACCTATGAACAGCTGGGTTATCAGGCAGAATCAGGCCCTTGGCGCTCAGTTTATCTACAAGGTGCGTACGAGTTAAGGAATGGCACTCCAAGCACTGGTGGGACGAATGTTGCCTCTCCAGATATCATCAAAAACATGCCGCCAGAGATGTTGTTTGATTACTTAGCCGTGCGTATTTTACCGGAAAAAGCGGCAGGTAAAACTTTATCGATGAATATCAATTTCACCGATCTCGACGAGCAATACGCACTCTATGTTGAAAACTCCGTGTTAAATCACACCAAGAAACTCGCTAAAAACCCTGGGGTCTCTCTGGCGCTAACCAAAACGACACTCGATGATGTGCAACTAGGGAAACTTACACTAGAACAAGCGATTGCCGATGGTTCTATCCAAATTGAAGGCGACCCACAACAGCTCAAAGACTTTGTTACCATGCTGGATAGCTTTAACTTTTGGTTTAATATCGTCATCCCATAGGAATCTCTTATGAAGCAGCAAATTGTCTCGTGTATTGCTTCTGTGACTCTCGGATTAGCAAGCTCAATTAGTTGGGCTTGCTCATATGATGGACTGTTTACCAACCCATTTAGCGAGAGCTACCCAGGGGCACTGGATGTATCGATTGCTACTCAGCTAGCCATCCGGTCTCAGAAGTTGCCATCAATAGAGAAAATAGAAGGCTCCGCAGGCCTACAAAGAACTCGATGGTGGCTAAACTTATTGGTCAAAGTGAATGACGATTGGCCCGAGAATACATATGTTTACGTTGTCGATCGTCGATTGTGGTCGCGAATCCGTCAGGCTGGAACTTCCATTGATATACACGTCTCTCCTCCCCCCCATGAAGCCGATGTTTGGAAGCTGTCAGAAGCGGCTCTGCATAGTTTGATCTCAAAGGCACTGACTGTAGATCAAGCAATAAACCTTGGCGTGTTAAGCAGGAGTGAGATACAAGACGACAACAAAGATTGGCATCACGACTGAGCGTTAAAATCGCCACGAACATCTGCATTAGTCGATGCTTTGTATCGACCCGCAGTACCCTTAAAAGTCGAACAACATACTCCAAAAGCGTTGTCTTGTTTCTGATGAAGTATTTCTGTGTGTCACGTATTGAGCATGAACGTTTTTCGCCGCCGATGGAGAAAGCTTAATCCCCCAAAGTGGAGAAAACTGATTGGGCACTACGGAATAGCGGACGTCAATCACACCCAGTTTGTCATTGGGATCTATGGCTAGATAACCGTCTGAAAAGCGGCTAAAGCGTTCAAGATCTTTAGCCTGTTGTGAATGCGTATCAAGCCAGGGAAGATCTCTTTCGAGGTCTATTCTGGCAATCGATTCACCGGCATAAACTTTGGTTGTTTGACCTAGCCTTACTGCATCTACATGGTAGTGATTATCCGTTTCATAAAGCACTTTCCACACCAGTAAATTGGCAAAACTCGGCTTAACCACCAATCGGTTTGGGGCGTGGTTTCGCACTTGAGCCAATTGCCACCCCTCATGATAAGCTCTTTCCTTTTGTATTACTCCTAGGGATAAGTAGGATAACCCCCAAAGCAAAGCGACTCTCGCTCCCCATGATGTCCTCTTGCGTAGCGTAACAGCAATAGCTATCAAAAGCGGTGCAGTAAAAACTGGGTCCACGATAGACACTATGTTCCATGCATATCGTTTATCAGTGACTGGCCAAAGCAATTGCGTGCCATAAGAGGTACAGGCATCTAGCAAGGCATGGGTAGCGAAGCCAAGTGCACAATACAACCAACTTTGACTAAATTTAAGCCCAAATCTTCGAGCAAACCACCAATGTAAGACCAAACTGCAAACCAAGCTACCTAGCGGTATAAATAGAAGAGAATGGGTAAATTGTCGGTGGTACTCCAGGAACAACAATGGGTCGTGAGAAGAGCGAATGAACACGTCTAGATCTGGTGACATGCCAGCGAACATACCTAAGCCACCGGCAACAAGTATGTGTTTTTTATCGCTGACCGATTGGGGTAAAGCCGCCCCTATTAGCCCTTGAGTTAACGGGTCCATCCTTTCTCTCTCCCACACGTTGCATCATAAAACCTTCGAGCTTGTTTGACTTCATATTGATTCACGCTTAATCAACACCTGGTTCACTCGGCTTATACTTTTCCTTGGTGGCTAACTCCACTTGTTGATCAATGAAGTTAAAAAAGTTGTCTTGGTTAATAAACGGGTTACTGGCGCTTCCTTCGCTCATTCTATCTCGATTGGAGAACAGGTTGTTTTTATGAGGATGATTAGACAAGTTCACCGTCACCATAGGGCTACTCTTTGCTATTTGTTTCACTCTTTTCATGCTCGCGAAATATTGCTTTACGAGCTCAGGGTTTTGGAAATTAATACCATGCCCACCGACAACAAAAGCCCGATACGCTTTTCCGTCATCTTCCACTAAAAAGTCAATCGATAAGTCGCCTTCAGTGTGCCCCGGTGTGATGTAAAACTTAAACTTTGTATTACCTAGTAAAACTTCGGATTCATCTTCAGCAAATTTGAACACACTTGGTGGAATGAACTTATTCTCACCTGTACTTTTTTGTGACTGTTTTTTTGTGAGTTCTAACCCTTTTTTTGTCATGATCACCTTAGCATTGTAGGTGGACTGAAGAAACTCTGCCCCACCGACGTGATCAGAATGCCCATGCGTAACAATAATGTGACTCACCGTTTTGTCGCCTAATCCCAATTTCCGTAGGTTTTCTGGAATCCATTTGCTATATGGAAAGTCTAGAGTGTCGATAATCACCAGACCAGATGATGTTTCTATCGCATAAGAAGACACCCATTTGTCTCCGATGTAATAGACGTTGTCGAACATCTTAAATGGCTCAATATAGCCATTTTCAACACTCATCTTAGGTATATCCGTGTGTGAAAATGTGGATGCCGAAAAAAACAAAGTGATAAGACATAGAGTTAAACGCATTCCTTTCTCCATCATGCAAATATGTACCAAACGTTCCCTCGAGTCAGCCTTTTGAAGAATATCAATAAGACTTAGGGCGCATAAGACTACCACATTTTATGAAATCATATGTCTATTTGCATATATCAGGCGGTCTGCGCTTTGGTGGGCGAAGAAAGAGAGTGCGTCGTTGCTTGCGTGAAGCCAGAAAGGTTCTTCCTAGGACTCTAATCGAAAATGGACCTGTCCGTGTCGACAGGCCCTAGAGCAAACTATATTTGATTTGTGTTCGAAGGCGACATGTTTAGATCGATACTAATCGGCAGTATCTTCAAATTTGATGCTAGTTAACAGTACGAGCTCAAGTCTTTCACACAATGACAGGCGATAACTTTTTTACATCCTCACCCGCACCACCTGAATTCATAAACGCTTCTAGTTTCAGCTTGAGATCGTTCAGTAGTTGATCTTTCTTGGCAAGTTCCTCTCTGAGCATAGCTTCGCGAAGTTTAGCAGCGTTTTGGGCAGCGAGAAGAATCGCTTGAGATTGCTCCTGCTGTTTAGCTTTCTCGCTCGCTAGATGAAGCTGTTCATCTTTGCCTTGGATTTCATGGGCAAGTTTGTTTCGTTCTTGTTTCGCTGAACTGAGTTCATCAGACAAACCAGATACTTTTTTAGACAACCCTGACAATTTGGTCGACATGTCTTCTGTTCTCATCGACATAGCAACGGACATGACTTCGTCTGTAAGTTGAGATTTTAGTTTCTGTTTATGTGCTCTGAGCTCACTGTCTGCTTTCTCTTGTCCTTTTTTGTTGTTGTCTAAGCTAAATCCGAGAGCTTTGTCTCCGGCTGCACCAACCCCAAGTTTTGCAAGTTTGGTTGTGGAGATCACACTGCCAGCGGCTCCAAGGGCTGACGGTACTGAGACAGTCCCTGCATATAGAGTACCTATCGTAAGGCCTAATCTAAGTAGTGCAGAGTTTGCTTTTGCCCAATACTGTGCTTTATCATCACTCATCCCCATCTTTTCAAGCAGTTTATAAGTAAGATTTGAAATGGTATCCGCCCCCATTTTAAGCCCTTCACCTCCATGCGCCTTACTGTACCAATTGGCGGCAGCACAGCCAGCATCAGAAACTGCCAATGCGAACGCGACGCCAGCGGCTGCAACAAGCGGAACACCAAGCCCACCACTGAAAACCGTAGCTGCGATAGCAAGCCCTAAACCAATTCCCGCGATTGCAACATTGAACAGCTCTTTAAAAAAGGTGCTTTTTGCGACGTCCACCCCTGCTTTTTGTGCCTGATCGTAAAGGCGGGTTGAGTTTTCGATTAACTGTTTCGATTCTGTTGTTGAGGTTTTATGTGTACTTAAATAGTGGCTTTGCGCTGGTGTAACTGCAAGGTCCAAATGGTTAACCGTATTCATCTGGTCTTTGAGTGGCACCTGTGAAATATCGAACTTTCTTGCTTCAAGTTTTGATGTCGACTTCGGCATTTCTAAATCTAAATAGCTGAGGTTTGCCAGTTGCTGGGCAGAAATCTCTGTTGGCATGTAAGCTCTCCTAATACGAGTTAATCAGTAATGTCATCAAGTAACGATTGTGCAATTGCACGAATCTCGGGTTGCTCAGGGGGAATGTAACTTTGTTCGATACTGGTTTGTAATGCATCAATAGCTTCAAGTTGTTTTTTCAGTGATAAATAACACTGCCCTATTCTGAAGGTAACGCCAGCGTCACAGGCATTCATCAAAGTGGCATACCCATAAAAGGTCAATGCATGTTCAAATTGATCTAGAGCGTGAAGAGTGGAAGCCATACCGAACATGTATTCACGACGCCAAGGATTATTCATTACCAGATAGGTAAAATGAGTCAGAGCTCCGGACATATCTTGTTCTTGATATCGCTCCAGAGCACTTTGATAGGCCTGTTCTAATTCTGATTGTTTCACACCATTGAGCTGCGCCAGAGTTTTATGACCGCTGACTACATCCTGAATGGATTCTGCGACTTGATTGATGTCGACTGGCAGGAAATTTGTGTTTGTCATGAGATACTCCATCATCTGCAGAGCACCTAAGAACGGCACTCTGCACTAGGTTTATGTAAAGAAGAGATCAGTTATGGACAGCTGACGCAATACGACCGTGAAGTTCAACTAACTCTTTGACCAGTGAACGCATCTGCTCTGATATTTGACGTGCTTTATCACTCAGTTCATTGACATTCTTGGCATAATTCTGAGCGTTCAACGCTTTGAATTCACCATCCACTTTTTCCATTTCAGCGTCCTTGGAAATTGACGCCGATACCATGGAGCCTGCACCATCAACGCCTTTGCCCAATGCTTGACCGAGATGGGTGGCTCCTTCACCAAACTTACTCGTTGCACCAACGCCAACCATGCCAATAGCACCTGACAAAATTTGTAGCCCGCCAGACCATGCAGCAGACTCAAACGCACTTTTGATTGCGTCACGTTTAGTGTCCATCGACGCTTTTTGCACATCCCAACCTAACAGTTGTTGTTTTTGGTTGTATTCCTGGAGCACATTGCGCAGTTTCTTGAAGATCTCAGCCAGTTTTATGATCAGCTCGTTGAGCTGTGAGATCGCATCCATTGCTTCACTTCCAGAAACATCTAAATCATAACCCGCGTGACTTGACGCATTCACTGGAGCATTGTTTGATACTTGTACTTCACTCATAACTTCCCCCTTAGCTACACTGCTGACGTAGCAATGCGTGCTTGTAACATACCCGTTTCATTGATGACTTTGCTTGCACCGTCTAAAGTGTCCCCTTGTTTATCCACCAAATCTTTGATGGTTTTGGATTGCTGCTCTTTAGCTTTGTCGTACCAGTCGTAGCAGAACTCCATTAGGTTTTGCTTGAGGATCAACTCTTCAATTTGTTTTTGAAGTTTCGCTTTCTCTTCAGTCACGATACCGCTAGTAATAGCTTTTCCAGAACCCGCTGAAGCGCGAAGTAGATCAAGTGAGGTGTAGGTACATGCTTTAATGACGGTTTTGATAACTTCATTGCGCACCATAGTCGTCACTTGTTTGGTGATCTCCTGAGCAGTGATCTGAGCCCCTTTCTCGATGGCAGCAGTCGCTGCTTTTTCTACCGATTTAGTCACGATTTGCTGTATCGCTTCTTCGCTGAACGCTTTGCCCAGAGACTTAGCAATTTGACCGCCGCGCTCTGCCACTTGCTCTACGCCCTTACTGACACCACTCATTAATTGTTTGCTAACCTGCTCTGCGACTTGCTCAGAGACTTGTTTACCCACTTGCTGCGCGATATTGGTTACTTCTTGTGCAGAGCCTTTACCTATGCTTTCGACTAGTTTCGGGGCCGCCTCTTTCATGGCGGTTTCAGTGCCTTTGGCAATCGAGCGTGTGGCTGAAATGGCTCGACCTGCCTGGAAGATATCTAAGGCCATGCCGACAATTTCTGCACCTAGCTGAACTTTTCCCGCCACATCAATAACTTGCTGGCACTTCTCTTTATCCGCCCCGCAAAGAATCGCCGTTTCTGCAGCGGCTTTGACCATGCCAGCAATGCCTGCTGTGAGGTAAGCTGCACCACTGGCCATATCCAATGCCCCGCCAGCCACATCTCCAACGGCTATCCGCGCAGCGCCTTCAATCAACTTGAATACGCCGACAACTGCTTCCACCGCTCCAACAATCCAGTCGAAGATCGCACCGAAAATGCCGCCTTTATGGGCTTTCTCAGATTGTTCTATTCGCTTAGCGAGTTGCTCCTGAAACTCTTTGACTTGCTGATCACGCAGTACGGCTTGAGTATCCGTCATCAGTCTACTGGCTTTAGCAGCGGCATTCGCTGTGTCGCCAAAGGTTTTAAGTCCTAGGTTAGCAGCCATGAGAACCATATCATTCATGGAAGCTTTTTCTAGCTGACTAACTGTGACGTTGTCACCTTTATGAAAAGCAGATAGTACACGCTGTAATGCCTGACTTGCTGCGTCTGAGCTAACCACACGCGTTTTTGTTTCGCGGTCAATGACATCAACAAGACCACCAGGTGTTCCAGATGAAGGCATACGCGCCTTGGTTTCGTTACTTTTATCAAGATGCTCAGTTTCCGATGTGCCCGTTACTGGCATTTGGGTATTGAAGCTAACACTAGTCATGGTGAACCTCCTGAGTAAATTGAGCTAAAGCTTTGTTCGCTTTCTCTGCTATCTCGTCCCACACTCCGTCAGGGTGACAGTCGCATACACGCAATGCCGCTTGGTAGGATTTCATCGCATATTCTTTATTGCCTACGGCTAGGTAATTGTTACCTGCAAAGTAGGGACAGCGAGGGTCTTCTACTTTGACAATACCAGCACGACCAAAACAGAAAATCGCTTCTTCATATTGTTTGAGTTGCTGGCAACATGTTCCTAGTGCAAAGAAGTATTCAAAGTTCCATTGGTCAATTTTCATTAATAGGTAAAAGATCCGTTTCGCACCTTGGTAATCACCATAGTTCATAAGTTGAGTACCATACTGATACAGAAGGTCGAGATCTTTCTGTTCTACGTCTGCCAGCATTTTGAGTGATCCACCCTGCTGCAAGAATGACTGCAAGGTTTCAAAGTCTTTCTCTACCATAACGACCCCTTATCTAATGTTTTGTGCAATGGACTTATTCATCTCTGCTAGCATAGTTTGCATGCTGTTCAGCAGACTCACGGTCACGTTGTAGGTTTGCATGATTTTTTGCAGCTGAAGTTGTGACTGAGAAACAAAGTCAGATGCACGGTTAGATACAGTATCAAGTGCTGTTTTGACCGCTTTTAGTTTACCTTGATCAAGACCACCCGATGCTTGTAGGGTATCGGCGATGTGCTGCATGTGTGCCTTGCTAATACGCTGGCCAGACATATAGCCTACTTCAGGCAAACTCCAGATATAATCACATGCCCGCTTTCCATCAACCTTAATACCGTGTTGATCCATGTAAGTGACAACATCCTGCCAACTGTATGACTGCATGCCTTCTGGACCACATGCGTTAATCTTTGCTTTGAGTTTTTCGAGATATTTTGCTGATGGATCATTGGTTTTGAGATACTCGCTAATAGACATACCATCAACCGAGAAGCCATTGTCCTGCATATACTTGACGACTTCAGGTGGTAATTGACCCGTTGCTTTGTCACCCTCTTTTGCAACTCTGGCAATCACTTCGTCAACGCGGTTAGCCATGTCTTGAGCGGTGCGAGATACATCCGCTTTTGCTTGCATCTGTCCATACTTAGCATCGGCTAATTCAGACAAAAGATTCATGAATAAATACAATACCGCTACGCCACCCGACAATACGCTATCGCCTTTAATCGCATTTTCTATTTCAACTTTGTCATTTTCTTTAGACAAAGGAGCGCTCACGCTGTTATCAATTTGAAGCATAACAACTCCTTTTTAATAAATTATTGAACAGATTTACATTAATAATAATTAACGGATATTCTGGGCAATAGACTTATTCATTTCAGCCAACATAGTTTGCATGCTATTTAAAAGACTGACGGTCACGTTGTATGTCTGCATTAATTTTTGTAATTGAAGTTGCGATTGCGAAACAAAGTCCGATGCTCGATTTGATACGGTTTCTAACGAAGCCTTGACCGCTTTTAGTTTACCCTGATCAAGATTATTACCATTTTCTTGGAGATATTTGTCGATCGATTTTCCATCGACAGTAAAACCGTTATCTTTCATGTAGGTCACAACATCCGAAGGCAGAGTTCGCGTTGCTTTATCGCCCTCTTTTGCAGCTTCCGCCACTTTTTCGTCAACCCGGTTTGCCATATCCTGTGCAGTGCGTGACACTTCTGATTTTTTCTGCATCTGAGAATATTTTGCATCGGCCATTTCAGACAATAAGTTCATGAACATATAAAGAACCGCAATACCACCAGAAAGCACCGAGTCCCCCCTTGCTGCGATGGTATTTTGAATATCTTCACTTTGTTGAGAGTTGATGATGCTAGTACCTTGAGTACCTGATGTATCATTAAGATTAACAGCCATAATATTTTCCTCGTATAGATAGGTTTACTACTACAAGCTGGGTTCTAAATTGGAAAGTCACCATTTAGCATCTCAGTTTGTAGTCCCATATTACCGCTGGTATCTTTTTTTTATTTCAAATATCAAAAAATCATCATTAAAGGTGGTTTGACCAGTTTATTAAAATGTATTTTAAATATCTAAAATTATAATAGAATCAACCATGTTCCTACATAAAGTCATGCCAATCGTAAAACCTATTGTCGTACCCTGCAGACTTTAATTCCAACTGTACTTATAACGAATCTGCGTATAAAAAAACCGGTACAACAATTTCGCTATACCGGTAAGGGACCATAATGGTCATTGACGAATAAATAAGACTTTTGAAATCTACATGTATTTCTTGAGCACTCTTTTCTTTGGCTTAGATGGCTCTGGCTTTTGAACATCAGAGTCACCAAGGGTTTTGAACCCATCTTCTAACCGTTTGAAATTGTCTTCCAGCTGAGTCACTTTCGACATGATGGCTTGCTGGGAGTGGTTAAAACCTTGGGGAAATGCCTGATTCAGCTTTTCTAGTTTCCTACGAGCCTCAGGATCATGCGCTGATTTTTCCACCAGGACCTGAATTTCACTCTGCAATTGCTCAAATTCTTTCATCTGTTCTGCAAGCATACTACGACGGCTGTTTAGATCATCCATTACGGATTTAATGTCGTTGAAGGTATCCATAGTTTTCTCCGGTTTACAAAATAATACATAAAGTAGGTGATGTATTTTTTACTGGTAGCGCTTTGCCAAAATACTGATCACATCCTGAGCGGCGTCAATCGCCTGATAAAGACTCTCTGAGGCAGGGCTGTTGCCCTTATTCAATTCACGACGTGCATTTTTCAACTGCACAATAAAGTCGTCCTTTGTGTTCGGTTCTCGTTTTAGTGTCGATTCAAGTTGAGTAATTCGCGCCATAACGCCTCCTATAAAATAAAAGGAATATGTATAAGTTCACCATCTCGGCTAAGATCCAACCCTTTCAGGTCGATATGACTTACCACATAACCACTATCAAGTTTGCTGTTTAATATCAGCCGAGTGCCATTACTTAACTCGACAAAAGGATGGCTACTGTTGCCGCCAAAACTGACGATTTGCCCAGAAAGATAACGAGATAGATTGTCTCTCACTGGAATGTTCTCAAATCGAATATCGATGTTCTGGCCAGTGTGCGCCATTAACTGGGCACCTACCTGACGTATCTGAGAGCGCACTTTGTTTTGAAAGTGTCCTGTTACCATGATGCTGTCCTGACGACGTTCAACCATCAGACCGTTAAGCAGACCTTTTTCACGTAGAGCCTCAATGAATTTTTGAACATAACCACCAATATCATTGGCCACTTGCCAGTGTTTAAGACCCTGAACTTGTTCTAATTCACGAGTTACTTTGTCCCACTTCTCTCCTGATTGGATCGCACCAGAAATTCTAACGACTCCCATTCTTCTTGACGGCATAACGTTGATGTTCTGATATCCATTTGCGCTCAGCACTGATTCCACGTTGCCAATCAGAGTGTCAGTGCAAACGGCCTTATTTGTAAAACGAATAGAGTGCTGTTTTAATCCTTCTTTTAACTTAGCCATCGCTGTTGAGTTATCGCAATAACCTGTCATTGTCACTACACCATCCACTCCCCAATTGGCATTGACCTGATGCAATGCGGGTACACTGAGCTGATTTTGCAACCACAGCTGCGGATCGAAGACAGGTGTCGCTTTCTCGGGTAGCATCAAAGTCAGAGCCATCAGAGCGGCAGTGAATAATGTCAGTGTCAGAAGTACGACCTTTGCCGCCCGGCTATGCTTGGTTTGGGCATGTCTAGGGAGCTTTTGCCATTCCAATGCATGATCAGCTTGACCAAGTACCAGACCCACACCACAGACTTCGATTGGCACCCCCATTGGTAACGCCTCTTGGGTATTTATAAGGTTGCCGTTTGCCCACACTTGGACTGTGTCTGTTACAAACACACTCTTGTCTTCAACCCTAATGTGTAATCGTTCACGTTCAGCGAGTGGCACCATAATGTCGCCGCTAGGTCCCATTGAGAGCTCACCCTGAGGTAGTTTCAACTCTCTACCCTGCATTGGGCCTGTCAGCCATAAAAGCTTGGTACTGTTTTCCATAGCTACTCCCATTTATTGATTGACGGGTTCTGCCTTGATCAAGAACAGACGCATAACACTTTGCTTACTATGGTCTGTACTACGGAAAAGTCCCCCTAATAGCGGGATATCACCCAACAATGGAATTTTATTTTCTACGGTATGGTCTTTCTCTTGAACGAAGCCACCAAGCAACAGGCTCTCACCAGTTTTCAGTGTCGCTTGGGTAGCAATCTCTGAGTTCTCCACTTGAGGCAATGGATCTTTACTGCTGACGGGCTTGGATTGTTGGCCATCTTGAATGTTTAGTGACAGCATCACTTTCTTATAGTGGTTCTCAGTGACCAGTCTTGGCGTCACTCTCAAAAGAGAACCTGTTGTTACAGACTCCAATTTCGCGACTTTTTCCCCTTCAATCTTGGTGTAAAAGGTGACGTTTTTATCTAACACTGCCTGCACATTGTTGAGCGTCACGACAGAAGGTCTCGAAAGAACTTTTGCTTTCGAATTCTGCTCTAATGCATTGAGCCGAACCATAAAGTTTCCAGTATTACCAATCACAGTCGAGAAATTATCACTGCTTAAGCTGCCCTGATTAAACGTAATGCTACCACCACCGATTTTAGCCGCTGCTGACCAGTCGATACCTAATTGGTTAAAATCTGATGTATCGACATCGATGATGGTGACCGAGACTTCAATCATGGTCGGAGTAATATCGAGTTGCTTGATCAGAGAAGCGTACATTGCCATGTCCATTTTATTGGTACGAATGATCACAGCGTTCTGACGGGAATCGGCAGAAAAGCTGGTCGAGGTCTGGTTGCTTTCATCAGGCCCTTGATCTTGCTCTATTTGTTTAAGTACAGAGACAACGCCTGGTACGGTGACATCTTGGCTTCGATAGCTATAAACCGTATCTGTAGCTGATGCATATTTAAGCGGAAAGATCTTGACGGACTTCTGGGATTGAGCGTGCTGTTTCGAATCATTGTCCAACTGCTGGACAAACTTACTTACCGTACTTACGCACGCTGGTACGCCGTTTACCTGTACTGCATGAAGCCCTGAAATGGGTGTCACTTCACATGCAACTTTATCCATGAATCCAGCTTTCGCGATGTAACGCGTCGCCTCCTGATTGGACAAAGAGGACAGTGAAATTACTTCGTTGGTCACTTCTCTTGCTTTGTTTACATGCAACAAATCGCCGTCATAGTACCAGACTAAGCCGTATTGTTGAGCTAGCATCTTCAGTATCTGCTTTGGTGTCTGACCCTCAATTTGACCACTGAAAGTGTCTTTTACCTGATCGCTCACTTCCATAGGAATACCATAGTTTTTACCTACATCTTCAATGACAGATTTTAACGGTGTCCCTCGGCTATAAAATACAAACGGCTCACCATGCCACTGGACAGCAGATATTGGTGCAGCATGGGCAAAGTTGATCGTAAATAGAAGTAACCAGCATAGTAATTTCTTCATAGTTTTCTCCTCCAAATACGAGGCTTGCTAAGAGCTGTGGGTTTCAACATTTCTTGCTCAAGATACCTGCCTAGAGCCAGTTGCATCTTGAAAGAAGAAACCAACTCTTGGTCGTCGAGATCACTGGGGTAATAACGCCACAGCACCCACTCCTGATTGTTGTGATCTAAGCCACATTCCCACCCCTCTTCACAAGCGGCGAGCACCAGAGAAGCTTGTATCGACCATACTCGATCGCTTGGCGGTTCTATCTGTATTCCTATCGTCACGCAATGCTCTGATTTCAACCAGCGGATTCGTCTACTCGCACATTGACCCTGCCATTGGCTATCATCTTGTAGGTTATCTGTAACTAGATAGCCCATCGCAATTAAACGTTCGATCATTGGAAACCTCTTTCTCCGATTTCGCATTCAGTATGTATTGCGAGGTGATGGTGCGGTATCAGGTGAACACCTTAGTCTCTCGTAGGCTGAAAAGTTTTATCATCTATATCAGGGAAAGATGGATCTTACGTGATGCTTCACGCTAAGGTAGAAAGAACGAATCTCAGAAGTGATTGCGTTAAAAATCAATGACTACAGGAGTAGACATGAAAACTCGTTGGAATTCTTCATTGGTCACCAAGCTCACCATAGCCTTTATTTCGGTGTTTATGGGCTTGTGGGTACTCATTCAGATCAATGCATTCGACAACACCTACAACAGTACGTTAAATCAAACACTAAAGAGCTATAACCAGATTAGTGAGATTCGAGCGCAGATGAATCGCAGCCTTTTTGCTCAAGCTATGGATGATACTCAACAATTCGAGCAACGTCTTCAACGGTTCCAGAGCATGAAAGTGGACCCAAATGTGGAGTTAGTTGCTCATCAGTTCAATATTGGCCACACCTCACCGCACATAGAGCGGAAACAACTTTGGGCGCTTCAAACGTTTGGCATCGCAGGCCAACAACGCTACGTTGATAGCTTTATTATTGAACCCGGACGACAAGTGTCCATTTATGCCGCGTCTGAGGTCGAACGCTCCCATCTCGATCAGCGAGTCGATGAAATTGTCGAATTATCGCAACTTCCAACTGAAGATGGTTTTCGCTGGAGCGAGCCAAAATATGATGCCGCCAGAGATAGTATCTACCTGCTGCTTAGCTACACATTAAACCCAGAGGATGACAGAGCTCGTCAAGTCGGATTTGCTATTGATATCAAGGACGTCGTTACTGTATCTAACGTTTATTCCAAAGGCGATCAGAATTTATTTCTCACACCTAAAGGGGTGATTCCATTTCATGGACAGGACAAACCCAATTCACAAACTCAAGCCCAACTCAATAGCCACATCATTCACTCAGGAGGGATTGAAAATGTAGAAGAGTTGTTTGAAGTCGCTGATTATTACGTCGTAAGCAAATTCATAGATGGACCTGATTGGCTCCAGATTTCAATGGTCCCTAAGTTGAGAATTGAACGAATAGCTTACACCCCATTTTATAGCGAGCTAAAGTGGTCTTTAATCTCTTTTGCTGTGATGATCTTGGTGATGCTTTGGATCCTATGGAAGTCACTGGCAGAGACGATCCGAAACTTTGTAGGCATCATCAAAAGTGACCGTCAGCCGACTTTCGCTCGTCGTTTACCCGAATCACGAAAAGATGAACTTGGTGATATTGCTCGCGCATATAACATGTTGCTCGACACCATTAAGTCAAGCTATGACGAACTAGAATCGAAAGTAGAGCAACGTACGGTTGAGCTCGCTCATGCCAAACAACTTGCTGAAAAAGCGACGGCGCGAAAAAGCGAACACCTCACCAATATTAGCCACGAGTTGCGTACACCTCTTAATGGCATTACAGGCTCACTTGAGTTGTTGCGCAATACTCAGATGAATGAACAACAAGCCGATTTAAGAAACACTGCGTATACCTGTGCTAAGTCTTTGCTTAGCATCATTAACAACCTACTCGATTTTTCAAGAATTGAAGCGGATCAGATAGAGTTAAATCTAGCCAACAATCCACTACTTAAGGTGGTTGATGAAGCCATGCTGACCATTCAATCAAATGTCGTCAACAAGCCTATTGAATTAAAAACTCTGGTCGCAGACAATGTGCCAGAAAGCTGCACATTTGATCCTATTCGCGTCAGACAGGTACTGGTCAACTTACTGGGCAACGCAGCTAAGTTCACTGAGCAAGGTCACATCTTTCTCTATATCGAAGTCAAAGACGACGCTCTTTGTTTCACGGTCGAAGATACAGGGCCAGGTATTGCCGCCCACAAACTGGATGAAGTGTTTGAACCCTTCAGACAATCTTCTTCACATCAGGTTGGAACTGGCCTCGGATTACCAATTTCCCGGAAGCTCGCGACCATTATGGGGGGGAATCTAACTTTAAAAAGTGAAGTTGGTACAGGTTCAACTTTTATTTTCTCTTTGCCTATGACCGAGCCCGGAATGCGATTGCGCCTTAAACAAGGCGTCATTGATGCACCAGAAAATTTACACACACAAATTTCACTTTGGGGTGGCGAGTGTGTCGACAACCACTCTGATTCACTTCAAAATGAAGAACTGAATTATTTGCCTTGGCGACTTTGGAAGCGTCTATACGAAATTCAGCATGGGATTTCAACCGAGAAAACCCTAGTTCCCGCGAAGGAAATGTTACCGTGGAAATTGAAGATACTCCTTGTGGATGACGTGGAAACCAATCGCGATATTATCACCAAGATGTTGACTGAGCTTGGTCAAGAAGTGATTTGCGTAGAGAGCGGTGAGTTCGCCTTACAGTCTGGCGAACGCCATATCTTCGATTTAGTATTGATGGATATACGAATGCCTGGTTTAGATGGTTACCAAGCAACGCAACTTTGGCGTGATAGCGAGTCTATCCTTGATACAGAATGTCCTATTATGGCGTTAACGGCCAACGCCAACCATTCTGAACACGAAAAGTCTATGCACCTGATGAACGGTTATCTCACCAAACCGGTTTCATTAAAGGAGCTGGCAAAAGCGCTTGATATTGCGGCAGAAATTCAGATAGATCGTGACATGCAGCCCGATATCAATATCGATTCAAATGCCCCTATTATGGATTTCACTGAAGAGGAATTTACTCAACGTCTCGCCAATCATTTCCAAGATATGGCGCAGGCAGCCAAAGAAAGTTTAGCCGACCGTAATTGGCAGGAACTGAGAGATATATTACACAATGTTAAGGGAAGTGCAGGTCTCGCAGGTGTAAATCTTGTGTCTGAAGCGGCAGCAGAGTTAGAAAAGCAATTAGAGCTAACCAACCATATTGACGCGAAAGAGCTCGAGCCTCTGCTTCGAGCCTTGAAAAACTATCAAACGCAGTCTTAGCTAACCAAGCTAGGGAAAACGGCGATTATGTTGGACACAGCATGCGCCGTTTGAATACAGCGGTTAAATTAAATGCCCATTCTATGAGCCCATTTCATCAAATCGGCCACATTGTGAGCATCGAGCTTGCGCATGATGTTCATTCGGTGTGTTTCTACTGTTTTTAGGCCAATCAGTAGTACTTCTGCAATGTCACGATTACGTTTGCCTTCGAAGATCAATTTGAGCACCTGTTTCTCACGTGGTGTTAAAACAGGAATATCCCCTTCCTCGACACCGCTCAATGCTTCAATATGTTTAGCATCGAGAGCAGGATCAAGAAAACTCTTGCCTCGAGTAACACTCTTGATCGCCGCAAGTAAGGTGCTTTTCGACCCATTCTTCAACACATAGCCGTTTGAGCCTGCATCTAACGCCTCTCTTGCCTTTCGCTCTTCTTCCGAAGCTGTAAGAACAATAATCATCATATCTGGCCAGCGCTTGCGTAACTGCCTAATCGCCTCAACACCGGACATGCCAGGAAGATTTAGGTCCATGAAGACCATATCTGGCTTCAGCTTGAGACATTCCTCATATACCCCTAACCCATCTGTAACAAAGCCGACCAGCTCTAGATTTGGGTATGGAGAAAGGCAACTTTTTAAACCATCGAATATAAGGTCGTGATCATCCACAACCAAGATTTTTAAATGTGAATACTCGCCAAATGTCATCGTCATTCTCCACGTCAGAAACCGATGCGTATAAGGTTCAATATAACCAAACTGCTACGAATTTATTGTTGTTATTGTTATTCAATCTATCATTCGACGTGAAGTTATCAAGGTTGTTTGTCATTTAAGTGACATAGGTTCTCATAACTCAGGGACTTTTTTAGTCCTCGCCATCATCATAAGACACATTCATTACAACTCGCAGCAACTCTGCTACGGGTTCGAATAGTGATTCAGGAATCACTTGTCCCGACTCTACTTGATGGTACAAAGCACGAGCAAGGGGAATATTTTCAATCAGAGGAATACTATTTTTTTCTGCCATTTCAACTATATGAAGCGCCATATGCTCTTGAGCCTTGTCTAAGACCAAAGGCAATGGTGTTTCATCAGGCTGATAATACAAGCATACGGCAATGTGGGTCGGATTGCGGACAATTACTGTCGATTTCTTCACGTTGGAGGCGAGCGAACCGTTCGCGGTCTCTCTTTGTAATTCGCGACGTTTCTGTTTGACTTCGGGGTTACCTTCGGTTTCTTTATATTCCTGTTTGGTATCTTCTTTCGACATTTTTAGCTGTTTCATAGTCTGGAAATGAACGAATGCGTAGTCACCCGCAGAAAAAACGAGGTAGCAGACAAGAAACGCTCCCCATAGCCATTTGATCAAGGTAAAGATTATATCGACACCGCAATCCGCACCACATGTCGGTAAATATTGGAACATATTGACGTGCTGATGCAGGAGATAATAGAAGACCAAGCTGAGAACCAATATCTTGAGCATGTTTTTGCCCAGTTCAAACAAGCTTTTCATTGAAAAGATATTCTTGGCATTATTGATGACATTGACTTTGTTGAAACTTGGCTTAAGGCTTTCTGATGCCCAAACTGGACCTGTTTGAACCATACAGCTAAAAGCGACAGTAATGATCAGAATAAAGACTAATCCAGCAATAAAACGAATTAGAATGTAAACAAACGCAGCCATTACGGTTTCAGCCGCCACTTTAAGCGGTAAATTGATGGAAGTGATTGCAATATCTATCATTTTCCATATCGCTTCCATCATGTTGTGCCCTTCAACAATAAAATAACCAAGAATCACGGCCATCTGAAAGCCAGTGACAATCTCGTTGCTTTTAACAACCTGACCTTTTTTACGAGCATCACGGAGTCGTTTGGGAGTGGGCTTTTCCGTTTTCTCTGCCATGGCTACTCCTTGAGTAGTTGAAACAGTGTTGAGATATTGCTTTCAAATTGATTGATTTGATTGAGGTAATGAGTCAGCGCAAAATGCATACTCACCAAAAGCAAAAAAACCACCAAGATGCTTTTTATTGGCATGGAAAGAAAAAACACATTGAGTTGCTCAACAGAGCGGTTGACCAAACCAAGCGCCACATCGACCATGATCATGACCACCATCGCAGGTAGTGCGAAACTCAAGCACATATCTGACATCATTTGCCACTGTTGGCTGATAAAGGCCAGCAAATCGTCATTAAATGACAAAGCGCTGTCAGGCGGTAAAAAGGTATAGGATTGGTATAGCGCTGCAAGTAAAGCATTAAACCCACCCGAAACCAGAAACAGTACGCTCAGAATTTGTGTGAAGAACATACCGAACACTGAAGACTGAAGCCCCATTAGAGGATTGAGTACCGTTGACATCGATGCCCCACGCATTGTGTCAATAACAAAACCGGCCATATCAATCGCCCAGAATGGAATAGCGGCACAGAAGCCAACAATCAAGCCGATGAGAAGTTCTTCCCCATATATTAATGTGAGTTCTGTCAGAGGCTTGGCCGAAAAATCGACAGGATGCGCTTGCATCATTGGAATAATGGGTAACGCAAACATCAGTACAAGCGTATTGCGAATCAAGCCACTTCCCATCGCTCCACCTTTGAAAAGTGGTAGCATTATCATCATCCCCAGAGGTCTCATCATACAGAGTGCTAACATCGGAATGTATTGCATCAGGGTCGCCATTTAGCCCCCTATATGTCCGATTTGATCGAAAGCCAAGCCAGCGTAGTTGAGTAAAGTGCTCCCCATCCAGTGATAACTCACAGCAAGTGTGATGCACACTGCAACCAACTTAATTAGAAATTGCAAAGACTGGTCTTGTATCTGAGTCAACGCTTGAAACAGACTGACCAAAATACCTACCGCAGATGCAACGACAACCACAGGCAAAGAAAGGATCAGCACCAACCAAAGCAACTCTGAAGTAAAATGTATGATGACCGCTTCATTCATGAGAAAGACCCCATCAGCTGACCAATCAGTTTGTCCCAACCGCCCATTAGGATAAAAATGAGTAGTTTGAATGGCAGGGCTATCGTCATTGGTGACACCATCATCATACCCATTGCCAATAGAATGTTGGACACGATCAAGTCGATGGCAACAAATGGAAGATAAAGCAGGAAACCGATTTTGAACGCTTCGATCAATTGACTCATGGCAAAAGCAGGTACCATAACAAGCAGTGAATCTTTGGATAATTCGCTCTGGTATTGCTCCGGCCATATTTTATGCCCAATCTCAGAGAAAAACTGAATCTGGGTATCACTGGTATTGTGGCTGAGAAATTGATGATAAGGCGCAATAATTTGATCACTGATCTGGGAAAAAACGTCGGGAGACGCCCAATCAACGGGGTGTGCAGCTAAGTTATCTTTAATAGCAAGACCGACAGGGGCCATCGTAAACATAGTGAGGATGAGAGCCAAACCATAAATGGCCATATTGGGTGGAATCTGCTGAATACCCAGAGCATTTCGTAACATTGACAACACAATGGAAAGCTTTAAAAAAGAGGTCCCCATAACAGCAAACAACGGCAGTAAAGACATAAAAAACAATACTGCGATCAGTTGAATTGGATTGTCCAGTAAGGCCATAAGCGACTCCCAAGTTTGGTGACATGTAGAGTTTGCGCTAAATCGCCACTGGGTCATATCAGGTCAGGACCTGATATGACGAAAACAAACATTATTCACGGTTCAACAAGCAAGAAAGGTGCTCCAAAACGGTAACGGTTGATATGTTTAGTCGAATGCTTCATCTAAGGTTATACGCCTGTTTTCTGCTTTATAGACGAAACTTAACACCAATAATGTTAGCCTCTTCCAGATCTTGAAGTGTCAGTTCGAAGTCGTCATTGGAAGAAAGCTCAACCTGCCAATTTTCTCCTTTAGATTCGATTTTTAACAGTGGATTTTCGCTAATTAACTGCCAATTTCCCGACGGTCTCTCGACCACAAGTTTTGAGCCTTGCAAAGACGCACTGATAGAACTATTTTTAACATTAAAGGTACAACTTGGTTTCAACTCACATTCGATATTTTCATGCTCATTATGTGTCATTGTTCGCCAAATAAACGCTGCAATTAAAAGGGTTAACATGATGATTATTTGAGCAAAACGGGCGCGTGTGAGTTTTTCGGCTGCCATTCTGTAGGGTTCTCCGTGTAACAAACTTCAAAGTTTTAAAATAAAAGGTCAAAACCTGACCGACTGTAAGGTTACTACCCTGTCATTGAATTGTTAAATGCAGTATAGTTGGCGGCTGAAAATGCCACTTTTTTACTAAAATCGGCAAGAAAGTTTAACCGACTGTTTCGGTATCATTTTCTTTATGGTTTGGGTGGCATTACGACATGTGTCGTGTTGGAAGTAAAGTGTAGTTAATTAGAAATTGGAAGCATGCAAATGAGCCAAGAAAAGCAGCTTGAACAAAACTACAACTATACGGTCGTCCGTCAGTTCACCCTAGTAACCATTCTATGGGGTATTGTCGGTATGGGCGTTGGTGTTTTGATTGCCGCTCAATTAGTTTGGCCACAGCTAAACTTTGATACGCCGTGGTTGACGTACAGTCGTTTACGTCCCCTGCATACTAATGCGGTTATTTTTGCGTTTGGTACAAGTGCTCTGTTCGCAACGTCTTACTACGTTGTGCAGCGTACCTGTCAAACTCGTTTATTTGGTGGCCCTCTTGTTGCCTTTACCTTTTGGGGATGGCAAGCAGTCATTTTAGCCGCAGCGATTACTCTACCTTTGGGGATGACCTCAGGTAAAGAATACGCTGAACTAGAATGGCCGATCGATATTGCTATCGCAGTGGTTTGGGTATCTTATGCCGTCGTGTTCTTTGGGACTTTGGTCAAGCGTAATACCTCCCACATCTATGTGGCAAACTGGTTCTTCGGAGCCTTCATCATCACAGTGGCAGTTCTTCATATTGTCAACAGCATGGCCATCCCTGTATCAATGAGCAAATCCTACTCGATTTACTCTGGTGCCGTGGACGCTATGGTTCAATGGTGGTACGGGCACAACGCAGTAGGTTTCCTACTCACTGCGGGTTTCCTAGGTATGATGTACTACTTTGTTCCTAAGCAAGCTGAACGCCCTGTTTATTCTTACCGTCTGTCTATTGTTCACTTCTGGGCGCTGATCTCACTATACATTTGGGCAGGCCCTCACCACCTCCACTATACTGCGCTTCCTGATTGGACACAGTCTGTCGGTATGGTGATGTCTTTGGTTCTGTTTGCACCTTCTTGGGGTGGTATGATTAACGGTATCATGACGCTATCTGGTGCTTGGCATAAGCTTCGTTATGACCCTATTCTACGCTTCCTAATCGTATCTCTATCTTTCTATGGTATGTCTACGTTTGAAGGTCCAATGATGTCGATTAAGACAGTAAATGCACTGTCTCATTACACTGACTGGACTATCGGCCACGTACACTCTGGTGCACTTGGTTGGGTTGCAATGGTTTCTATCGGTTCTGTTTACCATCTAGTCCCTCGCCTGTTTGGTCAAGAGCGTATGTACTCTGTGAGCATGATCAACGCGCACTTCTGGTTGGCTACAATCGGTACGGTTCTCTACATCGTTGCAATGTGGATCTCTGGTGTAATGCAAGGTCTGATGTGGCGCGCAGTCAACTCTGACGGTACGTTAACTTACAGCTTCGTTGAGTCGGTACAGGCTTCTTACCCATTCTACTTCGTGCGTTTCCTAGGTGGAGCAATCTTCCTAACAGGTATGTTCTTAATGGCATACAACACGTACAAGACTGTATCAGCGCCTAAAGATAGCTTAAAAGCTATCCCACAGCCGGCATAAGGAGCTTAAAAGAATGAGTTCTAATTCTAACAATCGCCACGAAATTGTTGAGCGCAATGTCGGTTTGCTTGCGATTCTTATTGTTTTTGCAATTAGCCTGGGGGCTCTTGTAGAGATCACCCCACTTATTTTCCAAAAACAAACCACCGAGCCTGTTGACAATCTACGTCCATACACTGCTCTTGAGCTGGAAGGTCGTGACATATACACCCGTGAAGGTTGTAACGTTTGTCATAGCCAGATGGTTCGCCCTTTCCGTTCTGAAACTGAGCGTTACGGTCACTACTCTGTCGCTGGTGAAAGTGTTTGGGAGCACCCGTTCCTATGGGGTTCTAAGCGCACAGGTCCTGACCTAGCACGCGTTGGCGGTCGTTACTCTGATGAGTGGCATCGCGTTCACCTAATGGACCCGCGTGAGCTTGTTCCTGAGTCAAACATGCCAGGTTTCCCATGGCTGGCTGACAATGTTCTTGATGGTAAGAACACTCAGAAGAAGCTAACCATCTTCCGCGATCAGTTTGGCGTTCCATACACTGATGAGCAAATCGCAAACGCGTCTAAAGATGTAGAAGGTAAAACTGAGATGGATGCCATCATCGCTTACCTTCAGTCTCTTGGTCACGCAATGAAGTAATAAAGGGGTGAAATTATGGATATCGGTACTATTCATGGTATTTGGACCATAGTGCTTTTCGTGTGCTTTATAGGTGTAGTTTGGTGGGCTTACGGTAAGAGTCGTAAAGCTCGCTTCGATGAAGCTGCGAACCTTGTTTTTGCCGATGAAGAGCAAACGCCCTCAAAAGAACAAGGAGTGACTAAGCAATGACTACATTTTGGAGTCTTTGGATAATCATCATTACGGTCGGTACACTGGTCGGCTGTGCTGCGCTACTTTTTTGGTGCCTTAAAGATAAAATGGGCGTTGAAGAAGGGGCAGATATGGGTCACGAATACGATGGTATTCGCGAGCTAAACAATCCATTGCCTAAATGGTGGACGTATCTGTTTGTAAGTACATTCGTATTTGCGGCTATTTACTTCACACTTTACCCGGGCTTGGGCAGTTTCAAAGGCATTCTAGGTTGGCAGAGTTCTGATCAACTGGTAACAACGCTTGAGGAATCAAAAGCTTCCATTGCGAGAGCTCAAGAAAATAAACAGCTTGTGCAATACGCAAAAGAGCTAGCTGATGCAGACACTTACTTCGGTGAAGCCTTCAATCGTCTGGCTTATGTGGAAGGTTCTTCTGAACTGCGCCCTATCCCAGAGATTGCTGCTGATCAAGAGGCAATTAAAGTAGGACAACGTTTGTTTCTACAAAACTGCTCGCAGTGTCACGGTTCAGATGCTCGTGGTCAGAAAGGCTTCCCTAATCTGACTGATGACGCATGGCTGTATGGCGGAGAACCTGAAGCTATTGTTACGACCCTAATGCATGGCCGTGTTGGTCAGATGCCAGCATGGAAAGACGCACTAGGCGAACAAGGTGTTAAAGAAGTTGTTAGTTATACGCTGAGCCTTTCTGGACGTTCTGTAAACGCCCGAGAAGCCGAAGCTGGTAAAGCTCGCTTCGTTGTGTGTGCTGCGTGTCATGGTACTGACGGTAAGGGTAACCCTGCTGTTGGTGCACCAGATCTAACCGATAAGGACTGGTTGTTCGGCGGTTCACGCGCAGATGTAACTGAAACAGTAATGAATGGCCGTTCTGGTGTTATGCCAGCATGGAAGGACATACTGGGCGAAGAGAAAATCCAACTGGTTGCCTCTTATGTGTGGAGTCTAAGCAACTCGGATAATAAGTAACATTTCAATAACGGCCCCTTTTGAAGGGGCCGTCTTTCCTTTACAGTTAAAGCCCTAATTTATTTAATTTTTATTGAGAACTTTTGTATGGAAAAGCCTTGGTATAAGCAGTTCTGGCCGTGGTTTATACTCTCCTTAACGGTCGGAGTGTCTATATTAACTCTGGTTCGAGTCGCAATACTTACCAACCACTCAATTCACTTAGTGACTGAGGACTATTACAAAAAAGGTAAAGGTATTAACGTCGACATCTCTAGAGTCAAAGTAACAAGAGAGTTAGGCCTTGAAGCCACAGTTCGTTCAGAAGGTGATACTGTGCTGATTGAGTTTGATAAAGGCCAGCTAAAGCATTACCCTGCGATCACCGCTATGTTTGCTCACCGTACCCTACCTGACCATGATTTCACGAAGCTCGTTACATCAGACGCCAGTGGTCAATACCGAATTAAGCTTGATAGTGAACTTCAAGGTCCATGGTTTCTTGAGCTAACCCCACACGACGAAAAATGGCTAATCCAAGGCCGTGTAGAATTCCCAACATCGTCAGCAGTCCAACTAACCAATTAAGAAGCGTCTATGTGCAAATCCTGTTATCACTGTGGTGAAGATGTACCAGCCAACACGGATTTCACAGTCGAGATTTTGGGCAAACCACGTGATATGTGCTGCCCAGGCTGTGAGACAGTAGCTCAGACTATCGTCGATAGCGGACTGGTTTCCTACTACCAATATCGAACAGCCCCTGCAGAAAAAGCCGATTTAGTGCCTGAACAACTTCAGGCACTGATTCATTATGACAACGAAGAAGTTCAATCTGAGTTTGTAAGAAACGCTGAAGACAGAGCTGAAGTTACCTTGTCGCTAGAAGGCGTTTCATGTGCCGCGTGTGCATGGTTGATAGAGAAACAAGTTTCCACTCGCACCGGTGTTCTTTCTATCCGAGTCAACACCACGACCAATCGAGCAATCCTAGCATGGGACAAGACTCAAACTAAACTCAGCGAACTGCTCTCTAGCATTCATCAGCTCGGTTACAAAGCAGCACCTTTTGAAGCAGACAAACAAGAAGCCGCTTATCATGAGTCCATGAAGCAATACCTTTATCGACTGGGGATTGCTGGTTTGGCAACCATGCAAGTGATGATGCTGGCTGTCGCACTTTACCTTGAAGTATTTGGTGACTTGGAGCCTGAATTTAAAAGCTACTTTCGTTGGGTGAGTTTAATCTTCGCAACGCCAGTGATGCTTTACTCTGCCCTTCCATTCTACCTCAACGCATGGCGAAGTATTCGCAGCCGAACACTAGGCATGGATGTGCCCGTTTCGTTGGCGATGATCTTCGCGTACTTTGCCAGTTTGGTAGCGACCGTCACCGAGCAAGGTGAAGTCTTCTTTGAATCCATCTCTATGTTTGCGTTCTTCCTGCTCGTAGGTCGCTTTCTTGAAATGCGTGCTCGACGCAAAGCTGCAGCGGCAAGCGGTAACTTGCTCAAACTTATCCCTGCCATTGCAACTAAGTTAGATGGCGATCAGGTTCCTGTTAAAACGCTTAAACTCGGTGACCAAATACGCGTCCTTCCGGGCGAGCATGTTCCTGCAGACGGGAAGATCATCAAAGGGCGAGTCCATATTGATGAGTCCATGTTAACTGGCGAGTCGGTGCCGGTGGTCAAGAATGTCGATGACTACGTATATGCAGGGACATTAAATGGTGAAGAGTCGTTCGAGTTAGAGGTGACTTCGACCAAAGCAGATTCGATGATTTCCAACATCGTCCGATTACAGGATGAAGCGCAATTGTCGAAGCCGAAAATTGCTCAAATAGCTGATATTGTCGCTCGCTACTTTGTGGCGATCATCTTGGTGATTGCAGCAGGTACGTGGTTTTTCTGGCACCAGACTAGGCCAGATGACGCATTTTGGATCATGCTTTCAGTCTTAGTGGCTACCTGCCCTTGCGCGTTATCTTTAGCGACACCAACAGCGCTTACTTGTGCTACCTCTAGAATGGGTAATCTAGGCATTCTTTTACGTAAAGGACACGTATTTGAAACACTCTGTAAGATTAACCACCTTATCGTCGACAAAACTGGAACGCTTACGCACGGCGACATAGTGATCAGCGAAGTCAACACCTTCTCTAATACCTCAAAAGAAGAAGCCCTAGCAATCGCTGCCTCACTAGAATCCCACGCAAACCATCCGATCGCGAGAGCTTTCAAGTCACATCAAAGCTTGGAAGTTCAAGTGAATGATGTTGAAAACATTATTGGCTCTGGCATTCATGGTATTTACCAAGGCCAAAACGTCAAGATCGGCAGTGCAAGCTTCATCTTGGGTGAGCAAGCAGAAGCGGAACCTAACTCCGTGTATCTGTCCTTGAATGGCCAACATGTGGCTACCTTCACTTATCAAGATCCAATTCGAGCAGAATCGAAAACATTTATTGAGCGCTTTAAAAAGGCGGGCATCAAGGTCACGTTGCTCACTGGAGACTCCCAATCTAACGCTAACGTTGTCGCTAAAGAGATCGGTATCGAGACAGTGGTTGCAGGCGCAAAACCTCAAGACAAACTGGAGTATCTGCAAAACGTCGATGACAGCGATGTGACCATGATGATTGGAGATGGTATCAATGATGCTCCTACTCTCGCGGGAGCCCATCTTTCTGTCGCGATGGGCGGTGGTGCTGATGTGGCTAAAGCGTCCGCAGATATGGTTTTGCTCGGCGATCAATTGGACCGTATTCTTGAAGCTCGTAAGCTCGCTCTGCAAACACGTAAGATTATCCGCGAAAACCTTGCTTGGTCACTTGGCTACAACATTTTGATCTTGCCATTGGCAGTATCAGGGCTTGTCGCTCCTTATTTTGCAGTTGTTGGTATGTCTGCGAGCTCAATTATTGTAGTATCTAACTCTCTACGCTTGCTCAAGGAACAAGGTAAATAAGATGGAAAGCCTTTATATTCTTATCCCAATTGCTATCGTTTTGGTTTGTGTCGCCATTGCAATTTTCCTCTGGGCGGTAAAAAGCGATCAGTTTGAGGATTTGGAGCGACAGGGTCACAATATTTTGTTCGACGAAGACGAGAAAAACGAGAGCAAGACCAAATGACGCCAGACTGGTTAGGTGCCTTGCTGATCGGTGTCATCGGCGCAGGGCATTGTATGGGGATGTGTGGAGGCATTGCCTCCATGCTTACCATGGGGCAAGCCCACAGCTCGAAGCTAGTCCCGGTCTTCTACAACCTGGGTAGACTAATAAGCTATTCCATCATAGGCGCTATTGTTGGTGGCGCCATCTCTTCCATCGCTGAAGTCAGTACAATGAATAATGCCTTAACTTGGTTAAGGTTAGCTGCCGCAGTATTTATGATTCTATTGGCTTTTTATATTGGTCGATGGTGGCAAGGGCTACTTTATGTTGAGAAGATAGGCCAGAAACTGTGGAAGTTCATCTCGCCAGCAGGTAAATCCTTACTGCCGTTAAAGTCCCCGCTCCATGCTCTTCCTTTTGGTTTTATCTGGGGTTGGTTACCATGTGGGTTAGTTTATTCCACATTGACTTGGTCTGCGGTATCGGGGAGCGCGTTAAATGGCGCTCTAATCATGTTAGCATTTGGCGCTGGTACTCTACCTGCTATGCTGCTCATGGGCTTTGGCGCAACCTATTTACACAAGCTGCAACAGTCGTCAACATTTCGTAACTTCGGGGCGTTATTGATCTTATCTTACGGGATCTACACGGCTTACGGTGCGGTAACCATATTATCACTAACATGATATACCCCTGTTTTTCTGCGGCTTTTTTAGCTACCCTTTCGTATTAATGAGTGCTAAAATATTGATGTATATCAAATCGTGAAAGGTTGTTATGATTTCTGAAAAGCCTGCAACAAAACGCGTCCAATCCGGCGGATGCGCTATTCACTGTCAAGACTGTAGTATCAGCCAACTGTGTATTCCGTTTACACTGAATGAGTCTGAACTTGACCAATTAGATCAGATTATTGAACGCAAAAAGCCAATCCAAAAAGGACAAGAGCTTTTTAAAGCGGGCGATGATCTTAAGTCTTTATACGCGATTCGTTCTGGCACAATCAAAAGCTACACCATCACAGAACAAGGTGACGAGCAAATTACCGCTTTCCACTTAGCTGGTGATTTGGTTGGTTTTGACGCTATTACAGGCGACCTGCATCCAAGTTTTGCACAAGCACTTGAAACATCAATGGTTTGTGAAATCCCCTACGAAACCTTAGATGACCTTTCGGGTAAAATGCCCAAACTTCGCCAGCAAATCATGCGTTTGATGAGTAACGAAATTAAAGGCGACCAAGAAATGATCCTTCTGCTATCTAAGAAAAATGCAGAAGAACGCTTGGCAGCATTTCTATACAACTTGTCGACGCGATTCTCTCAACGTGGTTTCAGCCCTCGTGAGTTCCGTTTGACTATGACGCGCGGTGATATCGGTAACTATTTGGGTCTAACGGTTGAGACAATTTCCCGATTGCTAGGTCGTTTCCAGAAATCAGAAATTCTCAGTGTTAAGGGCAAGTACATCACGATTCTTGATCATGATACCCTTATGGAGTTGGCTGGCGTTTCAACAGAATCTTAATAACTTCAATGACGTAGCTCAAAACTGAGCTGCGTCATACTTTTCTCACCTTCCTTACTGTTTTTCTAAAAATCTTCATCTAGCTAGGCTACATTAATCATATAACTCTCCCACTCCTAAGGAGTTACTATGAGTATCTACAACAAAATACTAGTTGTTGCTGACATTAATAAAGATGAACAACCCGCTTTAGCCCGTGCCATGCAGCTTGCTGCGAAAAGCCGTTCTCGTAGCCATGTGACGTTCTTCTTATCCATCTACGACTTTTCTTATGACATGACCTCAATGCTGTCTATCGATGAGCGTGACGCAATGCGACGTGGCGTCATTGGTCAACGTGAGCAATGGATGCAAAACGTGGCTAAACCCTACACTAATGCAGACATCGATTTTGAAGTAAAAGTCGTGTGGCACAATCGCCCCTATGAAGCTATCGTCGCTGAGACATTCGCAGGTAGCCATGACATCGTAATCAAAGGTACGCGTAAGCACGATGTTCTAGAATCAGTGATTTTCACGCCAACGGACTGGCATTTACTGCGTAAATGTCCTTGCCCTGTATTACTGGTGAAAAATGCAGATTGGCCTGAAGATGCCAGTATTCTCGCCTCTGTCCACGTGGGCTCTGAAAATGACACGCACTTAGGCTTAAATGACAGCATGGTTGAACAGCTTAAGAGCCTCACCGAACGCCTAGGTGCCCAGCCCTATCTAGTTAACGCCTACCCTGTTACTCCTGCTAACATTACAATCGAACTGCCAGAGTTCGATCCAACAACCTACAGCGATGCGGTACGTGGCCACCACCTAACTTCAATGAAAGCGCTGCGCCAAAAGCATGGTTACGACGAGCAACAAACCATTGTTGAACAAGGTTTGCCTGAAGATGTCATTCCTGAATCTGCTGAAAAGCTTAATGCCGCAATGGTTATCGTCGGAACAACCGGCCGAACAGGCTTATCTGCCGTGTTTATCGGTAATACTGCAGAGCATGTCATTGATAAGATCAACTGTGACGTTCTGGCGCTGAAACCTAAAGGCTATATTAGCCCGCTAGACCCTAAAACAGCAGTTTAAAATTAAAATATCAAATCCCCTCAAGCTACTTGAGGGGATTTTTTATAGCGTTCTATTATTAGAACTGGCATCTAATTCATTTATCCGTATTATACGCACTTCATTTTGGTTTCATGATTGATTAAGACTGCAAGCGAATGACTGAGCAAATTCAAGAGCTAACAAAAGCTCAACAATACAATTTCAACAAGTTACAAAAGCGTATTCGTCGGAATACAGGCCAAGCGATTCAAGACTTCAACATGATTGAAGAAGGTGATCGCATTATGGTGTGTTTATCAGGCGGTAAAGACAGCTTTACTATGCTTGATATTCTGATGAGTTTGCAAAAAAGCGCGCCGATTAACTTCTCGCTAATTGCAGTAAATCTAGACCAAAAACAGCCGGGCTTTCCAGGACACATTCTCCCTGAATATTTAGAGTCTTTGGGTGTTGAGTACAAAATTGTAGAGGAAGACACTTACTCGATTGTTCAGGACAAGATCCCTGAGGGTAAGACAACTTGTTCTCTATGTTCTCGCCTGCGTCGCGGCATTCTATACCGTACCGCGAACGAACTAGGTGCGACTAAGATCGCTCTAGGTCACCATCGTGACGATATATTGGAAACACTGTTCCTCAACATGTTCCACGGCGGAAAGATGAAAGGCATGCCACCTAAGCTAGTATCAGATAACGGTGAACATGTGGTTATTCGCCCACTGGCTTACTGTCGTGAGAAGGACATCATTAAATTCTCTGACATGCGTGGTTACCCTATCATTCCATGTAACCTTTGTGGCTCTCAGCCAAACTTGCAACGTCAAAATATCAAACATATGCTGAACGACTGGGACAAGCGCTTCCCAGGCCGCATTGAAAGCATGTTCCGTGCAATGCAAAACGTTGTTCCAAGTCACTTAGCGGACCATGAGCTTTTTGATTTTAAATCGATCGACAAAGACTCAGGTGTTATTAACGGTGGCGACATCGGTTTCGACAAAGAAGAAATACCAAAGCAGCCTATTGTTGATGAAGATAGGGTTCAGGAATTTGATCCTAGCTTACAACTTGATGTCACCAACATCTAAATGCATTTAGAATTAAAAAAGGGTCGCAGCAGCGACCCTTTTTGTATAAACACCCAGCGGATCAGTTAGCTTTGGATAGATAAGGTAAAACACGTGCTGTTTCTTGAGGTAATGTCATCGTACCATCAGCCCCAATTTCTGATAAAGCGATTTGTACTTTACCATTCACGATCGGCTTACTGGAGCCATTAGAGAACTCCACTTTTGAATTCAGTTTGTTAGCGAACTCAAGCGTCACTCCATCTACATCTGGGGTAAACCAGCTGGAAAACATACCACCCAAGTCTTCAAGCATAGCCTGCATCTGCGGCATCAACTTCTCTACGTCTGCGTAGGCAATCTCACCGTTAAATGGCTCTTTCGTCATCACAACCATTGAAAAGTCACATCGCTGATCCATTGGCGTTTGCACAAAAACCAGTGGGTTAGCTGATTTAAGATTGTTGTCGAGTGGAACAAGCAATTCATGGTATGGCGAAGATTTGAGCTCTTCATAATGTTCTTCTTTTTCCATCCATGCTTTCTCAATAACACAGTTTTGCTTTGTATCGGCATTAAGGAAGAATAAGCCAACTTTAACATCTTGATGCCCTTCTTTCGCATTCTGCTTCATATGAGTGAAGAGCTTTGAATAGGTGAACATGTATTCTTGAGCAGAGACAGGTAACGCCGTAATAGATGTAACAGCAGCAGTTAAAAGAGCTAACGATAATTTTTTCATTGAGTGTAATACTTATTGTTTAGTAAAGGTGTCTTCCCAGAACGCTTGATTGTGCCTGATCATCATTTGCAAGTCCTTGACGTATGCCTCACCGCGCTCAGAGTATTTCAACAACCCATTGGTCAAGGCAATCGCTGCATTGATGTCTGTCAAGCTCTCTCCCCTCAGGTGGCGTTGATAGCGAATTTCTCGCAATTCTTCGTAAGCTCGATTTCGGTTAACGTTCATAAAGTAGCCCTGTATCGATTGCTGTACCGAACTGAATTTTTCCACCTCATGTGTCATGCCCTCTCCGCGTTGTAGCGGAACGAGGCCACAACCGGAGCTATAGCACCATTGGCCGAAATAATTGTTCGCTTGAGTGGCAAATCGCGATGTTCCCCAAGCGGACTCATTGGCACCCTGCACTAGGACTAACGCTTCTGGAATGACATCGATACGATGAAACATTTGATCAAGCCACTGCTGGCTAATCCCATTAGAATCCAAGTCGACGTTATAAAGCTTTCCTAATTGCTTCGCATAACTTTCGTCATCATTGGAAAGCCGATCTGCTTGGAAGTTAACTTGTATCTTGTCCAATCGACTTCGTTCGTTAAGAATGCGTTGATTTTCAAATGCGATACCTGGGCGCAGATAGTCGAAAAAGGCTTGTTTTTTTGCTGTTACATTGGTGATGGCTGAAAAGTCAGGGGCTTGACCTACAGAGTGACCATCAAACGATATAGATTGTTCTGTCGTCTGGGCCTGCTTTCTGCGTTCACGTTCCTGAACTTCATTTTTCTCATAGCTATAAAAGCTGCAGCTGGCGATTAAGCCAGCTGCAGCGATGGCAAGGAGTTCACTTTTACGCATTGAACACTTGTGAATCGTCGTCATTGTCATCCTCATCTTTCGGCCTGTCCGTTGCGACAACCTTGAGTTTGATACCGAACATATTGCGATAGATAATACCCTTCACATGGAAGAAGAACGGTAAAACAAAGATTAAACCTAGACCATAGAACATGGCTCCTGCCACAAACATTAACATAACCAATGAATAGATCCCTGCCAAAACAAAAATCTTTTTATTCACCGCACGTAAAGACAGTAACAAAGATTGCATTGGTGGGATCTGCTTCTCACATATGAGAAGGATAGAATTGCTAAATGCAAGAGACAAATACATAGAAAGAAATGGCAGGATCATGCCTGCAATTCCTTGAAGCAATAAGCTAAACAAGGTCGCTAAAATAACAGGCACCGTATATTGGAGCCCTTTACCAATATGACGAGGCTTTGTTGATAAGCCAGCAACATGACTCATTGCCATTAAGCTGATGCCTGCATAAATAGGTGCACTCACTACTTCATAACTGAAGTTTGCAATAAATATCGCCTGGATGATTCTTGGATCAATGCCTTCAGGGTTTGTCACTGCATCAAGAATGATTGAAGGGTCACCCAGTTGCAGTTTTACCGCAACATAGAAAATCGCGAGTTGAACAAAAATCAAAATGATAATAGCGGGAGAAAACGACAAGAAGTTTTTGATCGTATGACCCCACGCCTCTCTGAAAACTTCCCCAGCTTTTAATTCGTAGTTACCAGAAAGCGCACGTTCGACACTTCCACCTAAATTGAAATCTTTTTCAATATCATTATTCATTATTGAATCCGGTGCTTAATGAATCTTTCACTAAGCTAACTTGTTGATTAAGAGTTATGTTTCGATATTCCGACATTATACTGAATCCTTTCAAAGTCCAAAATCGATTCACGCTCATCCGCTTGCTTTATTGCCTATATGGTTGATAATTGACCATTAAACGCGTAAGTAAAGCCAAAATTTGACTTCGATTTTCTATGTTTGATGCATTAAATTTGTCTAAAAACAGTATGGTAAGGAATGTTTACTTTTACCTGCAAAATTTTTTGTGTTTCAAGGTAAGAAAATGCTTTGATTTCACACTTTTGGTGATTATGATGCGCGCCTCTAAATTGTGTAATTACAGGTCATTTTCTGTTGACCGGAGTGGGAGAAAAACAGACGTTGAACGCTAAACAAAGAGCAGGACAACCAGTTATCCGTTTAACTGGCATCAGCAAAAGTTTCGATGGTAAAGAAATTATCGGAAATCTTAACCTCGATGTGAACCACGGAGAATTCCTAACGATTTTAGGTCCGTCTGGTTGTGGTAAAACCACGGTATTAAGAATGATTGCTGGTTTTGAGGCCGCTGACAATGGCGACATCATTCTTGATAACCAGAATGTTACTCAAGTCCCTGCTGAACAGAGGCACGTCAACACTGTATTTCAAAGTTACGCACTGTTTCCCCACATGACCGTTTTTGACAACGTTGCATTTGGCTTGCGTATGCAAAAAGTACCCGCGGATGACATCGAACCGCGTGTTATTGAAGCGTTGAAAATGGTGCGTCTTGAGAAAATGGCTCAGCGCAAGCCACACCAGCTTTCAGGTGGTCAGCAGCAGCGTATCGCTATTGCGCGTGCTGTTGTCAATAAACCTAAGGTGTTACTGCTTGACGAATCTCTTTCTGCACTAGATTACAAACTTCGTAAACAGATGCAAATCGAGCTTAAACAGCTTCAGCGCCAGCTTGGTATTACCTTTATCTTCGTTACACACGATCAGGAAGAAGCATTGTCCATGTCAGATCGCATTATTGTTATGCGTGATGGCGTTATTGAGCAAGATGGCTCTCCACGTGAGATTTATGAAGAGCCTAAGAATTTGTTCGTTGCCCGGTTCATTGGTGAAATTAACGTATTCGATGCCACCATGATTGAGCGCATGGATGACAAACGCATTCGCGCCGAGATCGAAGGTGTGGAGTCGATTGTTTACTACGATAAAGAAGCGCTAACCGGTGACAAGCTACAAGTTCTGCTTCGCCCAGAAGATCTTCGCCTAGAAGAAATCAAGGAATCCGAGCAAAAAGGGATTGTTGGCCACGTCACAGAACGTACTTATAAAGGTATGACTCTCGATTCTGTGATTGAATTGGAATCAGGCATGCGCGTCATGGTCAGCGAGTTTTTTAACGAAGATGACCCTGATGTGGACCATTCATTGGGCCAGAAAGTCGCGATTACTTGGGTTGAAAGCTGGGAGGTCGTTCTCAATGATAAGCAAGAAGCTTAATCTGCAGAACGCCATCATCACACTGGTCGTCGGTTGGCTAGCGCTGTTTGTACTTGTGCCCAATCTAATGATTATTGCTACCAGTTTTCTGACTCGTGATGAAGCGAACCTAATTGAACTCACTTTCACGTTCGACAACTACATTCGCCTGATGGATCCGCTCTATGCGAAGGTGCTTTGGCATTCCTTCTATATGGCAATCATTGCAACTCTATTGTGTTTGGTTATTGGTTATCCTTTTGCTTATATCGTTGCAAAAATGCCTGAGAAATGGCGACCTATCATGCTGTTTTTGGTCATAGTACCTTTTTGGACCAACTCACTAATCCGAACCTATGGTCTTAAGATTGTACTTGGAACGCAAGGTGTCTTGAACAAATCACTCATGGCAATGGAAATCATCGATAAGCCTATTCGTTTGATGTACACAGAAACCGCGGTGATGATCGGCCTAGTCTATATCCTATTGCCATTTATGATTTTGCCGCTCTATTCTGCCATTGAGAAGCTCGATAATACCTACATTGAAGCAGCGAAGGATCTTGGAGCAAACAAGTTTCAGACCATCACCAAAGTCATTCTGCCGCTCACCATGCCAGGTATCATCGGCGGATGTTTATTAGTGCTTCTTCCTGCGTTAGGCATGTTCTACATTGCAGATCTACTCGGGGGAGCGAAAAACCTGCTTATTGGTAACGTGATTAAAAGTCAGGTTCTCAATGCCAGAGACTGGCCGTTTGGCGCCGCGACAAGTATCGCGCTCACTATTGCCATGGCGATCATGCTCTATGCCTACTATCGAGCAGGCAAGTTATTGAACAAGAAAGTGGAGCTAGACTGATGGGACGTACAGTTAGATTTAGCTTTATGGCGTTGGTGTATGCGTTCTTGTACCTGCCAATTATCGTATTGATCGTTAACTCGTTTAATGCCAATAAATTCGGCATGAAGTGGGGAGGCTTTACCACTAAGTGGTACGAAACATTAGTTAACAATGACAGCTTGATGCAAGCCGCTTGGCACTCACTGAATGTCGCTATTTTTTCAGCGACAGCAGCGACTGTGATCGGTAGCCTAACGGCCGTGGCCCTATTCCGTTATACGTTTAAAGGAAAAGGTGCAGTCAATGGCATGTTATTCGTTGTGATGATGTCACCAGACATTGTTATGGCTATCTCTTTGCTCGCTCTGTTCTTGGTATTGGGTGCACAACTGGGCTTTTTCACTCTGTTGATTGCGCATATCACCTTCTGTTTACCGTTTGTTGTGGTTACGATTTACAGCCGCTTAAATGGCTTTGATGTGAAAATGCTTGAAGCAGCCAAAGACCTTGGAGCTAGCGAATGGGTTATTCTCAAACAAATCATTCTGCCACTGGCGAAACCTGCAGTGGCCGCAGGTTGGTTGCTGAGTTTTACGCTTTCTCTGGATGATGTCATCATCAGCTCGTTCGTGACCGGGCCAACCTATGAAATATTGCCACTCAAGATCTACTCAATGGTTAAGGTGGGAATCTCTCCTGAGGTGAATGCGCTGGCCACTGTCATGCTGATTGTTTCACTGATCTTAGTCGTGATTTCTCAGTTACTGGCGAGAGAAAAAGTTAAATAGATTTGAATCTTTTTTCATGAAACAGAATGGCTTGATGCCATTCTGTTTTTCTATCGACCGCCGTTTATGCTTACGCGATTACTCAATAGCATTCGGCAACGTTTGGTTTGGAGCTAACGTCAATGAAAAAATGGGCTACTTTTTTAGCTGGTAGTGCATACGCGCTTTCACTGTTCTCAAGTTCAGTGCTCGCCGATGAAAACAAAGAACTGGTATTTATGAACTGGGGGCCATACATCAGTAGCAGCCTTCTGGAACAATTTACCAAGGAGACAGGTATTAAGGTTATTTACTCGACTTACGAGTCAAATGAAACCTTATACGCCAAGCTAAAGACACACAATCAAGGTTACGATTTGGTTGTACCCTCGACATATTTCGTCGCCAAAATGCGCGATGAAGGTATGTTGCAAAAAATCGATAAATCTAAACTAAGCAACTTCAATAATCTGGATAAAAACTATCTAGATAAACCTTATGACCCTAACAATGACTACTCTATCCCCCACGTAGTTGCGATTACCGGTCTTGCGGTTAACGCCGATATGTATGACCCTAATGACTTTCAGAGCTGGGCAGATTTGTGGAATCCGGAGCTTGAAGGCCAGGTCATGCTGATGGATGACACACGTGAAGTGTTCCATATTGCGCTACGAAAATTAGGTTATTCGGGCAATTCAACTGATGCGAAACAAATCGACGAAGCTTACGCTGAGCTGCAAAAATTAATGCCTAACGTTCTAGTGTTTAACTCTGATAATCCAGGTGCGCCTTATATGTCAGGTGAAGTCGGCGTAGGCATGCTTTGGAATGGCAGTGCAGCGGCAGCTCAAAGCGAAGGGATCAACCTTAAACTGGTATTCCCCAAAGAGGGAGGTATTGGTTGGGTGGATAACTTTGCGATTTCATCGGGTGCAGCAAACGTAGACGCTGCGCATAAGATGATCAACTTCCTACTGAGACCTGAAATAGCGGAGCAAATCTCTCGTGACACAGGATACCTAACGGCCGTTCAAGCATCGAACTCAAAGTTTAAAGATGTTGCCCCACTCTTCCCTTCTCAAAAAGATCTAGACCGTGTCGAGTGGCAAGATGCCGTTGGTGATCTGACAGTGAAATATGAAGATTACTTCATGAAGCTGAAAGCAGGTCAATAAGCATTCATTTTCTACGAAATAGGCAGCATTCGCTGCCTATTTTCGTTATTGGCTGATATAATTCTTCCCCGTATGGTTTGTCGTCACGATAAACGTCTTTACTCACGGCTTTATCTCCAAACATCGTCAGGGCTGACGGTTTAATGATTCAGCAAAAACAAAACGGAAAAAGAATGAAAAGTAAATTCTATGCAAGCGCACTTTGTGCAGCGACTCTGATCGCTTCGCCTGCGATGGCTGCTGATCAAGAACTCTACTTCTACAACTGGTCTGAATACATTCCAAATGAAGTTCTTGAAGACTTTACAAAAGAAACTGGAATCAAGGTTATTTACTCTACCTATGAGTCAAATGAAAGCATGTACGCCAAGCTTAAGACTCAAGGATCGGGTTACGATTTAGTAGTACCGTCTACTTACTTCGTTTCTAAGATGCGTAAAGAGGGCATGTTGCAAGAGATCGACAAGAAAAAGCTGTCGCACTTCGCTGATCTTGATACCAACTTCCTGAACAAGCCTTTCGACCCGAACAACAATTATTCTATCCCTTACATCTGGGGTGCGACTGGTATTGGTATTAACTCCGACATGCTGGACAAGTCTTCCGTCACCAAATGGGATGAGTTCTGGGACAGCAAATGGGAGGGTCAGTTGATGTTAATGGATGACTCACGTGAAGTTTTCCATATCGCATTGACTAAACTGGGTTACTCACCAAATACAACCAACCCAGATGAAATTAAAGAAGCTTACGAAGAACTGAAGAAGCTTATGCCAAATGTATTGGTGTTCAACTCAGACTTCCCTGCAAACCCTTACTTAGCTGGTGAAGTATCTCTAGGCATGCTTTGGAACGGCTCTGCTTATATGGCACGTCAGGAAGGTGCATCGATCGACATTATCTGGCCAGAAAAAGGGACCGTCTTCTGGATGGATAGCTTAGCGATTCCTGCACAAGCAAAGAATGTAGATGCCGCTCATAAAATGATCGACTTCTTGCTGCGTCCAGAAAATGCAGCGAAAATCGCCCTCGAAATAGGCTATCCAACTCCTGTTGCAACAGCACATAAGCTGTTACCTAAAGAATTTGCAAATGATCCAAGCATCTTCCCGCCTCAAGAAGTGATGGACAGTGGAACCTGGCAAGACGAGGTCGGTGAAGCTAGCGTTCTTTACGACGAGTACTTCCAGAAGCTAAAAGTAGACAACTAAAACGTAAACTTGTTTTCAGTTATATACTTAATAAAGCGGCTCTGGCCGCTTTATTTGTTTTCTCACGGACCGAGGACGCTATGATTGTAAAGTACAAAAGATTCCTATCTGGCTTCTGCGTGCTGTCTGGGCTTGCGATACTGGTTACAACGATCAGCTATCAAACGAACCCTGAATCTTATAGCGACCTTCTTTTTGAAGCGAATACACTATTCGTTCTGCTGTTCATCTACTTTGTTTCGCGCGAATTATACCGTAGCAACACCTTTATCAAACTGGGTCTGATACTCCTTATCATCAATCAAGGCTACGATATCATCACGGAAATCCCTGTTTTTGACCAATGGGCAGACAACAATGAATTCACTCATATCTTGATAGAAGATGGTGGAGTCCAGATTGCGTACCTGCTGATTGCTTTTGGTGTGACACAACTATTCCGCCAAATGAGCGAGCATGCGTATACCGATGATTTAACTGGGCTTTTTAACCGAAAGAAACTATTCTCAATCGCTCGTAAGAAATTCGATTTAATCTACATCGACTTGGATGGATTGAAGCAAATTAACGACACCCAGGGGCATGCCAGCGGTGATTTAACCATCATTCGTTTCGCACAAGCGGTCAATGCAGCAGTCAATCCAACAGATAAGGCATTTCGTATAGGTGGGGATGAGTTTGTGATTGTAGTCGGCCCAGGAGAAGGTGAAGCCTTCATCGATAGAATCAAACAAGAGCTGATAGAAGAGCAAATCTTATTTAGCTATGGCATTGAGGCTTCTACACCTGAAACCTTAAAAGAGAACCTGATAAAAACGGATAAAGCTATGTACGAAATGAAACACTCTCAGCGTAAAACTATTCAGAACGACTGAGTTATGCATGCTTAGTGTCCGACTGTTGCAACGAGAGTATTTCCTCAACCAATTTAGGTACTTCAAGACTGGCTTTACCGTAGCGTTTCTCTTCAAATTCACTCTCAACCGCACTTGGCTCCAGATTGATTTCAAGTGTATGCGCACCATGCATCTTGGCATCATGTACAAATCCTGCGGCAGGATAGACAACCCCTGAAGTACCAATTGAGATAAACAAATCGGCTTTTTCTAATGATTCGTAGATATCGCCCATTCGCAAAGGCATCTCTCCGAACCAAACAACATGAGGTCGCATCTGAGAAGGAATTTGACAGCAGTGACATAGGTCTCCGGTCTTAACTTCCCCCCTCTCTTCAACAACCTGATTAGATTCACTGCATCGTGCTTTCAGTAGCTCTCCATGCATATGAATCACATTCACACTTCCACCACGCTCATGAAGGTTATCAATATTTTGCGTAATAATGGTTACTGTACCCTCGAGTTCTTTCTCGAGGCGCCCCAAAGCTAAATGGGCGGCATTGGGCTCTATACCCTCTTCCTGAAGCTTTAAACGACGCTGATTGTAGAAGTCCTGAACGAGGTCTGGATTACGCTCAAAGCCTTCGGGCGTAGCCACATCTTCAATGCGATGATCTTCCCATAAACCATCCTGAGCTCTAAAAGTTTGAATCCCTGACTCAGCCGAGATACCTGCGCCGGTAAGTACAACGACATTTCGGTACGGAAATTTCATACGACATTCCTTTCTCTTAAACTTTTTTGCTAGCTTAGCACCTAGCGCTTAGCATCAGAAGTGATTGGAATTAGACCATGGTCGCACCCTTTCAAGTTCTACTGTATTTATGTGAGCTGAAACAACAAAGTGAACCAAGAGCCAACTCGAACTGCGTTATTTGGTTTTCAAGGGCCCTGAATACATCCTCTTTGATTCAAAAGGTGATATGAAATGGCATTTATAGCCAGCTAACTTGAAAAACACCTCTTCAATGCTATTAGTTTTATATTCGCATTAACAATATTGTCATAAAGTACATAATTTAAGCGAATATCTAACGTCATCAGGCTAAACGGAGGTGTCCATGAGCGGCTCACCCAAATCAGAGCGATTTGCTTTTTCTTTTTCCATACGAGCTAAGTTAATCCTCATCAATTTGACTTTGCTAATTAGCGTCGGCTTGTACGCCTACTATGAACAAGTCAGCTTTAATAACTTCGAGTCCCTAGAACAGGCCGCCATAGATAATTTACAAAGCTCTGTTGACCTGCTTGTGTTACGCCGTCACGAAAAAGACTTTATTGCGCGTAAAGATATGAAATACCCGCAATATTTCGACGCAACGTTTGAAGAGCTATCCGCACGTTTAACGGCTCTCACCAGAATTTTAAAATCGCACAATCTTGATATGGAAGAGCGTACTTCCACTATTGTGTCGACTCTTAATCAATATCAAGTTCAGTTCCACCAATTGGTAAAGCAAGTGAACACAATTGAGGGGATGAATGTTACATCCAATTTAATTACACAATTGGAGCGCTCAAGAAAGGATTTGAAAGTCGCCACAGCTGAAAAAGACAGTTTTGTTCTTGAAGTTGAACTGCTTGAGTTAATGGAAGCAGATTATCAATACCTAGCGAGCACCAATAAAGAAACCAGTGTGACCTTTCTAGCCGCGCTTGACAAATACTCTGCCAGTGAGCATGTACCTCAGGGGCTTAAGCCTGTGTTTACCGAATACCGCCACAATGCAGAAAGCATAGTCGAAGCCTACGAAGTACTGGGGTTGACCTCTAGAGAAGGGCTGCGCGGCGCACTAAGAGCTAACGTGCATAATACAGAGAAAGCCATAAATGGACTTCAAACGGAGATCAGCCAAGTCATTTCTCAAAAATCCTCGCAGATAAAAACTCAACTTTTCTTAATCGGAAGTGCGATAGTTGTTTTACTCTCTAGTATGTTACTTCTGATAGGAAGAAGCATCCTAAGCCGCATTCAAGCCATCAACCTTCTTATGGAAAACATTGCCAGCGGGGATGGTGATCTTACAGTGCGTATGAATGCCAAAGGTGATGATGAATTAGCCCAGCTTGCCAACTCTTTTGATCGATTTATCTCTCAACTGCACGGTCATGTAAAAGAGTTGGCCGGTGTGATGTCTGTATTGAGTGAAAGTTCATGCAGTTCGGAACATGCCGCAGTAAAAAGCATGAACAACGCTGAGCAGCAAAAGGTACAGTCAGAATCAGTGGCAACAGCCGTTAACCAGTTAGTCATGACCAGCAATGAAATAACCGCCAATATTGAATCCGCAGCACAGAATGCAGAAAGTATGAAACATCAAGCTGATGGCGCGCTCAAAGTTACCCACTCTACTAGCGATAGTATTGAGGCTCTATCAACGAATATTGAAGATTCTCAAACCTTAATTGAAAATCTAGATGAACAAAGTAAAGAAATTCATCAGGTGATCGCAACGATTCAAGGGATTGCAGAACAAACCAACCTCCTTGCGTTGAATGCGGCAATAGAAGCCGCTCGCGCGGGTGAAAATGGCCGTGGCTTTGCTGTTGTCGCCGATGAAGTCAGACAACTTTCGCTAATGACAAATAATTCCACCCACCAAATAGAAACGACGATTCAGGGCCTGACATCTGGTATACAACAGACAGTGACGAAAATGTCATCAAGTTTAGAACAAGCACGTCACACCAAGACCAGCACTAAGGAAGTGGTCAGCGCAATTGACGCAATGACACTGCGGATCAGCGAAATGTCCGACATGAATACTCAAATCGCGACGGCTTCAGAAGAACAATCCATGGTATCAGCGGAAATAGATCGCAACATTACCGAGATTGCCCATTTGGCAGGTGACACCCACCAGGTAGTAGCGGGTTCTGTTCGTTGCAGCGAACAAGTCTCTGGTGTTAGCCATAAACTGGAGCAAATTGTCGCTAACTTTAAGTATTAGTTGGTAATTCTCTTTGGTCGCATCACTAACGGGTGAATGTGATACGACCTTTTGATACATACGGTGAGTGAACGACAAAAACCCTTGGGTTCAATTGGCTAGAAAGCGAATATCGCACCGGTGCTGCACTACGCTCAGTTGCCCTGGTTTCAAAAATTCGGTTTGATCCTGCAAGATCTTTAACGTTTAATCTTCACTACCTGTCAACCTGCGCGATATCTTGAGCTAATTGCGAAGCTAGCTCTTGGTCCAGCTTAGTCGTGGTTATCCGCAGCCCCATCGCTTTGCCGTCAATATCAAATTGGCCGCCTGGTCTCACCAGCCAACCACGTTTTGATAGCTCATATGCGCGCGCTTGAGGGTCACCGTTGACGGGAACCCATAAGTTAACACCTTCAACAGGACCAACAATTGATATTCCATGAACTTCAAGTGCTTCAATCAACCATTGGTTCCTTTGTCTACAGTCTTCACTCATTGAGTGTAGCCGTTGCACAACATTTTTTGACGTTAGTGCGCAGATAACTAGCGATTGAAGGATACGGCTGACCCAGTTCATGCCTACAGTCAATCGACTGTGAAGACGTTCTGTTGTCACTGGGTCAGCAGCGACAAACGCAAGCCTTAGGTCTGGACCTAGCCCTTTTGATACTGAGCGAAACACAGCCCAAAATACACCGTTTTCCGGCACCAAACTGTAATAGGGTTGCTGAGCAAGTAAGGCATAGTGATCATCAATTAACACCAGCACATTCGGAAACCGTTGTAGCACTTGGCGAATAGCTGTTGCTCTTTCTTCACTATAACAACACCCGGTAGGGTTATGGGCTCTCGGAGTAAACAATACGGCCCTAGCCCCTTTTTTTAACTTGGATTCAAGCTCATCGACGATCATGCCATGAGCGTCGATTTTCACACCTACTGGACGCATTCCAGCCAACTTGATAGCGGTCGAAGAGCCGAGATAGCACGGGTCTTCGACAACCACTTGATCACCGGGTAATAAGTGGGCTGACATTAAGCGTTCCAATGAATCGACCGCCCCACTGGTGATCGATAAACCCATGTTGTCCGGGCACACGTCTATGAACCACTCTCGACCAAACGTCTCCATATCAGACAAAATAGGCGTTTCACCATAGACAAACTGTCTCAGTTGCGCTTTTCTGGCTAATTGTTCAAGGTTGGGGAGCCATTCCTTAAGAAGATTGCCGTCAGCAAGATCCATTAACTTCGTTTCTGTTATCCCGTCTTGCTGCTGTTGTGATTGCCTAGCTTTAACGCGCGTACCTAAACGGCCTTTGGTCTCTGCTAACCCTGATTTTACCAAGCGTTGATAGACACCAGCGACAGTATTTCTGTTGACGCCAACATGTGCTGCAAGCTCCCTTACTGGAGGCAGCGAGTCTCCCTCTTTTAAATCTCCTGACGCAATCAAAGACCGAACAGACTCAAATAATTCCTGCCCGGTTTGCCCATTTATCTTGACTTTCATATTTGTCCTATGACAATGTTTATATTGAACTATGACAATTAGTTTTTATGACTATGACTAAGATAACACTTGTGAGTGTTTATTTCATTATTGACGTCAAGTCCACTATCAACCAATTTTTCAAAGGAATAAACTAATGATTTTTAAAGGAATAAGTGCCTTCCCTATTACTCCTATCTCAAACGAACAAGTCGATATCGAGGCGTACTATAAGATTCTTGGCCGTTTAGTTGACGCCAAGGTAGATTCTATATGTGCACTGGGATCGACCGGCTTATATCCATACTTAAACGCAACGGAAAAACATGCGGCGATCTCAACAGCAGTCGAGATGGCAGGAAGTACTCCTGTCTTAGCGGGTATTGGAGCACTGAGATTAAGAGATGTGCTCGCGAATGCTCAACAAGCAGAACAACTTGGTGTCAAAGGGCTTTTACTCGCGCCAATTTCCTATCAACGTCTCTTTGATGAGGAAGTCTATGAGCTGTATCGGTCTGTGTCTGACAATGTTTCTGTGCCGATTTGTGTCTATGACAACCCTAGCGCGACTCACTTTACCTTTAGCGATCAGCTCCATGCCGAGATCGCTAAGCTTAAAATGGTGCAGTCTATAAAGTTCCCCGGAGCTCAATTTAAAGACCAAGGGCAAGATAGAGTTCAAACCCTAAAAGAACTTGTACCTGAGGATGTAACTATTGGTGTCAGTGGTGACGCTTTTGCTTCTATGGGCATACAAAGCGGATGTGATGTTTGGTATTCAGTCCTCGCTGGTCTGTTCCCTCGTACTGCTAAACACCTATTTGAGCTAGCAAGACAGAGTAAACCAGAACAAGTGGCAAACCTATCTTTGAAATATGAAAAGTTGTGGCAATTGTTCTCAGATAATCTTGGTGGTATGCGTGTAATGGTCAGTGCTGCTGAGCTTCTGGGTTATACCGAGTCTCCATGTTTACCTGCGCCTCTCACTGGATTAGACAGCGAATCCAAGCTCCAGTTGCAAAACCTTATCTCAGAACTAGACCTAGCTTAACGATAACCTTGGGGAAATAGATATGGACAATGTTAGCACCTCGAATTCAAGTGAGAAGGAACATAAACCTTTATTGCTGTTGTACTTTAGTCTTTCTTGCTTTGCGAGAACAGCAACAGGTGCTGCCATTGTCGGCATATTGATCCTCTCATCTGAAAAAGGGATACCTAACCATCAGATGGGGATACTTGCCGCTTGTCTGAGCGCCCCACATTTACTTGGCCCCATATGGGGACGCTGGTTGGATATAGCGAACGACCCGAGAAAACTGATCGTGGTAGCAGCTTGTATCTATAGCACTTTCATGGCAATAACGACATTTTGGTTCCAACAATTAACATTGCCCGTTCTGATATTATTTCTTATTGCTTGTGGCAGTTCTGCACCCTATTTGATGGGAGGAATCAGTGGGCTACTGAACACTTTATTCAGTACCAGCAGTTTGATGAGAAGAAAAGCGCATGCTTGGGATGTATGTAGCTACGCTGTTGGAGGAACTTTAGGTCCTATGCTCGTGGCTGGATTGACGGAAATCAGTGATACACAGTCAGCAATGATAACAATTGCTTTTTTTCCATTAATAAGTGCTCTGTTAATACTGAAGCTACCCAAGAGTGAACCGAATAACCTTAGCCCTGCTGCTGTGCCAAGCGTTGCTATGGTCGCACGGCAAATAATCACCAATGGGCCGCTTACTCGTACCATGTACTTAACCGTAGCGACCTCATTTTCACTCGCAGCACTGCCAGTCTGCGCAATTTCTCTCGCTGAAGATTGGGGGCAAGCTCAAAGCAGCTCCGCTACCCTCATTGCTCTGTACGGCGTCGGCAATTTAGTAGGCTCTGTTTGTTTAATTCGCTTTCCCACTCTCAAAGAGCCACAACAGATTATGACGCTATCTGCCATAGGTGTCTCAGGGGGGCTTTTTCTCGTTTCATTGGCTACTGTCTATGAATTCGGCCTGAGCGCTTACTTCATATGCGGTGTCGCCAATGCACTTTTCTTTGCTGCAAGCCTGGCAGCTAGGGTTGACTACTCACCGAGGGAAAGTTCTTCTCAAGTGTTCATGTGGATTGCAGCTCTAAAAATTGCTGCTGTTTCCGTCGGTAGTACTTTTGCAGGCTTTATGGCTGATGAATCTCCTTATCAGTCAATATTGGCCAGTTTTTTTATCACCTTTGGGTTCGCGGTTATGAGTGATATTCATAGGCGATTCACAGAAAGCAATAGAAACTAGCAGATACGTTATACAATAGGCCCAACTAAAGCTAAGAATTGTGAAACGAAACACCAAAGTGATAGCTATGAGAAAGCAATCAACAACAGTAAGACTATACTTTCTGTTGTTGAAGGTAGACAACGATCACAACAGGTTTTTTTGCACATGACGTATTCTAAATTTTAAAAAGTCATATATATCGCCTATTTTGCCATGATTTTGAATGGCTCCACTGGTAGCGATAAGAGACATTTCATTAAGAACTCTTTCAATCCTTTTGTAGTCAAATAACTTTATTCTACTTCTTAAGAAATCACGAGCACAATCATCATTAATACAAGCGTAATTGGAGTAAAACGACTTGGCATTCCTTTTCCCTAACGTTGTATTAGCACCAGCTCCTGTGATCCCTCTTATTTTGTGACCAGCCCTCAGTAGCAAACCGTTTGCTTTGCCTGGGGAAAAACGCAACGATTTAGCCATTATTTTCAAGCTTGATATGTCGCCTGAGTTTATATACTCAATGATATTATTCAATGGAAAGCTTGATTCAAAATGATTTTTTTTCTCTTCCCATTTAGACACAATATAGTCATGATCTATTTTACCAAAAACTGTTCTTCCATTTATGGTGCAAAGTCCAATATTTTTGATATGTAGATCATCCTCTACAAGTAAATAAGATAAAAGCACGATGGATAAAAGCCCCATTTCCTTAGGATACTCACATGAGTTGAGTATTTTTTTTACTTCTTTAAAATTAGGTAAAGCTTCAGAGCAAATTCCTATAATATTGTTGTCACCGTCAACCATACATAAAGATTTTGACGCTCTATAACCAATAATTTCTCGCCAAATTTCAGAGTACAGAACTTCCGCTAGTGCATTAGAACGTTCATGCTCAGAAATTTTTTTGCCAAAATAGATTTTATGAGAGAAGTTATGCTTATACATCACGACAGCATGCGCTGAAGCACTAGCAGTACCAGATTGAGTTAAATGTTCAACGGGTATAGTAAAGCTATTATCGTAGTTATCAGTTGGTAAAAGAACCTTGTTAAGAGATTCAAGCTTATTGTTATATGAACTCTTATATGCGTTGCTAACATGGCTCCTCAATGAAGATGAGCTTGATTCTTTACCTCCCCCACTTAGAAGCTTCCGATCATTACTGCAAGAGCCAACTCTACCTAATTTATTGGCCAAATTTATTAAAGTTGCATCATTGATGGATTTCTTTATATATGAATCAATTAGTTTCGATAGTTCTTCAATTTCATCACAAGCTAATATATAGGAACTTAAAACTGTAGCCCTAGATATTTTCTTTTTCCTTGAAATGACAGCCTTTCTTTTCTTTATAGTCATCATATAATAATTAATAGATTTAATCAGATTTTGTTTTGTATAATTAAGTTTGGCTGACATACATAACCCTTAAAAATAAACCATTTAAGTACGAGAACTAGCACTAGCTCCTTCAATAGTGACAATCAAATCAATATAGTCTAATGTGGCTTTTTTTCAAGTCGATAGTTCTTTATATCTAGGTATCCGATACCGATGGTTGAGGAACGACTATCTCGTCAATAATTGAATCTAGATCTCATTTTTATTTTCAAGGGACTATATCTTTTAGAGCAAGTTTATCGCTGTGTTTATGCCTCCATTTATAGGCCAAGCAACAAGAGCTAGCCTCCAATCTGGTTGCCTAAATCTCAATCAAAGAAAGATCTGTTCATCCATCTATACAGCGTACGACAAAGCATCATTTTGGCATTGAGTACACGAGTTATTACACTTTCATAAGAGCATAATTTGGCTCTATACAACGGTGATATATCGAGAGTAACTCGCCGTATTAGGCTTAAAGCTCACTGGCATTGAGTGCTAGTGGATAACGCTTGCAGTGCTGCAATGATTAAAATAGAAAGTTTACGAGCAGTCGTTCTTCCACGGACTCGCTGTCAGCTCGTAAGTTCACCATAGTGGGGCTTGCAAGTAAAACAGTTGGCTGGAGAACATTATGAAAACACAACTTGGTACCTTGTTGTTACTGTTTAGTGCGCAAGGGTTCTCACACTCTATTCTACCTGCGATTGACACAGGAAACCTTAACCTCTCCACATTGAAAAAACACAATATTCCGACCTTATTGACAGATCAAAGCTTCGTTTACAGACCTATCAAGCAACCTTTTTCCATCTCTGATTACTTCGAGAAGAGCTCAAAGTGGCTAGTGCTAGAAGAGGAGCTCAATCACTGGAGCGGGGCAATGGGGGTAGATCCTCGAGTGATATTGGTAACGCTGGCAGCATCTCATGATATGTCACTCGCTGACATACTATCTCAATCCGAGTTAGAACATGTTAGGAGTGAAATTAAACATGTTGCAAACCGCCTCTCTCAACTTTTCTATCACGCAAAGCAACAACCAGAAGCACTAGATAGCGCAGCCACCTTTGCCATTGTGTCATCACTCAAGGATATCCAACAATGGTCTAATTGGCAGACATTGTATTCACAGCGATTTGGATCCCCGAAGGCAGAGGAAGAAGCAAGCTTTGCTTCTCCTCCAGATATGCAGTGGCCATGGAGGGCTGGATACAACTGGATACCCAATGGCCCACATTCACATACAGGCTCAGGCTATCCGCTCTCATCAGTAGACCTATCATATGACTGGCCACGATGGGGAGAACAAACTTATAGTGTCACCGCTGCGCATGAAGGCTACGTTTCCGTGTTTTCTCGTTGCCAACTGAGGGTAACGGCACCAAATGGATGGGCAACAAACTATTACCACATGGACGGGATACAGGTTCAAGATGGGGCTTGGGTGTCCAAAAACCAAAAAATCGGAACCTACGCCAATCAGAGAAACATTGCTTTATGTCAAGGGGGTTCTTCAACAGGGCCACACCTGCATTTTTCGTTGTTGTTTAACGGACGTTTTGAGTCATTGCAAAATGTTTCATTTGGTCCATACACTATTGACGTAGGTCGCTACAGCTACGATAGCCATTGCAACTACACGTGGATGCTAGATGCTAGAACCAACTCAAAACAATGCTTTTGGTATCGGGTAGATAATCCTTAATATTTGCAGCTATCTCTCGATTTCTTTTCGGGAGATAGCTCTAGGTTCATTGAGACAATAGAGACGTTCAGCTTGCGAGATAATCTTCAAAGAAGTCAATCAGACAACGCACTGTTGGCGACAAATGCTTTCGGGAAGAATACAAGGCATACACCATCATCTGTTGGGGTTTCCATTCTGGAAGTATTTGAACTAGTTTACCACTCGATAAATATTCATCTGCCAAATATCTTGGCTGAACCGCTAAGCCGGCACCATTTAATGACGCGTGCAATAATACCGTCGCCTCATTCGCTGTCAGCTTACAATGCACCTCTACCGCTTTGTGCTCGTCACCTTTAGTCAAGTGCCACACATGTCGCTGGAAGTTTTTGTACCCTAAGCACTGAAATCGCGATAAGTCTTCCGGCTTACTCACCTCAACGTTTGCAACATAACTCGGAGAGGCAACAATCACAGAGTCACATATCGCTATCGGCTTACCAATCAAAGAAGGATCTGGGTTAGAAGCAATTCTGATCGCCAAATCGATTTGACTGTCTGCCATGTCTGTCATTGAATCTTGAAGATCGATATCAATACTGACTTTTGGATGTAACTGCATAAACGCAGTAACCGCAGGTATTAGCTGCGAAAAGCCAAACGACATACTGGTCGCCACCCTTACCGTTCCTGTTAGTTCATCACCAGTATCCGTTGTCGCTGTGAGCTTATCAGCCTGCTCCAACCATTGCTCGACCTGCTTGAGACAAGATTCCCCTGCCGTGGTAAGAGACACTTTGCGGGTCGTCCTATGCAGCAGTCGCACACTCAGCCAATCTTCCATGGCTTCGACATATCGAGTGACCATTGGCCTCGACATATCAAGCCTATCCGCCGTGGCAGTAAAACTGCCCGACTGTGCGACATCGACAAATACTTTAGCAGCGGTAAGTCTATCCATCTATATGTTCGATTTAAGAAATAATGTTGTTAACTATGGTGTGTTTTTCTGGTCAGGTCAATGACCTATTATCCCCATGTCCCAACACACAACCCTGTTAATGGAGAGAATGATGAAAAGACTTACCCTACTTGCTGCTTCGATGCTGATCGCAACGAATACTTTCGCAACTGAACAATCAAACCTCACTTTTGATGTTTACAACGCTGACCAAAACAGCTTCCACGTGAATTCAACGCTAATTATCGGTGAAACTGAGGTTATGGTTATCGACACTGGTTTCACTAAAGCAGATGCACTTCGTATTGCAGCAAAAGTTCTGGATACAGGTAAAACACTGAAAACCATCTTTATTAGTCAAGCTGATCCTGATTACTATTTTGGTGCAGAAGTGCTACATAGCTTATTCCCAGATGCACAAATCATTGCAACGCCAGCGGTAAGAAAAGTTATCGAGGAAAAACTGCCAACCAAGCTTAAGGTGTGGGCGCCGCGCATGGGCGATAACGCTCCAGTAACACCCTATATTCCAACAGAGTACACCGCTTCTAGTTTAACTATTGACGGTCATACCATTGAAATTCATGGTACTGATGGTGACATTGCCCACCGACCTTATCTTTGGATTCCATCAGAAAAAGCGGTACTGGGTAACGTTTCAATATATGGTACGAATCTCCATTTGTGGATGGCTGATGCACAAAGCGATGAAAGCCAAGCGCTTTGGTCCAAACAATTGAAAGAGATTCAGTCACTGAAACCAGAAGTCGTTATCCCAGGGCATATGATCTCCGGTACAAAACTTGACGTGGGCTCTATTCAATATTCTCAGCAATATCTGCAGGATTTTAAGCAGGCGAAGAGAACAACCAAAAACAGTGAGCAACTGATTGAGAAAATGAGCACTAAATATGGTGAAGCAGCGTTGCCTGTTGCCCTGAGTATTGGAGCGAAAGTCCATAAGGGAGAAATGGAGTGGTAACAACCATGATGTGGTGGTGCTCTAACACCGCCACATCATGAAGACAATTGCAAATCAAGGATAATATTTTAGCGAACAGACGCCGTTTTCAATGTCTTAACTAGTAAATCATGTAAATAGTCTACCGCTCTGGAGCCTTTGGACGCTTTGCTGCGATAAACGGCGACTTCCATTGGTTCTAATGGGCCCAATCCATGTTCCAGCCCTAAGACTTCGAGGTGTTCTGGCACACTACACTGAGTAAACACCGCTACGGCCAGCCCACTCTCAACCGCTGCAATCTGTCCAGCAACACTTGAACTGTTGTAAACCACTTTATAGGGCCTGCCATGTTGAGCCAATGAGTTGATCGCGCTGCGCCTGGCTAGACTTGAGCTTTCATAAACGGCGATAGGCAAAGTCTCTCTGCGCCAAATCTCAAATTGTGGAGCCCCTACCCAAACCATCGGCTCCTGAAAAAGCAGAGTTCCTCTACTGGCGTTATCTCTTGAAACTAACGTCAAGTCTAGGTCGTTGCTCTCAACTCTTGGGATTAGCGAAGTGGATTGCTCACAATCGAGTTCGATTTCAACGCCCGCAAAGCGAGAAGCAAAGTTTCTTAATATCGGTGTTAAATACTCTGCAGCGTAGTCTTCGGGCACACCTAATTTCACCTGACCGACTAGCTCATTACCATGAAACGCAGCCTGCGCTTCTGAGTGCAAATCGAGTATACGCCTAGCATAGCCCAATAAAACCTGACCTTCTTCAGTGAGATCTATGTTTCGGCTGCCTCTGACGATTAGCCTCCTGCCTGTTGCATTTTCCAATTTTTTCAAATGCATGCTAACAGCCGATTGTGAGCGGTGTACGCTTGCCGTGGCGTTGGATAAAGAACCAGCGTCTACGATAGCAACAAAACTCTTTAACCAGTCAATTTGCAGATCTTGATTATTCATTATTCGATTTTCGAATGGGTAATTTCTGAATTATGCGCTTTTCGATTTCATCATTCCAGTTTACTGTTTGATTCCTTTAATATCACTCATGAAAATGGCTAACTCTATGCTCGAAAAAGAATTACAACTAGAGTATCAATCAGTTCAACATGGCTTTATTAGCTTATTACCGATCTCGATATTCGTGGTGGTTTTTGGCACTGCGTATGGGCTGGCGGCGGTTCAGGTTGGGCTGAGTCAATCGTCTGCTTTGTGGATGAGCACGCTGGTTTTTGCTGGCGCTTCTCAGTTTGGTGCATTAGATCTGTGGGGAACGCATGTCCCTGTCTTTCCATTAGCTATCACGGTATTTGCCATCAATGCACGCCATCTTCTTATCGGGGCAACGCTTTATCCTCACATTAAAACCATGAAAGCTTTACCACGTTACGGAGTGATGTTACTGGCTTCAGATGCCAACTGGGCCATGTCGATGAAAGCGTTTGGGAATAATGAGCACTCGAAAGGGCTAGGCATTTTGTTTGGAGGTGGTCTAGCAATATGGATATTCTGGATTATAGGCACTTGGGTCGGTGTTTATTTTGGTAACGCGATTCAAAACCCATCCGCTTATGGCATTGATATGGTAATGGGGTGTTTTTTGCTCACCATGGTGCTAGAAGGTAACAAAGAGAAGGGAACTTACCTTATCTGGGCATCTGCTGCCTTCTCTTCTATTGCCGCGTATTTGTATCTACCAGAAAATGCTCACGTGATTGTTGGTGCCCTAACTGGAGGTATTGCTGGCGTGCTTGTAGGAGAAAACAAACATGAACATTGAGACGACCGAACTAGGCACATTGGCGATCATAGCAGTGATGACCATCGTCACCATTGTGACTCGGTGGGGTGGCATCTATGTAATGTCTTACATTCCTATCAGTCAACGCGTGCAGCAGTTTATTGCCGCTATGTCGGGCTCGGTGCTAGTCGCGATTATAGCGCCGTTATTTATTACCGGGGACATGGGCGCTAAGCTTGCTTTGCTGGTTACAGCTCTTGGTACACTGGCTTTTAAACGGCCACTCACATCCATCACCCTAGGAATTGTCCTAGCGGCTTTAACAAGAACTTTTTAACGATATTGGTCAGATGAAGAGCCTCGCTTAAGGCTCTTTTCAATTTAAGTTAAGTTGTCGCTGTTTTCAGATTACTCAACCACTTTTTAATCGGTTGAGTGATCCAGTATCGTAAAACAAACAGCCCAATCTGGCACAAAATATACTCACGGCGGCAATAAAGCATACAGACGTAATCAAACTTCTCCGTTGGACCTTCAAACAAGATCTTGGGATAAATGTACTTTTGCCTTTCAGCGACTTTGGGATTGCGAGCACCTGCCATGAAATAGCGCTTTTTCATACGATACGCCTCCCAGCTTGCATGAATAAAGACAAAACCACGTTCAAAATCTGATAGCTCTTGTTCAACCCAAAGTCCCCCACCTTCAACAATATTGTCCGTGGCATATTGAAGGGGGTGCTTTTCCATGTGTTGTGGTAAATCTGCGACATAAACCAAAGGATGGTCGCAGTTGACTGTATACCCTGCACACATCTGCCCTTTTGAATCGTAAAACGCTCTGACACACGTTCGGCTCTTAAGTTGCTCTATATTACTCGTATTGCCCGATATGGATTGGTAGTGCTTGGCAAACTCCAGAAAGTCACTGTCTCTGGAAAGGCGTTTGCTCGATAAGATCATGCTTTACTGTCCTCTGAAAATTTGTAAGGAACCGCCATCTGATAACGACCTGGAGAAACAATGTCATCCGGATCAAACGCGGCTTTGATACGACTGCGCAGATCTAATGCGTCTTGCTCCAGCTCTGACTCACCATTGAATGGCATTTCATCAACGGCGCGTCGATAACACGGCCACTGGTAGCGTCGATACAAAGCGCGCAATTTACGTACTAACTCTGTCGCTCTGCTCACTTCATCTGGATTACCGGCGTCGTAATAAATACTGATAATTGCCTGGCACATGTAAGCATTAACGGCGGTTAACGTGACACCAAATTCAAACCCTGCTTTGTCAAAAGCTTGCTGTGACAAACGCATACATTTTTCAACCTCTTCACCAACCATCGTAAGCGTAGGTGCAACCCAATAAAAGCCAGCCCCATCTTCCACAGGGTTCATTTTTTCCGGAATGTTTCCACGATAGCGCCAATAGCAACCTTTGAGTGCCAAATCTTTAGGGTTCCCCTCGAGCATATCCATCATCTCAGTAAATTCATTGAGACTACTCTGCAAGCGCTGGTACATGGGCAGGCGTCCAAGCAAGCGGCTGGCACTGATCGCTATTTGATTCATTTGTTTCAGCTTTGCCAAACTAACTACATTGATTTTAGCGATGGGTTTCAGCAGTGCTTTTACCCGCGCGGCTTTAGCTTTTGCTACTGCCTTAGTGCCTGTGATCACAAACGCACCCGACCAAGGAGATAGGTTGTATTGGTTGCACAGAGATTCAACATCCTTCTGGTTCGCACCATTAATCGTGCTCCACTTGTTAAAATCGAATCGTTCCATCATGGTTAGCATTCGGTAGGTGTTACCCAAGTGAGGCAAACCATCAATGCTGCCTTCTGATTTCAGGCGGCGCATGATATCGATATAGGCAGGTAAATCATTCGCGCTTTTCAGGCGTACTAAACAACGTAAGCTCGCTTCTGGCCTAAGCATCAGTTCGAACTTAATTTTGCTGATCACGGCAATATTGTTCTGAGTGAACAACTCGTGAAGATTGGCAGCAAGGCCCGCTCGGCCACAATATCGCGCGCTCTGGTTTAGCTTCATCACCTTGCCATTGGCTAAGATTAATTCGCTAATCGTAAAGTGCTGGCTTCGATTACCAACAGGACCGTGACCAAACCCTCTCTCTAGTATGTTCCCCATTAGACTGGTATCTGGCCCAGCTCCCGTGCAATCTAGCATCCATGGTGTATGTTTGAGATATGCGGAAACTTGGCCTTGTGTCACACCAGGCTCGACCTCAATCACTCCAAGCTCTTCATCAAAGCTCAGTATTCGATTCATTCGACTAAGATCAAGCAAAGTACAACCATCACTGGCAGGTGTTTTGCAACCATACCCCCAGTTGTTGCCTTTCCCGACAGGATAAACAGGCAGTTTTTTTAAGTACGCCTGTTCAATAACTTGTTGCAGCTCCATACCATTTTGAGGCTGAAGAATTTGCGGGACGATGCGCGAGTGATGGCCAAGGCCACTGCGCAGTTCGATTGGCTGATGCAAATCAACCTGTTCCACAACAGATGACACGTGTAGCTCCTTTACTGGTGAATAATATAGCTATCAGGTTGTTACCAGACAGCTTTGTCTGCTGTTTTAATTAGGGGGCAGGATTATCTCAGCAGCTTAAATACTAGACAACACACATATATGTGGAGTGAATGCATTCAGCAAAAACAAGTAGATAACAACATTAATATTGATCCAGTAAACACAAACAAATGAATGGGTAACTGTTACTGATGCGTGAAAGTTAGTGAGAGGAAAAGAATGTGCTCATGACCCCATGAACACATTGAGGCTATCGGTGATGTCGGTACAACTCGTCCAATGCGACAGATAATCCGTCTTCTTTGACAATACGGATGTGTTCACGGGACAAGTCGCGTGCGTTGGTCACACCACATGAGTGGGCGATCAGACCAATGCCATAGTGAATATACTTGTTGTAATTCGCAACACGCTCCATTTTGTCCTCTACATTCAACCCTTGTTGGAGACGAACGTCATGAGTGGTGATACCTGTCGGACACGTGTCTTTATTGCATTGCAAGGCTTGAATACAACCCAGCGCCAACATGTGGCCCCTTGCAGAAACAACAAAGTCGGCACCTAGTGCTATTGCCCACGCGACCTTAGAAGGCGTGATAAGCTTGCCAGAAGCCACCACTTTAATTCTCGGAATTAGACCACGCTCATTAAGTAAATTGACTACAAGAGGAAGGCTTTCTTTCAACGGCAGCCCTACATAGTCCATCAGCGGTTGAGGCGCCGCTCCGGTGCCTCCGTCAGCACTATCTATCGTAATAAAATCGGGCGCGCTGTCATGGCCTCTCTGATCAATTTCATCGAGTAGCTCGTTGAACCATACTAGCGAACCAATGACACTTTTGAACCCAACAGGTTTGCCCGTCACTTCTCGGATACGATGAATCATATCCAGTAAGTCACTCACATTGCGGATATCCTTATGCCCATTCGGGCTGATCGAGTCGTGCCCCTGAGGGATACCGCGAATTTGAGCAATTTCAGCGGTCACTTTGCGTCCAGGCAGTATGCCACCTTTACCTGGTTTCGCCCCTTGGCTGATTTTTATCTCGAACATTCTGATATTATCTCGCGCAGCCAGCTCTGTTAGCTTCTCATCAGAAAGATGACCATCTTGGTCTCGGACACCATACTTCGCAGTGCCAATTTGGAACACAATGTCACACTGGCCTTCCAAGTGATACGAGCTTAAACCTCCCTCTCCCGTATTCATCCAACATCCGGCGATCTTTGCGCCTTTGGACAAGGCTCGAACCGCAGGCTTTGATAAAGCACCGAAACTCATCCCAGAAATATTGAAGATCGATGACGTGGTATAAGGCGTTCGACAACCCTCACCTATGGTGACCGCGGCTGGGGATACCGCGTCTTCCTCCAAAGTAGGAAACGCACAATTCATAAACATGATGGTGCCTGTTGCGTCCAGATTTCGGGTAGAGCCGAAGGCTATCGTGCGATCAACATTTTTCGCCGCTTTATATACCCAGCTACGTTCTGCACGATTGAAAGGCATCTCCTCTCTATCCATCGCAAAGAAATATTGCCTGAAGAACTCTCCCTGCTTCTCAAACAAGTAGCGAAAGCGACCAATAACAGGGTAGTTATGTCGAATGGCATGTTTGTGTTGGCGTTTGTCTGCAACGTACATATATAGAACACTGATAACACCAACCCCAATCGCGATGATGAAAAGCCCTGAAAATAGATCGATCCCTATGACAAAAAATTCACCCATTTTATGCTCCATTAGTCTTTGTATTTTCTATTTGTATAGACCGTCTTCATCAATATAGTTGACGATCTGGAGCCATTTTAATTTTTTCAATCAATAAGAACGTATTGCATCATCAACAAGCTTTCAAACAACAACTGACCTTTGTATAAATGCTCTCTCCTATTCCCTTAGCCCGCATCAAACTTTCTACCTAATTGACGTTCCCTTTACAACTCAAATGTAAGCTCAGTTAAAGTATTGTTTTTACGAGCTAAGTCCATCGCAGTGTTTTATGTGTAGTCAATGTTTATCAGTCTTAACAAGGCCACCGCCAACTCTAGACTGAAACGAATACGTCATATGTCAACGAGCAATGGTCACTAGAGGTTCGTATCAAACCAAATGTTTATCATCTCACCTATTAAAGGATTACTATGAAACTAAAAGGAAAAAAAGCGTTCATTACCGGTGCAACGTCAGGTATCGGCTTGGCAATTGCGCGCCGTTTCTTTGAAGAAGGCGCTACGATTGCTATTAACGGACGAAATGCAGAAAAACTGGAAACCATTAATAGGGAGTACTTCGGAAACAAGGCCTTCGAAGTCGTCGCCGACGTTTCCAAAGTGGAAGAGATCGCATCAGCGTGTACATTGCTTGAAAGAGAATTTTCTCAACTGGATATAGTAGTTATTAACGCAGGAGCCTATCAACTCAAGCCTTTTACTGAGACCACGGAACAAGACTTCGACAACATGTTTGCACTCAACGTTAAAGGCGCTTTCTTTACTATGCAATATTCAGCGCCGTTATTGAGAGAAGGTGCATCTGTAATTACAATTTCTTCTGTTGGCGCGCTCCATGCCAATTGGAATCAAGCGCCTTACAACGCTTCAAAAGCCGCTATCTCATCATTGACCAAAAGTTTCGCATGTGGGCTTACTCATAAAAAGATCCGTGCCAATACCATTTCGCCAGGTGTCACTGAAACTGAAATTTGGGACAAAGTTGATTATCGAGAACAGGTTAACCAAGTCGCCAAAGAAGGTATTCCTCTTGGAAGAAAAGGCTCCGTCGAAGAAGTCGCAAGCGCTGCGCTTTTTCTCGCCAGTGATGACTCTGCTTTTATGACAACCAGCGATCTGATGATGGATGGTGGCGTCACCTACATCAATGATCCAAAAGATTGGGGTCATAAGCAGTAAACCAGTGGCTCGACTTAAAAGGAGCCTTTTATGAGGTTCCTTTTCGATTTTGAAATCAGAATTTAGTTTTTTTTCATTTTTGAAAATTAAACTTTACCACCATTATTCCATCGCTAGATTCAATACTATCGCTATTAAATACACGCCTACACCCAAGCCAGTTCATGTCTAGGAGAATACTATGTCTAAAGCGATCTTAATCATCGATTTAATCAACGATATTGTTCATCCAGAGGGAAAGATACCAAGCTGTGCACAACACGCGAGCCAAATGAATGTGATTGCTAATACCAATCATGCATTGAACTTTGCTAGGGAAAACAACTGGTTAATAGTTCACATTAAGGTAGGCTTTGATGTGAACTATGCAGCGTTGCCCAAGTCTTCTCCAGTTTTCGGCAAAGCGGACCAGTATCAAGCATTAAAACTAGGAAGTTTTGGTACCGAATTTCACCGCGATGTCGACTTTCGAGAAAATGAATTGATCGTCGTAAAACCAAGGATTAGTGCATTTTACAACACATCATTAGAGGCCACTCTGCGCGCCAACCAAGTTACACAGCTTTATCTTACAGGTGTAAGTACTGAATGGGCGATTCAGTCCACAGCCAGAGAGGGTCATGACCGTGACTATAAAATCACTATCTTGGAAGACTGTTGTGCCGCATCTTCACATCAGGCTCACCGAGCTTCTTTGACGATGCTTAGCCGCATAGCGACGCTAGCAAAAGTCGACGACTTAAGCCGCGAAGAAAAGTAATGACTTGTTCAAACTACACAAAAAGGGAGCCAATTGAAGCTCCCCCTTTATTGTCTGAAATGGATTAAACAGACTCTGAAAGCCTGAGTGACAAAACCTCATCAAAAAACTGATCGCCTAGTTCGAGTTTTATACCCAATAAATCGCTATTGATTCTCGAGTCATATATAGCAAACATGCTCATTAATTTTTTACACATGTCTGCTAAACGGAGATCTTCTGTCAACGTCGCAATCAAACCATTCTCGGCGTAATCTTCTGGGCAATTGACGTGCATGTCATCCAATACTCCAAAATGAGTGCGTTTGACTCCTAGTTCCTTCATCAACTGTGAACAAGAGGGTTCACCGCGGTATTTAAGCATTTTCAAACAAGGTGACAAGGTAACAACGAACACCGCATCCGATGAAGGTTCACCATAAACCTTCCTGAACGCTTCATAAGCATTACGCTCTGCGTGTTTCCAATTTTGTCCATCTCTTGTGCTTGTCGCAAATACTTTGTTGTCACCATCGACTAAACAACTTGCAACAATTCCCACATCCCTTTCGTACCATCTGTCAATCAGGTAACCTATTGTTTCTAATAATAACCTATCCAGATTTTCAGCCAGCATTGTTTATACTCTTACCGTTGTTTTAATTATGTGACTGTATCAGAACGAACTTAGCATTAGGACATAAATCAGCACCATTATGTGACATCTGTTACATATAAATGACAACTTGCTTTCAAGCACCTGTTTTTATGCAAATAATTGCGCCACTGGAAGATAAATAGGTTTAGGTTTTTGAAACATGGAACAAGCTCGAGACTCTCGAATTGACTTAGCGCTTTATGACCTGATCGAACAGAAAAAAAATAGAGATGGCAAATTTACAAGACAAGACCTCGCTAATGCTATTGGCGTAAATCCCTCAATATTAACTCGGATTGCTCACGCCGACCCAATGAAAAGGCAAACTAACCCCCAGCTACACACGCTGCAGAAGATTGTCGAATTTTTTCAACTCGACGGGTTTGATATTACTTTAAATGACCTCATTCAGCAGGAAACGCAAAGGGTTGTCTTCTCCGAAAACACTCATCGCCAGCTTCCTACCAACGAAATAACGATACCACTCTTTAAGCTTTATAGTGACCTGAACAGGATTGGCAAAATTACCACTGATGTTGAGGTGAATGACAACGTATTGGTCGGTTTCAAATCCGATGAATTTATTCCTCCTTTCTTTAAAAAGGGGACGGTTTTCGTCGCTAACAGAGAGTCTCTGCCTGAAGTAGATAATCTTGTTGTAGTAAAGTCCGGATCATCTGGTTGCTTCCAGTTAAGAAAAGTTGCCCAAGATGAAGCCAATATGAAAATCTATCTTATCGATGTACGAAACCCTCATCTCAAATACGAATTCTCAATGGCATCTTTTATCGGAGTAGTTCATCAAGTCAACGCAAAAATCTAATAAGTACATCTGCATGTCAATACTCACAAATTTTCTATCCTCTATCGATGGAAAAATTAATAGCTATCTTGGTTTGAGTAAACCAATTTATGTCCCACTGTATACTGAAATTATCGATGATGAAGTATTTCTATACAGTAGAATAAAAAACAAAAGGCATATTATCAAAGAAAATATTAAGGACGTCAGTATCGAAGACAACTATTCCTTGGAAGACCAAAGAAAAATCATTTCTGCTGTAAGTAATCTTATGTTTGCAGGCTTACATTGTAAAAAACACGACGACGTAGTAAAAATGGAATATCACAATGAGTGACACTTTAAATATTAACAGAAGCATTATTAACAAACCAATTGTTTCAAATTATCTCTGGTTTCTTGTAATGAGTTACTCGATTGTTATCATCCTTTCGAATTGGTTCGCAGGGCGATTGATCAGTCTGTCAGGTGATTTCTCTACCGGTGCTGGTGCGCTGATCTTCCCACTCGCCTTTCTTTTGTCGGATATCATTACCGAGGTTTACGGTTACAAATGGGCTAGGGTTGCAGTTTGGTGTGGTTTTCTTTTTAACACTATCTTTTTAGTATTGGGACAGATCGTTACCCTTCTGCCCAGTCCGGACTATGCGATACAAAGCAATGAAATGTTTGACTCTGTTTTGCAAACCAGTGGAAGAATTGTCATTGCATCAATACTAGCTTACCTCATAGCCGAACCCGTTAACTCTTATATCATGGCTAAGACAAAAGTCTGGTTCAATGGTAAATATATGGGTGTTCGCTTTATTTTATCTACTACTGTTGCGTCGTTTATCGATAGTAACATTATGGGAACTGTCGCATTTTATGGAAAAATGCCTCTTTACGAACTATTTATCTTTAATGTCACACTTTGTTTTGTCAAAGTATTCATTGAGCTCATCATAACACCTTTATCCACTTCATTTACTAGAAGACTTAAAGATATTGAAGGCTCAGACATTTATGATATTGATACAAACTTTAATATTTTTAGTTTTGACACCAAATATTCAGAAAAGTCTAATAAATTTAAAAAATAATGATAACGATCACCTGATATAATAAGGAGATTAACAGTAGTTTGAAATTTGAGAATGACAATTGTCCTCATACCGATAACATAACAATCGAACTTTAAGGCATCCATGCAATTCTGGTCAATCGATAGGCTCCTTCGGCTACTGCCTACTCTGTTGATCTGACGCTTACTTACCGAGAGGAAGTTATGATGAATGACATTGACGAGCTAAAACGCTGGGTTGAGATTGTTCAAAGGTCAGCAATCCCTGCTCAAGGCGAAGAGTTAACCGCTGATGAGCGAGCGGCCTTGGCACAAAGCTGTCGAGTGCTAGCGCAAACTGCTCAGCTTATCGCTGAGAAAATAGCCGCTTGACCAGAGAATAGTTGAATCGCGCTAATACTAGGCAATAAAAAAGCTCCACAGTCTATTTTGGAGCTTTTTGCTTTTATGCATCCAGAAATTGACGACATCATAGATGAGATAACCGCCAATTTTGGCTATGAATACCAGCCCCACATAAATGAGGCTTTGATTCATCTACAAACGTTAACCATCAATGCCTTTCGACTTTAGGAATTCTGAGTAAGTACCACGAAAATCGTTAATCTTGCCATCTTTAATTTCCAGAATTCGCGTTGCCAAAGAGTCAACAAATACTCGGTCGTGCGAAACGAAAAACAAAGTACCTTTGTATTGCTCAAGCGCTGAGTTCAACGACTCGATGGACTCCATATCCATGTGGTTAGTTGGTTCATCCATTAGCAGCATGTTTGGCTTATGCATCATGATTTTACCGAGAAGCATTCGACCTTGCTCACCACCAGACAGTACCTGAACAGACTTTTTGATGTCATCCTGAGAGAACAACATACGACCTAGGAAACTACGTACAACCTGCTCATCTTCACCACTTTGACGCCACTGACCCATCCAATCCATCAGATTCATATCTTCGGCAAAATCTTCTGCATGATCCTGAGCGTAATAACCGATGTTGGAGTTTTCAGACCATTTGAACTCACCAGATCGTGGCTCAAGAGCGCCCGCTAGAGTGTTGAGAAGCGTCGTTTTACCTACGCCGTTCTCACCGATGATTGCAACGCGCTCACCAACTTCGAAAATTGCGTTGACATCTGAGAATAGATCGTCTTCAAAACCTTGAGAGAGGTTTTCTATAATTAGAGCATTCCGGAATAGCTCTTTAGATTGTTCGAAGCGAATAAACGGGTTTTGGCGGCTGGACGCTTTCACTTCTTCTAACTGAATCTTGTCGATCTGCTTAGCACGAGAAGTCGCCTGTTTGGCTTTTGATGCGTTTGCAGAGAAGCGTGCAACGAAGGTTTGTAGCTCAGCAATTTGCGCTTTCTTCTTCGCATTATCAGACAAAAGACGATCACGAGCCTGAGAGGCAGCCGTCATGTATTCATCATAGTTACCTGGGTAAATACGCAGTTCACCGTAGTCTAGGTCAGCCATATGAGTACATACAGAGTTTAAGAAGTGACGGTCGTGCGAGATGATAATCATGGTGCAGTTACGCTGGTTCAGCGTTTCTTCCAGCCAGCGGATAGTATCCATGTCCAAGTTGTTGGTTGGTTCGTCAAGAAGCATGATATGCGGGTCTGCGAACAGTACCTGAGCAAGAAGCACACGCAGTTTCCAGCCCGGAGCCACTTCGCTCATCAAACCGTAATGCTGCTCTTCTGGTATACCAACGGCTAAAAGAAGTTCACCTGCTTTCGCGTCAGCCATGTAACCGTCCATCTCAGCAAACTCAACTTCAAGCTCAGCAACTTTGATTCCGTCTTCTTCACTCATCTCTGGCAGAGAATAGATACGGTCACGCTCTTGCTTAACCTTCCACAGCTCTTTGTAGCCCATGATAACGGTATCAATTACCGTAAACTCTTCATAAGCGAACTGATCCTGATTCAGTTTAGCAACACGCTCATTTGGATCGTAACTCACGTTACCTCCAGTCGGGTCTAACTCACCGCTCAGAATCTTCATGAAAGTCGACTTACCACAACCGTTAGCACCAATCAGGCCGTAACGATTTCCTTCGCCAAATTTCACTGAAATGTTTTCGAACAGCGGTTTTGCACCAAATTGCTGCGTGATGTTATTTGTACTTATGATGAGAGTATCCCCCTACAATTTCTCTATATTTTTCATTGAGATAGAGAAATCATTATTGAAACAGATAAGAATTTGCGCAGAGTATAGCAGTTTGGAACTGTGAACTACATCAATTGTTCAAATCCATTTCCTTTTCAAGAGGCTTTTTGCCACCGTTGATGGTTGCTCTAAAAAGTAAGCGCCCTTTAAAGGGCGCTTTATTTCTGCAGATTAAATTGCTTGCCAGCTGCTGAGCTCGACACAACGTCCGCGATATAGGACTTCACTCTCTGGATCACGATTTTTGGTCACCAATAACTCAGAACTGTTCTTCAGTGCCTGCCATTCTGTAGGCGACATATAACGAATATCATTCACGTTCTGCAAACTATCGATCAGTTGGAGTTCACCACTCTCGGAGTTTCTCATCCACACCATCGCCCTGTCCATCGGCACTTTATTCATGTTTAGATTACGCTGCATACGCAGGCTTGATTGGCCGGGTTTATCGCCTTGATATGCCACCAGCGCAAAGTGGTTCTTCTGGGTCTCTGAAGACATCATGGCTAAATAACTCACAGGACGAACCTGAGCAATTTCAATAGGTAAAGAGGGTTGTAATAAGATCGGCCGCAGCCCAATACCCGCTAACAGTGAAAGCGCCATGCCTGTCGGTAGCCACCACCAGCGTATACGCCTTGCACCTCGACGAAAATTGAGTGTTCGGGCAGATATATTTTTCCACACTCTTTTTGGTGGACGTTTTAAGTCATGTTCAGAAGATTCAAACTCTGTGCAAGGATTCAGACCAGATAAATGCTGTTGCCACAGCTCTACATACTCCCACCACGTCGTGTCTGCTTTCATCAGGGCCTCCAACCTGCGTCTTACCCGCGGCGTTTGCGTACCTAACACGTATTCACTTGCTAGCCTATCTCTTAGTTCAGAGTTCTGGTAACGGCGGGTCGTTAATCGGTCAGACATCGTTTCAGCTCCTGTAGCCCACGGCGAATCCAAGACTTTACTGTGCCAAGTGGCGTTTTAATGTGTTGGACGATCTCCTGATGGCTCATCCCGTGTGTATAGGCCAGTACTATCGCATTCCTTTTCTCTTCGCTGAGAGATTGTAAACAACGTTCAAGCCCAGTTTCTGCAGTCGATAAGACTTGCCGTTCAGCTTGCTCCAATGATTTTTCCAGCGGCTCTTCTCTCCGCCTGTTGCGTTTCCTGACTTCATCAATAGCAAGGTTCCTCATACTTTGACACAGCCATGCCCATGGATAATCTAGTGGATATCGGTTGTCGCTATACCAGAGTTTAACGAAGCCTTCCTGAAGTAATTCCGCCGCGACTTGTTCGTCTTTTACGACACTACAAATCAAGCTGAAAAGTTTTGTGCTGGTTAACTGATAGAGCGCTTCGAAAGCCTCCCGGTCTCGAAGCGCTACTTTGGCAAGCAGTAAACCTATTTGATGTTTATCTGTACTCACACTTTCCTCATTGGGTAACAAGATGCCAAACGTTTTTCACACCATCGCCACTGGTGTCACCCGGATTCTGGTCCTTAAACCAACGATAAAGCGGTTTACCCTCAAATGTCCATTGATATGAGTTATCACTTCGCTGCGTAACCCCAAATCCTCCGGTCAACTTAAGGCTTTCGATACCTTTTTCAGTCAGCTCGGAATCCACGTAGGCAGGCGGCCATTTCACTTCACAATCACCATAACAAACAGATTGATTGGTACTGTCTTTATCGAAGGTATAGAGTGTTTGATTGCCACCATCGACCAAGAAACGACGTGTGCCATCATTAAACAACTTAATTGTCACATCATCGGCACGAGCAAGTGGCCATACACCTTTAACGCCAGCTCCAGTTATATCACCCGGCTGGTTATCTTTAGCCCACCGATACAATGGTTTTCCCTCTAAAGCCCATTGGTTGGCACCATCTGCACGAACTATCTGGCTAAAACCTGTTTGCCCTGCAAACTGCATACTATTGCGCCCTTCAGCCAACAGTGGTGGCCATAACGCCTCGCAGTCTCCTTTGCATACCGATTTCCCGATTGGGTCCTTAGCAAAAGTGTAAAGAGATTTACCTGTATCATCCACGTATACCTCGCCGAAGCCAGTATCGACTATCGGTGCGGACGCCATGGCGTAGCTGGTTGGAATGAACATTAGTGTTGTAACGAATAGTGCTTTCATTTTGGTTGCCCTTATTATCGAGTCCAGCCTTCACGGGAAAAAAAATCACTCCCTTCACTGCTGTTAACAAAATTGATGAAGTCTTGAGTTTTCGAGTCAGCCCCTTTCGCTTTAGCCAACGTGAGATCACGATAGATACGTCGCTCAGGCTCAATTTCAACGTAGTCAACCTTATCGCTGTGATTCAGTGGCCAATGAATCCATGTAATCCAAGCGTCTGCATTTTGCTGTTGAAACGCTTTAAAACTCGCGCCACTGCCTTTGGCATAAGCAATAATCTTGCTACGAAAATTTTTCACATCAGCGAGCGACCCTGTTCTACCGACAACATCTTCCCAGACCCCCGTGCCGGAGGTGTTGTACACACCTAACCCCTCAGTGACGACAATCCGAGCAGGCTTGTCTAACAAATCTTTAATCCCAGTAATATTTTTGGGGTTTCCTTTTGGAACAGCAATAACGGCACGTCGAAGATACACAGGCTCAACATCTTGGTTAGTAATGAATGGATAGGTTTCAACAAATGCACTCATTGACTGTTCGGAGGAACCAAAAATTAAATCTGCATTCTTTTGTGCATCCAGAGTCCACTTTGACTCAGGGCCAGCAATCACATTGACCTGTACACCACTTTTCTTAGTGTACGCCTCCGCCGCTTGGCGTAATGCAGTGTCCGGGCCACCTGGCCCATAAACATGGATCACACCATCTTGAGGCTCATGAATGATGCTCGGGTCGAGTTTGGGCGAAGCTAATGCTGATGTTGTTGCGATCAGCATAGCCAAGCTGGTCAAAGTCAGGTGACGCTTCATGTCTTCTCCTTAAATAAATGACAGTTTCAGACAAGAGACGCACAGAGGTTCAATTTGGATGCAGCAGAAAACAAAATATTTTCAAAGCCTGATTATCAAGCAAGCTGTTTCGATGCATTTTACAACACGGTTTATCAAAATGTTGCCTATGGTAATAGGCCCTAATTAGAATCAGCTAAAATTAAGCGAGCTCAAGTTATTGTGACGCGACACATGGTAGGCTTTACAAACACACTAGCGGATGAATATGTTTCTGTACTTTCTTGCAATGAGACGCAGCGCGTTGCGAGCGCTAGGAGTCAGATAATCTATTCATCATTCACACGTTATTAAAGATACAAGGCAAGAGAACACTTATGCTTCTTCCAACGCAAACAAGTTGGGTAATATTAGCTGGCGGTCAGGCCAGGCGTATGGGCGGAAAAGACAAAGGCCTTATTGCACTGGACAATAAACCTCTGATTCAACATGTATATGAGCGACTGTCCGCACAAGTTTCTGACATCATGATCAACGCAAACCGCAATCAGGATACCTATTCGGCGTATGGTGTCGTAATTGGCGATAAAATAAAAGATTTCCCCGGTCCGATGGGCGGTATTCATGCTGGACTAGCTTCAGCAGCTCAAGACTGGGTTGGGTTTGTTCCCTGCGACAGCCCACAAATAAGCATGGACTTAGTCGCTCGTTTTTGCTCTGCCGTAAAAGAAGATTCTGACATTTTGGTCGCCCATGATGGCCTCTACCAGCAGCCCGTCTTCACGCTCTACCATAAACGGGTCTTTGCAAAACTGACCGCGTTCCTTGCGCGTGGCGATAGAAAAATCAGCCTTCTCTATAAAGAATGCAACACACACTATGTGGATTTTAGCGATGCGATAGACTGTTTCGTTAACCTCAACACCCCTGAAGAACTGGCACAATTTGGAACCATACATTCATGAAGCTCTCGATCCCTATCCCAATTCTGGGGTTCGCTGCTTATTCTGGAACTGGTAAAACCACATTGTTGGAAGCTTTGTTGCCAAGATTAACTCAGGCAGGATTACGCATTGGTATGCTAAAGCACGCACACCACAATTTTGATGTAGATAAAGAAAGTAAAGACAGCTTCCGGTTACGTAAAGCTGGCGCGTCTCAGATGCTCGTTTCGTCTCGTCATCGGCACGCTTTAATGACGGAAACACCCGAAGCTGAATCTGAATTTGATTACCTACTAAGTCGCTTCGATACGGAAAAGTTAGACGTCATCTTGGTTGAAGGGTGCAAGAATATTGCTTTTCCAAAAATCGAGCTGCACAGAGAAGAAGTGGGCAAACCTTGGCTGCACCCTAACGACAGTAACATCATCGCTATCGTTGCTGACACGCATGTTGAAGATGTGTCCCTGCCTCAGATGAATATTAAAGATCTTGATGCTATCGCTTGTTTTGTTTGCGACTACGTCAAGCCCAAGAAATTAGAGCAAGCCACCAAAACTTCAGGGTGTGACGATACGCTGTCTCCTGTATTTCTTTCAGTCAGCGAAGGGCAAGACAAAATCCTCTCTGCAGTTCACCCCCTGAAAGACGTGGAATCATGCGCTATTGAGCATAGCTACGGACGCGTGTTGTTCAGTCAAGGCAAAAGACTAGAGTCACCTCAAATGGGGATGTTCGCCTCTTTGGGTGTTGCAGAGTGTCCTGTTTTTCGCCGCTTGAAGGTCGCGGTGTTCTCTACAGGTGATGAAGTGCAGACGCTGTATACCAAGCAAGCTCCGAAATCTATTTATGACTCCAACCGCTTTACCCTACTTGGCCTGTTAGAAAGATTGGGCTGTGAGATCCTTGATCTTGGTATTCTCGAAAACAATCAACAGAGCATAACAGAAGCCCTGCAAGCTGCCTCGGCTCAAGCAGATGCCATTATCACGTCAGGTGGTGTTTCTGTCGGTGATACCGAATTCATCAAACTCGCTTTAGATAAATTGGGCAGCATTGACTTTTGGCGTATCAATATAAAGCCAAGTCGACAGCTCGGCTTTGGTAAGGTTAACAATAAACCCTTCTTCGGCTTACCAGGTCATCCCCTAGCTGTGATGGTATCGTTCATCAACTTTATTGAGCCAGCGCTGCGTAAAATGCAAGGAGAGCAAGGTTGGCAACCATTGAAAGTCAAAGCTGCCGCACTTGAAGACCTACATTCTTGCCAAGGCCGTACTGAATTCAGCCCTGGCGTTTATCACATCGATCCACAAGGGCAATTGTTCGTCAGAGGCACAGGAAAACAAGGATCGGACATTTTGCGCTCAATGAGTGAAGCCAATTGTTTAATTGAAGTTTCGCCAGCGATCGATACAGTAAAAGTCGGAGAAAGCGTGACAATCATTCCTCTTCAAGGCAGAATCTAGCGCAATCAAAGGCCAGCTCAGCCGGCCTCATTTATCTTAAGAGAATTACATATGGCTCGCACAATCCTGTATACCTATAAGGGTGAAGACAAAACGCTGACTTTTTCGTATCAGCAACATCGTAATATTCATGAAGCAGTGGCTGAAGCAGAAGGTATCGATATTTCCGAGTTCCTTAAGATGGAACAGCAGATTGAAGCGGTGTCAGATACTAAGGCAATGCGCAATTACCGCGACAACCACTTTAGAAAGTTAGGATTTGAGAAAATCACTCTCAAGCAAAAAGAAAACCGCGGTGTCGGTAAAAAGGACAACTAGTTGTAAACAGGAGCCTAGCGCTCCTGTTTTGCTTTAATTGATTTGTAATTTTTGAACCATATGGATAAGTTCCCAACTCTCTCCATCAAACTCTCGAACACCATGCTCTCTCTTCACTTCAACAAAACCTAGGGAGTGATAACAGCGAATAGCCGATGTATTGTGGCTAAATACACACAATGTAATTTCGCTATACCCTTGGTTTCTAGCTTCTCCAATCAATGCTTGCAACATTACTTTCGCTACACCCTGTCCTCTAAACTGAGGAGCAACGAAGACCCGGCAGATACGAGCAATATCACTCGAATGACAATACAGCTCGACGAAGCCAGCTACTTGGCCCTCATGAGCGTACAGAAATGGCTTGACCTCAGCTTGTGAGCAATGGGTGTCGATGCTTTCAACCGTTAATGGATACTGATACGCAGGCCCACCCCACAGATAGTTAAGCTCAGCGGAATCGATCCAGTCGATTAGTTGCTTATAGTGTTGTTGTTGAAAGGCGAGCAAAGTCATTGTGATTACCATAAAAAAGAGCCTGCCTAAGCAAGCTCTCAAATTTATGCAATCAAATCAAGATTATTTGATGTTGAGGAACGCAGCCCCACGCACACCACCGGAATCGCCATGTTTTGCTTTGATAATCTTCGGGCACTTAGCAACAGATAGCAGATACTTAGGCACACGCTTTGGCATCTCTTCGTAAATGAGTTCGAAATTAGACAACCCACCACCCAGTGCAACAACATGTGGGTCATTAGCGGTGAAGATATTAGCAAAGCAAATTGCCAACAGCTCCATAAAGCGCTCAACATGCTCAGCTGCCTTAGCTTCGCCTTCCTTATATGCATTGATGATATCAATCGCTTGTTTCGCTTCGCCGTAATAGTGCTCGTATATTAACTCGAAACCACGGCCCGATAAGTAGCTGTCCAAGCAGCCTTTTTTGCCACAGCCACAACCTAGTAGTGGCGCGTTGTCTCCCAAGTGGAACCAAGCATCAATTGGTAAACGCATATGTCCAAGCTCACCCGCCACGTGGTTACGGCCGGAAAATACTTGGCCGTCGTAAATTAATCCACCACCAAAGCCAGTGCCAAGAATCAGCCCCATCACTGAAGGCTCATCTTTAAGCGCTTCATCCCACGCTTCAGAAAGTGCAAAGCAGTTCGCATCGTTTTCAATTTTAACGCTACGGCCTATTTTAGCTTCAAGATCAGCGCGAAGTGGCTTACCTTTGGCCGCAGGCACATTGACCGTCAGAACGGTAGCATCATCGGCATCTTCCATTCCAGGTAGACCTAAACCGATCTTTCCCTCGCAACCAAACTGTTTGTCATACTTATTCACTAGTTCAGCAATCGTGCTCACTAATAAAGAATAGTCTTCCGTTGGCGTTGGTACGCGCTCTGTGGCAACACGCTCTAATTGTTCATTAAACGCACCAAATTCAATCTTAGTGCCTCCAACGTCAAAGCCGTAGTACATCGTATCTCTCCCAGAAACAAATATAAAAAAGTCAAAATCGGTTCATTATCCACATTGGTACGCCTACAATCCGTGACGTGGAACGAATTTAACCACTACCTAGACTTAACTGTGCAGACTATCGCCAACAAACCGATTATTTTCAGACTTAATTCTCGTTTTTCACCTTCTGAAGATAATGTTGCAGCAGTGGTCGGTCGAAGTTTGGCTTAATTCTGGTCTTACTTAACAGGTAGCTTTCTTTAAATACGTCAAACCACAGTTTAAGCGTTTGCCCCGTCTGTTCTTCACCTAGCTGTTCAAGTACCAATGTGGCGACTTCCGCCGTAGCTAGATGTTGTTCATTGTCGGAACGTCTCATGACATACTGAGAAATTGATTCTGGCGACACTGACAAAACAGGAAGCGCATTCAGATATGGTGACTTTCGAAAAATGCGCCTAGCTTCTCTCCAACTCCCATCTAGAAAGATGAGTAATGGTTTTTTACCACCACACTGCTGACGAGGATGTTCTCCAAGTAAGCGAGACTTATCTTCAACGTACTCATCAGGAAACACTACGATGGGCTGATAATCTTCATGATTGAGCAACGACAGCATCGCCTGATCGGGTTCTGTGCGACTCCATTGATACACATAACCTTCTTTTACCGTATCAAGGATAAGCCGCCCAGTATTGCTTGGCTTGAAGACTTCGTTTTCAGACACTAGCAGCATCACCGCCACTGAGCTGGAGACATCAGGCTGATATGGACAGATACAAAAGTGTTCAGCGACCTGACAGTACTGACAACGCAGGACTTTACAGCCCCTTGCATTAAACGGCTTAGTCGAGTGCTCTAGGCGATGTTGATAGAGACGGTGAAAAGCGTGGATTCTCATGTAAGTTAGTGGATAATGATAAAGGGTGCAGAGTTTACCTTGAGACAAATCCGTTGCAAGTTCCATGAGGGAGAAAAACGTCGTATGCAGAATCCTGATCTTATTCGCTTAAGCTGTTTTGTTTCTGTGCTCGTACTGTGTGGAATGTGGGAGTGGCTGACTCCACGAAAAAAGCTGACTCAGAATAAGCTCTATCGCTGGATGAACAATCTTGGTTTAGTCACGTTTAACTCGGTTTTTCTCGGCATATTTATGCCAGTACTCGCCTTTGAGGCAGCAAACGTTGCGCTCAAACAGCAATGGGGCTTACTCAATCACCTAGATTTCCCCTTATTCGCGCAAGTCATCATGTGTGTCATCTTTCTCGATCTGGCGATTTACCTCCAACACCTGGTCTTTCATAAAGTCTCTTGGCTATGGCGATTGCACAGAATGCATCATGCGGATCAGGATATCGATGTCACGACAGGCAGCCGCTTCCATCCAATTGAGATCGTGTTGTCGATGTGGATTAAAATTGGACTTGTGGTCGCACTGGGTGTTTCTCCTGTTGCAATCATCGTGTTTGAGATCATTCTCAATGCAAGCGCGATGTTTAATCACAGCAACGCCAAGCTGCCATTCAAGGTGGATGCTGTTCTACGCAAAGTCATTGTCACACCAGACATGCATCGCGTGCACCACTCAGTAATACCACGAGAAACCCATTCTAACTTTGGTTTTTTTCTCTCTATCTGGGATCGCTGGTTCGGTACTTACATCGATCAACCTGAGCGTGGACACAACGACGTAAAGATTGGCATTCCACTTTTCCAGACACCAAACGAACAAAGGCTGGATAAGATGTTAACCCAGCCCTTTCGAGACAAGTAAGTTACTGGTTCAATGACTATTGTGGCAAGTTGTATTTATGAAGCATAGCTTGTTGATGACCTGCAATTTCTGCAACTTGTTCTGAATTTTCAACCATTGATTCAAGTTGAAGTTTAGTTTGCTCTCCCTGTTCCGATACATTAGCAATGGACTGGCTTACATCCGCTGTTGCCCTCTCCTGCTCTTCTGTCGCTACAGTAATTTGCTCCACTCGAAGACGTATCTGATTAACCGCTTTCTCAATGTTTTCAAAAGTACTTTTTACTTGTTCACTGGACTCAAGAGCGAACGTCATTTCCTCTCGGCTAGCTGAAACTGCACTACGCGATTTCTCGGCAGCAGCAACCAATTCACTCATACGGTCGCGGATGTTTGACGTCTGTTTCGATGTATCACTCGCCAGCTTACGCACTTCATCAGCAACCACAGCAAATCCTCTTCCTTGCTCTCCTGCTCGTGCAGCTTCAATAGCAGCATTGAGTGCCAACAAATTGGTATTCTCTGCAATACCGGAAATCATATCGACCATTTCACGAATCTGTTTCACTCGATTGTCTAACTCAACCATGGAGTGTTCATTCATGTTAAGTGTGTCTTCTAACGATTGAAGCCTGGCTTGATTCTGCTCGATGACTTTCACCCCGTTTCCAGAATACTCTGCCGCTTGTTGGGATTCACTGTATGACTCGTTGGTCACGGTTGCGATTTCTTTTATCGATGCTTCGAGTTGCGTGACCGTCTCAACCATGTTGGTGAGGGATTCATTCTGACGTGCCAAGCTCAGATTGGATTGCTCCGCTGCACCATGACTAATTTCCGCTGTTTGATATAACGTCTCGCAGTTTCTCGTCACCGTCGAGATAGAACCTCGAGTTGACTCGATAACCTGATTGAGTTTGCACGCCACTTCTTTCATTTCAAATGGCCCGAGCAAAGTAACCTTGTTGGTAAAGTCATGTTCAGTTAGCCTATTAAGACTACCAGTGATGTTTCTCAATCCTCGATTAATCCAAGCTCGTAGAGAAGCCCAAGAAACAACAATAATTGCGACCAACACCAAGCTACTAATAATCAGTAGCGTATTGATAGAGTAGATAGTGTTGCTAACGACACGTTTACTACCTTCGATTAGCGCTTCTGCTGTCTGGGAAATATTATTAAGCAATTGAATGGTGTCATTGGCCAAAATCGCCGCTTGAGAAAGCTGCGCGCTCTGATCTTGTGCCAATTCTAATTTTTTCAAAATTTGCTTTAGCACCCCTGACTCAGAAAACCCATCTTGGACCATATCGTATGGGGCGATTAAACTCGCAAACTCTTTAACCTCGGGGTGCCATTCTGAAAAGTCACCGAACGCTAGATTGATCCCAGCAATACGATTACGCATTTCCTTGTACTCTTGCATTGCTTTGTCTTGATCCGTTTGCATCATCAAAACTAGAAATGTGCTTTCCATAGAGCTCGCGCTGGCAATAAATCGATTCGCAGCATCTGAAGATTCAGGGTTATCTGCGGCAAGAAAGGAACTGATTCGATTCATTTCTGGTCCGATTGAGCTCAAGCCATAGCGGAATTCTGTCACTTGAGAATCTATACTCCCCTGCATTTTCAGCAGCGACTGCTGGGTTGAAAGTATTCTATTGGTTAAATCAGATAACGCTTTAATATTCTCTCTAAGTGCTAGTTCTTGCTGTTGCGATATGGCTTGATTGAATTGCGAAGAAATCACAAAGACCTGCTCGACTAACATCAATGTTTCATCCGCACCGTTAACGGTTTGTTGCTTGATTCTATTAAGGCTCTCAATATCACTAGCTTGAGAGCCGTAGCCGAGTTGTTTCACCTGTTCCAGAATGGCTTGTGTGAGCTTTGCATTGGTCATTGAAAGAGGAAGCGCCTGATCTGAAAGCGTCTCAAATTGAGCACCAACTCTCTCAATCCCTTTAATACTGGTGACAGATAAGCCGATGACAAGTATGGTTATCGTTAAGAATACAGCACTGATAGTTTGAATGAGCGAGGGTGAGAAACTCGTCTTTTGCTTGGGCATAATTTTGAACCAACATCATACAAAAGTTTAATCAGTGTGCGATTCTATTTAGACAATATTACATAAAAATGTCACTAAGAGGTTGGATTGACACCATGAATAGATTTGCGCCGCAATTTTCAATTGCTTTGTTAATTATCTTCTTAGCAGGATGCACCAGTTCCCCTTCCTCAACAGACTTCAATACCTTAGATAGTGCTAAGAATATCTCTTCGTATGAAAAAGGTGTGCAACAAGAGTTTCTTGAGGTGTATAAGGATTGGAAGGGCGTCCCCTATCGTCTAGGGGGCAACAGTTACAACGGTATTGATTGTTCTGCTTTCGTTCAAGTAGCTTACAGAGAAGTATTGAACATTCATTTACCCCGTACCACCCTGGCACAGATAAGTGTCGGAAACGAGATGAGTTATGAGCAAGTTCAAGTAGGAGATCTAGCCTTTTTCAAAACATCAATAAAGGTTCGTCATGTGGGCGTGTACATTGGCAACAAGCAATTTATGCATGCTTCAACATCAAAAGGCGTGATAATTTCTAGGCTGGACAATCCTTATTGGGCTTCTAAATTCTGGCATTTCAGACGGGTTGCCACGCCGCCTGTGGTGAATTGAAATCAGTCGTATTTAGCGACTGCGGAATCAAATAGATTTTTAACCAGTGCAATATACTCATCAAGGAATGTAATCTGATCATTAGTTGCGGGTTTAGCCCAAACACCCGCTAACACTTCCCCTAAATCTTCTACTACTGAGTCGGCTTCCTTCAGCAATTGGAAGCGAACACTAGAGTGCAGCTCTGGATTCTGCTCAAAAATGGCCATGATGTTACTCGCTACCATATCGGTAACAACATCTTCGACACTTTCAGCACCTGTGTCCCCATCGTCAGATGAAAAGACATCAAGATTAAAAGCCAGATGCTCAATGAGTGCTAGGTAGCCATCGGTTTCAACAACCACTGTCGTTCTCCATTAATTATTCTACTTTCGAGTCACTATCTAATACTAAGCCATATCAATGAGTTTTCACAACTCAAGTCGACTCGATGCTCATTAAAATTCAAAAGTTGTTTATACCTTAGTTGAAGAGTTTGGTTTAATTTCTAACTGATTGCTTTGAACTAGGATCAACTTTTATCAGTACTAAACTATTTTACTAGTTTATAGGTTCTGGTTGGACATGACAAAGCTCACAAATTAACAAGCTCAATCCTGTCTCACGCTAAATGATTGAATTTTTTGTAGTCTGATTCAGAATTACCTCACTTCTTATTCTACAATGTTAGTACTCAGCGGCAAAAACGGATCTGGATATGTGGCACGCCATAGCCGAGCAATTGTCTGAAGCATTAATGTTCTCGTTCGATATTGTCGAGAAAAACCGCTTAACTGGCGGTGACATCAGTGATTGCTACATGATAAGTGATGGAGAGCAACGCTATTTTGTTAAAGTCAATCTACGAGGCTTTTACTCTCAATTTGAGATAGAAGCAGAAAACATCCGAATCTTACGAGAAAGCTCCACTATTTTCGTCCCAGAACATATTCATACCGGCAAGAGTAAAGAACACGCCTTCCTGATTCTAAATTACCTCCCAACCAAACCACTCGACGACAGCAGTGACAGTTATAAATTTGGCCAGCAGCTTGCAATGCTCCATCAGTGGGGAGAGCAGAAAGAATATGGATTTGACCAAGATAACTTTATTGGTTCAACTATCCAACCCAACAAATGGGGACGAAAATGGGGGCGTTTTTTTGCCGAGCAACGCATTGGATGGCAACTTCAGCTAATGAAAGAAAAAGGGATCACCCTTGTCGATATCAATGACTTTAGTCATTTAGTGAAGGACAGATTAGGCAACCATAACCCTCGCCCATCTTTACTGCACGGAGACCTTTGGCATGGTAACGTGGCCAAGTCAGTGTTTGGCCCTATTTGCTACGATCCAGCCTGTTATTGGGGAGACAGAGAGTGTGACATTGCAATGACCGAACTTTTCGGTGGTTTTCAACCAGAATTCTATCAAGGCTATGAGAGCATTTTTCCCTTAGACTTGGCTTATAGCGAACGTAAAGACATCTATAACCTTTATCACCTACTCAATCACTACAATCAGTTTGGTGGGCATTATTTAGACCAATGCGAGCGATTAATTAACAAAATACTCACCTACTAAATTGGAAATATTAAGCAGCATGTTAAATGCAAATCATCAATCCACATACAAGCGCCTAGCCCAGTGTTTTATTAGCCATCTCAAACTTTTCACTTAATTTACGCCTATAACTAACTTAGCGACTTAAGCTTAAATTGTCGAAGCTAACAGTAGCGGTTTGAACACACTCAAAGCTGGACGTTGGAATGTACCTAGATGACCCTCAGGTATGCAAGGCTTTGGCATTGAGCTCATCAAAGGCGTAAGGAAGAGAGCTATGCGAAAATACACAGAGAAAAGAGTGACCTGCCCCCATTGTGGTCACGCCATTGGTATCACGTTAGATGCAACCAATGGTAGCCAGAATTTTTACGACGACTGTCCTGCTTGTTGCAACGCTATTCATCTGAGTATGATGGTTAACGAGCAATTGGACGAAATCGAACTCTCAATTGATGCCGACGATGAACAAATTTTTTAGAAAGCGCCACAAGGCGCTTTTCTGTTTATTAATGCTTACGTTTATCTTTGGCCGCTAGCACACGTTCAACTGAATTGACTATAGCCTGAGTCTGGGGATCGATTTCAACGTTTACCTTGTCACCTTGCTTACGCTGACCAAACAATGTTCTTTGTAAAGTTTCCGGGATCAAATGAACTGAGAAACGATTTCCTGCGACTTCACCAATCGTGAGCGAACAACCATCTAGACCAATAAAGCCTTTCACTAATACGTACCTCATCATGTCCTCAGGTAACTCAAGCCACACCGTCCTGTTGTTCGGTGTGTCGATTACTTCAACGATTTCACTCACCATGGAAATATGGCCAGACATAGTATGACCGCCAATCTCGTCACCAAATTTGGCCGCGCGTTCAATGTTAACCGAATGACCAACCTCCAACTCACCAAGATTGGTTAGCTTCAAAGTAGACTGTATTAGATCGAATGATACGAGTTCTCCATCGATTTTTGTTACGGTCAGGCAACAACCGTTGTGCGCCACTGAAGCACCTATAGATAACCCATGGCCCATTGATGAATTCAATCGAATGACATGAGTTTGAAACGACTCTTTCTTATCAATAGCGATGACTTTCGCCATTCCCTGAACAATTCCAGTAAACATTGCAAATTCCAACAGTTTTTCGTGGAGGTTAGTGTGACATTTAATTATCATTTAGCACAACAGCACCATATACAAATTATCGATAACAGTGGTGTTCACCCCTTTGATTTTCGTGTTGATTCCATCATTTGATTCTGCAGAAGTCAAAGCATCTTTGCTTTCATTGGAGTTTTTACGTGCATCGTTACAAACAAGAAGCGAATAAGCTGTTCAAATTGGCCACGCCAGTGCTGATTGCTTCCGTCGCGCAGACAGGCATGAGCTTCGTCGATACCGTCATGGCAGGTGGGGTCAGTGCGACCGATATGGCTGCAGTTTCCATTGCATCAAGTATCTGGCTTCCTTCAATACTATTTGGTGTTGGCCTACTCATGGCCTTGGTCCCAGTAGTCGCTCAACTCAATGGTTCAGGCCGACAGGTTAAGATTCCGTTTGAGATCCAACAAGGTGCCGCAATGGCATTGCTCATCTCTATACCCATTGTTGGCGTGCTTTTTCAGACTCAGAATATAATGGGCTTGATGAATGTCGAACCGTTAATGGCCGAAAAAACCAACGGTTATATGCATGCTGTAATTTACGCTGTGCCCGCCTTCTTGCTTTTCCAAACCTTGCGCAGCTTTACTGATGGTATGTCGCTCACCAAGCCCGCAATGGTCATTGGCTTTATTGGGCTACTGTTCAATATCCCGCTAAACTGGATTTTTGTTTACGGAAAATTTGGCGCTCCTTCACTGGGCGGTGTGGGCTGTGGTGTCGCAACAGCCATAGTGTATTGGCTCATGTTGTTTATGTTGCTGTTTTATGTCGTGACATCCAAACGTGTTGCCCATATCAACTTGTTCGGTCAATTACACAAGCCTCAACTAAAACCTCTTGTTCGATTATTCAAGCTAGGTTTTCCAGTTGCAGCCGCGTTATTCTTTGAAGTGACCCTATTTGCTGTTGTTGCACTCTTAGTTGCACCACTTGGATCGCTGATTGTCGCAGCGCACCAAGTTGCGATTAACTTTTCGTCGTTAGTCTTTATGCTGCCGATGAGCATTGGTGCAGCGACCAGCATTCGTGTTGGCCACAGCCTTGGAGAGAATAACGTGGAAGGTGCGGCAATCGCCTCTCGCGTAGGTGTCATTGTCGCGGTGTTACTTGCCTTATCAACGGCACTATTGACGGTTATGCTCAGAGAGCAAGTAGCATTACTTTACACTGACAATCGTGCCGTTATAGAGATTGCTCTGCAGTTATTGCTATTTGCTGCCATCTATCAAGTCACAGATGCGGTGCAAGTCGTCGCGGCCGGTGCCTTGAGGGGATACAAAGACATGGCTGCAATATTCAACCGTACTTTTGTCGCCTATTGGATTCTAGGCCTCCCGATTGGCTACGTTTTAGGAATGACGGATTGGATTGTTGAACCCATGGGTGCTCATGGCTTCTGGATAGGTTTCATTATCGGTCTTTCATCAGCGGCAATAATGCTTGGTCTAAGACTGCGTTGGATGCACAGACAGCCTGATGATATCCAATTAGATTTTTCCTCAAAATAACCAAAAAGGTCAGCTATGCTGACCTTTTTTGCATTTATTTCGTAAACTAATAACAACCCTTGACTGTTTCACTATTTATCATACCTATGCGTATCTTTGTTGTTTTAGCATCACTGTGTTTCCTTTCTGCTTGTGATTTTATCAAGAGCCCGATGGACGCCAGTTTAGACACTTATTTAAGCCGCATCGCCAATGTCCAAGATAGACCAGCGTTGACAATGCCGGATAATGTCAATGTGTTCCTGCCAACGAAAAGAGAGCTGCATATTACTATCCCCAGCATTAGCATAGGTCTTCTCGACAGTTATGAGCTTAGAAAATGCGGTTTATTCAATCTTGTTGCAGAAAAAAATTCAGTATTAGGCAAAGTTCAGGACCAGTTTCGAAATTTCGATTACCAAGTCCAAGTGAGTTACGGTATCGAGCGCTGCTTAACGAGCCCTAACATTTCCTCTGCGCTTAAAACACAATTAGCTTCAATCCAACAACAGAAGCTCAAACAATTACCAGCGCATTTTACCAACCTAGTGTTTTCAAGTGATGCGATGCGCCAGCAACTGGAAGCGACGGAATGGTTATCCGTCGAGCAAGGTAGAGGCAGCACTCCGGTCATTCAAGCATTCAATCATATCGATTCTGGATTTTCAGGCAGTGAAATGCTGGATTACACAAGCACTTTAAACGCACTTACGCCCTATCAGGAAGTACTGGAAAAAAATGCCGTTTTAGGACCACTGAGCTATTCAATGCTCAATGCCGCAAATAAGCTAAACGTCATCACTCAGCAACTAAAGGGTCATGATGAGACCATCATATGTGGTCAAGGAAGAAATACGACTAAATTTCGCTACCTCAGAAACGTGTTTAACGAGTTTTTCATTGGCGAAATACAGCCATACCTCGCCAAAGTCGATAGCATTTACAATGAACTCAACCCTTTAATAGGCTTTGTCGATACAAGCCACGAAAACTATCAATACCCGATCAAACAATACCACCAAGCTTTCAGAGCAGCGACCAAAGAACATATCGAGTATTGGCAAAACTTGTTCAAACGTTGTGGAGCCTCTCCTACTCGCTAATATACTCTGGTCTTTCTCTCATATAACGCGCGAATTTAGGCACACCGTTTTGCGTGTAGCCACTGTATCTAAATGTGATGATCGAACCGAGTTTAGGCGGGTTGCGGCGTTGTTCATCAGTAAAGCCTGTACCTATATAAAATTCTATACCCGAATCCAACTGGACAAGTAGCGCTCCCATCTGACCGCTGTACTTTCCTTTACCGACTTTGTAACCAACCACCAAGCCTTCTTCATCTTGGTGCTTCTTCATCTTGAGTAAATCACTACTACGGCCAGCCTGATAGCGGCTTGTGATCTTCCTTAACATCAACCCCTCACCTTTTTGCTCGATGACGTTGTCTAGGTCATGAAACAGTTCCTGTTCAGAGCGAATCGGCGTATGCTCAATAAACTTAATGTGTGGCGCGATTATGTCTGCCACTAAATCACGAAGATTGTCATACCGCTTTTGATAGTCACCGACGGCTTGTGGCATATCAAACAGCATGAAATCGATCTGTTTCCAAGATGGTTCGACAGGATCTTTGTCCAACACTGTTTGCTGGACAATATGAAACTTTCCTCTCCCCGCCCATAATTCTCCTTCGACGACGACATCAGGTAAAGGTTTAGTAAACCAATCAGGTGCATGTATGACTTTACCACTGCGTGTCATCAATTGACTGCCATTCCAAATAGCTCGAATGCCATCGAGTTTTTCACTCTTCCAATACTCGTCAATATTCATGTCGTTCTTATAAGGGTTGGCCTGTACCAAAGGCATAGCACTCAATGATTGACTGTCTGACCAAGCAGTAAAAGATGTAGCGACCACAACGGCAATAGCAATACTGGTTAACTTAATTTGCATACCCGAACTCCAGCTGTTTCCTAGCGAAGTGATTTTCAGCCCTCTTGGCTTAAGTTCAATCAATTGCCAGTGACAATTCGAGTAACCTCAAATGTTTCTTACTCCTAGAGATGTATCAGTTGCAGTGAACCTCAACTACTTTTTAGTTATAGGCATGATTCTCAGTCTGAGAAAAGTCATTTCTCAAATTGAGAACTTTGGAGGAATAAAATATAAGTCGTTGTTTTTTATGCGTTTATTTCTTGGCACGTAAAGTGCCTTATCTAAGAAAACTATCTGAGGAGATATCGTTATGGAACTACGTAAAATTGAACTAACTAATGAAATCCTTACCCTTCAAATTGATGGCAACTTAGATGCTGATGGCAGTCGACATGCTCAAAAACATATTGATGAAATTATCGCTGACCAACACGGAGAAGTCGAAATCGATTTCCGCAATGTCCGCTTTCTGGATTCGTCAGGTGTTGGCGCCCTAGTGTACCTCTATAAACGCTTAGTAGAACGAGAGCGTCTAATGCGCATCGAGAATGTCACTGGTCAACCACTGGAGATAATCAACCTACTACGTATCAACAAAGCAATCCCTGTGAACTCTCGCACTCACTAAAACAATAAACGAGATTTCACTCACTAACAAAGGAAGTTGGCATGGTAAATTACATCAAACACATAGCCCTGATAGTGCCTATAGTCAGCGTAATTGGCTGTAGCAGTTACCCCGAAGAGGGGCGCGGGGGACTTGCAGAACAGTACATTCAGTCGAGCTTCACCCCTGTTATGCCCGACGAACCGTTAGGCCCTGAACACGGACTACGCTTCGATTGGCAATTGGCAAAACTCCATCTTGATGCACTCATCCGTGAAGGTGCTCGTTGGTGCTTCCCAGCAGCTGTCGTTCAGGCACTTGAAAAACAGAGCCGAATCGCCAGAGAGCTCGAAGGGGGATTGTTGCTGGATGCAGCCAACGACATCGTCATCCAACGCAAACGTCTGGACGAACTCGAGAGACAACTTGATTATGTCACGTCACAAGCTAAGTGTGTCCCGCCACATGATGAATTTTCTTTTCAGCAACAATTGGCAGTCATTGACAAGCTCTACAACCTGCTGAATGTAGATAATCAATTTGCATTCAACTCAACAGAAGTGAACCCAAAATACATGGGGCACCTTGCCCAGGCAGCCAACATTTTGCGAGAGCACAAGTCGCTAAACCTGACCGTTACTGGCCATGCAGACTCGGTTGGAGATGAACTTCAGAACCAAAAGTTAGCGATGGGTAGAGCAAAACAAGTGAAACGCTACCTAACTATTTTCGGTCTGGAACCAAGAAGGATCGAGGCTAAATCTCTTGGTGAATCTTTACCTCTTTTTGAAGGAGAATCCGACGGAGTTCGACTCACCAATCGAAGGGTCAGCATTGAAGTTGTGGAAACCAACGAGCTAGCAGAGAACAAGTTGAATGGAGGTTATTATCATGTGGACTAAACTCATTTTGATTACCCTAGCCTGCTTATTTTCTTTTTCTGCTAACGCTGAGTTGGAACGCGTTCAAATCGGCGACATGATTCAGGTTAATCTGCCGGGCGAAGAAACGTTAAACAAGGGCTTCCAAGTCGATAAACGCGGTAGAATTAACTTACCTGAAGTTGGCGCTCTGTACGTGGCAGGATACACAGAAAACCAACTCCAGCAATCAGTACTAAATGCCCTTGGTAAAGTATATCGAGATCTATCTACTGCATCGGTTTACATCTCAGAACAGCAAGTGCTTATCTCTATTCAGGGATACGTAAACTCACCCGGTGAGTATACTTTATCAAAAAGCGCTGATGTTCAAATGGCTATCCATGCCGCTGGTGGTTTACGCTCGGGTGCCCAGTTAAACAACTTGCTTCTTAAGCGTGGAAAGGAAAAGTTTCCGTTCAATTACAAAAGCTTTTTGGACACAGGCGATGAGACTCTGCTGCCTAAGCTTAAATCTTTGGACACCATATTTGTCCCGGCTTCACCTCTGGTTGGCAACATTGAGCAGCAGTTTGATGCCAGTAAGCTTGCCAATTCGGGTGATAGCGGAGACAACAGAACCGCGATTAAGGTATTCGGTGAAGTCAACGCACCGGGTTCCTTCACCTTCAAAAATACGGCAGATTTAGTCGATATTCTAATGCGTGCTGGTGGAGTAACCCGATACGCTTCCGTTGAGCAGATCCGTGTCATCAGCAATAACAAGCCTCAAATTTTTAACCTGAAAGAGTATCTCGACAGTGGTGACACATCACTTCTTCCTGTCCTTCAACCGGGTACCACTATTTTCGTCCCTAAACAGGAAGAAGAAATCCGTGCAGGTTCAAACGTTATCTACATCATGGGTGAAGTAAAGAGCCCAGGCGCTTATGAAGGCAAAAAAGGCGCTTCGTTTATGGATATTCTGGCCAATGCAGGCGGACCAACTCGTTACGCAGAATCCCGTCAAATTCGCCTCATCAAGGCAAACGGACAAGTCATCAAGTTTGATTTAACGGCTTACACAGAAGGTTTAACCACCAAAGCGCCACCTCAAATCAACCCAGGTGACGCTATATTTGTGCCTGAAAAAACCGACATGAACGAGAAATCGTGGTTAAAGATTTCACCAGACCGCGCTGTCAACGTCATCGGTGAAGTCGTTCGGCCAGGACGTATAGAGTGGTCTGATGAAATGGACATGATGCATCTTCTGGCGCATGTGGGTGGGCCAACTCTGCGGGCTGATACATCAAAAATAGAGGTGGTGACACCCAACGGCAAAATGGAGACATTCAACCTAGACGAGTTTATCATCAACGGAGCACCTATGTCGGAACTGCCTACTATCAGCGCCGGTACCATCATTCGCATCCATGATTTGCCACAAGATCCTTCTGACAATAAATCACAGTGGGTACGCCAAAGTTCTGATGCCTCTATCTATGTCTTCGGTCAAGTCAACGCTCCGGGTCGCTATCGTTTTACAAAAGAAATGCATTTTCTGGATATTCTGTCTGCAGCCGATGGCCCAACTAAAGATGCCGACATTCATAACATCAAAATTACTCACAGAGACAAAACTTACTCAAAGGTCAGCAAACTTAATCTGTCCCTTTATTTCGAAACTGGTGATGAGAGCCTGCTACCAAAAGTGACAATGGGTGACACAATCTACATCCCAGAGAAAGACAAAATTTGGCTGGATACCAGTAAAGAGTCAACAGTTCGCGTGCTTGGCGCAGTGAACAGCCCTGGGCGCTATGTGTTTGATGACAACATGACCATTCTTGACATTCTTGCAGAAGCTGGAGGGCCATCGGAACGAGCCTATTTAGAAAAAATTTCAATCGTCAACATGTCCTGTTGCCAAGGTCAAGCTCGTACTTTTGACCTCGTAGACTTCAGCAAAACAGCTAACATTTACAAACTTCCCGTGCTACGTGCAGGTGACACAATTTACATTCCAGACCGTAGCGAGAGCATCCTTGAAAGAGCGCGAGTAGGCCTTGAAGACATCCTACGATTGACAACCACCATTGTATTAATAGGAGCGCTGTAATGATTATTCCTGCTACATTGACAGAGGTAGAGCAGATCTACCTCGCGGCTGAATTGGCCGAGGCACGTTCTGTGTGTCTCACTGGGTGCAACTCAGGAGACGGCGTCACGTCTATTGCTTCTGCTTTGGCTGAGCGCTACTTACTCGGCGGACACAAAACCCTTCTGGTGGATCTGAACTTGTTTCATCCGGCATTTGAGCCCGCACTCTCGGTTACCGATCAAGGCGATGATATAGGTATGTTGCTGGAACACAAATCTTCCCACCAACTTTTCACCGGTTTACCCGTACCGGAGCAAACGTCGACTCTCCTTGCTTACAAAGATCCGAGTGTGTTGAGCGGTTCCGTTGATAAATGGCTACAGCACTACGATAGAGTCATTTGTGACACCTCACCTTTACTTCATGTAAACCGCGGAAACATTCCCGCTCAGGTCGTTGCAAGTGCGTGTGACCAAACCGTATTGGTCGTCATGGGTGGGAAAACATCGACTGGTCAAATTCAGAAATCGCAACAACTGCTCCAAAGCCCGAAGATCTCACTATTAGGTTCCATTTTGAACTTGAAGAACCAAGCGACATTGGGGCAAGAAATGGCGAGAGAAATCCGAAGATTAAGGTTTATCCCCCAATCATGGAGAGAGAAATGGGCGCAAAAACTGGTTACTAACGAGTTTCTCGCTCACTCTGCCTAAGGATTGATTATGAAAAACTTTTCTTACTTTGCTCTACTAACATCCCTTTCTGTGCCCTTGCATGCAGAGCCCATTACTTTCGGTGTTGTTCCCCAGCACTCTGCGAGCAAGCTTGCTAAACAATGGGCGCCGATCATCGAATACCTCTCCGAAGCAACAGGGAAAAAGATTCAATTTAGCACAGCATCAGACATTCCAACGTTTGAAAAACGTTTGAAAAATGGTGAGTATGACATCGCTTATATGAACCCCTACCATTACACTGTATTCAGCGAAACAACAGGCTACAGCGCGATTGCAAAAGCCAGAGACAAACAGCTCAAAGGCATCATTGTTGTCCGCACAGACAGTGATATTTCCCGACCTGAACACCTGAATAATGCTCAGCTGGCCTTCCCCTCACCGGCAGCTTTTGCAGCAACTGTATTGACTCAAGCTTATCTGCAACATAACCACATAACGTTTGAGCCATCTTACGTATCATCTCATGATTCAGTCTACTTAGCGGTTGCGAAAGGCTTCTTCCCCGCAGGGGGAGGAATCATAAGAACCTACATGGCGTTACCCGAGGAAACTCGGCAGAAACTGACTCCAATTTGGACTACCAAAGGCTATACCCCTCACGCCATCGCCGTGCATCCTAACCTCAATAACGAGGTAAAAAACAAAATTCAGCAAGCGCTTATGGGATTTGGCGTTACCCCTGAAGGGTTAGCACATCTAGAGACACTTAAACTCAAAGGTTTTGTATCAGCACAAGATAGCGATTGGAACGACGTTAGAGCACTCAACATTAAATTATTGGATTAGTCAGGGGGTACCCGCTATGTCATTTAGAATGAAAACCATACTTGGGATCGCCTTTATTGAGGTCATTATGCTCGTTGTACTCACGGTCAGCGCAATGAGCTTTCTCTCCAACTCTAATGAAAAACAACTCATCCAACGAGCAAACTCGACCGCTTCCATGTTCGCCCATGCGGCAAAGGATGCAATGATAGCCACTGACATTGCCACCTTGGATGACTTGGTAAAGGAGTTTATGACCATCGAGGACATCGCTTATATAAGAGTGATGCGGGGTGACAAAGAACTATCATGTGACGGCGATAAAGCCCTACTCCAGAGAACGATGTCCGTTGATTACACTTTAGGTTCCGTCAATGATGGAATTTTCGACACTCAGGTGCCGGTTCTAAATGGAGGGGCAAACTACGGCACGATAGATATTGGTTTCGAAATCTCCGCAATAAATTCCATGTTAACTAGCGCTCAAAAAGCAATAATAGGCATTGCCTCTGTCGAAGTGATCTTGGTCGCCATATTCTCGTTTTTCCTAGGTACCTATCTAACCCGAAGCCTAGTAAAGCTCATTGAGGCAGCCAATACAGTCAGTGAACAAGGACCAGGATTCCGACTTAACGATCAATCGAAAGACGAGCTGGGGGACGTCGCGCGAGCCTTTGACGATATGTCTGTAAAACTCGAAAAAAGCTATCATGACCTTAAACACGCTCGATTCGAAGCCGAACAGGCAAATGTTTCGAAAAGCCGTTTCTTGGCGTCGATGTCACATGAAATCCGTACACCGATGAACGGCGTTTTAGGTATTTTGAACATTCTTGAAGAGTCTCGACTCACTCGAGAACAGAAGAAACTAGTCAACACAGCAACAGAGTCAGGTCAGTTTCTCCTCAGTATCATCAATGATATTCTGGATTTCACAAGAATGGAGTCCAACACATTGCGATTAGAGCACAAGCCATTCAATTTTCGCCAATGCGTGGAAAATGTTGTTGAAACATTTAAACCATCAGCAAAAATTCGCTGTCTTGATTTGCACTGTATTCTTGACGGCTCAGTGCCCGCAAATGTTCAAGGCGATGAAAACCGCGTTAAACAAATCCTTCATAACTTGATTGGCAACGCACTGAAGTTTACTAAGGAAGGTAGCGTTACGATTCAAGTCAGTACTGAGATCGTCGAAGGGAATCAAGTCAAGATCGTGTGCAGAGTCATTGACACTGGCGTCGGAATAAATCGTAGCGCAATGGATTATCTATTTGACGAATTCACTATGGTCGATCAAACCTATTCAAGGAGTCAGGAGGGCTCTGGGTTGGGGCTCGCGATATGCAAGCGTCTGTGTGAGCTCATGGACGGTAGCATTGAGGCCGAGAGCACACCATTAATGGGCAGTACTTTCTCCTTTTCAATCAAACTTGAGCTCGCAGACCAGCTTATTTGTTCCACTCACCAAAATCAGAGCCACAACAAACTACAGGTATCTGATGTGAGTATTCTAGTGGCAGAAGACAACAAAGCGAATCAATTGGTGATAAGCGAAATGTTTAAACGTATCGGTGTCTCAATGGATATTGCCGAGAATGGCCTGCGCGCTTTAGAGATGGTCGAACAGTACCACTACGACCTTATTTTTATGGATATATCGATGCCAGAAATGGACGGTATGGAAACTTGTAAAACCATACGCTCAATGGCTGATGAAAAAGTTCGTCACATCCCCATTATTGCATTGACTGCCCATTCTCTATCCGGGGACAAAGAGCAGTTCCTCGATGCGGGGATGGACGACTATTTGTCAAAACCGATTCGTTTGTCACAACTAATTGAAAAAATTAATCTATTCTTAAGTGATGGTGCGAACAACTCTGCTGAAAAATCTGATAATTTAGAGCAGGAATCGCAATTTCTCGAACAAACCGTTAGCAATCATCCTATGAATCAGAACACACAAGTGGATTTAGAACTCGTCGACGAAGAAGTTTTAGATCAAATGATAGAAGACACCAGTGCTGATGTTCTCCCAATGCTAATCGATCATTACATACAGGAGTCTAATGCACGCTTGGTTAAGATATATCAAGCAATGGAAGAGCGAGATAAAGAAACCCTCGAGTTTGAAAGCCATACATTGGGCAGTTCTTCTCTGGCACTGGGTAATCGAGTATTGTCTAATCTTGCACGAAAGATTGAGTGCATGTGTTTAGAGAATCATGAACAACAAGCATTTGAACTCTCTGAAGAACTCAAAGAGCTGGCTGAAAAATCACTCGCTGCTCTTGAATACAGAAAAACGCTGGGCTTCATCGAACCAGCTGGCTAGATACAACAAGGTAACGTCACATGAGAGCAAAAGTACTACTTATTGAAGACTCCACTTCTCTGGCAGTCCTCTACAAACAGTACGTAAAAGATGAAGCGTTTGACCTGTTTCATGTTGAAACGGGTCGTGATGCTAAGGCATTCATAGAACGAAACGTACCCCAGCTTGTGATTTTGGACCTCAAGCTTCCGGACATGAATGGCGAAGATATCTTGGACTGGATCAACGAGCACCAAGTGCCGACCTCTGTCGTCGTTGCAACCGCACACGGCTCAGTAGATATCGCGGTAAGCTTGCTCCAGAAGGGGGCGAAAGACTTTCTCGAAAAGCCAATTCAGGCTGACCGCCTCAAAACGTCGATAAACCTTCATTTACAACAAGCCAAACTCGAGCACCTAGTCGAAGATATCGAAGCGAAATTCGATAGAAATCGTTTCCATGGATTCATTGGTTCCTGCCTGCCTATGCAAGGCGTTTACAAAATCATCGACTCTGTTGCTCCAACATCAGCGAGCGTCTTTATCATAGGAGAAAGCGGTACCGGTAAAGAAGTGTGCGCGGAAGCGATCCACAAAGAAAGTAAACGAAACGATAAGCCTTTTATTGCCATCAATTGTGGTGCCATTCCCAAAGATCTGATGGAAAGCGAAATTTTTGGCCATGTCAAAGGAGCATTCACAGGTGCGACTACCGACAGAAAGGGAGCGGCATCGTTAGCGCATGGTGGAACACTTTTTCTTGATGAACTATGCGAGATGGAACTCGAAATGCAGAAAAAACTGCTGCGATTCTTGCAAACGGGTACTTTTACTCCGCTTGGTGGTTCAAAAGAAATGAAGGTCGACGTGCGTATCATTTGTGCGACCAACCGTGACCCGTTGTTAGAAGTCGAAGAAGGACGATTCCGTGAAGACTTGTATTACCGTGTTCATGTTGTGCCGATTGAGATGCCACCATTAAGAGAGCGCGGAACTGATGTCGCTACGCTTGCAACGCATTTCCTTAAGTTGTTCGCCAAAGAAGACGGTAAGAAGTTTAATGGTATCAACCGAGATGCTGAGTCTTTACTTAAGCACTATTCCTGGCCGGGTAATGTGAGACAACTGCAGAATGTCATTCGTAACATAGTCGTTCTCAATGACGAAACAAAGCTCTCTGTGGCCCACCTACCTGAACAGATATCCAAAAGTAATAAAACCACTAAGCCCAAAGGGCAAGCCTCTGTCAGCTACAAAGCCCCTGCGCCAACTGAACCAGTAACAGCGATAGACACGCCTATACCTGATTCCAATGCACAGCCTGAAAATCTCGACACACAAAATACCGCGCCAATAACGATACGCCCGATGTGGCAGATTGAAAGAGAAACCATTCAGCAGGCAATTGATTTTTGCGATGGTAACGTCCTCAATGCCGCGGTGTTACTCGAGTTAAGTCCATCAACTGTATATCGTAAAAAGCAAGCATGGGAAGCAGAAGAAGATGAGCAGCAATACGCCGATTAACGTATGGCTTGTCATTGATAGTCTAACGTTTGGAGGGATCGAAACCTATGTGCTTGAGCTTGCCAAGGGGCTCAAGCAACACGAAGTGAACGTCGAGGTACTCCTAGTAAAACGTTATCATCGGCAGTCTGCCCTTGTCGAAAAGTTGGATAAAGTATCCATCCCTTACCGTTACTTATCTGACCTCTCTTTTCTGCCTTTGCTCGCTCTTATCCAAAAAATCAGGCGATCGTCACCGACGCTTATTCATGCACATGGGTATAAAGCGAGCCTACTGTCTAAATGTGCACGTGTTTTTACAGGCGTGAAACAAGTCACCACTTACCACGCAGGTGAAACACCAACAGGTAAAGTATGGTTCTATGATTTTTTCGACCGATACACCGCTTTTGTTTCTACACTATCGCTTGCCGTGAGTGAGAAAGTAAGCCACAAAATTCCCACAACTACCCTTAGGGTGAACAATTTCATGGACGATTCAAAAGCCAGTCTAAGCAACGGAGAGCAAATCGCTTTTGTCGGTCGATTGAGTCATGAAAAAGGACCTGATAGGTTCCTTCAGTGTGCAAAAAGCCGCCCAGATTTACCCTTTCATATCTATGGTTCAGGCCCTTTAGAATTAGAAATATCCCGATTAGCGCCACAAAATGTTCAACTTCACGGCCATCAAAATGATATGGACGTCGTATGGCGTCAAATACGTGTGCTCATCATTTGCTCTCGATTTGAAGGTTTACCCATGGCAGCTCTTGAAGCGATGTCGAGAGGGTGTATTGTCATTGCGTTAGACGTTGGTGACCTACCAAAGCTTATTATCAACGGTAAAAATGGTTTTTTAGTCGAGACAACCGAGCAAATCACTCATGTACTACACGATTTAGAGCAGCTCACAAACAGCGAAAGACAGAAAATTTCCGAACAAGCCATTGGCACAGTTCAAACCCAATATTCCTCCTCTGCCATCATTCCTAAATTGCTAAAACTCTATAAAGGATCTGGTCGTCAATCTGCTTCTCATATTGAGAAAAGTACCCTTTAGAAATAGCGAATAATATTTTCCTCGTTTATTCAAACAGTTAAACAGCCTTAGATCTTGGCATCTCAATTGCCTTATCCCTTATTAAAATGGCATAGGGGAATAGCAATGAAGAAAAAAATACTGTTTGTTCACTACGGTAATGACTGGATTCGTGGCAGTGAACAATGCCTCATTGACCTTATGGAACAATGCTCCAACCAAGGGTTTGCGGTACACCTTTGGACCAATAATTCCTCATTACACCGTTACGCTTTACGCAATAGTATCGCCTCCGAAGCCGACACATTCCCTATTCTACTCGGGTGGCTTGCGCCCAGATTCGACTTTCTTGGTTGGGGCTACTTAGTTCGAAAAGCCTGCAAAATCCTTACAAAAGAACGCATCGACATCGTTCATGTCAATAGCGGAGCACCTTGTCAATGGATGGTTCTAGCAGCCCGAATCAAACAGGTACCTATGGTGACCCAGCTCCACAGCCCCTACCCTGCTAGAGATCGAATGACATTAGGGTTGCACCTGTCGCCACACATCATCTCTGTGAGTGAGTATGTCGCCAGTCAACTCAAATCAGAGGGGTACCCAAGTGAGCATTTGTCAGTGATTCACAATGGACTCCATGTTGACAAGCTCAGCCAACAACCGACGGTTGAAACAAAAAAAGTTCTAGGGCTCAGTGACAATGACTTCCTGTATGCGACTGTCGGCTCTCTCATTCATCGTAAAGGTATCGACCGGCTTATTGTCGCGTTGAGACATCTGAACTTCGAATATCCTAATACCCACCTTGTGGTGATTGGAGACGGCCCACTAAGAAGCGAACTAGAGAAGCACGCCAAACAGTTATATTTAGAAAACAGAGTTCATTTTGTCGGAGAACAGCGCAATGTTATTGGTTGGTTGAGAGGCTGTGATGCCTTCGCCAGCGGAGCGAGAAGCGAAGCTTTTGGACTTGTTATTGCAGAAGCCGCTATTGCTCAAATTCCCGTCGTCGCACCTTTTGAAGGTGGTATCCCAGAATTTGTTCAACACGGTAAGACCGGTATTCTCTATCCAAACACCGGTGTGGGTCCATTAGGTAAGGCTATGAGAGTATTAGTAGACAACCCTGACTTTGGGCAACAGCTCGCCAGTCATGCCAGTCAACACATTGAAACTAAATTTAATGTTTCGCTTTCAAGCCATCGTATTATGAATGTTTACAAGCAACTCATGCTATCTCACCAATCTTCAGTTTCAATCTGGCGAACATTTATTCCTCTAAAAACCTATCTGGCCAAGCGCATTGCGATGGGAGGCCAGCATGGATAATTCAAACTTGACTAAAACACTTGTCTTCGACCCAATAACATTCAAGGGCGGTTCAAAAATTGCCACTGTAGAGGCGTTAAGTTTGTGCAGAGCAGATATCAACCAATTCGTTATCGTCACAGCAGATGTCGATTACTGGAAAAGCACGAAACTTGTAGCATCGCACTCAGTTGATATCGTTGCATTACCGCTGATAAAACCTTTGGCTAAGCAGCATTATGGGCTCTTATATTGGCTAAACCAGTGTTATATTGCCTTTTGCCTTCTCTTTATCTTAGTCAAGTATAAGGGCATTGAAAGAGCCATCGGTGCATCTGGGCCTGGTATGGACATGGCACTTTACATTGTAAAGTGTCTAAAAAACATTGAAATAGTTCAATTTATCCATGGCCACATTGGCAATTCAAGGTCTATTGGCTATTGCTTAACCGTAGCTGACAACGTGTTTTACTTACCGTCCTGCAGACCGAGTATTTCTTCAGCGCTGAGCACTTACTTGGAAAGCAAAACGTCCATAAAAGACTCTGGCTCTGTTGTGAAAATGTACCTGATGTCCCCCAAATACCATACCTTCGTTAATGGTTTACCCGTAGACAAATGGCCAACACGCTGCCAAATAGATTTTCCCGTCTGCTTTTGGGCAGCATCTTTGCTCAAATGGAAGGGACTGGATCTGTTTGTTGAGGCACTTAAACACGCTGCAACCATAAAGCCAATCGCATCTAACATCTGCTACATCAGACCCGTTGATACTGCGATTCCGACAAGTACCGCACCGGTTGTGCTCAAACACACCAACTGGTACCAAGATCCTCAAGAGCTTGATACGATTCGAAGCCAATCCAATATCTTTGTTTCCACCAGCCATCAAGAGCCGTTTGGTTTGTCCATTCTAGAAGCGTTGGCAGCAGGAATGTGCGTAGTAATTCCTCAAGATGGTTCGTACTGGGACGAACAGTTGACACACAATTTCAACTGTATCAAGTATGTAGCTGGTGACGCTGCTTCGTTATCTGACGCCCTGATATATGCCGTGAAAAATCGCGACATTTTCAAACGCTGTATAGATAACGGATTAGAGATAGCCCAAGAGTACAGAGCCGAACAACACTACTTCGACTTCGTCAAGATCATCGATCCTAATCCTTATATCAAACTATCTCGTGACCCTAACCCTCAGAGCCACTAAGGAAGTTGTTATGCGACATAAAATTTTGCAGTGGTTGAAACAAGACAATGTCACCAGCATCATGCTTTATGCTGTCAGCCTTCTTATGATGAAGGGCGCATCACTCTTCATGCTGCCACTGATGACCAGTTACTTAACACCATCGCAATTTGGCCACCTTGAACTACTGTCTATTACTACGGTTTTTTTTAGTCTGATGGTTGGTTTAGCAATGCACGAAAATCTGTATCGATTCATTGGAACCGAAAAGAATGAAGCACTTCGTTTCTCTAGAGCGCGCGAATTGTACTCAAGCTCTCTGTTCACATCCTTTCTATTAGTCGGGTTATTGGCAGCTGGTTATTTGGCACTATCTCCAACGGCTTGGACCATCAATACTGAACAAATGGTGCTGCTTGCGGTAGTGATAACCGTCGAGGCTCCCCTCGCAATTTGCTTAGCGTGGTTAAGACTAAACAACAAAGCCGTCACCTTTTTTAAGATAAGCTGTGTCACTTTGTTGATCCAAGTTTCACTGGTCATTTTGATACTCACCAGCAAACCAGATGTCACCTTACTCTTTAGTGTTGGCGTTCTATGTGCCTTAATTCAGATAACGTACCTCCATTGTCACAACAAGTTTTCTTTTGAGCTGCCAACTCTTATCCAGTACAAAGGCTATATCCAATACTCGTTGCCATTGATGCTATCAGCAGCGGTCGCATTTGGGCTTTCTGGTGCTGAACGATGGATCATAGCTGAAGCACACTCGTTGGAGAGCTTAGGTATCTATGCGGTTGCTGCTAAGTTTTCCCTCGCTTTAGGGATACTGATTCAGCCATTCCACATGTGGTGGATGCCAAAGCGCTTTGAAGTCCTAGAGACTCATGGTAAAGAAACCGCCGCCAGAAACACCCAACTTGGTATCATCGGTTTGTGTATGTTGAGTGTCATTGTTATGTGGGTCAGCCAATGTTTTATCGTTCTCACTCTGCCAGAGAGTTACCAATCAGCGGGTCAACTTGTTGTTCTGTGTATTGTGATTATGTTGCTCAAAGAAATGGTAGAAATGCTCAATATCGGTGTCTTGTATGCTAAGCAGACAAGTAAACTTTTTGCCATCAACGCAGCTGCGACAACAGTAGCACTGATCATCGCTTGGCTGAATAGAGAGGCTGGTGTTGCCGCTATCTTACTCAGTTTGTGTATGGGCCAGCTTATTCGCCTTGTTTTCATCTACCGCCTAAGCCAGTCACTGTGCCATGTTCCCTATCGACATGGCGCATTGTTAAGTGTTGTTCTAATTAGTGCTGTATTCACGATCAGTGGTTGGTTCAATCATTCCTTGGAAACAGCAGGACTCATGCTTGTGCTTCAACCTTTAGCGCTTATCGCACTACTCCACAAGCTAAAATTCATTGCTCTGACTGCAAACGTTGCACAAAAGGTTCGTCGCCACAATCAATTGGAGCGACCGTTATGATACAAGCAGATAAGCTCTTTCCAGCCGTTATCACCTCAGGGGTGTGTCTGCTTATCGCACTTATCTGGAAGCTCATCCCTCACCCTGCCTTAGCCATTGTGCTCTGCATGATGCCTCTTGGAATACTCTTCGTTCTCAACCAGACTTTTTGGTTGGTCAGTTTGTTCGTCCTATTTTCATTTTTCAGAATTCACGAAGCCATTCCAGCCCTTTACTCGCTCAAAATCCCTTTGCTACTTTCAGTTGGCGCATTGAGTGCTCTTTTGTGGCACAGCTTAATCAGCAAAAGTCTTCAGATGTTCTGGCATCAGAGCTTAACTTGGTTTGCAGTGTTTTGGCTATTGGTCCTCGTCGGTGCAATCTTGTCCTCCAACCCCGGTTTGGCCATTACCTACTTCAAATCAATCTATTGGAAAATTATCGTCATGACTCTGGCCATCGCATGGCTCGTGAATAGCGTTATAAATGTCAAACGCATCAGTATCCTCATTGTGTTAGCAGGAAGCCTAATCGCACTTGTTGCGCTATCGAATTCGATCAACGGTATAGGCCTAGTCGAAGGAACACGTGTCACCATCGGTCGCCAGCTTGGCTCAGTTTTGGGTGACCCAAATGACTTGTCACTAGTACTTATGTTTCCCCTCGCCTTTGCCATCAGTTTAATGACAACAAAACATCTTGGCAGCGTTCGAATTCTCGGTTTAGTCGCGACGATATTGGCATTGAGTGCTGTTATCGCCACCCAAAGCCGAGGTGGATTGCTCGGTTCAATCGCGGTATTTGGAATATTCGGCTTACGTATTATACGTTCCAAGTTTCTGCTCGCTTTGATTGGAACCGTCGGCTTACTTATTCTGTTTGCAGCTGCGGGGATTTCGGACAGACAATCAGGCGGTGCTGCTGAAGAAGGCATTGATGCTTCCGCCATGGGCAGACTCTATGCTTGGGAAGCCGCTTTCGGTATGGCTGTCGCCAACCCGTTAACAGGCGTTGGATTGAACAACTTTTACGCCAATTACTTTTTCTATAGCCCTCATTGGGACGGACTAAATCATGCCGTGCATTCTACCTGGTTTGGTGTACTCGCAGAAACAGGCTTCCTTGGCCTTATTGTATTTATTGGGTGTATCTATTCACTGGTAAAGACAAGCAAACAAACGCTATCACTTTTAGATGCTGTGCCAGATAAATACTCCCCTTACCTTCATGCGACGGCAGCAGCCGTATATGCTGGCATCATGGGAACCATAGTATCAGGCACATTCCTCACTCAAGGCTTTACTTGGCCAATTTACATTCTTGCCGCTCTATGTATCGCCCTGAATCGTATTGTTCAAAACCATTCTCAAAATGAGAATACGCCAAAAACTGAATAAATTAATATCTAAGCCTTTGTTTTATAATCAGTTAATTTTTGGCACGTTCCGTGTAACACCTCCAAGGTAAACATTCAAAGTTGGAGGCCGTTATGCTGGCGACACACATTAACGAAGTCAAAATTTGGCTCAAAGAGAATCCAAACCCCATTTATCGCAAATTGTTTGTCATTTTGAAAAACATTCGCTCCTGCGATCTCCCAACCCCAACTCTCTTCAACAAGACTGTCCGTTTTCTATACACAGGCGTTCAATCCCTTTTCGCCAATATGATGCGAGTATTAATTCATACTCCTGCCTTTAAAGGGCGTCTGACTCAATTTGGCAAGCGACTTTATCTGTTCGGTGGTGTACCACTCGTCACTGGCCCCCTGAAGATCTATTTAGGTAACGATTGTAGGATTTCAGGCCACAGTACCTTTAGCGGCCGCACTCAATCATTAGAGACAGAACTTATCATCGGCAGTAACGTCGATATCGGTTGGCAAACCACCATTGCGGTTGGTCGACGGATCGTCATCGGCGATAATGTGAGAATGGCCGGAAGAGCGTTTCTTTTTGGGTATTCAGGCCATTCGCTACACGCCGAAAAAAGGGCATTGGGTGCAGGCGACAGCGAAAAGGACGTGGGCAACATCACTTTACATAGAGATGTTTGGCTAGGTACAAATGTCACTGTTTGCCCAAACGTTACAATCGGCCAAGGCACCATTGTGGCGGCTGGTAGTGTCGTAACGAAAAGCCTTCCTCCCTTCGTTGTTGCTGCTGGCAACCCCGCCAAAGTGGTGCGTAAACTCTCGCGTAAGGAGATGGCATAATGCGTGACTTAATCGTATTTGGCGAAGACTTCGGAGGCTTGCCTTCAAGTACACAGCATATCGTTTCTCGACTCGCCACTGATCGGAAAGTGCTGTGGGTTAACTCAATCGGCCTGCGTCAGCCTAAGTTTAATAAAAAAGACTTAGTTCGTGCTTTCGCCAAGCTCCTCGGCCAAGGCAAACAAGGCTACTCGTCTAGCAACGAGCGACTAAGTACTAATATTACGGTCGTGAACTTAAAAACCATCCCTGCTCCAAAATCTTCGTGGGCAAGGGAAATCGCAAAGTCCATGCTACTCACTCAACTCAAACCTATTATCGAAAAGCTGGGGCTAACCAAACCAATCTTGTGGACTTCTCTTCCGACTGCAGCAGATTTATGTGGCAACCTAGATGAAGCTGCAGTTGTGTATTACTGTGGCGATGATTTCAACTCGCTTGCTGGTGTTGATCACGAGACAGTGAGTAGTCATGAGAGAAAACTGGCTGAGAAAGCGCACCTTATCTTGGGTGCAAGCAAGGAAATCTGCAAAAAGTTCGACGCGACAAAGACCGCTTACATCCCTCATGGCGTAGACTATGAATTATTTAACACCTCAATAAGCCGTGCCCGAGACCTCCCCTTAAATGGCAAGCCTATCGCTGGTTTTTACGGCAGTATATCCCAATGGCTGGACTATTCATTGATCGCTCAAGTCTGTTTGGATAACCCACACTGGAACTTCGTTTTTATCGGACCGTTGGAGCTAAACCACAATCCTCTGCCGAATTTCCCAAATGTATTTTATTTAGGCCCAAAACCACACTGTGAGTTACCTAGCTATAGCCAACACTGGGATGCTAGCATGCTGCCTTTCTTGTTCAATGATCAGATTCAAGCTTGTAGTCCATTGAAATTGATGGAGTATCTTGCAACTGGAACACCGGTTGTCACGACACCGTTTCCAGCGCTTGCTCCTTATCGTTCACACGTCAGAATTGCCAACAACGCCACAGAATTTAGCCAATCACTTAACAAGGTTCTCAGTCAAGGTAACACTGATACCGAGATTGTTCGTCGCGACAGCTGGGATGCTCGAAGTCGAGTTGTTAACCAGCTTCTGGAGTCACTATGAATGAACTGAAACTGCGCTTTATCATTATACTTAATGCCGCTTGGAGACAAAGGTACGTGATTGTTTTACCGATGCTGTTGATGCCTTTTGCTGGGTATTTCGTCGGTAAAATGGCTCCAGAGAAATACGTATCCCACACCAGTATGCTGATTCAGGAAACGGCAAAAATGAATCCTTTTCTGGAGGATATCGCGGTTTCCACCATGCTAAAAGAGCGTTTAGCCGCCCTGAGTACCTTACTCAAAAGTCGGCACATTTTAAAATCCGTCGCCAAAGAACGCGGGATGATTAACGATTCAATGTCCCCTTTTCAAGTGGATCAAGTCATCGCCGAACTTGCAGCGAGTTTAACGGTGACTCAGCCAGGCAAAGACTTTCTTAAAATTCAACTATCGTCTAAACAACCTCAGGGTATGAAAGAGCTATTAGAATCGGTAAGCGAACACTTTATAGAGCAAATGTTGGCTCCGGAACGCTCATCGATCAAAGATTCAAGCGAGTTTCTTACCATGCATATTGATAAGCGAAGAGAGGAGCTCGATTTAGCGGAAACAGCGCTTGCTGATTTTAAGAACAAAAATGCTTCCGTCACACCTGAAATGCAGAGCCAGAGTCTGGCCAGACTAGCCAGCCTAAAGCAAAACCTGGCCGAGAAAGAGGCCGAACTTTCTGGGGTTGAGCGTAGTTTGGGCTCACTCGATCAACAACTATCAAAAACCAACCCTGTGGTTGGCAAAATTGAAGACCAAATCATCGAGATTCGTAGTGAGCTAACTTTGCTAAGAGCAAAATACACTGATAGTCACAGCGCTGTGCTCGGAAAACAGAGGGAACTCCGCAGACTCGAGAACGAACGTTCCGAACTACTCAAAGTTGAACAACCAAATATCAGTAGCGAACAACTATGGGATATTGCGAGCAGTAATACTTTGTCCGAGATTGGAGAAATTCAACCTTTACTCGTTACCCAGCTACATAGCCTTCAGTTAGTGCGAGGTAGATTTGAATCCTTGAGCGAAGAAACCAAAAGCCTACGTAAAATGATTGCAGAACTTGAGCAACAAGCGAATCGCTTTGGTGACAAAGCAAAAGATATGTTCCAGCTACAAAGAGACGTTCAAATCAAGAGACAACTCTATGATGAGCTGATTCAAAGGTATGAAATGGCTCAGCTTACCGGCTCACTGGGCATCTTTGAGCAAAACAAGCGAGTCAAGATCATTGATTTGCCTTATACACCAAGCTCACCTGCCAACCTTCCCATAGTGATATTTATTGTCGCAGGGTTCGTCGCTGGTATTGGCCTTGGCTGCGGTATTGCCACACTTATTGAGCTCTTTGACACTTCAGTTCGAAGCGCGAGTGAGTTGCAGTCTCTAACAGGCAAGCAGGTGATCACTGCAATTCCTAAAATAAAACCGTTTCAATCATAACGAATCTCAAAATAAAACACCTCACACATAAAAACTTAACACACTGTTATATAAGAACATTTTTTTGGCACAGGTTATGCAGTTTCTAGTTTAAACCATCGCACACCAAGGAAATCGCATGATCAGTCAACCGAAAACAACCATTCATGTTGTTCAGCATTTGGCACCAGGCGGATTGGAAACATTGGCTATCAACATGCTCAAGTTCGCTCAATCAAACGAAGATGTTTTCCTGATAAGCCTCGAAGGAAATCGCTGCGAAACATTGGCAAACTGGCCTAGCTTAAACAGTGTTGCAGACAAACTTATCTTTCTAACTAAGAGACCTGGTTTTGATTTCGAGGCGATATCTAAACTGCGTAAACTTTTCAAACAGATGAAACCGAGAGTCGTTCACACACACCACATTGGGCCTCTAATTTATGGAGCGACTGCAGCTAAACTTGCAGGTGTTCAGCACATAGTCCACACAGAACACGACGCTTGGCATCTCAACAACCCAAAACATCTCATTTTGCAAAGACTTGCCTTAAAACTATCCCGTCCCAATCTGGTGGCAGATGCGGGGCTAGTTAAAGAGCAATTAGATGAGAAGCTTAACTATGCCAATATCACTTTAATAAAAAACGGCATAGACTGTGAAAGATTCAAACCGGGATCTCAGGCACAGGCACGCTGTGAGCTTGGACTACCTGCGCATGGAAAAATCATAGGCTCCGCTGGGCGCCTCGAAAAAGTAAAAGGTCACGACATCCTTCTGAAGGCACTTCCTCTCATTAATAGCAATGTGACTCTCGCTATTGCTGGCATAGGAAGTCAAAAGGACGCATTAACACGACTGGCTGAAGATTTATCTATCTCTCATCAAGTGCGATTTCTCGATTTGGTCGACGACATGCCAACCTTTTATCGGGCTCTCGATGTGTTTTGTATGCCATCAAGATGTGAAGGTTTACCCCTCGCACCTCTTGAAGCTCAAGCGTGTGGCGTTCCTACAGTTGCGACAAACGTTGGTGGTACCAATGAAACCTTATGTCCTGTAACAAGTCAGCTTGCCCGAGCAGAAAATAGCAGTGAGCTTGCTTTGAAGCTATCCCAAATGTTGCTTGAGTCCCCTCAATCCTCACCACGCCAGTTTGTTGTCAACAATAATGACATTCGAAAAATGGTGGATGCTTACAGAGCAATAACACAGGAGGAATACGCATGATTGATCTGACTATTGGAATTTTCTTCACAATATGTGCAGGACTCATTGTCTATCACCATGTCGGCTACCCGCTTTTGCTTGCTTGGTACTCTAAACGCCACCCTGTGGAAGAAGTAAAACCAATAGAACGAGGCTACAAGAGCGCTCGTTCAGATAGACAATGTGCTGACATTACCATTCTCGTTCCTGCATATAACGAGGAACAGTGGATCGCAGACAAAATTCGCAACTTAGCCTGTCTGGACTACCCAAAAGAGCACTACAACGTCATTATCGCTTGCGATGGTTGTACCGACAATACTGCTCAAGTGGCTCAGGACACGATTCAAGAAGCCTTTTGCTGTGATACACATTTCGAAATTCGAGTCTTCGAACAGAACCGCGGCAAGGTCGCACTAGTGAATGAGCAGATGTTAACAATATCAAGTGACATTACTGCATTGAGCGATGTGTCAGCTCTGATTTCTGTCGATGCCCTGCTGGTCGCCAACCAGCACTTCAAAGATAAAACTGTTGGTGCTGTAAACGGACATTACCAGTTACTTTCTAATGGCAGTGAAGGTGAAAGCAAATACTGGCAATATCAAAGCAGAATGAAACTTCATGAGGCAAGTTTGGGTAGCACACTTGGCGCTCATGGTGCTTTCTATTTGTTCAGAACTCACTTGTTTGAACCGCTCAAGCAAAACGTTATCAACGACGATTTCATTATTCCGATGGAGATTATTCGTAAAGGATATCGAGTCGATTACGACAAGGACATGATTGCATTAGAGCTTGAAGCAACCAATACCGACAACGACTTTAAACGTCGACTCAGAATTTCTGCTGGCAACATGCAACAAGCACTGCAATTGGCGGAGTTGTTTTTGCCACGATACAAAGGCGTCGCTTTTGCCTTCTTTTCAGGCAAAGGTTTAAGGCTGATAACACCGTACCTCATGATTCTGTGTCTGGTGCTTTCTGTTGTACTTATACACCACCCAATGTTTTTCATCGGAACCATTGCACAAATCGCTGTTTACTCAATTGCGATTATGGGGCATGTGTTCCCACACATATTTAGCCATAAATACTGTCAGTTGATCACATACATAGTAGCAGGACACTTTGCCAACCTAATTGGTGGCTTACGCTATTTGTTCGGTTTCGAAGCCACTCGTTGGACAAGAATTCAATAATAAGGAGCATCTTATGAGCAACGTATCTTCTTTATATTCAATCTGGTTAGCAAAACGTATCTTCGATTTTCTATGCGCTGTAATCGGGCTTTTGATGCTGTCACCTATCTTGCCCGCGATTGCCTTAGCCATAAAAATCGACTCCAAAGGCCCCATTTTCTATAAGCAGCTGCGTGTGGGTAAATCAACACCAGAACAAATGATGTTCTTTGAAATCATTAAGTTTCGTACCATGTATGTCGATGCAGAAACGCGTACAGGTGCAGTCTGGGCGACACAGAACGATCCAAGAATTACTCCAGTCGGTCGTTTCCTGAGAAAGACACGCCTAGATGAGATCCCGCAGTTGTTTAATGTCATCCGCGGCGATATGTCATTAATTGGTCCACGCCCTGAACGCCCTAGCTTTTATAACAAGCTAGAAACGGCCATCCCTTACTTTGCTGACCGTACCTATGGAGTAATGCCAGGCATCACTGGGTTGGCGCAAGTTAATCAAGGTTATGACACCTGTATCGATGATGTTCGTAGAAAAGTCGGTTTTGACCATAGTTATGCCTTATCACTGCGTTCGCTAAAATCTTGGATTCTGATGGATATCAGCATCATTACCAAAACACTCATCGTCATGGTTGACGGAAGGGGACGATAAATTAGCCTCTCACAGGAGAGCTTTCCCGCTCTCCTTTTTCTTTCTGGTATAAAAAATCGCCAATTCGATTAGTTGTGAAGCAAACAGTTTAAAAACCAATAATTTGCTCTTGCACGACTCAAAAAGTCTCGGTAATATCCATCTCGTTCTTAAGGAATGGGTCCGTAGCTCAGTTGGTTAGAGTACTACCTTGACATGGTAGGGGTCGGCGATTCGAGTTCGCCCGGACCCACCACTCCTTAAAGCATTTTTATTCAGTTAGAAATGCACTGAACAAAAATTTGGGTCCGTAGCTCAGTTGGTTAGAGTACTACCTTGACATGGTAGGGGTCGGCGATTCGAGTTCGCCCGGACCCACCAAATTTTACAACAAAGCCCGCTTACAGCGGGCTTTGTTGTTTTTGCAGATATCTCATTAGATTGAGTTAATCTAATGCGTTTCCTCTAGCCGCTTTTCATTACCGAGTATCGTGTACTCTTGGCTAGCCTGCTCTAGCGTGTTCTGATATCCATCATAAGAACACTCTCCAATATCGTTTCGCGGACATATGGAAACATGATTCTTATCGATCATCTCTATTCCACAGTTCGGGCAATATCTATCCATGGCAACCTCCTGACGTTGTCTGCCTTGTGCACACAGGCTCATAACCCTGCATATATCACTCTAGCTATTTTCAAAATCGAAACCAGCGATACCGCTCTCGGGTTTACAGCTTTTTACACTCTATTACATTATCTGCTGTACCCATCATCATGTTTACATAACAAACATGATTTGAAGCACAAGCTAACTTTCGATTGCAAATTCGGGCTTGGCTTGTAACGTTCTTGCAATATAGGTAATGATCAAGAGATTAACGATAAGTATCACAGCTCCAATTATACCCGGGTGATGAATCAGGCCATACAGTTCGAAAGGCACGTAGATGACACAGCCGATCAGCGCTAGCCACTCAGTCCAGCGTAACCCTTTCCATAAGCCATAAGCCTCTACCCACCGAATAGCTGTGTACACCAATGCACCCAACATCAACCATGGAACATTTCCCTGAGGAAATCGGCCTATGGCCTCTATAAATACACCAGGCCAATGGTGCGCTGGATTTAAGTGAGCATGCAATACCAGAGATTCAGCCCACTGCTGCAAATCTTTCCCGGCTAAAAGATGTAACCCCAATGCAACCACTAAAGACAATAGCCCTTTCAGCGCTTCGAGAATCGCAATCAGTTTTAACCCAGGCTTCACTTGTACTTGCATCTATCTCAACGTCCTTTCGTCATCCGCTCTCATACATTACCCAACAAAAAGTAACACGTTGATAAATTGCTTCATGAAGATTGTGTCAATTTTTCAATTTGACACGACTGACTTAATCACGCACAGAAAAAGAAAGGAGGCCTAATGTGATAGGCCATTCGATTTGACTATTCTAATAAGGATTAGATGCTACGACGCTCTGCTGGGTAAATAGTGGAAATCCAGCGGGTCGCCATTGATTAATGTGAGTCAAAAATGAGCTGTCTTTCACTTTGATTGATGCTGAACCGTAGTCAAAACTATTAAGTTTATTGCGCATCGCTTCATTAGAAAGACCGTCGCCGGCAAGTTCGTACCAAGAAGTGATTGTTGGGGTAACAAACCGCCCATAATGATTTTCTGCAATCTCGTTGTCTTTAGCGAAACGAATACAGTGCGTCAGAATACCATCTTTGTGGTAAACCACTTTAAGATGCTGGGCCTCCATTGGTAATTGCTCTCTTGGCCGAGTGTCCATATCTCCATGACAACTCACTGAGCCATACGCTACAGCGCCATCAATTGTCCAGACGATCACCGACTCCCAATCATGGCGATGGCCACCTAACCCAATCCCCGGAATTGCCTGATCTTTTTCATAATAGGTATCATAGGCATGAGCGCAATACTCCTGCCCATCATTTCCTTGCATGCACGCGTAACGGTGAAGAGTATTTGAGATATCGAGAAAACCGGCATCTCTGCAATTTCCATTGAGTGCACCAGATGGTTTCAGCCCTGGGTTGATTTCTCCATAACGACTGATACCCGCTGCAGGATAGCAGCCATCTCCATCCCAATCAAAAATAGGAACCTGAGTCGATATATCCATTAAACTAGGCAGTGCTTCATCTAATCGCGGTAACTCCGCTGCACTAAGAGAAGTAGCAGCAATGAATAAAGCGATTGTTATGGTTTTTTTCATATAAGCCTCTGGAGCAACGTCGTGTAAAGTGGTGTTTTTGCAACCAGAACAAACATAGGCATGATAAGAGTTAATCGCCACAACTCTCTCTCTCAATTCTTTAATTCTTCATATTTGTGCAACAACTTCTAGTTCATCAGGTGGATTGTTATCTGTCAGCAGCTCCATAAACAAAAAGGCCGCAACACTTAATGTTACGGCCTCTATCGTCAGTATGACACTTTACGCCTCTTCAACGACTTTCTCTGCTTCGATGTTCGCATATAGTGAGTCCACTATCTCTTTCGAGCGTACCGCTAAAACAGAAAGCAAAGTATCGCTTAGGCCATGTGATGATTCGCAGCAACCTTGAAGGAAAACGTTCACTTTACATGCTTGCTGCATCGGTAGACGATAGTGGCGCTCTACCTGTTTATTCAACATTAGTGGTTCTAGCTTGTTCAGCATTTGGTTGAACTGGTCATAGCGGTAACCCGTTGCAAGAACAACCGCATCGTAATCGTGCCAGTTTTGTTCGCTATGAATGCGATCGTTATAACGAAGTGCAATCTTACCTTCTTTCTGCCCGATTTCTTGAATATCATGACAGCGTAGATGTTGGTGCCTACCCTTGCCAGTTACACGCTGAAGATATAGACGCTCATAAATCGCGCTAAGCTCTTCTGTATCGACAACTGAATAGTTTGTGCCATTGAAACGAGAAAGGATGGTTTTACGCTCTTCATCAGTGCTCTTGTATACGTGATCGGTAAACTCAGGGTCAAAAATCTCGTTTACGAATGCACTGTCATCCGCTGGGTGTAGGGCAAAGTTACGGTTGACTAAGTGTACTTCACCTTCTTCATAACGGTTTGTCAAATCAACGAAAATCTCGGCAGCACTTTGGCCAGCACCCACAACCGCAATCTTAGGTGTCTCTGTACCAGCATTAAACTGTTCACGCCACACCTTATATTTCGAGGAATGGATCACCTTCTCGTCATTCAAGCCATTAAACAACTCTGGAAGTTTCGGCATCCCCCCCATACCAATCAATAGGTTTTTCGCCACTCTTACAGTTTGGTTGCCGTTGATATCCGTTGAAACCACACGAACTTTAGCAATTTCGCCATCAACTTCAATCGGCTCGATATCGACAACGCGTTGACCGTAGGTAACGACTGAATCAAACTGATTTGAAACCCAAGTCAGATAGTCATTGAATTCCACACGTGAAGGATGAAGAGAACCCAAGTTGATAAATGAACTCAAGCGGTCGTGTGAATGTAGGTAGTTTACAAAGGTATATGGGCTGGTTGGATTGCGCAAAGTTACCAAATCTTTCAAACAAGAAATCTGCATTCGAGTGCCATCTAGCAACATGCCACCATGCCATTCGAAATGAGATTTTTGCTCTAAGAAGCAGTAGCTTAATTCTTGGTTCTGCGCCGTTTCTTCCAACGCAATCGCAATTGACAGGTTAGCAGGGCCAAAGCCCACGCCAAGCACATCATATTCCTTAATCTGGTCTGTCATTTTTGTAACCTCATGTTTTTCCGTTGAGCTCTTTGGCTCTCTATCCCCGAGACACCCTAAACTAGGCTGCGATACTAAAAGCAATCGCTAAAGAAGGTATCTCTCAACTGACACATTAGAGCCGCCCTCTTATGAGGGAAGTCGAATTCTTTTAGTTTGGCGAAGCCAAATTTCTGCAGGTAACCAATCATTTTGGCGTTATCTGCTCTAGGCTCGCTGACGATTTTCTCTGTCCGTGGATCGGACAGATAAAGAAAGTGGCATACCGAAGGAAGCCAAGCCGCTACCTTATGACTGCCCCGGTGATGCTCTTCACCAACCAGCATGTGGATACCGCGGTCGTAATCGCCTGCTGAATAATACGGCGCGATGCGATCTTCTTTTGTCCAATAGGCTTCGATGTAAGCAAAGGGTTCATTATTCAGGCACACGATCAATAGCTGATTCTTATCATTGACCAACTGCTCTTCTAGATAAGCTTTATGCTCATCTAAAGTCCCTGTTTGCTCCCAAAATGCAGCCACTCGTTGACTATTTTGCCATTTGGAAAACAGCTCAGCATGCTGCTCTACATCAAGACCAACAAGAGACAGCGTCTGCTCTAGCTCAGGAATGTAACGGCTGTACAACTCGCCTTTTTGCGGTCTTGGACGTAGAGGATGATAGCCATTAGAGGCAAGTATCTGCTTATGTGGAATCACGCGACGCTGCTGTTTTAGCCAAAGCTCTGGCAACTGCAGTAACGCTTCTCGCCAAACCAAGCGAATACCTTCTCGGGTGACATGAGTGATGTCGTTCAATGATGGGAAAACAAATTCACCAAGGTCAATACAACGAATATCAGTACGGTGCTCAAGCAGAACAACAAAAGCTTGAACCACTTCCGTATCGTTGTTCTCACTGCTGGTCACGCGCCAATAGCCACCATTTTCCTTGCTCAGTGTTAACGGACCACTTGGCATTTCAACGCAACATGTATCCCCTTGTTGCTGAACACTCTGCCCAAAGGGCAGAGTGTTGAGGGTATCTCTATTACCAGTCATAGCTCAGGCTCGCGATAACATTGCGACGGTCACCGTAGAAACAAGTCGAGCTATTATAACAGGTCGAAATGTACTCTTTATCGAAGATATTTTTAGCAGCAACCTGGAACTTATAGTCATCAAAACGATAGCTCACTGTCGCGTCATACAGTGTATATGAAGGCACCGTATTCTGTCCGTTGTTATCACCAAACGACTCACCAGTATAGCGCAAGCCACCACCCAAGCTTAGACCATCAAACGTCCCACCAAAGAACTGGTATTTCGCCCAAGCACTCGCTAATTTATCCGCCACTTGCTGAGGTTGATAACCAACGATAGATGAATCAACATCATCTTTGATTTCTGAATCTACGTGTGAGATGTTACCAATGAGAGTTAGTGATTCAGTAACATTAGCAACGGCCTCAAGTTCCACACCAAGATTTCGGATTTCTCCAACCTGTTTAATTTCTGAACCAGAGTTAACAGTTTGAACAACATCTTTCTTCGTTGCATGATAAACAGAAAAATTAAAGTAACCTTTAAAGCTACTAGGCTGATACTTAACACCCGCTTCATAAGCTTCCCCACGCTCAGGTTTCGCAGCTTGAGTTGTTACAGCCTTTACTACAGGTTCAAATGACTGAGCGTAACTTACATAAGGAGTGAAACCGTTACTCAGTACATAAGCAACACCGAGGTTACCAGACCATTCTTCATAGTCGGACTTATAGCTTGTACCAGTCGTCTCATTACTTTGTTGATTGGATGTATCGTCGTATCGTAAACCACCAATAACAACCCAATCGTTATATTTTATTTGGTCTTGTACGTAGATACCCAACTGATTGTTCTTCGTCACGTTTGTTTGGAGATCTGCGTCGGTATATGGAACACTTGATGCATTAACTAGAACAACATTGTTTGAGTAAGTTGGGTTAAATATGTCGAATAATGCACTGCCTGTATTGCCATCAGCGACCAATGGGTCTGAAGCATAATCTTTATCGTTAATCTCTATACTTTGATAATCAACCCCAGTCAACAGAGTATGCTCGACTCCACCTGTGTTGAATTTGAAAGTTACTCTGTTATCGATATTGAACGCATCTGAGTCACCATTTGCGGTACTAACACCTCTGAGGATATTTTCTCTGCCTACGGGTAGACCATAATCTGCCGCCTGATCTAGGAAATAGATATGACGTAGGTCTATCTTCATATTACTGTAACGAGCAGACTGTGCAAACTCTACGCTATCACTGAAGCGATGCTCAAATTCATAGCCTAGAGATAATTGTTCTCGTTCAAATTTCTCCCAATCAGGGTTACCAATAGCGAAGTCATAACCAAGTTTTCCATTAGTACTATCAGTTAAAGTCCCTTCCATAGGCAAAAACTGAAGATAAGGGTTCGAGTCATCTTTTTGGTAGCTGGTAAGGAAAGTAATGTTTGAGCTGTCATTAATATTCCACGCTAGAGAGGGTGCTATTAAAATACGTTCTGCATCAACATTATCCACTTTGGTGCCATTTTTACGCCCCATTGCGACTAGACGAAAAGCAACATCTTCATTAAGTTCACGATTAACATCCAAGCTAATCTGAGTTCTGTTAAACGAACCATACTCAACAGCCACTTGGCCTGAGCCACCATCAAATTGAGGGCGTTTGCTGACGGTATTGATTAATCCACCCGGTGGGTTTTGTCCATATAAAACAGATGCTGGGCCACGCAGGATTTCTACACGCTCCAAACCAAACGGGTCAATCTGCCAGCTATAGAAACCTGCTGAATATAGACGTGTTCCATCTTGGTAAAGACCATTATTCGCTTGCTGAAATCCTCGAACAACAAACCAATCCTGTTTGTTATCATCGCCGTAGTGATTTGTCTGGATGCCTGGGGTGTACTGAAGTGCGTCTGAGATGCTGATTGACGCGCGATCATCCATTTGTTCGCGAGTAACGACCGAAACCGCTTGTGGCGTTTCATGGATAGCTAAATCTGTTTTGGTGGCTGTACGACTTTTTTGTCCAAGATAACTGAAATCTGGGCCTACGGCACTATCGTGCTCCTGACCAACTACCACTACTGTTTCGTCTTCCGCTGCGTTAACTACGCCAGCAGACAGAGCGAACGCTACTGCCAAACAAGCTGGGCTCAGCATAAACTGCCGATTCATGTCTTTCTCCTTAACTTTCGGTTTTACCGAATATTATATTAATAATTATGATAACCATTATCATTAGCATTACGAGTGCGAAGGAATCTTAACGACTTTTATAGAAAAATGGAATCTATAAATTAGTCGTTATGGTTCTATAATGTATTAATTATTAATAAATGGCGTAATTTCTCGATCAGTACACTGTCTTGCACTATCCCTAAATGATCCGTATCCAGCACCTCACTGCTTAACTGGACGTTAACTTTGGACAATTCCGAACTCAACAGTTTGTGTCGGCCTTGAGGTTGCCCAGCCCAATATGCCGTTGGCTGGGTATTAATTTTAGGTAACTGATACTCGTGACACAGCGATCTCATGTGCTGCTCTACCGCCCAGCTATACAGCATTTGCTGTGCACTTTCAGACAGGTAGTGATCGAAGTTTTGTGACGCCAACCAAGATGAAAATACGCTTGGCCAGTTATCCGGTGATGATTGGTCAAATCCTGCAAGACAAGTTTGCTTTTGCCCTTCCGATAACTTACCCAAGAGCAATTCTAGATGCTCAATCAACTTGGTTTTTGCTGTCGGTGATTCCCATTGATCTTCTGCGATTTCAGTACCTGGAACATAGCAGTCGAGCAACCCGAGGAAAGCTACACTTTCACCTGCAGCTTCGAGACTAGCTGCGACTTCTTGACAGAGCGCGCCGCCAAGCGACCAACCAATCAATGTATAAGGCCCTGATGGCTGTATTTGACGAATAGTCGCGCAATAAGTATCAGCCATTGCGCTAAACGAAGTGTCAAAGCGATTTGGATAAACGAAGCTCTGAGACTGAACACCATAAACGGTGCGTTTGCCCGCCAATGCTTGAGCTAGTTTTTGATAACCAACTGTTCGGCCCGTCACTGGATGAATACAGAATACAGGTGAAATCCCGTCAACATCGGTATTAAGCTTCTCGATCAATTTGAGGTCAGCTTTGGCTGCTATCGCCTCGCCTTTTTGGGATTCAGATGCCGAGTGTACCAATTCAAGCTTTTCTTTCCATTTAGTCGCTTTGGTCTCGATATCTGATTGCGAATAATGACTGGTTGCATATTCAAAATCAGCGCTCAATACACCATCCACAACTTGGGCATTAATGACCAAAGGCGTCAACATAGTATTATCATCTGCTTGATCACGCGAGTTTGACGACACTGGTTGACACCAATGAGCAAAACTATTGCCTTGATACTGGCCTAGGTAATTGAAGGTTATCTGCGCAGTTTGTTCTTGAGGCTCATCCTCTAAGTAGCGCAGTCCATAGCCAATGCCTGAGTCTTGGTTCAATAGCGCCATACGCTCGGCGATATCGTCTCGAGAATCTGAGGTATTCAAAGTCATAGGATATAGGCTCGTCATCCAGCCCACCATGCGGCTTAGATCTAACCCTTCATAGACAGACTCGTCACGACCATGACTTTCTAGATATACGCTTTGACCATCTTCTTTGCTTCCCATAATTGCTGTCATAGCAGAGACAAGCTCAACTGTGATATTTTCACAGCTCAGTAAAGCCGACGTCACCTCACGGCTTAGCTCAACCTTCAGTGAACGCTTGTTGCCATAAGTTGCTTTAGCATGTGTATTTTCTGCATGGATAGTTTGCTGATCCCAAACGGCTTTCCTAGCTTTGCCTTGTTCTGTTAATGCCCATGTGTTGAGGCTATCCACTGCCATATCCAGAGAGGTGTAAACAGGTGGTAGCTCAACTGTTTTCGTTGACTTTTCATCACTAGAAAGCGTTTGCTGATAAGCACGCCATAAATCATCCATCAGGACTCGCCATGAGACGCCATCTACAGCCAGGTGATGAATTACAATCATCAAGCGAGATTTGTGCCCCTCGATTTGAGCGTAGCCTGCCTGAATCTGTCGGCCTGCTTCGATATCAAGGCTTGTTTGCAACTCGTGAGCAAACACTTCGAATGCTTCTAAGCTGTTTAGCTGAGTTTTCCACAGAAGATCATGGGAAACATTCTCTACGTATTGCTGCTGCCATTTATCCCCATTTTGAGAAAACGACAATCTCAACGCGGGGTGGTGCTCCACTAACCCTTTAAGGGCAGTATCCAGTGCTTGAATATCCATTTCCTGCTTCAACTCAACACACACATGCTGGTTCCAGTGATTTGGCTGAGCAAAGTTTTGCGCCATGAAATGAGCCTGAATTGGCATCAGACCAAATGGTTGTTTTGGTAACTCTCTTTGCTCTTGCTCAACCGCTGCTTCAAGTACTTGTGCTAACTCGCTCAATACTGGCGCTTGGAATACTTGCTTTGGAGATACGTTAAGACCTGCCAGTTTTAGTTTACTCACTAGCTGAAGGCTCAATATAGAGTCTCCACCTAACGCAAAGAAGCTATCTTCTCGGCTAACAGAATTAATACCCAGTAGCTCTTGCCAAATATCAGCAAGGAGGGTTTCTTTCTCACCTTGCGGTGGCAAACCTTGCGACAATACAGATTTGAATTCTGGTTCCGGCAGCGCTTTTCTATCGACCTTACCTGCTGGAGTTAACGGCAAATCATCTAGCACCACAAGATGCGCTGGAACCATATACTCAGGCAAGTGCTCCGCAAGCTCAGATAATATCGAAGCGCTATCAGCCTCGTTTGCATCAGCGCCATGCAGGTAACCCACAAGGTGGGTCATAGAACCATGACGATGCGCCGCAACCACGCAAGTCTCGACACCGGATATTTGCTGAAGCCTTGATTCGATCTCACCCAGCTCTATTCTGAATCCACGGATTTTTATCTGTTGGTCAACGCGGCCAAAATACTCCATGACACCGTCTTCCCGCCAACGAACTAAGTCACCAGTGCGATACATACGCTCGCCATTATTGGTAAATGGATCCGGCATAAATCTTTCTGAGGTCATATCGGGCTTACCCAGATACCCGCGTGCTAGGCCGACTTCTTCACCAATGTACAACTCCCCGACTGCGCCTTCGGCAACTTGGTTAAGCAAACCATCTAACACGTAAAGTCTACGAGCCCCAACAGGTTGACCGATGGGTGCATAGGCGCTGGTTAGCTTATCTTGTGGGTAAGCCCGCCAGATCATGGGTGTCACCACGGTTTCTGTTGGCCCATAGCCGTTGATAATACGTGGTGGGTTTACAACAAATTGCAGGCGGTCATAGGTTTCACGGGTAAAGGCTTCACCACCCAAAGTCCAAGAACGTACATTTAACTGAGGCTGAGTCGTCTCAATCCAGTCCAATAAAGGCCCGACATAACTTGGAGGGAAACAGGCTATCGTAATCCCTTCCTGTTTGAGGACATCACAGGTTTTCTCTGCACTCCACAGTTGTTGATCGCGAATCACCAAACGAGAACCAAACGCCAATGGCACTGTCCAGCGCTCTACCGCTCCATCAAAACTGATCGAAGCAAAGTGAAGCTCAACGTCATCTTGCGTCATCCCATACTGAGCCCCAATCGTCTGCACATGCATACTCAGGCCATCATGGGCAATCGCCACGCCTTTAGGTTTACCCGTCGACCCTGATGTGTAGATGATGTAAGCCAACTGCTCCGGCAAGAGTTCTACTTCTGGCTTGGCTTTTGAGAGACCTTGCCAATCTAGCTCATCCATATAAAGCGGTGAAACAGAAGAGGTCTGATCCGAATGGGAGAGGACGTGTGAATCAATCTCATCCCAACGTGAGCGCAATGATTGCTCGCTGATAACCAAGCTCGCAGCAGAATCCTCGATCATGTAAGCCAATCGGTCGGTCGGATAATCAGGGTCAAGCGGTAGAAACGCCCCACCGGCCTTCATAATGGCGATCATCGCTATGATCATATCGTTGCCGCGCTCAAAAAGAACGCCCACAGCTTGATCGCGAACGACACCCTGCTCTACCAACTGGTTCGCCAGCTGGTTCGATTTTTCTTCCAGCTGTTTAAACGAGACACTTTGCTGGCCGTGTTTTAATGCAATGGCTGACGGTTGCTCAATACCCTGGAGGTCGAATAACTCAGTGACGGGTTGATAACGCCACTCACCTTCTGGCTGCGACAGTTCCGATAATCTGGCGAGCTGAGCCTCATCCAGTGAGTTAAGCGCAGCCAACGGTGTATTCAGGTTTTGTTCTGCTTGCGAGACCAACAGATTCAGAGTGCTAGTAAGCGAAACCATCATCTGGGGATCGATACGATCTTTGGCATAGGTTAGCGTTACCTGAGTACCCCTCGAAGATTCCAACACATCCAAAGCAACATCAAACAGTGCGAAGTTGCCTTTTAGCGCCAGCGGTTTTGCCGCTAGACCCGGAGCAAACTCGACTGACTCGGTTTGATTGACCTGATGATTAAACAACACTTGAAAGTAAGGCGTTTCGCCAACCAACCTTTCCGCCAACAATGAAGAAACCACACGATCAAATGGCAATAGCTGGTGTTCCTGAATCTCCAGCACTTTACTGTGAGCTCTAGTCATTATTTGACCAAAGCTCTGCTCAGGTTTTACGTCTTGCGCAACCACATTAGTGTTTACGAAAAAGCCAATAACGTCAGATACTTCTGGTCGGGCGCGGTTAGCCATTGGCATACCAATATTGATATCGTTAAGCCCTGTCAACTTGAACAGCGCAGCCTGCCAAATGGCTAGCCAGAAGCTCGAAGTGGTGACGTTATTTTGCCTTGCAAGGCGTGCAATGCGTTCAGAAACATTACTATCAAATTTAAGGCTTTCCTGCTGTGCTTCTCGGCGCTGATTAGGTGCAATATCGCCTGTCCACTCAAACAGTTTCTGTGGCTGCTTATCACCTAACTCTTGCTGCCAGAATTGAAGATCCTCATCCCCTTTGCCCGCTTTTAGTAGTGCATCCTGCCAGACAGAAAAGTCACTGTACTGGATGCTCAATGGCTCTAGAGACGCCCCCTGATAGGCGGTGACCAAGTCCTGCATAAACAATCCAATAGACCAGCCGTCAGACACAATATGATGCATCACAATGATCACATGAGTTTTATCTTCAGATGCGCGAATACACGCCATTCGCACCGGCATCTCATGAAGCAAATCAAATGGCTTGGCAATAAATTCTGATGTCCATTCGCCTAGCTGGTTTTCCGTTAAGTGTCTGCCGTCTTTAAGCTCAAAGTGAGCAATACAGTGCTGGTCAACATGCTGCTTCGGCTCACCTTGGTCCGAAACAACAAAGCGCGTTCTTAGCGCGTGGTGTTTACTCATGACTTCAGCAAGCGCCAGTTCCATTTTATCGGTAGAGAGCTCACCAGTTAGCTCAAAACCACCACTGATATGGTAAGCACTATTACCAGCATCAAGCTGATAGATGTCCCAAAGTCTTTTCTGCGCCGGAGAAAGAGGCACATCACGCACCTCCTCTGCTGGTACAATCGGTAACTTTTCGAAACTCATTCCTTTGGCGTCAAGCAGAGCGATAAATTTCGCCTGCTCTTGCTCACCAAGGTTTAAAAAACGTTTTGCTAATGCAAATTTGTCTATTTTTGGTTTTTGTTGTGCTTTTAAATTTGATTCTTGGGTCATAACAATTCCAACTCGTCCATTAGTGCAGCCATGGCGTCGAGTTCATCCTGTTCTTGTTCATTGTTTGCCTGATACTGAGATTGAAGTGCATCCGTTAACGCCTGTAGCGTCCCAGCGGCAAAGAAGTCTTTTAATGAGATCGCCAAATCGAGCTCTTTTTGTGCTTGAGCGACGATACGTGTGGCTAACAGAGAATGGCCTCCGAGCGCAAAGAAGTTATCATCTAAGCCCACTTTTTCTGAGCCAAGGACTTGCTGCCAAGTGTTGGCAAACCAAATTTCCAGTTCACTCTCCGGGGCACGATACTCCACTTGACTCCATTCTGGAGAAGGCAATGCTTTGCGATCACGCTTACCATTAGGTGAAAGAGGCATTTCATCCAGTGCAACGTAGATTGCAGGAACCATGTAGTCTGGAAGGTGGTCATTCAAGTGCGCTTTAGCAGCCACTTCTTTTTCCAAACTCCAATCACCACAAACCACGTAAGCGACAAGCTGCGTGCCTGTTTGATGCTCGTAAGCTATGACAGCAGACTCATCGACGTCATCGTGTTGGTTCAGAACATTCTCAATTTCTTCCAGCTCAATACGAAGCCCACGAATTTTTACCTGATGATCCAATCTACCCAAGTATTCAAGTCTGCCATTTGGCATGCGAACCACCTGATCACCGGTCCGATACATACGAGAACCCAAGTTCCCATCTTGCTTTCCTGATGCAGTAGTAGCAAACGGGTTTGGCACAAAGCGATCGGCCGTCAAATCTGGTCTGGATAGGTACTCGCGCGCAAGGCCATCACCCGCAAGGTATAGCTCACCAGGCACACCGACTGGAACTGGATTCCAACAATCATCCAATACATGAAGTTGGGTGTTGCTAATCGCATGACCAATCGGGATGCGCTTACCAACGGGCAATTCACATTGCCAGTAAGTCACGTCAATAGCCGCTTCAGTCGGACCATAGAGGTTATGCAGCTGACAATCTGGCGCACCCGTCAACACTTTTTCGGTCAACTCAGCAGGTAGAGCTTCACCGCTACAAATAATATGGCGCAGGCTGCTGCACTCTCCAATATCCGTTTCACTTTCAAAAGCATGAAGCATTGAAGGAACGAAGTGGATCGTCGTTACGCCCTGCTCTCGAATGGTGTTATGCAATAACTCAGGTTGTCGGTGGTGATCTGGCTCAGCAATGGCCAATCTCGCACCGTACATAAGCGGCCAGAAGAATTCCCACACAGAGACATCAAAGCTAAACGGTGTTTTCTGAAGGACACAATCACTGGCATCTAACTGATACTCATTTTGCATCCAAGCCAAACGGTTGTGCAGTGCCGACTGGGTATTTACCACGCCTTTTGGTAGCCCTGTAGAACCGGAAGTGAAGATGACATACAGCGACTGATCCGCCTGCCAATTTACCACTGGAACCTCAGTGCTCTGCTCATTGATTTGCTTTAAGATCTCAGCCTGATTTAGCGCCACATACTGACATTGAGGATTTTCTGGCCATTGTGGCAAGGTCTCACTATCGGTCAGTAAGATGGATACGCCCGCAGACTCAAGAATGTAATTCAAACGTTCTGCTGGATAACTTGGGTCCAATGGCACATAAGCACCACCAGCACGAGTAATCGCATGTAGGCCAATCACTAATTCAAACGAACGTGGTAAACCAAGGCCAACTCTGGTTTCTTCACCCACTCCTTGTTGGCGTAACCACTGAGCCAACTGATTCACTTTGCTGTCGAATTCAGCGTAAGTCATCGACTGCTGCCCCATTGACAAAGCAATCGCCTCAGGTGTGCGTTTTGCTTGGGCTTCAACAGCAACTGGCGGTGGAAGCATTTCACCCCATGATTTCTTCGTCGCGTTGAAAGCGTCAATTAGTGCAATCTCGTCAGAATCAACCAACTTAAGTTCAGACAGCATCGCGTTAGGATTTAATGCAACTTGTTCAAGTAATTTGAGCCAATGACCAAGTAACGCTTCGACAAACGTTTGATCGAATACGGGTGCTGCGTAGTTAACAAAACCACTCCATTCACCGTCATCATAAGCCTGAACATCTAAGCTTAATTCTAACTGAGCCGCGACCACGCCCGGATCAAACGCTTCTGCTTGCAACCCTCCCCATTCAGCGAGAATTGAACGTTCAATACGTTGGAAGTTGAAACTTGTCTGATACAGCGGGTGGTGCTGTAAATTACCCGTCACCCCCAAAGACTCCACTAGTACCTCAAATGGCACATCCTGATGGGTCAACGCCTGCTCGGTAAAGCGTTTTGTCTCTAGGAGCAGATTGTCGTAACTCATTGCCGCATCTAACTGTGCAGGGATCACCAAATTGTTAATGAAGCAGCCTTGCATCTGCTGAGTATCTGGTTGTGTTCGGCCCGCAACCGGGATACCGACTCGAATTTCATCACGCCCAGAATACTTGTGCAGCAATAAGTGCCACAGGCTTAACATAACGTTAAACGGGGTCGTTGCACTTTGTGCAGCAAGAGTTTCAATCTCGTTAACCTGCTGCTTGGTCAGAGTGAAGTGATGACGCTGACCGGTGGTTTCTAGCTGATCTCTCGCGACATCGCTATGGAGCACAAGCGGCTCAATATCTTTTGCTAACGCCTCTTTCCACCATGATAGTGATTCTTTGGCGCTATCTGATTTTAACCACTCTTGCTGCCAGCTAGCGTAATCGGCGTAATCCAGCGCGTCAGCCTCAATGTTTGATTCAAACTGACCTGAATGACCGTACAACGAATAAACAGCCGACAGTTCTCGAACTAGTTTTTGAATCGAAATGCCATCAGAGATGATGTGATGGACAACCAGAAGTAACTCAAATTCCTGTTCTGAATGCTTGATTAAGTATGCTCTCAATAGTGAAGGCGATGACAAATCAAAAGCTTCACCGATCCAGTTGAGGCGCTGAGCCTCTAGGTCGAAGAACTCATCAGCTGAGTATTCTGGTAATGCGAATTGACATGCGTCGTCATCAGAATGGATAGACTGCATCAGCTCGCCATCCACCTGCACGAAGCTGGTACGCAGAGCCTCATGGCGGCTAATCACAGTGCGCAACGACTGCTCTAGCCAGTCTCTATTCACTTCACCTTTTAACTTAAGGCCAAGCGGCATGTGATAAGCAGAGCTTTCAGGCATCAGCTGTTGAACAAACCATAAACGCTTCTGCGAAGCACTTACTGGCATGGTTTCCATGCGCGGCACTGCTTTGATCGTGACTGCAGGTTCCTTGAGTGATGTACACTGAGTTGCCATCACATCTAGTCTTGGAGAATCAAAGACACTCTGTAGTAAAAGACGAATCTGGTGTTTTTGCTGCAAACGTCCAACTAGCTGGGTAGCAAGTAATGACTGACCACCCAGAGCGAAGAAGTCGTCATTACGACTCACCTTCTCTAGCCCAAACAAGGCTTGCCATTCTTGTGCCAGAAGCTGCTCAATCTCACCTTCTGGTGCTTCATAGGCTTTGTGCTGAACATGGTTATCAGGCTGCGGCAGTTTTTTCTTGTCGACTTTACTTGCTGGCGTCAATGGCATCGAATCCATAACCACAAGCTGTGAAGGCACCATGTAGTCAGGTAGTACTTTCGCCATTTGAGCGAGAATATCATCGCTGTTTATTAGGTCAGCCTGACCTTCTACGTAACCGACCAAGTATTTTCCAGCTGAACCTTCAAAGGCAGTGACAGCACTCAGTTTACTGCCACTGATGCTCTGTAATCGTGACTCGATTTCACCTAATTCGACACGGAAGCCTCGAATTTTTATTTGGTCATCTGCTCGACCCAGATACTCCATTACACCATCTTCGCGCCAGCGAACTAAGTCGCCAGTGCGATACATGCGCTCTCCATTATTCGCAAATGGATCGGGAACAAAACGCTCGGCCGTTAAGTCTGGACGATCAAGATAGCCTCTAGCTAAGCCAACTTCTTCACCAATGTACAATTCACCACTGACACCAGAAGGAACTTGACGAAGGTCGCTATCTAATACATACAGACTACGTGCACCGACAGCAGTACCGATAGGGGCATAAGCACTTTCTAGCGGCGTTTCAGGATAAGCCTGCCAGATCATTGGCGTCACGACAGTTTCCGTCGGGCCGTACCCGTTGATAATACGCTTCGGATTCAGTACCTGCTGAAGCTTGAAATAGGTCTCTCGTGTAAAGGCTTCACCACCCAGAGTCCAAGAACGTACCGCTAATGTTGGCTGTTCAACCTCAATCCACTCTAGCAGTGGTCCAACATAGCTTGGCGGGAAGCACGCGATGGTCACGGCTTCACGCTCAAGCACTTCACATGTCTCTTGTGCACTCCAAAGCTGCTGGTCTCGAATCACCAGCTTTGAACCAAAGGCCAGAGGGACAGTCCATCTCTCAACGGCACCATCAAAACTGATCGAAGCAAAGTGCAGCTCGATGTCTCGTGGCGTCATGCCATATCGTTGGCCAATAGTTTGAACGTGCATACTCAGACCTGAATGAGAAACACACACACCTTTAGGTTTACCCGTTGAGCCGGAGGTATAGATCACATACGCCAGCTGCTCTTCCAAAATTTCAGGGCGATTTAAAACAGGCTGCTGAAGGTCGATTTCAGAATACGCAATGATGTTATCTGGCTGACAAATCTCACGTGCCAATTGTTGCGAACTATCGTCTGAAATTAACCACTGTGCATCGCTATCTTCAACCATGTAGGCCAGTCGGTCTTGAGGGTATGAAGGATCTAAAGGTAGGAATGCAGCTCCGGCTTTCAACACACCGATCATTGCCACCAACATGTCTGCGCCACGGGCAAACATTACACCGACTCGCTGATCTCGTTGAATACCGCGCACAATTAGCTCAGCGGCTACGCCATCACTGAAGTTATCCAGTTGTTGGTATGTCAAAGCAAGCCGTTCCGAGCCATTAGTTGATAAGGCCGTTCCCCCAAGAGGATTCGCCACAAGCGCTTCACTATCTGGTTGTGCAAGCACCTGCTCTTTTAACAGTTCAGTGAAGGGTTTGTAAGCCCAGGGTTCAGGCTCTTTTACATGACCGGACAAGCGAGACTGTTGCTCGGCGTCCAATACATCAATATCACTCAGGTTATGAGTCAGCTTATCGACAAGCTGCTCAAGATAATGAGACGTCGTTGCTGACAGCGCATCAATATCTGACTGCGAGAATTTCGCTGAGTCGTACGCAAAAACAATACGTAATGATTCACTTGGCAATACCGCCAGCGTTAACGGGTAATGCGTAAACTCATAACTGTCAGGCTCGCCAATTTTAAGGCCAGTTTCACTAAACAGGCTCTCATCCAATGGGTAGTTTTCAAATACCACCAACGAATCAAACAGATTCTCACCATCAAGCGGAGATTGCGCTTGTACCTCTGACAAAGAGACATGGCTGAATTCACGCTGCGCGCTCGCCTGCTCTTGTATATCGCCAAGCCATTCACCGGCTTTCGCCTGCCAGTCGACCATCGATGTAACAGGCAAGGTATTAATAAAGAGCCCAACCATGGCTTCACTGTTTGCCAGTGACGATGGTCGACCCGCAACCGTATTGCCAAAAACAGGCTGAGACTGACCCGTGTAACGTTGAAGCGTCAGCAGCCATGCGCCCTGAATAAGAGTGTTTAGCGTGATGCCAGATGACTTCAGTTGAGACTGCCAACCACTTAGTACCTCAGCACTGAAGTCCACGTTGTGGCGCACATGCCCTAGTTTATCTGTGTTCGAACCGTATTGTTCAACCAACATTGTTGGCGCTTCAACACCATTCAGATAAGCACGCCAGTACTCTTGAGCACTTTCTGGCTCTTGCTGTACAACCCATTCTAAATAGTCAGAAAAATCATGGCTGACAACAGGCAGGCTCATATTTTGGTAGTGAGCAAATAGTTCGCTAAGTAGAACACCGGTGCTCCAACCATCCATCAAAATGTGGTGGATGGTGAAGATACAAGCGATCTCATTGTCGCCCGTTGTCACAAGATCTACTCGCCACAAAGGTTTTAGCTGCTGGGTGCTCGCATCTTGCTCCAGTTCAAAACCTTGTTCAATGAGCGAACGTTTATACGACTCTAGTTCAAAGCCTACGTCCTCTCGCCCATCAAAGACTCTGCTCGTGATAGGAAGGTCATCCCATACATACAGATGCGCCTGACCTTCTACTTGATGCAGCGTACTACGTAGAATTGAATGACGCTTCATCAAGGCTTTCCAACCCTCTTCTAATTGAGCAGCATCAGCTCCCGATATAGGCAAGGTAATTTGGTTGACGTAGGTACTTGTGTCTTGCGATAGCTGAGCGTGGAAGTACAAACCTTGCTGTAGCGTAGACAACGGTAGAATTTGATTCGGAAGTTGATGAGCGCTACCACTTACATGGCTTAGCGTAGCAAGACTCAGATGACTATTTGGCGCATCGGCTTGCGTCAAAACGGCGGAGTTAGACGTGCAATGTTCCGTCACTGCTCTGATTGCCGCTTCTAAGTGATGAACATACGCATCACACTCAGATTTCGACAGAGCAGAAAGTGAAAACTCTAATTCGACATCAAAGCCATCATCAGTTTCACTGATATTCAATGCAATTACGGCATCAGCTATAGCGTCTTCTGGTCGCCATAGGCCAAACTCACCCAGTTCAGCCTCTTTCACGGCAGCCTGCGTTGCTCGGCCTAGGAAGTTAAATAGCACATCAACATTGTCTTGATACTGCCATTGCTGTTGAACAACACCCGCTGAGTAACTCAAGCCACCATCGGTGATTACATGTGAGCCATCTTTTACACTCGCTAACAGTTCACTAATGCCGTCACTCAACACAACTTTTTGTGGGAACAGCGCAGTATGCCAGTTAACACTGCGTGAAAGATCCAACCCAAACGACTCACTGTATCGACCATGGCTTTCGCGATGAATGACGATCTCATTTGCAGAGGTTATTTGTTTTACTGCAAGTGCAGACAATGCCATCAAAGTCTGCTCCTTGCTCATTCTGGCAAAGGCCTGAGTCGATGCAAGCAGTGGCTCGGCGAGCTCTTTGGTTATATGGTAACTGTGCTTATGAATTCCTTTGCTTTCGCCTTCCTTAGCTGAACCTTCAGCAAAAGCAGGTTCAGCTCGCTGAGCATTCCAGAATTCGGACTGTTTATGATTGATCTGAAGATTCTCTAATGCCTCATACCAATCAGCCTGATTGTGAGTTTTAGAAGCGAAGGCATAAGAGTTAACACCCATTTCTTGCTGATAACTGCCCAGCAAATCTTGAATAAGCACAGGCCAAGAAAGCGCATCAATGACAAGGTGGTGAACGGCAATCAGCATTTCGCCCGTCTCAGTATTCAGGCCAACGGACAATTGCTTACCAACAGACGGATTAATTGCACTCTGCACAGCATCAATGTCTATCTGCTCGGCATAAAGGTGGAATGCAAAATCTGCGCTAGTCACATATTCAGCTAGATACTCTGCTGCGTCAGGTGTTGTTGTATTAGGAGCCTCGAAAGAGAGGCGCAAACTATCGTGATGCTGCACCACTTGCTTGAGTGCTCGGACAATCGTGTCTGCATTAACCGGAGCTGGCAAGTTGAGTTTTGCGTACTGGTTACACAGTTCTAGCTGACCATTCTTATCCAGATAGTTCTCAACGAATCGCTTCTGCATTGGTAGCAAGGCTACTTTGCCATTCAGCTCACCTTGTTCAGCTGGTTTGATTTGGCTATCGAGAACACATAACGCCATTTCAGCGAGTTCTGGATGGTCAAACACTTGCTTTGGTGTCAGCATCAAACCTCGTTGGCGAAGCTTACCTACCATTTGCAAAGCGGTAATGGAATCTCCACCAAGTGCAAAGAAATGGCTGTCAGAACCAATAGACTCTACTTTTAGGAGCTCACGCCATATTTCAGCCAGCTGATGTTGGATGTCTCCTTCCAGCCGCAATCCTGCTTTCTGTTCTTCATCCCAATCCGGTGCGGCAAGTTGCTTTCGATCCACCTTACCAGCTGGTGTCAGAGGAAGTGTCTGGCTAACAATGATACGTGACGGCACCATATAATCTGGCAATTGGGAGGCTAATTCTATGCGCCATTGAGACTCAGATTGTTGCTCTGTTTCACTCAATTGAACATAACCGACCAGGCGCTTTCCTGTCGGCGACTGGTGTGCGACAACCGCACAAAACTCAGCATTAGCAAGCGTCTGTAGGCGAGATTCAATTTCTCCAAGCTCAATCCGGAAGCCGCGAATTTTTACTTGTTGATCGGCACGGCCAAGGTATTCAACAACACCATCTTGTCTAAATCGAACCAAATCACCAGTGCGATACATACGCTCGCCGTTAGCGGCAAATGGATCCGGGATAAAACGCTCAGCAGTCAAATCAGGTCGTTTCAAGTAACCACGAGCAAGGCCAGACTCCATGCCGATGTATAGCTCGCCAACCGTTCCAAATGGTACCTGCTTAAGGTTCTCGTCCAGCACATACAACTTACGGTCACCCACAGGCTGACCAATCGGTGCGTACGAGCTTTCCAGTTTATCTTCTGGATAGGCACGCCAGATCATCGGAGTAACGACCGTTTCTGTTGGGCCGTAACCATTGACGATGCGAGGTGGATTAACCACCCGTTGAATTCGTTCAAAGGTTTCTCGGGTAAATGCCTCACCACCCAGAGTCAATGAACGCAGAGCCAAATCTGGCTGAGTTTGTTCAACCCAATCTAGCCAAGGTCCTGCATAACTTGGCGGGAAACAAGCGATGGTGACTTTCTCGTCTACCAATACTTGAGTCGTTTTTTCTGGTGTCCACAACTGTTGGTCACGAATGATCAGCGTTGAGCCAAACGCCAGTGGAACAGTCCAACGTTCCACGGCGCCATCAAAACTGATAGAAGCAAAATGCAGCTCTGTGTCTTCAGGCGTCATGCCATACTGCTCGCCAATCGTCTGGACGTGCATTGTCAACCCGCGATGACTAACTGCCACGCCTTTTGGTTTTCCTGTTGAGCCAGAGGTGTAAATCAAATACGCCAGCTGGTCTAAGTGGATATCTGGATATGAAAACTCAGCAAGCTCAGATACTGGAGCCTCAGTTGCTAACAAAGATTCGATAGCAATACACGCTTGAGAACTTTCGGAGCAGATGAAAAGATCTTTCGCCTTACCCATCAAGTGCCGTTGAGTCAGTAACTGCTGAGCTTCGCTGTCTTCAAGCATAAAGCTAATGCGCTCAGCAGGATAATCCGGATCAAGTGGCAGGAATGCGCAGCCTGCTTTCATGATGCCCAGCATGGCGACCAACATATCGGTGCCACGCTCCATCATCACACCAACAACACTTTCTGATTGTACGTCTCTTTGACGTAGTGAGTGCGCGACTAAATTCGATTGAGCCTCTAATTCAGCGTAAGTTATCGTTTTATCGCGATGTTTTAATGCGATTTTTTCAGGGCGCTGTTTTGCTTGATCAACCACCAGCGCCATAAAGGTCACTGGATTCCATGTTTGTTGTACCGCTGAGTGCGCTTCCAAGGCCACTGTATCTGAGCTGGAAAGCGCGATAGTCTGTGCTAGAAACTGTTGAGGAGATTGGCAGATCTGGTTCAGAACGTTTTTGTACGTGCTTAAAATGCTGTCAATTTGAGCTTGAGTGAACTTCTCTTGTGCATAGACAAGTCGCAGCGATAGTTGCTCTCCTGCAATGGCATCAAGAACGAGTTCGAAAGGCGTTTCTGTCACTGGAAACTCTTCAAAGACAGCTTTAATCGAGTTGCCTTGTTCACTGATACTTTCAACAACGAGATTATGTCCATGATTACGATAATTGAACGCGACAGTAGGAAGGGTTGCCTGCCCTAAAAGTTTCTCAATAGGTAAGTGAGAAAACTTTAGCGATTCCCGTAGATTACTTTTCGCCTGCAGTACAACCTCTCTCAGGCTCAACTCTGGAGTTACCTGAACACCCAAAACAGAATTATTGACGTAGAAGCCGATATTCCGCCTATTCGTGGAGTCTCGATTGAATGCTGGAACGGTGATCGTTGGTTTAGAATTGTTGGCATACGAAGACAAAGTCAACAACAACGCTGAAGAAAGCACTTCGAATTTAGTCACACCAAAATGTTTGGCAGCCTTCTCCACTAAAATTGATTCAGCAATATTTAATGACTCTTCTCTATGCCCTGCAGTATACGCGCTCTGCTCCTGAGCCGTCTTGCCTTGAAGAATGCAGGGCTCCTCACCCATTAACTTCAGAGCTTCCCAATCCGACTTCTCTTTTACAGGATCGAAGTCATTTTGACTTTCAGAAAAATCAAAGTAACTGATCCCTTTTGGGCTTTTGGGTGACTTTCCCGATACAAATTGAACAAGAGAGCTTACAAACAACTGTAGTGACCAAGCATCGGTAACCAAATGATGTGCCGCAATGGTTAGAGCAAACCTATCTTCAGCCAACTGGTATAGGTGGAATCTACACAGTAGCTCATTTCCTAAATTATACGGCTGATAAGTCTTAGCTTTGGCTTCTCGCCTTACAATGTCAGCAGCATCAACCTCATCAGTTAAATCAACAAAAGCTACCGAGACTTGATCATATTGCGCAGACTGCTGAGGTTGTCCGTCCCTTTGTTCGATCTTTATACGCAAGACTGGGTGCATTTCTAATATCTTAGAAAGTGCGTCTAGGACTTTTTCTTTTGTGATTCCCTCACCCGATAACCATGCAACACCACCTAAGTTATACGCAATACTTTCTGGCATGAGTTGATGGAACAACCATAGACGTTGCTGAGAATGAGAAAGTGGACTCCAACCACCATTGGCCGGAGTCATCGTGATATCATCCACTGACATACATATACCTAAAAACTGTTAAATGTCAGGTACCTAAACACTAGGTACCAAAATTAAGCAAAAGCGAGTGCTCTTATTCAGCTAACGCTTCTCGCAGGCTTTTCGGACGCATATCAGTCCACACTTCATTAATGTGGGCAAGGCAAGTTTCTTTATTGCCAGTAACACCAACGGCTTTCCATCCGTTAGGAATTGGATGATAAGTAGGCCAAATGCTGTACTGTTCTTGTAAGTTGATAACGACGGTAAATTCTGTGTTTGGGCTGTCAATACTCATAATATCCTCAACTAGATCGTTGTTCTTATTGTTTTGGTTTTCTGGATTGTTGTTTGGTTAAGCGACGACACTTTCTACTGCTTGTTGAGCTTGTGATTTATCAGCAGTGTCCAGTTCCGTCAGTTGCCCACTGTCCATTTTGAAAATGCGATCTGCCGCATCGAAGTAACGGTCATCGTGGGTAATAGCGATTACAGTCACACCACGCTCTTTAAGCAGAGGCAGTAACTGTTGGTAAAAGACTTTTCTAAAGCGAGGGTCCTGATCTGCCGCCCATTCGTCGAGAAGCATGCAGCCTCGCTGTTCAGCAATGGCCATCAATAACGCAAGACGCTTACGCTGTCCTTGTGAATAACGAACATCCGACAAGCGACCATTCTGTTGAGTCACTTTGTGGCTCATTTCCAGACGATCCATCCACTCTTTGATATCGGCCTCTGCCACATCTTGGCCTTGTCCATTGGTGATCTGGTGGAACAAATAGAAATCACTGAATACGGTAGAGAATTGCTGACGGTAGTCAGACCAATTGTGTTCTACCATCTGCTTTCCATTTAGGAGGACGTTACCAGAGTGCGGGCGATAGAGACCTGTTAGCAAGCGAGCAAACGTAGATTTACCGCTGCCATTACCACCAATGATGAAGATCATCTCACCTTTCGAAGCTTTAAAATTGATTGGGCCAACTTTAAACGGACGGTCATCGCCGTCAGCGCGGTATTCATAAGTCACTTGCTGGAGATCGATAGCTTCAAATAGTTCTGGCTGCTCGTTAGCCTCAACAAGGTTTTCATTGTCACTTAGGTCGAGCGATTCAAGTTTACGCATAGAAATATTGGCGCTAATCAGACCTGGCAACGCACCAACCGCAGCCATAAGCGGCATGCGCATAAACAAGATGACCAGAGCAAAGGTAGAAGCAACGTCAAAACCGGCCCAGCCTAAACCCAGCGCCAGATAAAAGTTGAGGCCAATCAGTGCCAGTACAATCGTGTTGGCCATGTTGGCAGCAAAACCGTTGTAGATGTCCGCTCTTGTAACTTCGTCTCGATAACCCGCAGCATTTGAAGCAAACTCATCCTCGAAATAACGACGTGCGCGACTAGGGTTAAGTGATAGCTCTTTACGACCATCAATTAATGCCTGATAGTCGTGATAAAGCTTGTCTTCCAACTCACGAACCTGACGGACGTGGAAAGTGATACGAGTCACCAACCAATAGCCGATAACACCAGTCACACCTAACATCAGCAGGCTTACACCAAATAGAGGTAGTGAAAGGAACGCGAGATAGGATAATGCCACTACGGTAAGTACTAAGCCGTAAATCATTTCCGGCAAGGTAACGAAAGCAATAGTGATGTTGCGAATGTCGGTATTCAGTGATGCTAGCACCCCAGCACTACCAACATCTTCTATTTGTTCAATATCCGTGTTGATCAGTTGCTTAACCAATTGACAACGCTTGGAATAGACAAATTGGTGGCCTAACTTGTGAAGTGACACCTGCGCGACGGTCGCCGTAATCAATAGCAACACCAGCAATCCAGCAAATTGCCAAATGGCACTATGAACACTGGTTGTCTGGCTCAATAGTTCATATTGAATAAAAGCAATCACGCCAATACTGAGAAAGGCACTAGCCACGCTCAGCAAAATAACCAAAGCGAGTGCTTTATGCTGTTTATGGGCCAACTGAAAAAGTAATTTCATCTCAAATCCATGTGTTAATTATTATTGTGATTATCATTATCAACAAATTTTAAAGCAGTATTAAGGAAAGCTGAGCATTACCTCCCTCATCACTATAATTTAGAGCCTGCGAAGCCCCCACATCAGGTACATGCCGCCAATCAAAGACGCCACCAAACCGGCTGGGACTTCTTGTGGGTACAATATTTGGCGTCCTAGCCAATCAGCCAGAAGCATTAATCCCATACCAACAAGCGCTGAACAAAACAGATGTTCTCTTGCTCGGCTAAAACCAAAAAAACGAGCGAGATGTGGTGCCATCAAACCGATAAAACTCAATGGGCCCACAACGAGAGTGGCACTAACTGTCAGCAATGCAACCAGCAGCAATAGTAAACCTCTCGCCCGCCCTACTCTAACTCCAAGTGCACGAGAGCTGGCCTCTCCCAAAGGCAAAATGTCCAGCCAGCGAGACGTTAAGAAACTGAACCCAACAAGCACAAAAGTCGCAACAGCTAACGGAAGTAAGGTCGCCTCTGTAACATAGTACGTTGAGCCAGAAAGCCAAGCTAGGACTTGGTAGCTCCTGGGGTCACCGCCCGCCAACACGAAGCTTTGTACCGCATTCATCAGAGCAGTAATAGCAACACCGGTTAGCAGCACACGTTCTGGTTGGAAACCAGACTTGCGGTTCAAAAGAACAATCACAGACAGCGACGCCATTGCGCCTACAAGTCCACCTATATACAAACCAACGAGACTAACGCCAATGCCAGAGAACATGGCAATGATCAAACCCAAAGCGGTACCCGAACTGATGCCAATCACTTCAGGGCTCGCCATCGGGTTACCACTTAAACGCTGGATCACAGTACCTGCGGTAGCCAGCATCACACCTGCTAAAGCTGCGGCAACAAGTCGGGGCCAACGCCACTCGAGCAAATCCCACTCGCCAGAGAACACTAGCCACTGCCAACCGGAGCTTTGAATGGAAGTGGTACTAAAGATAAATAGAGCCACTGGAATAACGAGCGCAATCAATGCAATGGCATGACGATTAAGGCTCTTCACACGCTCACTGTGACGTGTCATGACCGTTTGCGTCTCGGTTTGGCTGCGCATCGACAACCTTGGCAGTAACCACAATAAGAGAGGAGCACCTAATGCAGCAGTTGCGGCACCAGTTGGCACAATCATAGCGGCAATACCTGGCAGCTGCTGGATAAGCAGATCCGTAAGCGTTAATAGCAAACCACCTAACAGCATGGAGACGATTAACTTAGGCACAAGACGATGTACACCGGTTGCGCGAGCAATTGCTGGAGCAGCGAGGCCTACAAAGCCGATCACCCCGACTTTAGCAACCACCCATGATGTCAGTAAGACTGCGAGACCAAGACATATGACGCGCAGCTTCGCCAAAGACACGCCAAGACTTTTCGCGCCTTCTTCAGATAATTCCAACAAGGTTAACGGCTTAACGAATAAGAATGAAATACCAATCGCTAACCCAAGCCTTGGCGCGAGGTAAGCAATATCTGACCACCCTGTCTGGACGAGTGAGCCCGCCCCCCAAATCATTAAGCCTGCTAGCTTATCTTGATTCATCATCAACAGGACAGTGCTGACGGCGCCGAAATAGAGGTTAATGACCAAACCCGACACCACCACAACTGTCGGTGACAGAGCACGACGCCATGACAGTGCAAACACCAGTGCCATTGTTCCCACGCCACCAAGCAAAGCAATCAGTGATTTAGAAAATGTCAGTAACCAAGGGGCATACAAGGTTGCCATCATCAGAGCAAAACTGGCACCGCTTGCCACGCCTAAAGTGGATGGTGACGCCAAAGGGTTGCGCAATACTTGCTGCATTAGTACACCAGCAGCAGCCAACGCCGCACCTGCAATCAGTGTCGTGAAAAATCTAGGCCACCAAGTTAAGTGTAATCTAACCGATTCTGGCGACATCCAATCTGCTTGGAAAAGGCTATTCACGCCTGCTGAAAAATTGCCCGAAGCATTCAATTGGAAGCCTGCTATTGTCAGCATAAATACCGAGAGTATCGCAACAAGACTTAGAGATAAGATTCTCATCGGGTGACCTCCTCATTCAGTGCAGAGGTGACCAAATTAGCGAAACGCATCGCTGAAGGTAATCCACCAAAACTCCATGTCGGTTTCACTGTGATGACTGGACGACCTGTTTGTTCAATCAAATATTGCCAATACTGGTCTTGAGCTAAATGCTCAGTCACACCAGCAGGAAGAGGTTCTATGACGATAAATTGGGCATCAATACCCTGTAACTTATCCAAACCTGTGAGGGCAAAACCCCATGCGTTAGTGGCTTTGTCCCAAGCATTTTGAATACCTAATTGATTCAATGCCACTTTATAGATGCTGTTCTCACCAAATACTCGAACATGCTTGGTATCCATGAACTGTACTAAAAGCACTGGAGGCAGGTTGTCTGGCAGCACTGCCTTGAGGTCATCTAACTGAGCTTCACTATTAGCGATAAGCTGTTCAGCTTGCTTATCAGCATTAACCTCTTTTGCCATACGACGTGTAAAATCCGTTACAGCATCCCAGTTAACTTCACCCACTTTATACAAACCAAGAATTTTTACCGGCGCAATACGAGACAGTTGGGTCTCAAGCGAGGCGAAACGGGGAGAAAGGAATATGGTGTCTAGGTTCAGTTCAGATAATCTTTCTAGATTAGGTTGAGTGCGCAAGCCAACGTCCACGGTCCCATCTGGTATTTTCGGACTTCTCACCCAGTCGTTGTAATCGGATTGCTGGGCCGACGCAACTGGGTTAACTCCGAGAGCGATCATGGTTTCAGTCTGAGACCAGTCAATGGACATCACTCGCAACTTATCTTGTGAGGGACTTGAACCAGCCATTGCTGGCATTACGACAGTCAATGCAGTAATACCTGCGATTATCGTTCGTTTAATGTTTAGCATGGCATGGCAACCGGATAGCCAGCAGCGTGATCGGTGATCTGCATTTCGATGCCATAAATATCGTTTAACTGCTGTTCGTTGAACACCTCAGATACCGGACCTTGCGCTATCATCTCCCCGCTGTGAAGTGCCACGATATGGTCGCAGAAACGAGCTGCCATATTGATATCGTGTATCACGATAAGAACGCCTAATTCGAGTTCAGTGGCCAATTTCTTTATTAGCTCAAGCATTTCTACTTGATGAGCAATGTCTAGCGCTGACAAGGGTTCATCCAAAAGCAGATATTGAGTCCTCTGAGCCAAGAGCATAGCCAACCACACTCGCTGACGTTCTCCCCCAGACAAAGTATCAACCAATCGGTCTGCATACTTTTCAGTATCCGTCATCTGCATCGCTTGTTGAATGAATGCTTTATCTTGCGAACCTAAACGTCCAAGTAAGCCGTGCCATGGGTAGCGACCAAAACTCACTAGGTCTTTTCCTGATAGACTATCAGTAGCAGGCAAATGTTGAGGAAGGTATGCAATTTTCTGTGCGAATTTCTTATCAGACCACTTCGAAACTGATTTTCCTTGCAGCAAAACATCACCACTGGTGGACTGTTGCTGCTGTGCAAGAAGCTTAAGTAGCGTTGATTTACCTGAACCGTTGTGACCAACAAGAGCGTAAATCTTGCCTGGTTCAAAATTCATATCAAAGTCTGACAACAAATCTCTGCCGCCAACGCTAAATGCTAGTTTTCTAGCTTCGAGCATATCCTGTCCCTTAAACTCTCTTTTTACATAGGGTTAATCAATAAAAAACGACTGATTAACAAGACGGAAGTTATATAACAGTAAATAGACAAATGCAAACCATTTTCATTTGCAATTATATCCACAGTTGGTAAGGTATTTGTCTGATATATAAGGCCGTATATTGGTTTAAGAGTTGCAGATTTAAGAAATGAACACGCTGATTGAAAATTCTAAAAGTAAACCAAGCTGGCTGCAAAGACTCTCAAGCATACCCTTTACGGTTAATCAAATGGAGCTGATTGTCTTCATCGTGGCCTATGACAAGTCACTCTTCCCTAAGTCACGTTACCCAGTTGAGACGCTACCCTACTCCATCCAGAAGGCGAATATTTCACGACAAGCTGAGTTTGTCGCAGGCCGCGTTGCCACCCAAAATGCTCTCACTCGTCTTGGGGAGTCATATAAAATAGGCATAAACTTGGATCGTTCTCCCGATTTTCCAGTTCATCTTCACGGCTCAATTTCCCACAGTGAAAACTACGCGGTTTCAGTGGTTGAGAGGAAAGAAAAGCTGGCGGCCCATCATATTGGCGTCGATATCCAACGTCTCCTTTCAAGTCAAGAAGTGCAAGATACCCACTCATTTATTGCGCGAGAACAAGAGATAAACTTGCTCGTTCAAACGGGCCTGAGTCGCAATGAAGCGGTCACTTTATTGTTTTCAGCGAAAGAAGCACTCTACAAAGCGATCTACCCTCAAGTTGAGGAGATCCTTGAGTTCGATGTTGTTCGATTAGTGAAAAGTGGTGAGCACTGTTTAATGTTCGAATCGAACCAGTATCTGATTTCGAAGGGAGTTTCTAGGACTTTGGAAAGTCGTTATACATGGTTTCAACAGTGTGTGATTTGTCTATCTAAAGTAGCGGAATAAAGACGGCAGTGCTAGAAACTGCCGTATTGGCTCAACCTAATGACTTATCTGATAAGTCCGAGCCACATTTTCTGCAACGTTGGCTAGATTACTTGCCGCTTCATGAAACGCCTCTTGCAGTGACATTGGTCTAGGCAAACAGGCATAAACAGCATCAATACCATGCTCGTAGACCGCTTGAAAATGATTTCCGGTACATCCTGCTATGGCGATAACGGGAAGATTAAATTGCTTAGCGAGTTTCGCTACACCCACAGGAGTTTTTCCATGAACCGTTTGGTCATCAATTTTGCCTTCACCAGTGATCACTAAGTTTGCACCAATCAATTTCGATTCTAGCTTAACCGTATCTAAAACAATCTCTATGCCGGGTTTTAAAACCGCATTTGCGTAGCCAAGCAAAGCCGCGCCCATTCCACCAGCTGCACCAGCACCAGCCGCAGTAAGCACATCAATACCAACATTTTTTTCTGTTACTTGGCCAAAAATCTCTAAAGATTGATCCAGCAAGGTCACATCTTGCTCAGTTGCCCCTTTTTGTGGCCCAAAGACAGCGGATGCACCTAGAGCACCACAAAGAGAGTTGTCTACATCACATGCGACGACGACCTCACATTGGTGTAGTCGCGGATCCAGCTCGGAAGTATCAACCCTTGCTAAGTTTGCTAGGCTTGCACCGCCAACAGGCACAAACTCTTCACCTGTTTTATCTATAAAGGTAACGCCTAATGCAGCAAGCATTCCTGCACCAGCATCATTAGTCGCACTGCCACCCAATCCGACAATTAGTCTACTAATACCTTGACTTAACGCATGCTTAATCAGTTCACCGGTACCAAAGCTAGATGTAATTTTAGGGTCTCGCTTTTCTGCAGGAACAAGGTGTAAGCCACTTGCCTCTGCAATTTCGATCACCGCGGTTTTGCCGTCACCCAGCACACCATAACAAGCTTGCACAGTCTCACCCAATGGTCCTGTTGTTTCAGTGAACACTTTTTGTCCTGATGTAGCGTCTATTAAAGATTGAACCGTTCCTTCGCCGCCGTCTGCCACTGGCACTTTTACAAACTCAGCATCAGGCCATACTCTTTCCAATCCCATCTGTATTGATTGAGCCACTTCTACTGCGGTCAAACTTTCTTTAAATGAGTCTGGTGCAATCACAATCTTCATACTGGCTTAATCCTTTCTACTACCGACGACAGAAATTATGCAACAAAGCCAGCGCTGAGTCATTGTGCAAACACACAACAAAATAAATTAAATTAAACTTATTTATGGTTAAAATGCACAATTCAATTAAGTTTACCAAGTTGAATGGCCAAATAAAGCTGCGCCATATGAGAGAAATCTGTTGTTTCAAATCCTGTGATTTCAGTGATCTTGTCTAAACGGTATTTCAGAGTATTCCGATGGATAAACAATTTAGATGCCGTACCATTTGCGCTGCCATTAGCATCAAAGTAGGCCTCCAAGGTCGCGGTAAGCTGGCCTGATTTATCATGTTCGGCCAACATCTCTGTCATTTGTGACAGTTGTTTTCCCTGCCAGGTTCCATGCAATGGCGCTAACAAAACAGGCAACTGATAGTCATCGAGAAGGTACACCGTGTCCTTAGGACGCGCCGCTTTCCCTATTTTCATTACCTGAAGCGCAGACTGGTAACCAGTTTGCCATTCCTCAAGACTGTGAGCAAACTTACCCGTTGATACCTTTAAATTTCGACATGGTGTTTGCTCTAACCAGTGAAACCACTCATTCACGCTATCCGAGCTTAAAGGCTGTTCTGTTGGAACAAAGATGATTAAATGGCGTGCTGACAAATGTGCACAAAGGTGATGACCCGGCTTTTTATAAAGACGTTCTGTGAGTGTTACTGTGGAACTGTCTTGAGTAGGCATTTCGACAAGGAGCAGATCCCATGAGCTACTCGGATCCACCGAGATTTGTTCAGCCCCATCTCGCATTTCGCAAGGAGAAAGGCGCCCTGCAAGACAGGCCAATATGAACTCATCTCTATATCGTCTATCACGTTGAACTTTCTCCATCAAATCCGCCTGGTCGATGATAAGTTCAGCCGTCATTGCTACAAGTTCAGCCATACCACGAATCTGATTGGGTTCCCCAGTGATACCAACCACACCTAGAATAGTATTTTTATGTTTGAGCAGAAGGTTAACACCGGGTCTAACGCCAGAGAGAAGTTTACAATCTTCAGTGGTCACTTCGACTGAAGCTTTTCTGCTTAATGCCAACAATGCCCCATCATGTGTCTGACCAATACGCGAGCTTTCTCCACTTGCGACCACAAGACCTGCATTGTTCATCACATTAATGTTGTAGCCAATAATCGGCATTGTGCGATCAACAATTCGTTGAGCGAGTTGAGCATCTAGCATGATCTTCCCTGAACTCTCTTATATTTGTAATTGTATTTGAGAGAGTCTGACAGATCTATAACTTTGCTCCTACAAGATTTTTATTGTTTTGCAAAAAAGTGACAAACGCCCCCCTCTCGGCGCTTGTACTGGTTTGATTTCCTACCAAAACGAAGATTCATCAGTTTTGATTGCCTGTTTTACGACATAATTTTGGTGTTTAAAGACCTCAACAAAGCTAAATACATATAAATTAATCATATTTTAATAACAATAACGCCCTCAAAAATTAATATATCAAACATTGATTTTTAAATAGGTTAAAAACAATGAAAACTCTAATATGCCGTTCTACTCAGTCATTTCTGGATATGTGTGATAATAAACTCGTTGCAGGTGCAAATGTACACTGCACGTTTAAATTGCTAAAAGATGATGTTTCATGGATGCAAAACTATTTAATTGAAAAAGGAGGAAATACGCTTTCTGTAACATCATTTCTTCAAGACGTTTAAATAATTAAAATATGTATAGTTTTTAAGGGGCTTCATTTCTTTCCCCCATTTCCGAAGCCCTATTTTTAAGCAGTTTGTCGTAAATAAGTCAGAAATACCGCAAATAAGATCTACATACCGTTACAAAGTCTGTTTAAGTATAGCGCTATGATTGTGCACCAGATCACTAAACAAGTACATAATTATACTAATTTAGATATAAATTACTCTTCATTTATCAAAATAATAACTAGAACATAAAATGATAAATACGATTAATACATGTTACTTTAAAAGGAAAAAATATGACAAAACAATATTATATAGACAGTTTTCGTATTCCTATTGGTAACTGCGTTCTCTGTCGAAGCGACACAGGTGCGGAAATAGTATTAGATACAAACAAGTCCTTTTCTATCACTCTACCAGAGAGTAGCGTATTAAAGAAACTGATTACTGAAAAAGATAGCGTCGTAAGCAAAGATGACTTAATTTCTGAAGCGTGGGGAAGACCAGATATTATTGGTCCCAATTCTCTCCCCGTAGCCATCACAAACTTAAGAAAAGTCCTGGAGATGGACAACATAAAAATCGTCAATGTTCCAAGGAAAGGTTATCGCCTAGATTTATCTGAACATGAACCGACATTGGAACCTATTGAAGAAGAAAGCAATAATATTAACCTCGGAATCTCAGGATCTATATCAAAAGTCAAACTATACCTATGCTTTATATCGACTATAGTTACTGTTTATAGCATTTTCTATATTGCTTTCTCGTGGGTGAATCTTGATTGCTATACAGACAGTCAAACCACTGTGTGTACTATTGAGGGGGAGGACTTCAATCCTCAAATAATGAACAACAAGTCAGGTCGTTATTTTTACTCGTCACAATCTGGCCTTATGGAGGTAGAGTAAAGTGGTCAAAAAGCTCGTATCTATTTCCTTCATCGCTGCTGGAGCACTATTGCTCGTTATTTCATACGCTTTCTTGAACGGCTCGACCTGCCAGTATTCAATCAGTCTGCATGTTCCAGACGATGACAGAGACGTTTTTATGACCTGCTACCGAGGCAAGGTCGTCGCTCTACAAACCAAGCAAGACCAGCAAGGGAACTTCTTATCTAAATGGAAAGTTGAAGCGAGACAATTGAGAATTGGTGAGCAAACGATCTATTTCGTTTACTCAAGGACAAAGCTCATTGATGACAAACAAGAGGACACCAATGACCACTACAATCAAATATCTTCCGGCTATAGTTTTTTGTTCTACCGCTTGATACGCCAAGGTAATGATATTTATATATTTCAGTCTTTTCCACGCTTCTACATTCACAAAGGACAAATTGAAGGGAAGCTTGATTTCTGGGGGTAACACCCGTACGTTTAGCAGGGTGGCGGATTACCCTGCTTCGCCAGAAAAAGCGACCATCAAGTGTTCGAGAAACAATGTGAGGCGTTTAGGTTGATAATTGCGGTCACGATATACAGCATAAAGTTCAGAGTCATTCACAGACGAGATGGGTTTAAAGTCGACGCGAAAGTCTGGTAACAGAACGCGCAATCTCCCCGCACTAACATCAGCTTCAATATCTAATCTCGATTTTAGCGCAATACCAGCGCCTTCCCTAGCCCAGCAACGTATTACCTCACCATCATCCGAGCAACGAAAGCTCGATATTTGCTGGGACAAACTCGACTTGGACTCTCTATGCTGAAAGTACCACAGCTTCATTTCCTGTTCGTTGCGCAGTAAAGATAAACATTGGTGTAACTGAAGTTGTTGAGGGTCACTCAGCAAACCGAAACGGTCAATATAAGCAGGAGAAGCAACTAATACACGCTCGCTGACAGCCAGTTTTCTGGCAATCATTCCACTATCTGGAGGAGAACCATAACGAATCTGAACATCGACGTTGCTTTCCGACAAACTAGATAAATTATCATGTAACAATAGATGAGGCACAACTTTGGGATATAGGCGCTGAAAGGTATCGATAGCGGGCATCACAAACTGCTTTCCAATATCTTTGGGGGCTGAAATTCGGATTAGTCCTTCCACCTGAACGACCGTGTTTTGCAATTTTGCTTCTGCTTCACGAACACTTTCTAATATCTGCAAGCAAGAATCATAATAGCTGTGACCAGAATCTGTTAAAGCAACATGGCGAGTGCTGCGGTTGAGAAGCTTTACGCCATGCCTTTCTTCAAGGGCTTGAAGCCTTGCTGTTACACTTGCCGGCGACAACCCCATCTCCCTACCTGCACTTGCTAACCCTTGATGCTTTATAATCAGGGTGAACAACTCCATATCCGCCAACTTATCCATTTTCTCTCTCACCATTGTTTTAGTTTTGGTAAAAAATAGAGCATTTTTTAAGTGATTATTATAAAAATCGAAAACCACGTAAGGTAACCCCATGGTGAATTTTAAACACACCCTGTAGGTCTGGATATTCGCTATATCTGTATCTAGGTTTAGCACTGCTTAATCTTCATTGCCGAAATATAAACCGAGTACCTGTTCCGTGGACATCAGTAAACGATACACAGGTTGTCATGCATCGCCAACACTTAAACAACGATATTCTTCGGACCTACTCATTCTACCTATCTTGCCATGCGAAATAAAAAGCCTGTCTTACTGTCCAAGTCGTGGTTCACTTTTACATCAAACAGTTCCATTTTAGTGACATGCGGAGTCAAAGTTGGGTTTATCTTTGGCCTTTTATGCAATAGTTAGGTGGCTTAATTGGCTTACGCAGTACGTACTGTTGGACAGCACAAAGTCCTATTTGTCCGGTGTGACAGACTTTATTTTCAATGTCACTCAGTCGCCAACCTTCCAGCATTGAAATGGTCTGTCATCAAGCACAGTATTGGAGGGCAGGAACTCTCTATAAGAGTCAATTTCCCAGCCTTGAAATATCTGGAGGGGCTATCCAATAACGTTTATCTTAGAGTTGCGTTGCAACACCGCGATATGATCATCGATTAAAATAAAAGCCGACTCATGGCCGGCTGTTGTTATCTATACTGGCTCGAACTCTGCGTTAAAATGCCTCAAAACAGGAGGTTCATAGGTAAACTTTAAGCCAGTCATACTTGGCGCTCTTTCTTTCACTTCTTTGAAGGCATCAATCACATAATCGAGATGCGCTTGAGTGTATGTTGCCCGCGGCACAGCAAGCCGAAGTAGTTCCGTTGGACAAGGCAATTGCTCTCCAGTTTCTGGATCTCTGCCCAGCAGTAGCGAACCAATTTCAGCGCCACGTATTCCTGCGGTCTTGAATAGCTCACACGCTAAAACATGGCCGGGGAATTGATCCGACGGAATATGAGGTAAGATCTTGCTCGCATTGATAAAAGCAGCATGTCCCCCAGCTTGTTGGCACTCGATCCCCAGACTTTCCAGTCCATCAACCAAATAACGAATTTGCTGTAGTCGAGACGCCAGCCATTCTTCACGCATGCCGTCATAGAGACCCACAGCCAATCGCTCCATAGCTCCGCCTTCAAGGCCACCATATGTCGGAAATCCCTCTTGTAGGACGCATAACGTTCGACATTCTTGGAAAACATCAGACAACCGATCGTCTTTGAAACCCAACAGACCGCCCATAGGAACCATAGCGTCTTTCTTTGCCGACATTGATAAGATGTCTGCGTATTGAAACGATTCACGCGTGATCTCGGCAATGGTCCAATCTTTGAATTTTGCTTCACGTTGTTTCACAAAGTAAGCATTCTCTGCGAACCTTGCACAATCCATTACAACAGGTATGTCATAACTTTTTGCAATTTCATAAACGGCTTTTAGGTTAGCGATAGAGACAGGCTGCCCACCCGCAGAGTTACAGGTAATAGTGCTCACAATGTAGGGGACATTTTGGGCACCAATGTCCTCTATAGAAAAGACCAGCTTTTCAATATCAAAGTTGCCTTTAAAATCCGCTTCTACTGATGTATCAAACGCTTGTTCTGTCGGAACATTGACCACTCTACAACCATGTCGTTGGGTATGACCTTGGGTGGTATCGAAGAAATAGTTTGAGATCGCAGCCATATGCTGTCGCTCTAAACCTTTTTCTCGCTCACGTTTGTTGATTAATGCTGGCACATAAAGCTGCTCAGAGCCCCGTCCTTGGTGAGTTGGAATAGTATGTCGATATCCAAAAATATCCGCTACTGCTTCCTTCAACACAAAATAGCTTCGGCTGCCACTGTATGCTTCATCACCTTTCAGTGTCGCTGCCTGCATGTTTTGGGTCACAGAGCCAGTTCCACTATCAGTGAGAAGATCAATAAATACGTAGTCGCTATCCAGTAAAAACGGATTGTAGCCAACTCTTTTTAAAGCTTCTTCTCGCTCTTGACGCGTTGTTTTACGTACAGGTTCAACTACTCGGATCCGATAGGGTTCAGGCATGTAGTCCATACGTTGGTCAGTGCTCTTTACACACTGCGCTTTACAAGATTCTATTCGATTTGGCATAAGAATTACCTTCTGTTTATGTTTTTAGTTATTTAAGCGACTAAGTTGCATATCCTTTAGCCGCTAACTCAAACATAGGGTCGGAAGCGAAATCAGAAGAGTAAGTTATATGTAAATAATTCTTAAATCATCGAAATTGCCAAGCCTGACTGAAACTAATATCAGTCGTTAGTGAGCCCGATATTCACTTGGTATTGTACGCTTTCCTTCAATCAGCACACTAACCTACCAAGACGTTCCTGAATTGCAACTTGGGTTTCTTCAAGCCAAGCATAGCGTTTAGTATATAAGCGTCGCTTAGCTTTCTTCAGTACATTGGGATCCTTTCGGGCAGGGTGCAGAGGTAGCTGATACAAGTACTTTGAAACCTCTACTCCACCATATTCTGCCCATAATTCAGAATAGTTGTACGTGATACTGGAACGCTTAGAACCTATATATCTCAACGCTTGGTATACATGGCCTTTATTTGTAATGCCGTACACCGATTCAACACCCCATTCCCGTGCTAGTATCAAAAGCACTTCAAGCATAAGTGCTTTGGGACGCAGCCCATACATTCTTTTCGTCAAACCCTTAATAATTTCGCCACGATCGGCAATGTGGTCACCAGGGCCTTGCAAGGCTCCAATATGAATCTCGCGTTTTGGTGAAGACGAAATATTGAAGGCTAAAGTGAATAGGTCATGTTTGTTTTCATCGACCAATTTTAACGCCAAAGATCCCTCCCTTTCGGGACCCGCACACAGCATTAATCTGCAATTATTTACCATCATCAAACACCACCCCTCTTCAGAATAAAAGTCGAGGAATGCGCTTCCATACATTAGGTGCAGAGTTTGAAAATGCTCATAGATTTTTGCCGCCCTTTGATGAGGGCGCCACTTTAGACAAACAAATGGCTTTAAAGGCTTTTCAAACATCCTCGGGTTGGTCTCTTTGATGGGACGAAATTCAGGCTGTTCAAACAACTGCTGCATTTGTTGAAGCACATTGGGTTTAAACATTGACCACAAACAAAAACGACCGTTATAACGAAGTTTTTTTAATCCACGAATTTCTGGGTACACACTCTCAGCAACGCGAGGGAGGGATTTCAGGAAATGGAAATAGTTTACAGACATAAATTCACTAATACTGAGAAGCATCGATTAAAAACAGAGTAAGTCAGCCTGACATTCCGTCAGGCCTTTATAGACAGTCACTAAGATCAGAAACGATATGCAACAGTAGCACCGACAGCCCACTGGTTGGCGCTATCTACAATTGGAGAGTCCGCAATATTGTCGCCAAGGCGAGTGTAAGCCGTTGTTTGTGTAAGCTCCCAACTGTCATTAATCGGTAGGATAAGCTTGTAACCTAAATTGTAAGAAACATCACCGCTTCCTTCATATGCCTTGCGAGATTGGGTCGCTTCTTTGTTTTTCACACCAAAGTAGTAGTCGACATAATCTTTGCTTTGATAAGTCAAACCAGCAAATGGGACTAAGTCCATACTACCGACACTCATTGGCAAAAAGTAAGTCACACCAGCTAAGTAGCCACCATAAGTATCAGTAATATCATGCTGAGCATAAGTAGAAATTGTGCCTTGAGATAAGTGGAAGTCAGCATTGATACCAAGGTCAAGACTCGCTTTACGCTTATCCATACCTTTCAGGAAGTCTGAAGTATCATGATCATACATCAACCCAGAGGTGCCCAAATAGCCACTCATGTTGAACATATCACCAGTATTGCCAAGGAATCGGTAGTTGAGTCCTTGCAGGCTAGCATTGAAATCTTCACCTTGGTAACCAAAGTTACCAAGAATTGTCGCATTATGCTTCTGATCCTTGTACAGATCGCTCACTCCAGCGCCGCCAAGTTCAGCAATCCAGCTATTTTCTTTGGTATAGATGTTGCCGTTTCGAATATATGTATCACCAGCAGCTTGGGCTGCCGTTGCCGCGACTATAGTTGAGACTAGAATCGTTAGCTTTTTCATTGTTTTGTCCTTGTGTTAACTTGTTATGAACACTGTACAAAACGATTCTCGCTGACAATATCTTTACTTTGTCACTCCTTTGTCACGGTTTGTCAGGCCCCTCTGACAAACGTGGAATTTGTAGAGTAAATTTAGCGCCACCGAGTAAACTAGCCCCAATTTGTGCTCGTCCACCGTGTCGTTCAACGATCAGTTTGACTATCGCTAGCCCTAATCCATAGCCAGTATTAGCTTTACTTCTTGATGGATCTGCGCTGTAGAAGGGGTCAAAAATATAGTTCCAGTGGTCCGTTGGAATTCCTGGGCCATCATCTTCAACGGTAAGTAGGATGGTTTCATTCTCTAGCTTCGCAGAGAGCTGGACTTTCTGATCCGCATAACGCAACGCATTCGAAAGTAGGTTATTAACCGCCCGCTTTAGCAGAGAGGCGTCTGCCTCTAGAAACAAGTTGTCTTCAATCTCTAACGACACCACATTTACTTTGGCATCAGGAACTTTATTAGTAAGGCCGAGCATAAACGGACGGAGTTCAATAGCTTCAATATGCAGCACTGAGTCTGGACGCTCTACCTTAGCAAAGTAGAGAAGTTCATCGACCATTTGTTCCATCTCTTCCGTATCTTCAATAATACTGGCTATTTTATCATGCTGCTGTTGAGTTAGACTCTCATATTGGAGCATTTCAGCCTGCCACTGAATGCGGAAAACAGGCGTTCGTAAGTCATGGGCGATAGAGTTTGTTAACGAGCGGTTGCTGGTTATAAGGTCGGATATCTTATCTGCCATATAATTGAAACTGTCATTGAGGGAACCGACACGATGCCTGCTACCCGTCGGCGCTCTTGAGTTAAAATCACCTTTCGCGAATTTCATGGTCACTTCTTCAAGAGTACGGACCCGCCTGCTTAAGAACCAAATAAGTCCTGAGCTGTAAATAAAGAACCCACCGAGAATAAAACCCCAGAGAATATCATCATCAAACTCTATGGCTTTACGCAGCGCCGATTTCACATCAGGTTGGACGCGATAAATAATATCGGGAGATGACAACATGAACCAGAAATCGCGCTCATCGTCATAAAATGTGAATGGATGAACACGGTCATTAGTGAAATAGTTCTTTACTTCCTGTGGTACGTCAGAGCTTGGAAAAGCCGTCAACGTTTTCGCCGTATTGGCAATAAACTCGTTCAAAACTATCAAAGCACTATCTTTGCCTTGATGGTCAGAAATTGTCATTAAGACATCCCTAAATGCAGCACCTTCTAAGTCTTCTAAAACATAGTCATAGTCTGTATTGAGCTGATAAATAATGATTTCATATGCCACCAGACTCAACGTGAACAACACCAACAAACCCAAAAATGCCTCAATGTAGATTCGGCGCATACATCATGATCCTCAAAATCCTCACCAACTATCTGGTACAAACAAATACCCTTTCCCTCTAACAGTGATGATGCGTTTGGGTGTCGCAGAGTTGTCATCCAGTTTTTTTCTGAGACTAACCACTTTGTTGTCTATGGTACGGTCTAAGCCATCGTACTCGATACCTCTCAACGTTTGGGTTAGAAAATCACGAGATAACACTTCATCCGGAGAACTAGCCAAAATCCAAAGCAAATCAAAATCGCTGTCAGACATACTGACCTGAGCGCCGTCAAGAACACAGATTTTACGTGCCTGATTGAGACTGAGCTGACCGTATGTCAATTGGTTCAATGGTTTGGAGTCAATATCAGTAGACGCTTCACCAAGAGAGTTTCGTCTTAGCAGCATTCTCATACGAGCGAGTAATACACGTGGTTTTATCGGTTTACTGACGAAATCGTCGGCACCAATTTCCAGTGCCGCAACATGGTCAAAATCATCATCACTTGCCGTCAGCATTAGAACTTTACCGGAATAGTTGGCTCGAATCTGTCTACAAATTGTCAGGCCATCCATTCCAGGCAACATCAAATCAAGTAACAACAGATCAGGCTGATGTTGGATAACTGCTTCAACGGCGCTACTACCGTCTTCGAACGTTGTCACTTCAAAATCTTGTTTAATGAAGTATTCTTCTAGCATTGAGCGAAGCTTAATGTCGTCTTCAACAATAAATAAGGATTGCAAAGAGCTCATCGACTATTTAACCAGAGTTCTGAAATTGAGATGAAGTAATATTAGCTTATAGCTATAAAGATTACCCCAACAAAAATGAGCTCAATGAATTTATTTTGAACATAGTTCAATTGTGAGACAGGCGCTAACTCCCATAAGTAGGCAACCACCCGAGAGAGGATACTATTTGGATAGAAATGATCAGCACACCAAAAAGCAAAACACCAATTAATAACCAGTCACCACCGAACACTCGGTATTGATTCGGTTTTTCACTCAACACCGAGGTTCTTAGTCTCACTTTTTTGACGAGTATCGCTGGAATAATGCATGCCCAAACAGCCGCTGCGGCCGCTGCGTAACCAATTGCGACTAAAAAGCCAAATGGGAAAAGTAACGAAATAATCAGTGGAGGCACAAAGGTGACAGCCCAAATTTTGGTTCTACCTTTGTTGCTGTCATCGAACTGGAAAACGTCTGCCAAAAAATCAAAGACTCCTAACCCAACGCCAATGAAGCTCGACAAAATAGCGGCCGCTGAAAATGCACTGATGACCTTATATAGAGCGTCAGTAGACAGCGATGTTTTGAAGTGTTGAAGTAATACGTTAATGTCCCCACCCTGAGCAATGATTTCAGGAAACGCAGATCTAGAGATATTGCCATAAACGCTAACAAGCCAAATCACGTAAATACAAAGCGCTATAAAGGTTCCACCCACAATCGCTTTCTGAGCTTTACGCTCTTCCATGTAATAGTCTCTCATGCTTGATACTGTATGGTGATAGCCGAATGAGGCCAATGCGATAGGTAATAGAGCAAAGATATATTGACCCTGAGCGAATTGTGTCTGACTTACTAGAATATGACCATCAATATTGTTGACGAGGCCAGTAATAGAAAAAACAAAACTACACACCATAAACAACATAAGCATGACCGAAACTCGATCAACCATTTTAGTCGAATGCCAAACAAGAACCGAGAAACAGGCAACGAATAATATCGAAGCCAGCTTTGGCTCGATTCCCGTATAATCATAAATAATCAAACCGGATGAGGTAATGTAGGCGTAAAGCAGAATGCCACCGACAAAGTAGATCATCAGATTATTGACAATACTAATATGCTTGCCTAATAAATCTTTGGTTACCGTAGAAAAAGACGAACGGTAAGGATAATCTTTCAGTGCCTCTAAGAGTAAGCAACCACTCGCAGACATGATCAACATCGTTAGGGAAAGCACAACAACGGACCACACGGTCCATGCACCAGCACCAGCAGCTGGTAAGCCTAACATCCCTGCCCCGACACAAACACAAGCAATAACGCAGGCTCCACCGAATACCGATGGCTTCTTTTTACTTTGAGTACTACTTTCAACATAATCCATATTTTCACCTATAGTCTTCCAATTTCTTGTTTTGGTTCTCCCTAACAAGGAAGCGCCAGAGATGTAACTCTAGCGCCTAGGTTTATGTTAAAATAAATAATTTTTTGTTAATTAAATATTAAATTAAAAGCTAACCAACCCGATTGCTCTACCACGTATTCACGCTACCCTCACGAAATTGGCGGGAATCATTTTCGATTCAAATTTATGCAGACAATTCGTTTGCATGATTAGATCCTTACTAACATACTCAGGTTGAAAAGCGCGTTACTTCAATTAAGCGATCGATTTTGATGGAGGACAACCACTGATCTGAAACCAAATAGGCTCATAGTACAGGAGCGCAAACGCGTAGCAGTATCTTGGCGTTTTCCTCGATACCAAATTGGTCCATGCCTATTTATGCTTGTTCATAAATGCCAGAAATATCCTCATCTACTGATCTAACAACGTGACATTGAGTGGTACACACACGGTTAGCAATTAACTAGATTAAATTTTATCACTCCCAAGACTGGGAAAATTGCTGATCTTTGAACTCAGCCGCTATACCGCTGACTTGCTGCATTCTCAAGACTTCATCTTTGTCCATACCAAGCTCTTGACATATTCGTTCGTTGCTCCATTCCAGTTGGCGAAGTGTCATAACCAAACTAGAAGTAAGCTCAACCTGATGGACACCTCTCGCAATGTTGTGCCTTACTGATGTCGACATACTGTTTTCTAATGATTTATGAAACACAACACACGGAACATAACCAGGAATAGGTTGAAGTTCAGGATGAGATTTCAATAGTTCAAAACGGTGAAAGCCATCGATCAATATATAGCTATCTGTTTTTTCTCTCTTGTTAACGATGATTGGCATCGTTAACCCATCTATTGCAATCGAATGCTTTAGAAGTTTTCCTTCTGGTCGAGCCATTTTATTGGGGTTATATCTATTGGACTCAATGTGATTGACAGACAATAGTCGAACATTACACACAGGGGGAAGTGCTGGAATGGTTTCAAACAGACAAGATGTAATACTATTGTAGAGCTCAACCCAAGTTCCGATGTTATCGAGTTGTTGATTTAAACGGCTAACCTGCTCAAACAAGGCGCTGGTTTTACGGGTCATGTTAGGCTGCCTCCCTAAATTGTATCGCGAACGCTCACATTGCTATGGGGAGTATCAACCTTTCGATTGTAACCAAACGACAGTCCTCGGCACCAATAGTCATTTTTTATCAGCACTTTACATATCCTCCTCCAACTCGGAACTTGTTTTTTTGATTCAAGCTTACTGTCTGCTGAATCAGGAATACATCGAATCCCTTTTTTCGGGCCGTGTTTTCGCCACCACCACAAAAACTTGAATATTCTCTCACGATAGTGCTTCTCCAAGTGGGGAGGCATTGTTTTCAGTAGGTACTTACTGTAAGTACGGTAGGTAAAACCCTCTGGTAGCTCAAAACGATAGTAGCCGAGAATCCTACCCTGCTCTTTGGTATAACGAGCTCCAAAGTTACAGCCTTCAACTCTTGAAAGTAACTTGAACCAAGTTTCTGGCTCAAGCTTTTGATATAACCACAGGCCCTTTCTTTGTTCATCCCCAAAAGGCTGGCATAGCCGCTGTTGAGAAAGTGGAACACCAGCTTTTTGCATTGAATCGTAAATATGATTGTAGTCCCAGCCAAAACGCCCGTTGGCCACCCAAACATCTGACACTTTCCAATCGTAAATAGGGTAAGCCATGAAGACATCTTGCTGCATTTTTGTTGTCCACAATTGATTTTGGTAGTTTCCTTTTTTGCGATTCTTTACAGTACTAAAGCGATTGAGTGACTCATCGGCTCTGAGGCCTATCAGTACTGCGATTTGCTCCAACTTGCATCGCTGATACCAGTGAGCAAACTCAAAGACAAAATTTTCAAACTCCATACCAGAATAGAAGAATGGCCACGCGTGCTCATTACTCACGACGCCATCTAAATCGGGCATTTCTCTTATCCAACGTTGTTTGCTTTCAGGATCCCAACATAACCATTTAGGTTGAAACTGAGAAACCGAATTACGCAAACTGATCGGCAAACATACCCAATAGGGGTGGATTTTTTGGGTGCCGATCATTCGTCTAATAAACCGCTCCGTCTCCATATACTGAGCTTCAAAATCAACTATCAAGACGTCAATGGGTAAGCGCCCTCTTCGCTCCCCTTCTTCGATAACCAAGTTAAGCAACACACCAGAGTCTTTCCCTCCTGAAAAAGAAACATAGAAATGATTAAAATGATCGAAAATATAAGAAATTCTTTTTTTCGCGGATTCAAATACATTCTCATCAAGCCATTGTTTTTTGTTGCCTGTACTGCAATTAGTCATATATTCTATTCCAGTAGTAATAAATAAGTGTGGCATTAATCGCTTAGCGAATAAAGAGAGGTTGAAGCTAACAACTAAGAGAAAGCCCCTTTGCCATTTAACAAACTTAACAAGAACAATAATAATAAATAATGAATTAATAATTATTTAATCGATTAGATAATCTTTGTAAGAATAAATAATAGTTAATAACTTTTCTATGGCTGTATGCGAATGTAACTTACTTTGCTGGGGTGACGGCAATAGCTCACTTTTCGTCGTTTGTCGTCGCTTCCTTTTCAGACTTTGGCTAGTTTGGAGAATTAGATGTGAGATTAGCTGTATGCTTTTGGGGTGACTCTTTGCACCCCATTTTTTATGGTTCTGAAACACAGGTTGCGTAAGCTCGCTTCTCGGGTAGCAAGATGAACTTCTGTCCTGTCTGAGCATCGACACTAATGAAATGAAGCCCACCCTTAGATTTCGGCTGAATATATGCCATATCAGACGAATAAAAATTGTACACTGGCCAACCATACGTTGAACCGATAGACATGGAGAGTACTTCGGTCAGTTCTTCAACTTTAGGCTTTCGCCAGTTGCTCCTTCCATTAAAGTTTATCTCTGCCAAATCCGCACAATAGCGGGCATGCTGACCATATTCATCCAGCTTGATAGCGTGACCAGAGTCCTTTGCATTCTGGTCGTATCCATCATTTCTCATTAGGGCAAATTTATTGGAACCTGAATCTCTTACGCCATCGATCGTAAAACCCGCATGCGTATAGCCTGAGTTGTAAACTGTATTATCAGACGAATACCACATGTAGCGCATCACGCTCATCCTAGGTGGTTCGGTAAACCATTTTCCATATGCTTGCCCAGAACTGCCCATGACAATGCGTAAGCATTCTTGTGTGTCATCGACCTTATCGGTATTACCCACCGCTCCACACGTTTCCAACTTTCTTGGCGTCTCAAACAAAATCACTGGAGTGAACAACCCATCGTATTCAGCTTGAGCACTAAATTTGCCCTTGGCCCCAGCAATCAATCGACCTTTTGAGTTGATCGTATAGCACGGCTCTCCATTGCAGTCTTGTGAGACGACATTCCATAACACTCTATCGGTGACATCTTGCAGCTTAAGATCTCCATCCTGAAGGTATACCTCTATTTGAAAAGGCCTCCCTGACAGCTCTTGATTAAACCTTTGAAGATGAGGAGCAGAGTTGAGTGGTAATGATGTTCGAGTAAATTGATAATAAAGTGTTGGCGCATTCACACTGTCGGGGTTGCGACCAACAATGTCACTATCAACAATGTTTATAGTATCGGCACCTTTATAGTCAGCTCTTCGATCATCAACTTCGTTTTTTGCTAGTTCCCAGATATCACCACAGCCTGATAGGCTAACCACGATGCTTAGTAAAAACACTAACAGCATCAACTGATGCACTTGCAAAAAATTATTTATAATATTATTAAGAAACATATTTAATTATCATCTACGATCCTAGTGAGAGAATCTTTTTCCAATAAATGGGATAAGTAGGATTAAGGACAATCATCACTATAAGTTTAAAGAAATAGATCTAATTTATTTAAACTTCACATTAAATAAAAACAATCATAAATTTATAATTTATTTTAAAATAATTTAAATTATTATGACTTTTAGTGTTAAAAGTTAATTAAATACAATGATAATAATTTTTCGTTGCAAAATGGTCATCGAAATTCAGAACAGAACCATGCTTAATCATAGCACAATCAAATGCAGAGTTACCTATTGCATAATCAATCAGTCAGCCTCACTTTACGATCGTAAACATACCACTATTTTTAACAGCAGCTTGGATCCAAGACCTTTAGGAATACCTCCATTCGATTTGCAAAGTCACTATTACCTTCACGCATAAAACTGACTTTCAAGAACAGGCGACTTTGTTACACAGATATGCAAATAAAATTAATAATTTCATTAATTTAGTACTCCTCACTATTTAATCTTTATCATTGCTATTCAAAGCCAATGAACTCTGAGACAAAGAAAGTTGATGCAACATAAATCAGAGCTCCACTTTTTACTGCCTCAATATCAGGTAAACACCTGATATTTTTTTTGCGTCCTATTTCTATACTTCTGTCGAAATTCCCTGTTGATTAATAACACTAATAATCTAGCAGAATTCATCAACCTTAAATCATTTGGCAAATTTATTGCCATATCGGAGTACGGAAAAATTCATGAAACAGTTAACTTTGATGCTTATTCCACTCGCTTTTGCCCCAAGTGTTATGGCAGCCGACGATGCGAATAATGTCACGCTAGAAGGATCTTTTGGCGTCTTAAATGGCTCATCAACGGAACTGGTTTACAGCAGCAGTACAGGTAGAAAGCTAAGTCAGCTTGACTGGGAGATTCATAATGTCCCGATCATCAAGTTAGGGGCCGCTTGGGACGTCAATGACAAGTGGACTCTAACAGGTAGCTTCTGGTCTGTATTGAACGACGATGGCGATGCTCATATGGAAGATCGCGATTGGCTCAATGCTAATCAGTCGTCACCAACAGACATTTCTATAAGTCCAGATACTAAGCTACGAGATGCTCATGAGATAGACATCAATGCAATCTACTGGTTACTTAGCCAAAGCAACTATAAGGTCGGTGCTCTAGCGGGCTACCAATATAATCTTTTTCAATGGGATGGTATCGGTGGCACGTATTCCTACAACAATGGGGCGAATGTTGGTTCGTTCCCTAACGTAGTGGGCATAGACTACAAACAAGAATTCAGCGTGCTATATCTAGGGTTAGCGGGAGAATATACGCTAGATAAATCAGACTTCGGAGTACAACTCAAATGGAGTCCATGGGTAGATGCGAGAGATGTCGATCACCACAATATGCGTAATCTAACCTTCTACGAGCAAAGTAATTTTGATTCAGACTTTCTATCGTTATCACTCAATTACGGCTACAAGTTTACGCCCAGCATGAAGCTATATGCTGAGTATGTTTACACCAAATACTCTGAAGCGAGAGCAGATACCACCATTGTTAACAATAGTACTGGCGTATCTAGTTTCGTAGCCAACGGGGCCGGTCTGGATAACCAAAACTCAACCATTTCAGTTGGTCTAAAATACACATTTTAGTCATAAAGAGACGACGAACGGTGCACGAGATCGCACCGTTCTTATTAATTTTTCCCAATAACCCTCATCAGAATACTACCCTATGAAACACGCGATAAAATTGTCTCTGGCAACATTGATTGTTGGCTGGAGTATCAACGCCTTGGCGGCAACTATTGTCTATTGGGACAATCCAGACTCTTTTGAACGTTTGATGTCGTCAGAGAACAAAGCGGACTTTACTCGCCTTTCGGTTTACTACCAACCGCAAGAAAACAAAATGTTTTGCGGTGTGGCATCGGCCGCGATGGTACTTAATGCGCTGCGTGTTGATAGGACACCAGAGCAAATTCCATTTGACTCAAGTCAGTTCTCAACATTGGAATCCGGCTACCTGCCAAATGGCGGTGGCAATGTCGAACATTCAGATAAATCCTATGTCAGCTGGTCTCCCCTATTTCACCGTTATACTCAAAACACCGTGTTAATCCACTCACCGAAATCCAGAATTGAAATCCTAGGCAAGCCCGCGAAAGGCAGCCAGTTTAACGACTATGGGTTGCAGCTTTCTCAATTCGTCGATCTGGTTAAATCCAATGGAGCTAAAGTTGTCAGCTACGAGCTACAAAACATTGACGATATCGACACAATTAAGGCTAATATGGTCACGGCACTGAATCAACCAGAACATTATCTGGTGGTAAACTACGCTCGAAAAGGCGTCGAGCAAAAAGGTGGGGGCCATTACGCGCCAGTGGCTGCTTATGATGGAGGTTCGGATTCATTTCTCATTTTAGATCCTAACAACGCAGACTACCTGTGGCATTGGGTTGATGCCACCAGCATGATCAAAGCGATGAATACAATCGATGTCAACAGATACCGAGGCTACGCCATTATCTCGGACTAATAAAAAAGCCAGCAAACCGTTTGGTTTGCTGGCTTTTCAACACTTCCCTTACAAGATTAGCGAAGTAATCGTTGTTTAAGAGTCTTCCAACGAACCCCAAGTAACACAAGGGCTATCAGAATATAGATTGTTGGTTCAGTGACCTCAGACTTTACCGACCAGTAGAAATGTATCGGTGCAAGCAGCAAGGCTAAATAAACCCAATTATGTAGCTTTTGCCATTTTGCTCCCAGTCTACGCTGCATTGCTTTGGGCGATGTTACAGACAGCGACAACAATATCAGCCACACAGCTCCACCTACGGTGAGGTAAGGACGTTTGATGAGCTCCGAAGCCAGCAAACTCCAGTCCAAACCGAGATCCAGCGTCGCATAAGCGACTAAATGTAATACCGCCCAGAAAAAGCTATATAGCCCAACCAATCGTCTGACTCTGACTAACGCCCCTTGCTTGGTCCATTTCGCTAATGGCGAGACCAATAAAGAAGCAATCAACGTATTGAGCGCACTGATACCCGTGTAGTGGATGATTCCCTGTACCGGGTCTCCACCTAAATCACCCGCGAGAGCCTTGAGCACCAACAGCAGCAAGAAACTCAAAGACACACTATGGATAACTACCTTCAGCCATGTAATCGCCTTCGGAGACAACCTCATCAATAGAACTTCCTTAAGTCCATATTCTCGTAGAGATGTGCAACTTCTTCTTCATAGCCATTGAACATCAATGTAGGCTGTCTGCGGCTGCTAAATAAGTTACCTTCGCCGATAAAACGCTCGCTAGCCTGACTCCATCTCGGATGATCGACCTGTGGGTTCACGTTGGCATAAAAACCATATTCTTGGGGTGCGAGTCTATTCCAAGTGGTTGGTGGCTCTTGATCGGTCAAACGAATACGCACAATAGATTTAATACTCTTAAAGCCATATTTCCATGGCACAACTAAGCGCAAAGGTGCGCCATTTTGGGGAGCTAAGGTTTTGCCATACAAACCTACTGAGATAAGCGTTAACGGGTTCATCGCTTCATCTAGTCTCAGGCCTTCAACATAGGGGTAATCGATACTACCGCCCCAAGAGTTTTGGCCGGGGAACTGTTCAGGGTCGTAAAGGGTTTCAAAAGCAACGTATTTCGCTGCACTCTTCGGATTGGCCATTTTGATGATTTCAGACAACGGAAAGCCAATCCAAGGTATATTCATTGACCATGCTTCTACACACCTTAGGCGATAGATGCGCTCTTCGAGTGTGAACTTGTTGAAGATGTCTTCATAGTTCAACGTTATCGGATTACCGACTAACCCATCAACTTTGACACTCCAAGGGTCGGAAACAAAGCTACCTGATTTCTCCGCAGGATCAGACTTCCCTGTACCAAATTCATAAAAGTTATTGTATTTCAATACTTTGTCTTCAGGCGTTAGTGAAAAATCAGCCTGGTATTTATCGGGCTTCGAGGCAGATAAATCAATACGGCGGTCTTGAACAGGCTCCTCTTTTGATGAGAACAGATCCAAAACACCCGCCTGAGAGTTCGCCGCCAACGGCACACCGACGACAGCAATACCTAGTTTTTTTAAAATGTCTCGTCGCTCTTTATACACCGACTCCGGTGTTGCCTCGTTTTCAGATAACGCCCAGCGATGTTTTTTCTTTATCCACATAGTCTTCCCCTGATACGACTTACTCACTGAGCAAGAAACAAATCGATTGTTCAATGATTTAACCAGACCGTACTAACGTCAGATCTCTTTCATCAAACGGCAGATAATCTTGTTAAGGTGAAGTGTGGTACAAAGTCTGTTACTATGCGCGCCCCTTTGAATACTGGGCGACAACGATGAACCGTAAGAAGAAAATTAACCAGATCCTAAAAACGAAGCAGAAAAAGCAAAACGCTAAGCTACACAAAAGCAACAAGCCTCGCTACATTTCTAAGGCGGAAAGAGCAAAGCTTGAAGCTGAAGAAAAAGAACAGCAAAACGCTGCACAAACAGAAAATGAAGAAAGCGCAAACTCAGGTTCGTCTGAGCAATAACTCCTCTTCAATCGGAATGAACTTATCGCACACGTCGATTAACGACTGTGCGCTAAGGCCCGGTACACCAAACACATCCACTTTGGTTCCAAACCTTTCTTGGACACGTTTGACTAGTACGTCAAAGTCTCCATCTCCAGATAACAGAATGACTCGGTCAACCTTGCTGGCAGCTTCATACACATCCAAAGCAATACCCACATCCCAATCGCCTTTGGCACTGCCATCTTGCCGTTGAATAAATGGCTTTAGTTTAACGTTAAAGCCAATACCACGAAGGATATGATGAAACTGTCTTTGTTTGGGATCATGTGAAGCAATCGCATACGCGTGAGCTTCAGTGACGTCTCGACCTTCCGTCGCAACGTACCAAAACTCATTGTAGTCGAAGTTTGCGCGGTACTTTTCTCGTGTTGTGTAGTAGATGTTCTGGACATCAACGAAAATAGCGACTTTTTCCATCAGGAATCCTGTTTAATCAATAACGCAAGCATAGTAACAGTTATTTTCATACAGCAGTTGGGTTTCTCATGATTCAAACACGAAAATAACAGATAAGATAGAGATGAAACGGATGCTCGGTGCTTTAAAGAAGACAGAAGCATACGTGGCGAAACCTCCTCCTTGTCAATAAAGTTATTTATCGAACCCGCCATGTTGTCAACAGCAGAGAAGCTCTTGAGCGTTACGTGAAATTGTTCAACAGTTGCGAGCCTTCGACTTCTTATCTTCCATCCAGTAATTACAAAAAAATCACTAAAATCAGGTCGAATCTGTCCAATAGTCTTATCAATGATACAAACTTAAGCCAGCTTAAGTCTCAAAGTAGTATTTATCGATATTTTTTCGCATTTTTGTTATTCAAAATACGAAATGAAAGCCATTAAAAACAGTGACCCTGGTTCATTATTTGATAATTTTACGATTAATTCGAGACTAGTTAAAACATGATATAAATTGACTAATTTATATACATTACATTAACTTGCGCACATATTACTTGTACATTTTTAATACGCCGTATCATTTATAGTCTTTAAAGTGTGATCTTTATTCAGTCTTATGCTTGATTCCCGATACGAAAAGCATACTATTGTCTGATATTCGTACTTAGGCATATTGCTACAAAGGCTACTCAAGATGGAGCTTGACATATTTAACCCTTCCAGACAATTACGTCGAGCAGTCTTGTTCTGGCTAAGTATGCTTCTTGCCTTAATGTCGTTGATTATCGCCACAATTAATGTGTTTTTTGGCGTTTATCATCTCTTAGCAATCACTCAGAGCCTTTTTTGTAGTTTTTCTCTCTATGTAGCTTTGAACAGCTACCGAAGCTCTGCTTCTCTTTTGCTTTCAAACTGCTACGTCTATAGCATCATCAGTTTGGTTTGTTTTACCACACGTGTGTATCCGATAGAGAATGGAGTGTTCCTCTGGAGCTTCCTTTATCCCGTTCTTTTTTACCTTATTCTTGGTAAACGCTACGGATTTATCGCAACCCTAATAGGCTTCATTAGCCAGCTATTGATAGTGATTGACAAATCGCTCAATGATGGCTTTTGGGGCTATTTTGATCTCATCATTAATTTTACCTTCGCCTACCTGAGTGTATGGTTAGCCAGCCACATTCTCGAAGTTAAACGAAAAACATCAGAGGCTTCACTGGGTCAACTTGCGTCACGTGATGCGCTCACTAGTGTTTATAATCGCCATGCCCTTATTCATAATTTTGAACGCTACCGACAGGAAAGCGAAACCTTACCCTTGTCGCTTCTGGTTTTGGACTTGGATTACTTTAAACAGGTCAATGATGAATTCGGTCACGATATTGGCGATAAGGTGCTAAGACAGACAGCCGCCTTAATTGATGGGTTGAGTGATGAGCACTTAGTGTATCGTATTGGTGGTGAAGAGTTTTGCATAGCCCTACACAACACCAATATTCAACATGCTATGATCAAGGCTGAACAAATCCGTATGGCAATTGAACGCTATCAATTCAACAGTAAAGAACAGCCTATCTATCTCACGGCAAGTATAGGTATTTATCAATGTGATCTTTACAACAACCTAGATAGCGTACTAAAAGAAGCAGACAAAGAGCTGTATAAAGCGAAGAAGAATGGACGCAATCAAGTCATGGTTTGCAATGAAAAAGAACAAACCATCATTACCTGCTCTTGATGACTATTGCCTACTGATCACTCGTCCACTCCATCTTCATCGAACACAACATTGTAATTTTCTGTATAAGTACACTGAGGTTGACGGCTGCAGGTAAAAAAGCGCCGACCTTTGAATTCTCCTTGAGAAGCAGTCTTTATCACCATTGGGCTTCCGCACCGTTTGCAGAAACGAATCTCTTTTTCAGGTTCTATGAGATCAATATGAGAAGCTAGAAGACGCCTTAGTTTACCCACCTGGTAGCTGTGTTTAACTGAAGTACCAATCAGAGGAATACCTGACGACTTGCACACATGCATCAATAGTTTCTGCCGCTCTATCTTACCTTTATCTAACGCTCTTCCGTTATCGAGTTCGATGGCGACACGCACTTGTAGTGTTCGTGGATCGCAGACCACATAATCAAAATAACTTTTAGCAATCCGATTGTTAGCAATAAACCATTGTTTTTTGTCGGTAGCGAGCGGTGCAACGATATTCGTCATGTTCACTTTTGACATCACCACTCCGTGTTGACCAACAGCAGTTATCAAGGCGTTATAAAACGCCGATTCCTGCATATTCATTAACGGGCCTTTTTTTTTATAACTACTGTCTTTGAGCTCATCTTGTTTTAGATAACGCTTTTGTACAAACACAAAAAATAAAACCAGTAAAACAACGATGATAAACACACTTTCCATTTCGCCTTAACTACTCCAACCATAGAAGAACCACATGAAACTCTTAGAGAATTTATACGCTAACTTGGTGAATCTGTCAGTTTTTATATGGAAACAGGCTGCTATTTATGAGATCCCCCCTCAGGTAAACGTAGATTTATCACCACCCGCTGGTCAGGCTGAATTTGTTCATATGTCACCTGCCAGTATTTTTTCAACAATCGGTCCATCAATCCACTCTGTTTGGCCTGTAGTAAAGCTTTCTCAATAATGGGTTGATAGTGTGCTGCTTGTTCAGATAGATAGAAATAGAAGTCCTTTTCATAGGTTAGAATCAAACGCTGTTCTATCGCTAAATGAGTATTTTGAGAGGACTCTGCGAGAATTTCGGTCATGCCTCTAGGGAAGTAATTAACCTTACCTTTGAGTGAAAGTTTGGAGTACAAATCGCGCCATTCTCCATCTTGCAAGTACACTGGTAGTTGATTGACGTTCCATACATCAACGTCAAACCACTGGATCCCCAAACCCGCGACCAACCCCGACCTTTGCAAATCATTAAGATTATTAATTTTATTGAACTCGCTTTGTAGCTGTGGAGGTATAAGCAATATCCTTTTACCAATCATGCCATCAGTTAGCGGTACTTTAACGGGTACATATTCATTGTTCCTATCTTCAGTAGCCAACAGCCAAGTTAAGGATAACTGATTACTCGCCACCATTTTTATCGATCGTTTTTGTGGAATATGTTCTTGTGGCACCCTAATTGTGACACTGTAACCAGAATCAGACAAGGATTGATAAAGCAGTTCATGATAGTACGTATGTCCACCATCCATCTGCGATGGTAATATTAACACCACTTCCTGCTTAGCAAATACGCTCTGACATATCACACACAGAATAAAACCAATTAAACGCATCTCTACCCTTCCTGAAAGTACAATCGCTCACAATCAACGATAACTATCGATGATCTCTTGATACTTTGAGACGCCAGATTCGTTAAGCGAGCTTTTCACCTCATGAATACCGCGTTGCAGTTTCTCAATCAGTTGATCCTCCACTGCTAAGTTAAAAGCATAGTAGAGTTCCCCTTCTCGAAGTACAAATACGGCCTCAAAATCGCCTGTGTCGTAGCCAATTTGCTTTATCCACCAATTGGCAACATTTTCTTCGTATGCCCACAGGTCAATGCGATCTTTTGCCAACTGCTTAGCCAAGGTTTCAGCAATAGAGGTTTCCTGCATAGCACCTCTTGGCACCCCAAGCTCTAACATTAACTGCTCACCCACATCGTCACGAATTACACCAATTCGGTATTGCGCAAAATCCTTACTGTTTTTAATTTTAATCTTACGTGACTTTTTGGCCAGCACCACAATCCGTGTTGAACTCAAAGGTCCAACCCATTTGAACAGATGTTCACGAAGCTTAGTTCTAGTGGTAGAGAACAGTACTGTATCAGGCTCAATCAATGCGGTTCGATAGGCTCGTGCCCAATGACTGACCTCAATATCTTGTTTGTTGATTTCTATCCCTTGAGATCGTGCAGCAGCGGCCAACAAGTCTACAGAAATGCCTTTTTTTTCACCATCTTGAGTAAAGTTATACGGGGGGTACTCTTCGGTCAAAAACTGAAGGTCATTGAGCTCTATCGCTCCAATTGAAAATGAGAAAAACAAGAGCGATAAAGACAGGCTGGTTAACGATTTCATAGCCGCCTCTAACAGAGAAAATATTATATCTATCAATAAAACTGTAGAGGTGGATACAAAATACGTCTAGGTAATTGGGGGAGAATTATTTGAGCCCAAGTGGACGTTACGATCGTTTGTAGCAGCGCTCGGGTCTCCCGACCGTGCCGTAGTTTAGATCTGCTTGCAATTCGCCAGAGCTGATAAGGTATTCTAGATAACGTCTAGCGGTTGTACGGCTAGCACCGATACGCTCTCCAGCTTCATCCGCTGTTATACTTTCAGCACCAGAAAACAACGCACGTATTTTGTCTAACGTGACACTGTCGATACCTTTAGGTAACCTTTGAACCCTGGATTCCTCGGTAGATGGACTCTGTAACATCTTATCCACCAAGTTTTGATCAAGATCTGAGGCACTCGTGAACTGATGCTTTTGTATTACGTATTTCTTTAATGCAGCTTCCAGACGCGGAAATACAACGGGTTTAAGTAAATAATCGACAACACCACCACGCATCGCCTGCTGCAATGTATCTACATCACGAGCAGCGGTAATCAGAATAACGTCACAGCTTTGGTTCCGAGAACGCAATGCCTGTAAAAGCTCCAACCCGGTTCCATCAGGAAGATACACATCAAGCAATAGGAGATCGGGATTCAGCACATCAAGCTGTATCTCGGCTTCGACTTTCGTAGTTGCAATCCCGATCACCTCATAGCCTTCCATCTGTTCCAGATAACGCTGGTGCAATTGAGCAATGTTGAGATCATCTTCAATAATCATTACTCGTGTTACGGATGTCATACCTGTTCTTCCTTTGGTAAATACACTGTCGTTCTAGCTCCATGCTGTTCGTTATTCATGATGTCCAATAGGCCGTGGTAGCGCAGTGCTAATTCATTGACCAAGTAAAGTCCCACCCCTCGATTTGCCTGCCCTTTTGTCGACACACCTCGTTCAAGCAGATGCTCAACAGAGAACTCGTCTGGTAAACCACAACCTTGATCCATGACTTCGAGAATGATTTCATTCCCATAATCACCTATGGAAACTTCAATATTCCTTCGCGCTGGGACAAACATCGTATCCAAGGTCATAGCACTGCGCGTAGCATCAAAAGCGTTATCGATTAAATTGCCCAAAATAGTCACAAGATCTTCTGCATTAATACGCTCTGGCAAAGGTTCAAGCCGGGAACCTTGTTCTACTATAAGCTCAAGTCCCAGTTCGCGTGCACGTTCGGTTTTACCCAGCAGCATACCCGCGATCAATGGCTCTTTGACGGTTTCGCGTAGGAACTCAATCAAAGATTGATAATGTGCGGTTTCTTGGCCAATTAGGTGCTGAACTGCATCCAACTCTCCCATTTGAATCATGCCGCTAATGGTATTAAGTTTATTTCGATGTTCATGAGTCTGAGAGCGAAGCATTTCAGCATATTCTTTGGTTTTAGCTAACTGCTCAGAGAGCTCATTCAATTCATCTCGCAGTCGAAAACTGGATACCGCGCCCACAACCTTACCGTCTACAACAATTGGTCTTCGGTTAGCTATTAACTTCTGCTTGTTGAGGTAAAGGTATATGTCATGATCGATGTGGGCTGTAGTGAGAACAGTATCAAGATCGCTCTCGGGCAATACCTCTTTTAGCGGCTTATTCAAGCAATGCGATTTTTCCAATCCTAAGATAAGGCACGCACTCTTGTTGATAGAGCGCAGCTTACCCGATTGATCGATCGTCAAGATTCCTTCTTTAAGCGTTTCCATTGTCACGTCTAACTCAACATACAACCGACCTATTTCTTCAGGTTCAAAGCCAAGAATCGCTTTTTGAAAGCGACGCGACGCATAGCTTGATACAATAGCGTTCGCGGCAACCACTAGTAATGCCATCAAAAGCAGAAAGACCAAAAAAGGCTCTACTCTGTCCTGAAGACGGTCAATGAGATAACCGACTGATACAACGCCTATAATATTGCCATCTGAATCAAAAACGGCCGCTTTTCCCCGAACGGAGTAGCCCAACGAACCTTGGGCAAAAGAAATATAGTTTTCACCTTTAATCAGAGCACGATCGTTATCGCCACCTTTCATTGGTTTACCAATGCGATCGTCGACAGGGTGGACAATACGAATACCGTCTTTATCACCAATCACAATAAAGGCAGCACCTATTAACTCGGTAAGACTTCGATAACGAAGCTGATACTCCGAACCACCACCTTCTTGGATCATTTGGGCAACAAAAGGAGAATTTGCTAGAAATGAGGCGACACCGAGGGCCTGCTTGCCCATTTTTTCTTCTTGCTCTTGCTTAACATAGAAGAAACCAGCGGCAACAAGCAATAGCAACTCCATCAAGCCAGAAAGCGTCATGATAATCAGCATTCGCTTACGAAAGCTGATACTACTCCATTGCATAAACTCTCCCATTTAGCTTAACGAGACTAACATCCAATTAACATTTATACGAGTTAATGGGCAATATTTTGTGAGACCAATAATCCAAATCATCGCTTACCGCTGTGAACTGACTCCCGACAATTCACTCGGCTTGCCAGTTTGCAACATACTTGACATAAAACCGGTAAAATAGTTGATTTTGATCACTAAATTAATAGAACGTTTTTTGTACTACCCATTCATTTAGGCTGTATAATTATTAAGCATAAAAATTGTAGAAATGGTCAACGCGGGCAGCAAGCACTAATAACAATGTCACAAACAGCTGTCTACACTCCAATGTCAGAGGGAAAGACGATGAAACGGGATATGTTTGGCATCTGCCTGTCACAATCTATGCTGTCACATAATCTGTCCAGCACCTTTACTCATGTAAGGGCTTACGAGAAATCCGATTTAGATAATGACGTCAAGGTAATGCATGCCTTTCCACAATTGTCAGGGCAAGAGTTGCTAACGACGATTAAATCTTCCAAAAGGCTGCTTTGGCGAGCGGAATATGTCTGTTTAAATCAGAAGTAAGCAACAACAAGGGAAGCATATTGCTTCCCTTTTTTAATAATTACCCTGTCGTCTGTTGAGCGGCAGTTCTAAGTTGAGACAAGTATTTAATCCAACTCTTTGCTTGGCTTGAAGGTTCGATGTTGTTGGCTCTCTTCGCTTGCACTAGCGCTTTCTCAAGCAGGTTCAATTTGTACAAAGCCCGTGTTTTAGCTAGTGCCACATCTGCGTCACGGCCTTTGACTTTATCTAACACCGCCAAAGAATCTTTGTAGTAGCCTTGCTGAACCATGATCTGAGCGACACTCCAGTAATACTTAGCGTCTCTCTCGGCTGCTAGCTTCCAGATAAATAGAGATTTATCCCACTCTTTCGCCAACTGCCAGTAAGTGGCTTGCTCAGATAGTAGCTGAACATCCGTTTGCGCTTCTTCCAACTCACTTATCTCAATCGCCGCCCTTTCTGGGATACCACGCTTGGCATACATCTGGGCCAGCATACGCCTGTCACCCTGACTCAACGATAACCCATTAACCTTTGCAAGCGCCAACGTATCTAGCGCCTCCTTATCTCTGCCAACTTTCATTTGCAGGCTAACCAGTTGGCGCCACCAGCCTAGTTTCTCCGGCTGGAGACTAATCAGCAACTCAAGAGTTGGAATCGCTGCGCCCCAACGTTTCAGCTCTAGTTGAGCACTCAGCTTAAGTGACAGCGGCTGAATAAAGTCATTTTTTTCGACTTGTAGGTACTTATCGATCGCTGTGACCACTTTCTCCCACTGACCTAGCTGATAGTGCGATTGAGCAATTCGCAGCCACAAGTCCAGAGCTTTTTGGGTTTCGGGGACAGACTTAACTAACTGGTAATAGTGTTTCAGTGCCTTAGCAAACTGTTGATCATTAAGATACAGATCAGCCAGCATACGTTGGCTGATCCACGCCTGTTCGTCACGCAACAAACCACTTTCAACCGCATATTCCATTTTAGAAATGGCTTGCTTGGTATTGCCGTCTTGCCAATAAAATACCGCCAACATACGAGCGATGAACGCCTTGTCGTAGGCGCGCGAAGTGTCGATTTCTTTAAGTAAAGTAATTGCCTCTTTCAGCTGTTCTCCCTGAGCCAGTTCATTGGCTTTCTGAACACGAACCGCCGTGTATTGAGTCAGCTCCTGAGCCAAGGCGCTTGGCGAAGCCAGAAGCAAAGCAATAAGGACTAATCGTTTCATCATTTGGCTAACTTAAACTCCAGTCTCACAGTTTGGTTTTCCTGAGGTACAGCAACTCCATCCACTACTCTAGGCTGATACTTCCACTTCTGCAGCGCCTGTATCGCATTCCGTTCAAACATGCGTTTCGGATTGGCTTCGACAATATTGATATCTCTCGGCTTACCCGTTGGATCGATAGTGAATTTCAGGATCACATAACCTTCGGCTTTACGCTTTAGTGCTTTGGCTGGATAACGAGGCTCGACCCGATATAAAGGCATCACTTGTTGATTGACACCAAAGTCACCAAATGTTGGAGCACTGATCGCCAAACCTTCGATGCTGGTATTCAGGCCAAGCGACGGCTGTGAAATCGGTGAAATCTGCGACAATTCGGTATTGGCTTGAGAAGTTGGCATCTGCTCTGGCACTTCTGGAGCTTTCGGCTGCTCTGGCACCGTTCGCTGGCGACGTTGAATATCTTGTTCATTTTCCACCATCACCATATTAAAGCTCAACGATTCACTTGGCTCAGGAGCTCTGCGATGACCGCTGTCCACCATCCATGCCATAAAGCTGAAAATAGCTAGCGCACATACAGCAGCCAGTGGCGTTGCCATTAACAAACGTCCCACTACTTCTTCTCCGCTGCCAACGCTATGTTCTTAACACCAGCACCTTTTGCCGCATCCATTACTTTCACTACAGTACCGCTGTAGGCATGTTCATCTGCCTGAATGACCAAAGAAGCGTCAGGTTTATCCAGCAACAAATGCTCTAGTGTCGCTTGTACACGTTCAATATCAACGTTGCGCTTATCAATATAAATGTCGTTTGCAGAAGTCACCGCGACAAAAATGCCCGCATCTTTCTGACTCACCACATTAGATGCCTGAGGGCGATTCACTTCAACACCAGATTCCCGTACGAACGAGCTGGTAACGATGAAGAAGATCAACATGATAAAAACGATATCGAGCATGGACGTCAGGTCAATCTGAGCTTCATCTTGTTTATGGTGACGTCGACCGAGTCTCATCGCTGACTCCTTAAAGATTTTTCTAGTTTAATTTCTCTTAACTGGCAGGCTTTCATTAATCGCGCATGGAAAAACATGCCTGTTAACGCTGCAACCATGCCAGCCATTGTTGGTAATGTGGCTAGTGAGATACCAGAAGCCATCAATTTAGGGTTGCTGCTGCCTTGGTTAGCCATGACATCAAAAACAGAGATCATCCCCGTCACTGTGCCCAGCAAACCCAACATTGGGCAAATAGCAACCAGAACCTTAATGATATTCAGGTTTTGATACAGCTGGCTGTTTGCTTGTGACAACCATCCTTCGCGAATAGAGCGAGCATACCAAGACGTTTGGTCGCTCCGTTCACGCCAAGCATCGACCCAATTTGCTCTGTGCTTTGGAAATTCGACGAACAGATAGATGATGCGCTCTAGAATCAATAGCCAACATAATGCTACCACGCCAGACAGCCACCACAGCACCTGACCACCCTGCTGCATAAAGTTTTGCAACGAAAGTAGCCAGTCACTGCCAGCTATTGCTTCAGGTAACAATGCGAAGATTGCATCCATTAGGCAACATTCCCTAGCGCTTCCTGAGATGGCTTGAGATCTTTCTCAGCTTGTTCAGCGACTAGAGAGATTCCTTGCTTCTCAAGAATGTTGCGAATCGTTTCGGCTTGCGAACTTAGAATGTTGTGAGCCAGCAGAAGAGGCATAGCCGCGACAAGGCCAAGTACGGTGGTCACAAGTGCCATCGAAATACCACCTGCCATGACTTTAGGATCACCATTGCCAAACTGAGTAATGACCTGAAAAGTTTCGATCATACCCGTAACGGTGCCCAGAAGACCAAGCATTGGTGCCAGAGCAGCCAGCAGCTTGAGCATGGACAAACCTTTTTCCAACGTAGCTTGCTCATCAACTACAGCTTCAAGCAAACGTAATTCAAGCGCTTCAACACTGAGGTTTTTCTCTTTGCCATAAACGGATAACACACGGCCAAGCGGATTATCGCCCGGATTTTGAGGTGACTTCAGTTGAGCACGAATCTTCTGGCGCGCGATAGACAAACTTACGCCACGTACTACGGCAATGATCAAGCCAATCGCAAGCAGGCCAACAATGATCTTACCTACCACACCACCTGCTTGTAGCCTGTCCATCAGGCTTGGTCTATGTGCTAGTTGTTCCAGCATCACGCCACGAGAAGGATCAAGAACAATATTTTCGACCTCGCCATCTACCAAAGGAGAAAGGGATGAAATGGTTGGTGCTTGCTCTGGTTGCTTAATGTAAGCCTGAGCCTCACCTTTTGTGGCATTCCAGTTTAAGTAGCCTTGCGCGCCAACTAAGCCAATCGAACCAAGCCGAAGGGCTGATTCGCTTTGAGCCACCCCTTCACCGTTAACAAAACGGACTTCGGTTGATGCCACTTCACCGCTGGCTTTGATCTGCTCTTCCAACGCTTTCCAAAGGCCTGTAAGTTGATACATAGAAGGCAGTTTTGTCGCTGCGACAATCTCTTTAACCACACCAGCATGAGCTTGTGCATCAGCTGAGGTCACTGAATACTGCAGTTCAGACTCCAACTCTTTGGCGTTTTGACGCACAACGCCAAACACTTCACCTAGACTTCCTGTCTCTAAGCGGAGTTTTTCTTCCAGGCGAGCTAAGGTATTTTCGTTGTCACTGAACTTTGCTGCCAGTTTGTCATTTTGCGTTTGCAAATCGTCACGCTGCTTGAGCAGTTGTGCTTTGAGCGCTTTAAGTTCTTTTTCAGTCTGTTTAAAACCTGACTCGCGAGCCATGTTATGTTGCGCTTGCTGTTGATTTTCAGCCTGAGCTTTGTTGACCAGTTCAGAAGAGGCTTGAACGTTGAATGACAGGCCAGCAAGAGCGAGAAGGGAAGCAATTAACGTACGTTTCATATTATTTTGCCTCCGCAACGTTGAGAGAAACAGGGAGAGTAATCAAGCTTGGCGCCGTTTGCTTCGCTGCGATGTTAAACGCTTTGTCTAACTCTGATTTCATCGAGCTATCGACACTCTGCCACTGCTTATTAGACTGGTTCCATGACCAAAATTTCGTGCCGTTCAAGCTGCGAGCCACCAGTGAAACGCGACCAAGATGCAGGATGTCGACTTCACGCGAGCCTGCATCTACCGTAATCTGGTCCTGATACAGACCAAGTTTGGTGCCGTAATCAAGCTCTATCTGATACGCCTCTAGAATACGGCGATACTTTTCCGCATCGCTCACATCAGCGCGAGTCATCATTTTTTCCAATTTTGCAACACGCTCCTGGCGCTGGTCTTTTTTGATCGGCATATCGTCAGCAATCGACGTTTTGAGACCCGCGATCATCTGATACATCAGTGGAACGACACCCTGACGAGTGTTTTTTACCTCATCAATCTGATTTTCAAGATTGCCCGCTTCCTGCTCTTGGCTTTTGACTAATGCCGTCAGGTGAGAACGATAAACCTCAAGATTTTTAACCTCTTCCTGAAGCTGTTCAATTTCAGCTTGCAGGCTAAGTGTATTTTCAGCACTGACATCAATACGTTTCTGACTCGCTGCGGATGAGGAATTGGTTTTACTTTGAATGGATAGAGCACTATCAAGGCTCGAGGCCGTTGCACTGAAGCCTGCTGTCGCAACCATCAACGCCAAACTGGTTTTAAATAAATTCATAACGTGTAATTTTCAATGATGTCAAACTGATTAGTGAGAAGCAATCTCATTTTCACTCGCCCGACATAGTAACGCGATTACATAAAATTTCAATCAACCATATGCTCAATATGCATTTAGGGGAAAGAACGTATCTTTCCCCTAATGTATCAAGGTTGATTAACCGTATTGTGTTTTAGTATTTAATTTGTAGAGTCGCCACATAGCTTCGACCTTCATTTACACATCCAAGTACATAGCCGAACCCGTTAGCGAGAAACGCTCTGTCACAACGACGGCAGCACTCTAATACTTAGTTAGGCCATGTCGTGTATATGTGGGTATCAATACGGAAAACACATATTCCCATAATAAAACACAACCATTAACGCCCTATTTTTATTGGGAAATAGAGCTGAATGCTCAGGCCATAGGGCGAACGATTCTGCGCCCTGACCTCGCCTTTCATTAAAGTCATGGCTTCTTTGACAATTGCCAATCCTAAACCATAGCCCCCCGACTGCTTGTCGCGTGCCGACTCTATTCGAGTAAATGGGCTGAAGATATCCTCTAGCGCCGTTTCCGGAATACCTGGCCCATCATCCGCGACGTCAAACACTAAATACTGATTGCCGTCTTCGGATGTTAATCCAATCGACACCTCGATGAGAGCATCCAACCCTGCATATTTCATTGAGTTTGATATCAGGTTACTCAGACAGCGCAAAATTAAACGCTCGTCAGCATGCAACATAGGAAGAGATGGCGCTACATTGAGAACCAGTGTTTGATCCTCTCCTAACTGAAGTCGGCTTTGGTTTACTTGCGTATTGGCAATACTTTCTGGGCATACTGGCTGAACGTCTGTGACGTAACGAGAGTTCTCTAATCGACTGAACTCTAAGATCTCACCCACCAGTTTGTCCATTTCATCCACTTCTTTTTCTAGTCGATCAACCAAAGCTTGCTCTTCTTCACCAGCTTTTTTGCGCAGTAAATGTAACGCTAAGTTTTGTCTAGCTAAAGGCGTTCTCAGTTCATGAGACACATCTCGAATCAGCCTTCGCTGCTTCTCAGCCAGTGAGTGAATCTCCTGGGTCATACCATCAAAATCATGGGCGAGCTGGTTAAACTCTGTAATATTGGAGTTCAATTCACTGACAACATTGACGCGAAAATTGCCCTGAGAAAGCTTATTACTTGCTTCACGTAACCGGTCTAGAGGCCGCTGTAACTTGCGTGCCAATATCTGAGAAAAAAGAATCAACATGATAATGGCGATGATAATTTTGCTCACTGTCAGATAAACAATAAAACGGTGGGCCGGATGGACTTCACTAGGTAGCTGAATTACCAGGGTGTTTCTTTCTATTAGCGGGATACCTATTAGGGGTTTGCTGACTTGATCATTGAGTGGCCCGTCAAGCTCACGCAAGAAACGCAGCTTGAACTCAAAATGTGGATGCATCTGACGATGAGAAAGCGGCTTATGCTCTTCATTCAAAACGAACAGATAAAAAGGCTGCGCATTTGCCCAGTCAGCTAAGTCGTCCATGTCCCCTTCTTCGATCAATACATTAGCCTCTTCAGCTAACGTTAACATCTGCGCTTTCAGTGCTGGCGGCACTTTTAGTACCGCTTTCATTAGTGCTTGCTCCGCTACAGCTTGAAGAAGCAATATTGAAATGATAACAGCGGACATGTAGCTGAATAACTGAAAGACCAGCGCATCCTTACGCGTTGCTATAGCTTCTGGGCATCGAACAGGAAACACCGCTAACCTCTGACAGAGTCGACAAAGCTGTAACCTTTGCCACGCACTGTTTTGATGTGTTGTTTCGATAAGCCCGCTTCAACCAACTTGCGCCGAACATTGCTGATATGCATATCCAGATTGCGGTCAAAGGGACTAAGTTCTTTTTTCAGCACTTCAATCTGAAGCTCTGCTTTGGAAACCACCACGCCATCATTACGCATAAGGTAGTTGAGTAAATCGGATTCTGTGCCTGTCAGTGGCACGCCGGACAGGTGTTCAGCAAAGCCTACACTGCTCTGACAGCCTGATTGGCGCTGCTTTTCCAATCCAACTCGGCGGAAAATCGCTTTAATACGAGTCAACAACTCTGGCACTTTAAAAGGTTTCGCAATGTACTGGTCTGCACCAGCCTGGTAACCGTCAAGCATAGATGCTTCATCATTCAGTGCCGTTAACATCAATATCGGCGTAGCAAATCGTTGGCAGATACGCTTCGCGACCTGCATGCCGTTGAGTTTAGGTAACATCACGTCAAGAAGGACAAGATCAACGGGCTTTTTCTCAATGTATTGCAGCGCACTCTCGCCACAATGAACGCTCTCAACTTGATAACCTTCTGCTGAGAGTACGTCCACTAGTAGTGCACACAGTTCAATATCATCATCAACGACTAGAATTCGGGACATCTTGTTAAATTGCAAATGAAAAGATTTCGCATTCTAATCTGCATTATTATCAGTGACAATACTGTTCTGTATCCACTCCCATTGTTGTGCTATTTCTTGTTCAAATAGACTGTCATTCAGCGTTTATCCTTCACTCCAAATGCCCACAAGGCGCCAAGTATACCTCGTAACTTCACTTTAGTTGCTCTCCAATGGGTGGCTGGAGTACGCGGCGCTACTCTGAGTAAGTGGTCATAAGCACTTTGGTCAAACTCGACCTCACCTCCATGAGCCAGTAACAAAGTTTTAGGCGCCATTTCGTATATGCGTTGGAGGGATTGCCGGTACTGATTAGGATAAAAAATAGGAAAAGGGGCGATCAGTCTTTTCTTCACTTCCACCATTAAGTCGGCAACATAAAGGATATCTTGCTGCTCATGATGAAGAGATAAATCTCGATCAGTATGACCTGGGGTCTCTAACACTTTCCAATCTTCAAAGCAGGGAATGGCTTGTCCATCCGTGAGCTTAATATCAGGGTGTAGATTTCGTGAATACCATAATTTTCGCTTAGGACGCTTCATTCTCCCTGCGACCCAGCGAGCCAAGGCCAGATCCGTCAAGTGCATTAAGATACCATCCCAACCACCGTACCATTGCTTGTCTTTCTCAGCTGATACAATTTTGCAGCCCGTAAGCTCTCTCAGCTTATGAGCAGCTCCAGCGTGATCTGGGTGCATGTGGGTCACCACCACCACCTTGAGGGAGTGAAAAGGCTTACCGAGTGTTTCAGTGATGTAGCGCTCTAAATAGGGAACATCTGCCCTACTCGCCCCGTCCAGTAGCATAAGCTTATCCGGATACTCGGCTAAGTACATTTTCTGAATATAACCATCAATGGTATGAAGCTTCATTCGAACTGCCAATTTAACAATGTATTTACATTTTCCAATTTAGCAATACGCCAATAAATGAACAGCGCAAACACTTCACGATGTGACATCGGACCAGTAGCCGAGATATAAGAATTAGCGTTTAAGTCTCAAGAGACGCCCATCTGTGCGGTAGAAAATCAGAGCGAGCAAAATCAAACTACACCCTAGCAGTTTGTTGGCCGAGAGCTGTTCGCCATACCAAAGAATACTGAGTATCACAGTCCATATCGGTTCTAGTAGCATGATAAGGGCAGCATTTCCTGGATTGCTGTGTTTCTGGCCAAGCGTCTGCATCACGTATCGCAAGCTGGTTGCAAGAACAGCACTGGCAGCAAACCATCCCCAAATGCTGGCATCCACACTAATCGGCACGGTCTCAAACACAGCAGAAGCCGTTAAACCAATCACGCCAGTAACAAACAGTTGAATACAAGTCAGTGTCAGTACCGGTAAGTTTTGTGCTAGGCGGCTATTCACATTGAAATGCAAAGCAAGTAAACAGGCATTGGCTAAGAACCAGAGTTGCCCAGCTGAACTGTTCCACTCTCCCTGCAAAGAAAGAAACGCAAGGCCAGATACCGCAATTGGCATTGCAATCCAGAAAGCACGCTTTGGCCGCTCCTTGTACAGGGCCCAAGCAACAATAGGAACAATAATCATAGATAAGCTGACAATAAACGCCCCTTCACCAAGGGTCTCACTGACTGCGATAGCGTGTACCCAAGCAAGAAGCGCAAGCGCCAGAATACAACCGCCACCCATTCCTTGAGCAAGCTGTTTTAGGCTGAGTTGTTTAAGTGATTTGAAACAGAAAGGAAGCAAACATATTGAAGCAACCACAAAGCGTAAACCGACAAAGCCAAATGGTGGTAAACCTTGAATCGTTTGTTTGGAAAAAATCCACCCTAAACCGGCCAATGCGGTAGTGGCAACGAGGATCCAAGCTGCTTTGCTTTCTGAGTTCAATACAAATTCTCTTTAATTATTATTCTGTTAATTGTCGAATGTCCGATAGTCGCAGATTTGTTCAAGAATTACCAAGAAAAGTCTGATCCTATTTTCGTACCCAATGTTACATAAGCCGAGAATATGGTGGCCCTTGATGAGAAGAATCTCCACACACCAAAATCATATGTGACTCAACATGTGTATTTCTTTACTTGCAACGTTACTAGACGTTATTCAGGTGCTTAGAAAACCACTGTATAACACTGTATGAGAAAAAGTGTTTTAGATCACATTTTCTCATGCTTTTATCTAATCACATCACTAGGTTCGAGACTAAAATTTGACCTTAAAAACAGACACTTAAAAAACGTACTCAGACACCCCACAAAATAAACGTACAAAAAGACAACAAATATTGCTTGATCAACTGACACAATAAAACTACTGTATAGACATACAGCATGTATGTAAGGACAGTAATTATGTTTCAGGTACACACTCCAAATCGCTCAGTTTCTAAATTCAATGTATTGGCTCAACCAACTCGACCAATGAACATTGCAGACTCGACGCTCAGCCGTTTAGCAGGGTTGTCTAACCAGAAGCAATGGATATTGTTCACCGCGGAATGTCCTCGTCCAGATTACGAGCAGTTCTCTTCATACAATGTCAGCTGTAAAAAGATCATTCAGATGAAATCTTCGCAAACACAGACCGAGTTTGAAATCGTAGTGAAAGCAATTAAATCCGGTAATGCCAGCGCTGTTGTCGCATCAGATAATATTGAACTCGTCGAACAATCATTACTTCGTGATCTCGCGTGCCAATACCATTGCGAAGTCTTTTTTGTTGAAAACCAATTCAATCAACTCCACTAGTTTCATTTGCACTGTTTTACGCCTCTCGGGTTGAGAGGCTTTTTTTTGCTCATTTCTATCCCCTCAGCATCACTCAAGAGCAAACGTTTGCTTTTTCTCTGGAAGGTTAATTTAGTTCTGGTATGATTCTCTGCAAATCGATTGCCTCTCACGGGCAACCTTCCATTTTTGACAAAGATAGGAATGTCTAAATGAGTCTCGCTGATCAAGTTCTTGCTGTTAATGATGATCTTCCCATTCGCACCAACAAACCCGTTCATAGTGGCAAAGTACGCTCTGTATATTGGCTAACAGAGGAAGACAGCCAACGCCTGATTAAGGAAAAAGGCTATGATGTTGCGGAAGATGCACCGCTTGCCATTATGGTCATCAGTGACCGCATCTCTGCATTCGACTGTATCTGGCACGGACAAGGTGGATTAAAGGGCGTTCCCGGTAAAGGTGCTGCACTCAACGCAATTTCCAATCATTGGTTTAAACTCTTCAAACAGAATGGCTTGGCGGACAGTCACATATTGGATATTCCTCATCCTTTGGTGTGGATCGTGCAGAAAGCGAAACCAATAATGATTGAAGCGATTTGCCGTCAGTACATTACAGGTTCCATGTGGCGCTCATATGAGAAAGGCGAACGAGAGTTCTGCGGTATCGAGTTACCGGAGGGACTAGAAAAAGATAAAGCACTTCCAGAACTGCTAATGACACCTTCAACAAAAGGCATTTTAAAAGGTATTCCGGGCGTACCTGAGGCGGATGACGTCAACATTACTCGCCAAAACATTGTTGATAATTTCGCAGCATTCAACTTCTCCAAAGCAGAAGATATCAGTCAATATGAAAAGCTACTGCGCGAAGGTTTTGTTGTCATTAGCAACGCATTGGCAGAAATCGAGCAAATCTTCGTCGATACTAAATTCGAATTTGGCTACGTAAAAGATGCTGCGGGCAACGAAAAACTAATCTATATGGATGAAGTCGGTACACCTGACTCATCGCGAATATGGGACGAACTCGAATACGATGCGGGCAACATCGTAGAAAACTCGAAAGAAGGCTTCCGCCAGTTCTTACTTAACCACTTCCCTGACCCTGATATTCTGCTTAACAAAGAGCGCATGCCTGAACGTGAAGCTTTAGCTCGCAATAATGAGCTTCCGCTCGAATCATTGATGGACATATCACAAACATATACAAGTATCGCAGAGAAGATCACCGGACGACCAATCAAACTGAGTGCCAATCCGAAACAAGAAATTATCAATGTGCTAAGCCAAGAATACGGTTTGGTTGACTAGAAAATAACGCCCAAGTCATCACTTGGGCGTCTTTCTCTAACTTACTATCCCTTAAAACCTTCTACGGTTTTCTGTTCAATGTAAACCTGAGCCAAACGCCCTACAAAGCAACGGCCCGGATTATCCCCTAGGATCCATTCTTCTGGCGTAAACAATTCAAACAACCCAAAGCTTGCCAATGCTGGAATGGCTAACTTTAAATCTTGCTCGACTTCGCCACGCTCCCCTTGGTTGTATCTGACTATATTGTGCAGCATCGCCCCAACGGTTCCAGTTGGAATCTTAGTGCCATCTTTCAATGTTACTATCGGCAGTACCTGACCTTCAGCAACTATTTTGTGGTTAACCGCCGAAAGCTGCTGTGCTAGAGATGTATTGTTATCCATTTCTCAATCCTCTGTTGATTACTGTTACCTAAGGTTTCCAAGTCATCACGCTTGAAACCTCAAACACAGGGATAGAATAACGACTAACGAATAGGCATAATTTCTTCAAATAGACATCATATTTACTTATTACGCCATATGAATTGCATTGAGTTATTGAAAATTCACCACCCAGCGGCATCTGAAACCGAATGGCACCAGCACGAATATGCGCAGCTTTACTGGGTGAGCAAGGGTATATTTACAATTGAAACAAGTGATCAGCAATGGACGATAACTCCCGCATGCCTTGGCTGGATTCCTCCCCATTTACAACACAGATCTGATGTTGTATCTGACATTGAAGCGGTCATGATCTACATACCTTTAACTTGGCTCAATGCCTTTCCGCAACAAGCGAAAGTCATTAAATCCAACACCCTTATTCAAGCTCTCATTGAGCGAATGATACTTTTCGATTTCTCAGCAATGACAGAGCCTCAACAGCGACAATTTCAAGTTCTGCTGGATGAGGTTCACCTTGCTCCAGCAAGTAATCTCTATTTACCTCTACCCAAGGAAGCAAAAATGCGCAAAATCGCCGATACCCTATTAGAAACACCAGATGACGCTCGCTCGCAAACAGAATTGGCGCATGATTTTGGCACCAGCACACGAACTTTGAGTCGACTGTTCAAGAAAGAAACCGGGATAGCTTTTGGATTCTGGCGGCAACAAGCCAGACTCATCAGCTCATTGCCTATGTTGGAGAAAGGCTTAAGCATCACTTGCGTCGCACTGTCCTGCGGCTATAGTAATACCAGCACTTTTATCACTGTTTTTAAAGCGCGGTTTGGCGTCACTCCAAGTGTGTATTTCGGTTCACAGTAGTGGCGTTTCAGTATCTGCCACAACTCGTAATAGAGGCCAGTTCTCCAACCAGCGCTTACTTTTCACCCTTTGATGAAACAATACTTCTGAGCGCTTAGGATTGTGCGTCACTTTCAAGGCAAACAAACTATCAAAACCAAATGATGAAACGCACTGGTACTTACCGCCGGCAAGCAGTCTAATTGCCACCGCGGTTTCTTTTTCCGGCCAGAAGCTCATCGCATCAATCAAATCCGTATACGCTCGATCACCATTGCGCTCATGCATCATGGCTTGGTTTCTAACCTGCCAGTTCGCTTGCGGCATCAACTCTTGAAGCTTCCATTCGTAATCCTTGTATCGTTCTGGATCGGATTCATCCAAATCAAAATAGATGACATCAAGATCATTGAGTGGTGTTGGGCTTTCTTTGTGGTGTAGCTCATCCCACACTAGGTTTCTGACAAATCCTGCAGCTAAGAAAGCATGGGGGATCTCAGATTCAGCAACACACGCTAAAGCGCGCATCCGAAAACTGTCTTTTTCAAGCCATTGGATTATCTTGTCGCTGTAGTTTTCCATTTTATCCTTCGGAATTTTTCATTGTGCCTAATCCTAACATGACGTGATTAAACGGTTCCTAGATAAATCGACCACTTACGACTGATAGAATGTTTGATCAGGCTCGTATCTAATTTGAGCCATCAAAGGTATAACAGGCCCATCTTTCTTTTGTGGCCTTTTCAATGGATTACGTTGCCCTTTCCCGAATCAGCTTAAAGCACCTGACGGTATTACATGTACTGTTAAGTACACACAGTGTCAGTGGCAGCGCTCACGTTTTATGTGTTACCCCATCAAGTGTCAGTAAAACACTCAGCCAGCTTAGAGAACAACTTAAGGATGAACTCTTCTATCGGGAAGGAACGTCACTGGTACCCACACCTTTTGCGTTATCTGTAGCCAAAGACGTACACAAGATCCTTGCTTGCATGAACGGAATACTCCACCAAGGGGAGTTTGAACCTAAGAATTTTTCCGGAACGGTATCACTTTCGATGCGCGAGAGCACCTTCGAGCTTTTTTCTGGGAGAATCACCAAGATTGGTCGTCAACTAACATCAGCCAACATCCAGATTTTCGCTAAGGAACAACTCAGCTTTGATGCTCTGCTACGTGGACAAGTTGATTTTATGATTTTGCCTCACGATATCAGTCAACCGCCGACACGCAGTCGTGACCTAGTCTGGGAGCAGATTCAGGAGGATGAAATGGTCTGCTTGATGAGGCCAACGCACCCTCTGGCTAACCAATCGATTAACACTGAGCAGTACCTTGCTTACCAGCACATCGGTATTTTAGATAAGGACCTGTCCGCCCCCTACTTTGAGCAGAAACTCACACAACAGTATACATCGAGAAACATCGCCATCTCCGTCGCTGATTTTGGCTCGGCGGCGGTTATCTGTCACCAAACTGATTTGTTACTGACTTGCTCAAAAATGTGGGCAGAGAGATCGCTGCAGGCAGAATCTTTGCTCCAAAAGCCTCTGCCGTTTTCCTATGGAAAAGTGGCTTACAGCTTGGTCTGGAACCAAGCGAGTTTGAATGACCCAGCTCTGAAATGGTTGCACTCCCAGCTGATTAAACCAGTTTAAACATAAACACTGGGTAGCTGAATATACTGGTGAATCAGTGGACGTAGAGCATCACGAAACTGCAACATTTGCGATTCTGTACATTTCGGCCACTCTAGCGCTTCCCCCATTACTCCATGATGCTGAAATGCATTAAGCCGCACAATAACGTTATCAGGCAGCGTCTTAATAAGACGTGCGACTTCTGTGACTTCTTTGTCCAGATCACTTCTGTTCGGGATATGCAGTAAACGAAGCTCATGCAATTTTTGCTTGTCTGCCAAATAACGTATTGACTGAACTACCTTGTGATTATCACGTCCCACCAACCATTGATGTGTCTCTTCCTGCCAAGATTTAAGGTCGATCATTACACCGTCGAGATAAGGCAGCACCCTATCCCAACCTGACTCACCTAGGTAACCATTACTGTCAATGAAACAGGTAAGATGGCAAAGCGCCTTGTCTTCTTTGATGTATTTGAATAACTCAACAATAAAAGGCAACTGCATTGTCGCTTCACCACCAGATATCGTGACACCGCTGAGAAACCACTTTTGCTCATTTATCATCTCGATGATTTCTGATACCGAGTAGTGACGCACTTTAGGGCTGGACCGATAGGTGCACACATCGATGCACTGGTCGCAATGCGTACATTGGTTCTCGTCCCACACGACTTTCTTGTTGGTGTCGAACGACAGTGCATTTTCCGGGCACCCTTGGACACAATCCCCACAGTGATTACAGTAATTAATCGTATGGGGATTATGGCAGTTAATGCAGTTAAAATTGCATCCCTGTAGGAAAAGGACCAGTCTATTACCTGGCCCATCCACACACGAGAACTTGAGAATACGGCTAACGATGGCATGCCTTTCGCTCATATGCTTACCCTATTTGTAAACAGGCTGACTTTCCATACTCACAACTCGCGGAGCTCTATCCAAAATCCCTGTATTATTGGCTGCTTCAGCGCCAAGGAAAGTCGTATTTTTGCGCGAACCTTGCTCCGAGAACTTATCTATATCTGACAGCTTGATCATATAGCCCGTTACTCGCACCAAGTCATTGGAAGCCACATTAGCCGTGAACTCTCTAAATCCCGAATTCAGTGCCCCTTTACACAGATCGAACATCGCTTCTGGGTTTGACTTCACCGTTTCATCTATTGTCAAAATATCACTAATACCAGAGGTGTAATACTGGTGGTGCTTGGCAGTCGCTTGTACATAAGCCACGGGGTCAGGCTCTGTGCCATAGGGAATGCGAACTCCCGGAGTTACGCCTTGATCAAGGCTGATCCCCCCTTGAGCATGTAGAAGCGCTTTACCTTCAAGGCCGTATTTCACCTCTAAGCCTTGCACGATTTCAGCCAATCTTTCAGAAATTAGATGGCCTAGCTCGTTCGCTTCTAGGTTATGCCCATAGCAACCCTTTTCTCCAGATTTCTCCATAAGAAGATTAACCGCTTCAGCCATACCGTAAATACCAAACATTGGCGCAAAGCGTTCTTCGTCAATCAAACCTTCTTTGGTCAAGAAACCTTTAAAGAAATTCGACTTCTCATGCAAATGAGAACTTCGTGAGTTCATCAACTCGACCAATAATTCACTGTAATAAGGCAATAGTTGATTGAGGAAGTCTTCCGTGTCTGATGCTAGGTTCGCCAACAGCTTGAGATTCAATCTGACTAGGGTGTTCGACCCACCAGCCAAAGGCAGGGAGTTGTAGCAACTCACAATACCAAAGCGCTTTTCACCGTAGCTACTCGCGTGCATTGGATAATTAGCAATATGAGGTTTACTGCACTCACAAATGTTACTTGTTGCCTGACGTAACAAATCATCCGGTGTCACGTTAGGGTCATACATAAAGGTCAGATTTGGTGCGATTTGCTTTAGCTCAGCATCTATTTTTAGGATCGTTCGACAAATGATGTTGTCTGAGGGGCCAATATTAACGTGCATAAAAGCATCGGGCAGTGTCCGGTCTAACATGATCCAGAATCGCTTGAGCTTCTGATAAATCGCCTGTTCACTGAATTCACCTACATAAGGAAGCAATACGTCATCAAGCTGCCCAAGATAAACCGGTATATTCGTCACTGACGGTACATGATGATATATGATTGTCAGCAGGTTAATCGCTTCATCAAAGTCACTCGCTGGCTCTAGCTCGAGATACTCAGACCCTTGTTGAAGAAACTTAGCATAGTCAGGCAAGACATAGCGTGGTTTAAATGGTGCATGGCCTTCAAACATATCGCATAAAATACCCTCTTCCATTGCAAGACGAACTGGCTCTGAAATTGGCATATAAGGCAGACTTGCTTCTGCTTCCAAGGCTAAAAACTGATTCTTCTGTTTAGGATTTAATTTGGCATCAGTGACAATTTGTTGTACACGATGTTGGAAAGAGTTGAGAGCGTCAGACATTGTATATTCCTTATTGTTTTTAAGGATTTTAGATGCACATTCTCTTTGTCGACAATTGAAAAATATTTAAACCCTCTTTTCCAATTTGGAAAATCATGGCAAATAAAAAGGCTCGGTAGTAAACCGAGCCTTTTCTATTTTAATCGGATACTTACAACTTGAATCGACCAATTTCCTGTTCAAGTTTATGAGACAAATCCGAAAGCTGAGCGGCTTGAGCTGCAGCGTCATGAGCTTCGTCAGCAAGTTCGTTTGATACATCACGAATACCGACCGTGTTACGAGTGATCTCCGAAGTCACTGATGCTTGCTCTTCTGCAGCAGAAGCAATTTGTGTCGCCATATCACTAATTTGTTCAACCGCCGATTGAATCTGAGTTAAGCTCACTGCAGCTGAATCTGCGTCTGTTACACTAGTATCTGTAAGTTGACGACTGTCATCCATAATACCAACTGCTTTGCCAGTGGTACTCTGCAGCGTTTCGATCATTTGCTGAATTTCTTGAGTTGAAGCGTGCGTACGTTGGCTTAAAACTCGAACTTCATCGGCAACAACCGCAAAACCACGGCCTTGCTCACCCGCACGTGCAGCTTCGATTGCTGCGTTCAGTGCTAGTAAGTTCGTTTGCTCAGCGATCCCCTGAATAGTAGATAGAATGGTGCTGATGCTATTACCATGAGCTTCAAGTTCCAGAATAACATCAGTGGCAACTTGTACTTCCTGCGCTAAGTTCTGAATAGAAGACTGAGTCTGTACGACTTGCTTACTACCGTGGACACACGCCGTCACAGCTTCAGTTGAATTTTGTGCAGTATTGTCTGCATTACCTGCAATCTCTTGTGTTGCCGCTGCCATTTCATTGATAGCTGTCGCCACCATGTTAATTTCATCTTGTTGGAGACGAATTCTGGCGCTTCGCTCTTCCGCATGCTCTGCCGTCAGCTTAGCTTGCTCAGACAGTGATGCCGATACATGACTCAACTTGGAGACCATGGCGTGCATGTTACCCACAAAGGTGTTGAAGTTAGTTGCCAGTTGGCCAACTTCATCGTCACTACGAGGCTCAAGGCGTTGGGTAAGGTCACCTTCCCCGGAAGCGATCTCTTCAAGAGCACGAGATACGCGTCCAAGATCGCGGAACAGGAAGCTTACTAACCAAGAAACCACAGCAATAACCAATATTGTGATTATCGTTGCCGTTAACAGCAGGTTCTTAAGCAAAGCGGTATGGGCCGCTTCTTCGGTTTGGCGATCCATCTCAATCGCGAAAATCCACTGTGTACCCGGAACCTTCTTAAAGAAATAGAATTTCTCCTGACCATTACGCTCTATCACTTCCATTGTCCCAGAGTTCGCCGCTTGCTCAATGGCGCTCATGGTTAACTTTTTAGACAGTGTAGTCACGGGGTCAAGAGATAGATCTTTGTTCGGATGCGCGAGGAATGTACCGTTTTGAGTATCAATCAACATTGCATAGGCATTTTCACCTGCATCCAAATTGATAACGTCATCGATAAGTTGGTCGATCAATACATCTGCACCTACTACGCCTACCAATTGGCCATTACGGCGAACGGGTTCTGCAATAGTAACTAACAGTGCGTTGGTGATAGCATCTTTGTACGCTGTGGTAATGATCTGACGACCTGCCGCATTGGCATCTTTATACCAAGGACGAACACGTGGATCGTAATCCGCTCGGTTACGCTCAGGATGAGAGCGGTACATCCCTCCTTCTGGAGTACCTAGAAAAATATCATCAAAGCCACCCGCTTTGCGGGCCTGCTGAAGAAAAGGAACAACGTCTTGTTCTTGGCTGTAATCGTTAAATGCTTTCGCAATATCTTCACGGATAGTAATCCAGTCCGATATACCCTCTGATGCTGTGGTGGCTAGACTTTCTGCTCTGGCATTCACGCCATTGCGAGTTTGTTGGAAGAGTTGGTCGGCAGAAAGCCAAGTCAGCGCACTCGCCATGAGTACAACGGCTAATAAACTAGAGCCGATGAGTTTTTGTTTTAGTGACAATTTCATGATCATTAATATTGGTTGTGGAACAGACAGAAGCTGCGAATTTTATAGGCAAATCTGCGTTCGTGCACGTAATATTATTGAAAATTTATTTAACCGTAACTATTTGTAATAACGCTATTTTTTTGGCGTCAGAGCCTTGTCAGAAACAATTCTATCATTAGTGAGTGAAGTGAAATTATAGATCAATAACTTATCGGCTGATGACGATGCGTTGACTGGCTAAACCACAAAAACAAGCGGAAAAATGCCAGTTGAGAATGCCTTTTTATGTCCCTAAATCGGCAGCACTGCCTCCTTTTTCTGTCCTTTATTGGCCATTACCTTAAGAGACTAGACAACGTAGGCCAATTAGGGATACAAAAAAGCCGGGTTAAAACCCGGCTTTTGAATGGCGTCGAAGACTATTCTTGTTCGCCTGCGTCAGTATCAGAGTCTGGCGTAGATTCTGGAGAGACTTCAGAAGCTTCACCTTCCTGAGCTTCTACTTCTTCGCCTTCAGGCAAATCAGTTTCTTCCACTTCATCGATACGCTGCAAACCTACAACGTTTTCGTCTTCAGCTGTGCGGATAAGAGTAACGCCTTGCGTGTTACGACCAACTTGGCTAACTTCAGCGACGCGTGTACGGACCAGAGTTCCAGCGTCAGTGATCATCATCATCTCGTCGCCTTCTTCTACCTGAACCGCGCCAATAACGTTACCGTTACGCTCAGACACCTTGATAGACACAACGCCCTGAGTTGCACGACCTTTCGTTGGATACTCAGCCAGCTCTGTACGCTTACCGTAACCATTTTGCGTCACTGTCAAAATGTCACCATCGTTAGAAGGCACAATCAGTGATATAACCTGATCATCGTCAGCCAGCTTCATACCACGTACGCCTGCCGCAGTACGTCCCATCGCACGAACTTTATCTTCGCTAAAGCGAACCACTTTACCGGCTTGAGAGAACAACATGATATCGCTATCACCATCGGTAATATCAACGCCAATCAGTGAGTCATCTTCACGTAGGTTAACCGCAATCAGGCCATTAGAACGTACGTTGGCAAACTGATCGAGAGAAGTCTTCTTAACCGTTCCATCACCCGTTGCCATAAAGATGAACTTCTCTGGGCTGAATTCAGAAACAGGTAGAATTGCCGTAATACGCTCGTTCTCCTCCAACGGAAGAATGTTCACAATTGGCTTACCACGTGCGGTGCGGCTTGCTTGCGGTAGTTGGTATACCTTCAAGCGATATGTTTTACCACGGGTAGAGAAACATAGGATGTTATCATGAGTATTAGCAACAAGCAGACGCTCGATGTAATCCTCTTCTTTCATCTTGGTTGCACTCTTACCTTTACCACCACGTCGTTGTGCTTCGTAATCGCTGAGTAACTGGTACTTAACGTAGCCTTCGTGCGAAAGCGTCACAACAACGTCTTCACGAGCAATAAGCTCTTCCATGTCGATATCATGGATTGCTGCGGTGATTTCTGTGCGACGTGCATCGCCGAAACCATCTCGAACCGCTTCAAGCTCTTCGCGGATCACTTCCATCAAGCGCTCAGTGCTTGCAAGGATGTGCATTAACTCGGCGATTTCTTCTAGAAGCTGCTTGTACTCGTCAAGAATCTTCTCGTGCTCTAGGCCCGTTAGTTTCTGTAGTCTAAGATCTAGGATCGCTTGTGCTTGCTGCTCAGTCAGGAAGTATTGACCATCACGGATACCAAACTGAGGCTCTAGCCACTCTGGGCGAGCCGCATCTGTACCTGCACGCTCAAGCATCGCTGCCACATTGCCTAAGTCCCAACCACGAGCTACTAGCCCTGCTTTGGCTTCCGCTGGTGTTGGAGCGCGACGGATCAATTCAATGATTTCGTCAATGTTTGCAAGTGCAAGTGCCAGACCTTCAAGGATATGCGCACGTTCACGAGCTTTGCGTAATTCGAAGATAGTACGACGAGTCACCACTTCACGGCGGTGGTCAACGAAGCACTTCAGCATATCTTTCAGGTTAAACAGTTGTGGCTGACCATTGTTCAGCGCAACCATGTTGATACCGAAAGTCGTCTGTAGCTGAGTATTAGCGTACAAGTTGTTCAGAACAACTTCACCTACCGCATCACGCTTACATTCGATAACAATACGCATACCGTCTTTATCAGACTCGTCACGTAGTGCACTGATGCCTTCAACTTTCTTATCTTTAACCAGCTCGGCAATTTTTTCGATTAGGCGAGCTTTGTTAACCTGGTACGGAATCTCTGTGACAATAATGGTTTCTTTACCATTCTTGTCTGCTTCGATCTCCGCTTTAGAACGCATGTAGATCTTACCGCGACCTGTTTTGTACGCGTCTACAATGCCTTTACGACCACTGATAAGCGCTGCCGTCGGGAAATCAGGACCAGGAATATAGTCCATTAGCTCATCAATAGTGATCGCTTCATTATTGATATAAGCCAGACAGCCATCGATTACCTCAGTCAAGTTGTGCGGAGGAATGTTGGTTGCCATACCTACTGCGATACCAGAAGCACCGTTCACCAGTAAGTTAGGAATTTTTGTCGGGAGAACGGCCGGGATTTGCTCCGTACCATCATAGTTAGGTACGTAATCAACCGTTTCTTTGTCTAGGTCAGCCAGAAGTTCATGGGCGATTTTCGCCATGCGGACTTCGGTATAACGCATTGCCGCCGCTGAGTCACCATCGATGGAACCAAAGTTACCTTGGCCATCAACAAGCATGTAACGGAGTGAGAACGGCTGAGCCATACGTACGATCGTGTCGTACACAGCGCTATCACCGTGAGGGTGATATTTACCGATTACGTCGCCAACTACACGGGCAGATTTTTTGTATGGTTTATTCCAGTCATTACCTAGTACATTCATCGCGAACAAAACGCGGCGGTGTACAGGCTTTAGGCCATCACGCACATCTGGAAGAGCACGACCAACGATAACGGACATCGCATAGTCAAGGTATGAACCTCGAAGCTCATCTTCAATGTTTACGGGCGTGATCTCTTTAGCTAGATCGCTCATAGAGCCAATATCCCTCTATTTATAGATCGTATGTACAATACGTTTAAGGTGCAAAAATATAACACACAAATCGACAGTTCGGCATTACTTTCCCTCTCCTTTTATCAGGTTGTGAGCTTGGTTGTGAATCAAATGCTGAGAAATTGCACACTCTGAATTTATCCCGCTGATTTGTGGCTATATTTTCACCATGCCTTGAGAAAAGTGATCCCTCCTATGGAGAGTTAGGAGTTAAGCGCTATAATGCTTACCTGTTTCAAGGAAGTCGTTAAGCAAATAGAGTAGTTATGACCCAGTCACAAAATGTCGATCCAAACGAAATCAAAAAATTTGAAGAAATGGCCTCACGCTGGTGGGATTTGGAGGGTGAATTCAAGCCTCTGCATCAAATTAACCCACTACGGCTCAATTACGTATTGGATAACGCGAATGGCTTGTTTGGCAAAACCGTCCTCGACGTTGGTTGCGGTGGTGGTATTCTTGCTGAAAGTATGGCGAAAGAAGGCGCAACAGTGACTGGCCTTGACATGGGTAAGGAACCGCTCGAGGTCGCTCGATTACATGCACTAGAAACCGGCACACAGCTGACTTATATTCAGAGTACAATTGAAGACCATGCTCGTGACAATGCAGAAATGTATGATGTTGTAACCTGTATGGAAATGCTCGAACATGTGCCAGATCCTCAGTCCGTCATCAGTGCGTGTGCTGCTCTAGTTAAGCCCGGTGGTCATGTGTTTTTCTCCACACTAAACCGTAACTTTAAATCTTATCTGTTCGCTATTGTAGGTGCGGAAAAGTTGCTGCGTATTGTTCCAGAAGGCACACATGATCATGAAAAGTTTATTCGTCCAGCTGAACTCATTAAGATGATTGACCATACCGAACTGACAGAAATGGGGATCACAGGTTTGCGTTACAACCCATTAACAGATAGCTATAAGCTCGGCAATCAAGTCGATATTAACTATATTGTTCATACGCAAAAGCACTAATAAAAACTTATAGCATACGAAAATAACCCCCTAAAAAAGCGGTGGCATATTGCCCCGCTTTTTTCGTTGTTTTTCCTCTGTTTTCGTGGGTCTGATTCCAAAATGTACAACCAACAAATCACGCTCAGAATGGTTGAAAGATCAAGGAATTTTTTTTTGTTTGTGGTTACTTCTAAACCGATCCTAAAACGGTAATTTTATACAATCAATTGGGCCCTAACACCATCGGTTAGTATTCACTTACTGAAATTTTTAATTTTGTTAGTTATCCACAAGTCATCCAAGATCTCCAACTTGAAAAGCCCCCCAGATAGCACTATCTTGTAAGTCGCACAGCAATGCACCCCTATATGTTGTGTTTAGACTACAATATATAGATAGACTTTGATCACAAAGCCGGTACATTTTTTACAAGAATTACACGAAAACACGGCTTTTATCAGTTTTGTTAGGGAAATTAAGCAGAATGAACCAACAACTAACCGTTACTAAACGTGACGGCCGCAAAGAAAGTATTGATCTGGAGAAGATCCATAGAGTGATTACCTGGGCTGCAGAAGGCCTAGATAACGTTTCTGTTTCTCAGGTAGAACTGCGCGCTCACATTCAGTTCTATGATGGAATCACGACTACTGATATCCATGAAACTATTATCAAGTCAGCGGCCGATTTGATCTCAGAAGAAACACCAGATTACCAATACCTAGCTGCTCGACTAGCCGTATTCCACCTGCGCAAAAAAGCGTATGGACAATACGAGCCACCAACGCTGCATGACCATGTTTCACGCCTTATTGATATGGGCAAATATGATCAGCACATTTTGGAAGACTATACGAAAGCTGAACTAGATGAGCTGGATGCTTATCTAGATCACAAGCGTGACCTAGACTTCTCCTATGCAGCCGTTAAGCAGTTGGAAGGTAAGTATTTCGTTCAGAACCGTGTATCTGGTGAAATCTACGAAAGTGCTCAATTCCTGTATATCCTTGTAGCGGCGTGTTTGTTTGCTAAGTATCCAAAAGAAACACGTCTTGACTATATCAAGCGTTTCTACGATGCGACTTCGACATTCAAGATTTCGCTACCAACCCCGATAATGTCTGGTGTCCGTACGCCAACGCGCCAGTTCAGTTCATGCGTTCTGATTGAGTGTGGGGATAGCCTAGATTCCATCAACGCCACAGCAAGTTCTATCGTTCGCTACGTTTCTCAACGAGCTGGTATTGGTATTAACGCTGGCCGTATCCGTGCTCTGGGTTCAGAAATACGCAATGGTGAAGCATTCCATACTGGCTGTATTCCTTTCTACAAGTACTTCCAAACTGCTGTAAAATGCTGTTCGCAAGGTGGTGTTCGTGGTGGCGCAGCAACCGTATTTTATCCTCTATGGCATGGTGAATCTCAAGCATTGATGGTGCTTAAGAACAACCGAGGCGTAGAAGAAAACCGTGTTCGTCATATGGACTACGGTGTTCAACTCAACCGTCTAATGTACCAACGTTTGGTTGAAGGCGGCAACATTACGCTGTTCTCCCCATCAGACGTACCGGGCCTATACGACGCGTTCTTTGAAAACCAAGATGAGTTCGAACGTCTTTACGTGATGTATGAAAACGACCCATCAGTGAAGAAAGAAACCGTCAAAGCTATCGAGATGTTCTCTATCTTGATGCAGGAGCGTGCTTCTACAGGTCGTATCTATATTCAGAACGTTGACCACTGTAATACTCACAGCCCATTTGATTCTGAAGTCGCGCCTGTTCGTCAGTCTAACTTATGTTTGGAGATTGCTCTTCCAACGAAACCTCTGAAAAACGTAGAAGATGACTCAGGTGAGATCGCACTATGTACGCTTTCAGCATTCAACTTAGGTGCTATTACGTCTCTTGATGACTTTGAAGAGCTTTCTGATCTGGTTGTTCGTGCGCTTGATGCCCTGCTAGATTATCAAGACTACCCTCTACCAGCGGCATACAAGTCAACGATGAACCGTCGTACTCTAGGTGTTGGTGTTATTAACTACGCATACTACCTAGCTAAGAATGGTGTGAAATACTCAGACGGCAGCGCTAATGGCCTAACGCACCGTACTTTTGAAGCGATTCAATACTACTTGCTAAAAGCGTCTGTAGCGCTAGCGAAAGAGCAAGGTAAGTGTCCTTTATTTGGTGAAACCAACTATGCGAAAGGCCTTCTTCCAATCGATACGTACAAAAAAGACGTTGATTTGGTTTGCGATGAACCCCTTCATTACGACTGGGACGGTCTTCGTGAAGAGATCATGACTCACGGCCTGCGTAACTCAACACTAACGGCGCTAATGCCTTCAGAGACATCTTCACAGATCTCAAATGCGACAAACGGTATCGAGCCTCCACGTGGCTACGTATCTGTAAAAGCATCGAAAGACGGTATCCTGAAGCAGGTCGTTCCTGAGTTCACTGAATACAAAGATAACTACGAGCTTCTTTGGAATATTGGTTCTAATGACGGTTATCTACATCTGGTTGGTATCATGCAGAAGTTTGTCGATCAGGCAATTTCAGCCAACACTAACTATGACCCAAGCGGTTTCGACAGTGGTAAGGTGCCAATGAAGAAACTGCTCCAAGATCTGCTAACAGCGTACAAATATGGTGTAAAGACACTTTACTATCATAACACTCGTGATGGTGCCAGCGATGACCAGAAAGACGCTGTACAACCACAAGACGATGATTGCGCAGGCGGTGGTTGTAAGATCTAATCACTAGTTCACTATTGAACTAGCAAGGCTTAACAGATTATTTGCCCCTCGATTGAGGGGCTTAAAAGGAATTGAGGCATTATGGCTTACAGTACTTTTAACCGAAAAAAAAATGACCAACTGAAAGAACCAATGTTCTTAGGTCAGTCAGTCAACGTCGCTCGTTACGACCAGCAAAAATTCGAGATCTTTGAAAAACTGATCGAGAAACAACTGTCTTTCTTCTGGCGTCCAGAAGAAGTTGACGTATCAAGCGATCGCATCGACTTCAACAAACTACCAGAACATGAAAAACACATTTTCATTTCTAACTTGAAGTACCAAACATTGCTAGATTCCATCCAGGGTCGTAGCCCAAACGTTGCTCTACTTCCTTTGGTATCGCTACCAGAGGTAGAGACGTGGATTGAAACGTGGTCGTTTTCCGAAACAATTCACTCGCGTTCGTACACTCATATCATCCGTAACATCGTAAATGACCCTGGTTTGGTGTTTGATGACATCGTAGAAAACGAGCATATTTTGAAACGTGCTGAAGACATTTCACACTACTACGATGATCTAATTCAAATGACGAATGACTATCATCGCTACGGTGAAGGGACACAGACAATCAATGGTAAAGAAGTGAAGGTGTCACTTCACGACCTCAAGAAAAAGCTTTACGTGTGTCTGATGTCTGTAAACGCCCTAGAAGCGATTCGTTTCTATGTCAGTTTCGCGTGTTCATTTGCATTTGCAGAGCGTGAACTTATGGAAGGCAACGCGAAAATCATTAAGCTCATAGCTCGTGATGAAGCGCTGCATCTAACAGGTACACAGCACATGATTAATCTGCTGCGTAATGGTCAGGACGATTTTTCCTTCATGCAAATTGCTGAAGAGTGCAAACAAGAATGTTTTGATTTATTCAAAGCTGCAGCTGAACAAGAGAAAGAATGGGCAGAATACCTGTTCAAAGATGGCTCTATGATCGGTCTCAACAAAGACATTCTTTGTCAGTATGTTGAATACATCACTAACATCCGTATGCAGGCAGTCGGCCTTGATGCAGCGTACCCAGAAGCAACGTCTAACCCTATTCCATGGATCAACGCTTGGTTATCTTCAGATAACGTACAAGTTGCACCACAAGAAGCGGAGATATCATCTTACCTAGTCGGTCAGATCGATAGTGACGTACGTGCAGATGACTTTAAGGATTTCGAACTGTAATGCCCAACATAAAAATCAATGGAATCACTGCGATTCAGTCTAACCCTTCCAATACCATTCTGGAAACAATGGAAAAAGCAGGGATTGAGCCTGAATACAATTGCCGAGATGGGCACTGCGGCGCTTGTCGTTGCAAGCTGGTCAAAGGTGAGGTGGAATACGTTGGTTTTGCGATGGCGTATACTCAGAGTGACGAAATTTTACCCTGTATCAGTAAAGCTAAGTCAGACATCGAAATTGACGACGTCCATTACACCCCAAAAGAAAAAATTGCATAACTATGCACCAAACATAAAGCCCGGCTCGCTATGCCGGGTTTTATTTTACTATTTAGGCACGAATCTGAATACCGGATAAGAACTCATCGGCAGTCAACATTGACACTGCTTTGTCGGCAATCTCTCGTCCGTCGTCATCAAACAAAGACAAGCGATAGCCTAATGAATTTTCTTGATTTTTTTCTTCCGGAGCATGGAGCCACATAGAAATAACGTCTTGGTTATCATCGCTAAGTGCTTCTCCTAAAACCACTTTCTGACTCGCCACTTGATACCAAACCATTATTTTTGAATGATGGAACATGCTAACCTCCCTGAGCAATATCTGCGACGAACTATCATTTTAAGCACAATTAAAACAAATGCACGTGGCAAATCAGAGACAAAGTTGGCATCTATTTAAAATCATCGATTTAAGCTATAGATGATTTTCTTCTAAGAAATATTTATGAAAGCATGCATGTAATAAGAAGCATATTCATTCACTTATTACTGCATGCTGCTCGGTACAGATTTGACAGTTATTTAAGGCTATTCTAGCCCTGAATAACACTTTGAGGGACGTACATCTCTTTATCGCGAGTCAACGAACTGTAATTCGGAAACATGGTTTTTCCTGATAAATAGCGTCTCAGCATATCCGCAGCAACTGTGGTAACAATGGTCGTTTGGTCTGCTCTAGAAAAACTTCGATTAAATGTTAACGTTTGCCCCCACTCCCCCTCTCTTGCTGAAATCGCTACAGAGAAGGTTCTTTCCGTGACTTTACCAGTAGCGATCGCTATATCTGTTGCGCATTTGTCTTTCGTCGCTGCTGCAAGAGCGAAAGCAGCAGCAAGATCATCATTATCGCTCTTACCCACGTCTACTTTATTGCCCAATACCCAGCCATGCCCACAATAGTCTGCAGCGGCTTCATTGGAGTGGAGCCATAATGACAGGTTACCATGTGTGGATTGCTCTGCTGTGGAAATTGACAGCTTCTTATCTAGAATCAGATGACCAACGTTGTCTTGCATCGTTTCGTCAACACTAACAACATTCGCTTCGATCAGGTTGTAGACCAATTGGAGCAACTTGACACGATTATCCAAATCATCCCTAGGGCCAAACAATTTGACCTCAATAAAAGGCAGGTAAGAGCGATAACCTAAGAAATAGCCTTCGGGAAGATGAACTTTATCTAGTTTGTCTGACAGTGCGGACTCGGATGTGCCAAAAGTATGGAGTTTACTGCATTCGTAACCCACAACGTCGCTATGACGCTGTTGCAAATGTGGCAAAATCTGTGATTCTACCATCAGCTTGAATTCACTTGGGACACCTGGGGTGAAGTAAAAGTCACAATCGTTAAAAGTCAACAGAAAGCCACATGCGGTACCGATAGGGTTATCCAAAACCAACGACCCATGGGGCAACATAGCTTGCTTTCGATTGCTCTCTGGCATCGCAATACCGCGAGCACTGAAGAACTGCTCCAGTTTTTCCAGCCATTCCGGATATAACTCTAGTTCCGTATCTGACGCTTGTGCGGCAGCTTCAGCACTCAGATCATCAGAAGTTGGCCCCAGGCCACCGTTGACAATCACGACGTCACAGTTAAAGCTCAACATCATCAACTCTTCTACTAAAGCGGACTGACTATCACCTACCGTCGAGCGCTTAGAGAGAGAAAAACCTTGCTTAAAGAACTTCTCTGACAACCAAGCCGCGTTGGTATCAACGATATCGCCGTGAAGCACTTCCTCACCGGTACTTAACATCGCTATCTTCAACATAATTATTTTCCTTTTTAGGAAGCCTCTGGTCCTGAATCACAAACAAAGCCCTTAAAACTGACCATTTCATTGTTTGAGTGTTATTTAGAAGTCACGTCTCTTAATTAGGACATTTTCCGGTTTCCATTCCTCTGGCTTTGATGGATAATTGTGAGCCTGATCATTATAAGATATAGACTGTGGAGTTTATCAGTGTACATAAAACACATCACCGCTTTGATGTTGTCGGCTTCTGCTTGCGCCAATGCCAATACCTACGACGCTCCCAACTATATTGACTCTTCACTCAATCTAGATAACAGCGAAAACTACAGCCTTTTCAGTAACTCTTATTCATATAAGACTAGCAATAGTTATGCCTTAGGTTTAACTGAAAACGATTTAAAATTGGAAGAGCCTGAACTCCCTAAATATCTCACCGTGCAAAGTAAGAAAGACTGGGATTACCTTAAGGGTCAAACTTACACGATTTTAGGTCTTAGTGTTGCGACGGTAGGCTTAATGACACTGCTGCCAGAATCGATTACAAAGTGGGATGAAGAAGATCGTGATTTGAGCGGTTTAGGAACGAAGTGGAAAGATAATGTCACATCCGGCCCAGTATGGGACCGAGACGACCATTTTCTAAACTATGTCATGCACCCGTACTTCGGTGGCGTTTATTATACCGCCGCCCGTCATTCTGGATTCAACGAGTTTGAGTCTTTTCTTTATTCTGCCACACTATCTACCTTCTTCTGGGAATATGGTGTAGAAGCTTTTGCAGAAGTGCCTTCGTGGCAGGACCTCTTCATTACCCCCTTCTTTGGTGCAATAGTGGGTGAAATGATGTTTGAAGCAGAACAAGACATTGTCTCTACAGGTGGCGAAGTGTGGGGCTCTCAAACTATGGGCGATGTTACGTTGTTTTTACTCAACCCTGTTGGTCATATTCACGGTTGGGTTAGCGATGCTTGGGGTGGTAGTGCTGAGTTCCAGTACAACAGCAAACCTTGGTTTGGCAATCAAGATGCCGCTCAATTTGCCATGGATGCGGGCGCCAGCTACGATAGCGTATTTTATGGCGTCGAGATGAAAATCAGTTTTTAATCTGACACTTAAACAAAGAAAGCGGCAGCGAATTGCCGCTTTTTTTGTGTCTGCCCTACCATAATGGTCAATACAATCCGCCATCAAGTCAAAAACTTGACCTGAATCAAGCCTAACTTCCGCCCTGCTCCTAAACTAAATTTAGTCCTATATAAAGAATTGCTTGCATTCAGGAGGCCCGTTATGAATAGTACTTTTATCGTCAATTTCGTCGGCAAAGCAACACCTGCCACAATCAAGCAGCTGGCGGCTATTACTCACGAAAATGGAGGAAAGTGGCTGATCAGTAAAGTAAACTTTATCGAAGACCAAGTCGCGGCAGTCATCAAAGTTGAATTGCCAGAGGAAAAAGCGGAGTGCGTTAAAGAAGCGTTTAGCAGCCATGACGATCTACTGGTCCAGTTTGTCGATTCAGATAGCCACACACACAATGCCGATGCTATTTATCAACTTCGGTTAGACTCCAATGACCGAGCAGGCATTGTTAATGAGATCACCCATGTTCTAGACAATCAAGGCATCAATATTTTGGACATGGACTGCCAACGTGTGTTTGTTGCTGGTGGTGGTGGCGTAAGTTCCAGCTTATTTACAGCAAACATCGCTTTGAAACTGCCAACTCAGGTCCAGATAGATGACGTCGCAAAAGAGCTGGAAGCTTTAAGTGAAGACACTCGGGTCATGGTCGAGGCATAAAACAAGAGCAGCTTCATTGGCTGCTCTACTCGATAGGTTACTGAACACTCCACTGTGAGAGCGAGCGTTTGAAGTCAGCATAATCAAACTCATTGAGCTTTTGAATTTCACCACTCGAACGTTCACAGTATACGGAAGGCATTCTTAATCCATTAAACCAGTTAAGCTTCACCATGGTATAGCCCGCACTATCTAAGATATGGAGGCGCTGACCAATTTCCAGTGGTTTATCAAAGCGAGTCTCACAGAACTGATCACCAGCCAAACATGAACAAGAGCCAATCACATACTCATGTTCACCTTTATCCGTGGCCTCTAGAATGGAAGCGGGTTCATTGTAAATCAGCGTATCCAAGCGATGAGCTTCAGTTGCAGAATCTACAATCGCTGTTTTTTTAACATTCTCAACGATATCCACCACAGTCACGACCAAGTCTGTCGTTTGGGTAATGATCGCTTCACCCGGCTCAAGGTACATTTGAACACCGTGCTTATCAGAGAAAGCTTTAAGCGCTAAGCCAAGTTTTTCGATGTCGTATCCCGGCCAGGTGAAGAACACACCTCCGCCCATACTGACCCAGTCAAGCTTATCCAAGTAGTGGCCAAACTGCTCAGAAATAGAGCCCAGCAGACCGATAAACGCGTCGACGTCTTTGTTCTCACAATTCATGTGGAACATCACACCGTCAATATCCTCAAAGACTTCTGGATCAATATGGTCCGCTTGCACACCAAGGCGAGAAAACTGACGTGCTGGATTGGCTAAATCTTGCCCAGCATAGCTCACACCAGGGTTAAGGCGTAAACCAAGCGAAGCCTTTCCTTCTACAATGTGTCGATACGCAGCCAATTGATTTTGTGAGTTAAAAATCATTTTGTCGCAAATATCAGCCACATCACGTACATCATCCTCACTGTATCCGACACTGTATGCGTGAGTTTCACCACCGAAAGTTTCATGCCCCAACTTAACCTCGAATGGGCCAGAACTCGTTGTGCCATCTAAGTAAGGCTTGATGATGTCGAAAACACCCCATGTAGAAAAACACTTCAACGCCAATACCAGCTTCACACCCGAGATTTCCTTGAGCTGTTTGGCTTTTTCTAGATTTTCGACCAACTTATCTTCATTGATCATAAAATATGGTGTTTTCAGTTCGTTTTTTTGCATTTTGTATTCTTACCTAATTAATACCGTAAAAATCGAACAAAGCCGACACTGGTGCATCGGCTTAATTTTATAAATCCAAATTAAGAACAATAAGTGCTTACTTTAGTTTGTGGATAACAGGTTGACCCGGCTCTAGTTCCTGAACATGCCAATCAAGACCAATGCTTGGCATAGTTTCAAGGAATGGGTCTGGGTTGAGCTGTTCCATATTAAACACACCTTTATCCGCCCATTCACCACGGAAGAACTGAAGTGCAGCGGTGATCGCTGGTACACCTGTGGTGTAAGAAATTGCTTGGTGCTCTACGTCTTCGTACGCGACTTCGTGATCGGCGTTGTTGTAGATAAATACACTACGCTGCTTGCCGTCTTTCGTTCCCTGAACCCAAGTACCGATACAAGTTTTACCTGTATAGCCCGGTGCAAGAGAAGTTGGGTCTGGCAGCAATGCTTTAAGCACATGTAGAGGCTGTACAACCGTACCATCGTGAAGCGTCAGCGGATCTGGACTTAGTAGTCCGATGTCACGCATGCAGTTGAAGTAGTTTAGGTATTTGTCACCAAAACCCATCCAAAACTCGATACGTTTAGCGGGAATGAATTCTTGCATAGAACGAACTTCATCGTGCGCCATAGAGTACACTTTGTGCTTGCCCACTAACGGGAATTCAAACTCAAGCATACGCGAGTGACACGGGACTTGTTTCCACTCTTCATTTTCCCAGTAGAAAGAATCACCTTGAATTTCTAGCATGTTGGTTTCTGGGTCGAAGTTGGTCGCGAACTTCTTACCATGGTCGCCAGCATTCACATCCATTACGTCAATCGTGTCGATTTCATCAAACAGGTGCTTCACTGCGTAGGCTGCAAATACCGACACCACGCCAGGATCGAAACCAGCACCCAAAATGCCCGTGATGCCCGCTTCAGCGAACTTCTCACGGTAGCCCCACTGCCAATCGTAAGCTTGAGGAACTTGCTGGCCTTCAGAGCACAGGTCAACAGCAACAGAGGTATCTAAGTAGTTCACTTTGGCTTGGTAACAAGCTTCCATGATCGTCATGTTAACCCAAGGAGGACCAGCGTTAATGACAAGGTCAGGCTGAACTTCTTTAATAAGAGCGACTAATGCATCAACGTCATCCGCATCAACAGCCCGCGCTTCCAGTTTCTTCGATGGATCTTTCAGGTTGTTTTTCTTCTGGATAGATTCGATGATTTTTTCACATTTACTCACGGTACGTGATGCAATCGTAATGTCACCCAGAACGTCGTTGTTTTGCGCAGCTTTATGTGCAACTACCCAGCCAACACCGCCTGCACCAATCTGTAGAATTGCCATAGTTTTCCGTTACCTTAATTACGCCAGCTCAGCGGCTAGCTTATTGATTTTAATTAGTAAAGATTCAAAATCAGCCATCGTCAGGCAAGGATTAAGAATCGTAAATTTCAAAGCGGTTTTACCATCAACAATGGTTTCACCTAATACCGCAACGCCACGAGTTAACGCTTTCAGTCTTACAACTTTATTCAGCTCGTCCAGATCCGCGACTTGAGCATGTGCGACACGGAATAGCACAGTCGACAACGATGGCTCAGCCAACAATTCTAGGTTGTCGTCGCTACGAACGAGATCCGCGACTTGCTGAGTTTGTTCGAGAAGATGGTCATACATGGCGCCCAATGTATCTGGGCCGACATTCTGCATCGTCATAAAAACTTTCAATGCATCGAATCGCTTCGTCGTCGCAATCGACTTGTCCACCAAGTTAGGCAACTCATCATGCTCACGGTTGAGGTAATCCGCATGATGCAGCAGATACTTAAAGTTATGTTTGTCTTTGAGTAACAAAGCTCCACAACTGATGGTTTGATAGAACAACTTATGGAAGTCGACACTGACTGAATCTGCGCGTTCGATACCCGCTAGACGCTCTTTATGGCGGCTTAAAATCAGTGCTCCACCATAAGCACCATCAACATGCATCCACATCTGGTGTTTTTGCGCCGCGTCGGCAATCACATTCAAATCATCAATAGCGCCATGATCAGTGGTGCCTGCCGTTCCAACGATGGCGAATGGAATTAATCCTTGAGATTTCGCCTTACTAATCACGTCATCAAGCTGAGCAACATCCATCGTGCCGTTACTATGAGCGTCAACAGTTAACACCGCTTTCTCGCCCAGTCCCATCCAAGAGGCTGATTTCTGTACCGTAAAATGAGACTTTTTCGAACAGACGATACGCAGTTTGTCGGCATATTCCGGCAACCCCAATTTCTGGATAGAGTGTCCTGACAGCTTGTCTGCAATCCAGTCACGAGCAAGCATTAAACCCATTTGATTGCTTTGGGTGCCACCACTGGTAAATATGCCATCAGCCAGTTTGCCAAGCTCGTATTTCTCACACAGCCAATCCACCACTTTCTGCTCAACATAAGTCGCAGAAGAGGCTTGGTCCCAGGAGTCCATTGACTGGTTTAAAGAAGCAATCATCGCTTCTGCTGCCACTGCAGACATTAACGGAGGGGTGTGAAGGTGAGCAATACAGTTAGGATGCTGAGTAAAAATAGCATTCTTTGCTACCAGATCAGCAGTATCAGTGATCACATCCGTCAGGCTGGCATTTTTGTTGTTTAGATCAACTGCATTAATCGCCTGCTCTAACTGCTTTGGTTCAAGACCTGAATAAGGCGCATCGACTTGTTCAAAGACCTGTTTCATTGCCGCAGTTGTGTGGTTCATGACTTTGCTGAACTCATCACTGCCAGACTCACCGGTATGAATAAAATGCTGCTTCCATTGCTGATTAGCGTCTTGTGGCTCAACATGACTTCCACCCGCAACCAGAATCGCCTCTTCCAGCACTCTAAGTGCAAAGTCGATCTGCTCAAAGGTGATGATCAATGGTGGCAGGAATCGAATCACCGAGCCATCACGCCCACCTTTTTCAACCATCAGTCCGCGCTCAAGGGCTGCTCTCTGAATCGCCAAGGTCAATTCACCATCAGCGACTGGTTCACCAAATTTATTGCGTTCTGTACCGGGTTTACGGATTTCCACACCAAGCATTAGGCCTTTGCCGCGGACTTCAGCAATACAGTTGACGCGTTTCTGAATCGACTCAAGCCCTAAACGCAAGTACTGACCAGCAACATTCGCGTGCTCAACAAGATTATCTCGCTCGATGATTTCCAGTGCTTTCGCCCCAGAGACCATGGCTAGCTGATTACCACGGAAAGTGCCCGTATGCTCACCAGGCAGCCAAGTATCATGTTTTTTATTGATGACTAGGAGCGACATTGGCATACCGCCACCAATCGCTTTGGATAGGCAAAGAATGTCTGGCACAATGCCTGCTTCTTCAAACGCAAAGTTGTAGCCTGATTTACCCACACCACACTGAATCTCATCAAAAATCAGTAAGATACCGTGCTCATCGCAGATACGACGTAGCTCTTTCAACCAGAACGCAGGAGCAGGTACAGCGCCGCCCTCGCCCTGAATAGGTTCAACAACCATAGCGGCTGGTTTCATGATGCCAGCTTCATCGTCATTGAGTAGACGTTCAATATAGCGAATACCCGCTCTTGCACCTTCATCTCCACCCAAACCAAACGGGCAGCGTAGATTGTATGGGAAAGGCATGAAATGTACGTCCGACATTAGGCCTGTGCGACGTGCTTTCGTCCCTAGATTGCCCATCATGCCCATCGTGCCATTTGTCATGCCATGATAAGCACCACGGAAAGCAAACATGGTATTACGACCTGTGGTTTGCTTCGCCAGTTTGATTGCGGCTTCAACAGCATCCGCACCTGAAGGGCCACAGAACTGGAGTACACAGTTATCACTCAGTTCTTGAGGAAGAAAGTTCTTCACCGAGCGAATGAAATTGGTTTTTGCTTCTGTTGCGATATCCAGTGTCTGATAAGGTAGCCCTGAGTCAAGCTGGTCTTTGAGTGCTTGATTGATTTCAGGATGGTTATAGCCCAGAGCCAAGGTGCCAGCACCAGCAAGACAATCCAAAAATATTTGACCGCGAGTGTCTTCAACCAGTGCGCCATAAGCTTGTTTGATCGCAATCGGAAGACGACGAGGATAAGAACGTACGGCAGATTCATGCTCGGCCTGATCTTGTAACACCAGATCAGGTGTCAGATCATAAACGCCCTCTACAACAGGAATCTGAGTGGAAAATGGTGTTGCGATAGCAGTGTTATTCACAGAGTTATCGACTTCAAAGGCTATGCTCATGATTTAATCCCTTTGAAATGTAAGTCTCCTGCCAAATCTGCAATGCAAACAGCAGGTACAGTTATCCCTTTCGTGTTAGCATCTTAAGAAGCAGGTACACGAAATCGTTCCATCATTTCGATGGACTACATGTTCAATTGATAAATCAAGGTTCAGTAATGCTGCTGTTTTGTAAAACAGGGCATTTAGGAAGAACTAAGCTGATTAGTGGTTGTTTGTTATGTGAGTTCAATGTTGGGTTTCCCATAAACATGTCGCTACCGCGACAACAGTATCCCGTCTATCGACAAAAGGACTTGCCGATACCTACCCTACGCAGTGTTCACTCAGCCTGAATGCTCACAACGCGTATCCCCCAGAATGTCTTTTTGCGACTCACCTCCGAGATTGCGCGCGAAGTTATCACAAAATGAAAATGTTTCGCAACATTTTTTGAATCTGAGCACGTCAAATCCCAACGTGAGTATAATTCCTCCTAATTATCATCGTTATCATTAATACTGGCGGCAGGTTTTTCATACCCCGCAGCTGGAGATAGTATCTCGATTTTGGATGGGTCCAAACCCTGTTCAATCGCATTAATAAGAGGTTTAAGTTGATCATTAATTGCGATAGGAACCGTTGTACCATCATCTTCAACTTGCAATGCTTCTACATCCGTGTAAACCGTAGACCCACTTCCCATAATAACGATAACTTCTCCGGGGTTAGGTATCTCTCCAGGTAATAGTTCACGGACCTGTCCATTAATATCAATAACCACAGTGGTGTTTGCCAAAGCGATTAAAGCAAGTGCACTTAATCCCATAGCTCCGCTTCTCACACAATTTAATTATTGTTTAAAATATTAGTACCATTACGTAGTGATGACCATATGACAGCAATTGCCCATCTTCCTTCAGTCATGGCTCAAGCTTCTCACTTCACCCTGTAGTACTAAATTAACGTTAATTTCTCGTTATTTAGCATTCCTGTACTACGATTTTAATAATGCATCCAAATTGTATGAATGCGTTTTAATAAGGAGAACGATGTGTCTACCACTAAATTTGTATCAGTCGTTGCTCTATTCGTCTTTTACTCTAGTTATGCTGTTGGACAAACCCTTGAGCAAGCCGTCGCTTTAACGCTAGCGAACAACCCTGAAATTAAGAGCTCATTTAACGAATATAAAAGCGCCATAAAACAAGCAGATGCTTCTGGCGGTGCTTACCTTCCATCTATAGATTTAGATGCCGGCATAGGCTATGAAGGCATTGATCCTGCCGACTCAACCGGCCAAGCGGAAACAGACTTAACACGTAAGGAAGCAACCTTGAGTCTGACTCAGTTACTGTGGGATGGGAATGCCACCATCAATGACATCAACAGAACAGCAGCGGAGGCTGAATCGATCAGGCTTCAATTGCTCTCTGATGCATCTGATATTGCCTTAAGAGTCACTGACATTTATTTGGAATCCATTAAAGCTACTGAGGTGTTAAAGTTATCTGAGAACAACTTAGCCGTTCACAAAGATATTTACACAGATATAAAAAAGCGCGCCGAATCTGGAATTGGTTCTACCGCAGATGTATCACAAGTCGAAGCGCGGCTTGCCAAAGCACATAGCAACCTGCTCGCCGCACAGAACAACCTCTTTGACACTCACACTCAGTTTCGACGCATTGTAGGACAACAACCGCTTGGTTTGATTTACCCAAGAGCAGACGAATCAAAACTGCCTTTATCTTTAGATGAAGCGATTAAACTGGCCTTTGAACGACACCCAGTAATACAAGTATCAAAAGCAGATGTGGATTCGGCACGCTACCAATATAAACAATCCAAAGGTAACTACTACCCTACGTTGTCGGTTGAAGCGAGTCAGACTTGGCGTGACGATGCAGGAGGCGATCTAGGCAACAGCAACGAATCTCTTGCCATGCTAAGGCTAAGATACAACTTGTTTAACGGTGGTTCTGACAGCGCTTTATCCGAAAGAGCGGCATACCAGCTCAATAAAGCCAAAGACCTTCGAGATAACTCCTATCGACAGGTCGAAGAGGGCTTACGTTTATCCTGGAGCGCACTTGATTTAACTTTGCAACAAAAGAACTTTCTCGCCGATCATGTTGACTCTGCCTCTGCAACTGTCATCGCGTATGAAAAGCAGTATCGCATCGGGCAAAGAACATTACTCGATCTTCTCAACACAGAGAATGAGCTTTTCGAAGCTCGCAAGGATTATTTGGACGCTCATTATTCTGAACAATACGCCAAATATAGGGTAATGAACGCAACTGGAATCCTGCTTAACGCCTTGCTTGTCGATGTACCCAAAGAATGGACCAAGGAAGTGGAGTACTGATTATGACGCGAACGCTGTTTTTTTCATTGTCACTTTTAAGCGCCTCTGTCGCCTGTTCACTTCAAGCCTATGAAGACCAATACGACTACATACAAGTACCTAAAGCCCTCCAGATTTCAGATTTGACGGATGATGATAGAGACGGTGTAGTTAACGCACGTGATTTGTGTCCAGAGACACCGTTAGGCGCACAGATCGATAATGACGGTTGTGGTTTGGAGGTCATGGAAAAGGAAGAGAGGCAAATGAGGATTCTATTTGCCAATGACTCCTATGACGTTAGCCCCGTCTTTTTAGACCAAATCCGTGCAATGGCGGATTTTTTGGATAAGTACCGCTCCGCTTCGATAGAAATACAAGGCTATGCTAGCAAAACCGGAAGCCCTAACTACAATTTAGCACTATCAAAGAAACGTGCGTTCGCCGTAGAGCAGCAGTTACTTGCCTATGGTACTGCTCCTGAAAGAGTGACTATCATAGGCTATGGTTCAACGCATTTGGAATCAGATGGTGAAGGCGAAACCGACCATGCGCTTAATCGAAGAGTGACAGCAACCGTCGTTGGCTTAACCGAAACCGTCGTTGAAGAGTGGACCATATTTTCAGCTATAGATCGATAGCCCGCGAATAGAAAAAGCCCCGATGTTTTCACATCGGGGCTTTACTTTGTTTGATCGAGAGTTATTGGTTTGTTTCGGTTGCTGGCTTATCTGCCAGCACAGTCTTTTTTGGTAAAGAAATGTGCAGTAACACGTATCCTATAATCGCAGCGGTCGTTGAGCCCATCAGGATGCCCAGTCTCGCATAGGTATCAAACTCAGCGTTAACCGGACCAAAGGCCAGCGAAGAGATGAAAATCGACATGGTGAAGCCAATACCACACAACACCGATACTGCGAAAATATGTCTGAATGTAATGCCTTCTGGCAATTTGGCTACACCTGACTTAACAGCAACCCAGCTAAAGCTGAAGATACCCAGAGGCTTACCGACCAACAACCCTAATGCAATACCCAGTGGTAGCATCGAAGTCAGCCCTTCCATCGAGATTCCCTCAAGAGAGATACCTGCGTTGGCAAACGCAAACACTGGAAGAATACCAAAAGCAACGTACGGATGCAGTGCATGTTCCATGTGTTTGAGCGGAGAGCCCTCACCTTTGTTTCCTTTAAGAGGAATCGCAAAACCTATCACTACACCAGCTAGTGTTGCGTGCACTCCCGATTTCAGCACCGCGAACCAGAGTATCGCACCGACTATCATATAGGGGAGCAATTTGGTGACCTTCTTCGAGTTGAGAATGAACAAGGCTGCGGTCATGGCAAATCCGACGGCTAGTGCTGAAGTCGACAGGTCTCCTGTGTAGAACAGAGCGATAATGACAACAACACCTAAGTCATCAATGATTGCCAGCGCAAGTAGGAATACTTTCAGGCTGACAGGGACACGCTTTCCTAGCAAGGCCATGATACCCAGAGCGAATGCGATGTCTGTAGCAGCAGGAATCGCCCAGCCTTGAATTGCCTCAGCGTTGCTGTAGTTGAATGCAACATAAACCAATGCCGGAGCTAACATACCACCAACAGCAGCAATAGCAGGAAAAATAGCAGTTTCGCGGGATTTAAGCGCGCCCTCTAGAAGTTCACGTTTTACCTCTAAACCGATGAGAAGGAAGAATACAGCCATTAGGCCATCATTAATCCAGTGAGATACAGACATGCCAAACACATAAGAATGCAATAGTGCCTGATAAGATTCGTTCAGTGGCGTGTTAGCAATGGTCATTGCGATTGCAGCAGCGATGACTAAGAGAATCCCTCCTGCTGACTCCATTTTGAAGAAATCGCGAAAAATATCACTCATGATATCGTCCTTTTATTTTTTATGTTAATAAACGATTAACAAAGAATAGAGTTGAGTTTATATATATCGATTCTTCAGGAAAAATCGCTTGTTTGGATGTTTAACTTCGGAATTTTCGATATAAACACTTCAACGCAACGTTTATTCCATACGTAAAAGTATAGGTAAAATCAAAAAATTACCAACACAAACAAAAACGCAGCTTTTCAGACAATGAAAAACTGCGCCAAGAGTCACTAAATGGCATACTTTAAATTAGTATCCTGTCAACTGCATAAAACCTTTTGCCTCATGACTGCCCGTAGTTTGAACGGGTCCTTCCCAGTAAGGAATGATGAAAGGTAACCAAAGTTCTTGGTTAAGTACCTGGGTAGTCAAATCAATTTTATACTCCGGAATCTTGATATCCCACTGCAAGGGTAGTTGCTTTCCATTATTAAGTACGGTGGTGTCACGGGGTTCAATGGTAATATCTTCGGCGGATAAGTTGACCACTGTGCCATTCTTACGGGATAAGACACCAAAAAGGTATGGTGAACGATGGGCATGGCGATAGCGACTAATTGATAAGCTTGTTTCCTGATCAAGATGAACAACAAACCAATCCCAACCTTTTTGCTCCTCTGCCATTAAGCCACTACCCCATTCCTTACTCATCCACGCCTCTCCCTCAACTGGAATCAGCTTGTGTGTACCTAATCGGAGAGCGCCTTTGACCTTAACAAACGGAGTGGTTAGGTTATACGAAGCAATAGGCATAAGATCATGTTTTTCAACGTACCCTTTGTCACCAGGTAAGACGTACGGCCCGTAAGCAAAGGCTTTCAATTGAACATCAAAGCTATCTGTCGTCGCACTCAACTGACCAGGAAACGGGGTATCCCCTAATGAGCGCCAAAGCCAGTTATCCATCCAAATACGAAACGGTCGATTCGTCATACCAGCCTGACCGATCCCACCCCTCGCGAGCCGCTGTTCTTTCCAGATCTTATCTTTATTCGAGACCACCACGTGAGAGATGTATAGTTGAGGGCTTTGCCAACCTAAACCTTCTCTGTCATCCATTGCCACTCGAAAATAGCTCCATTGGATGCCGTATAGCTTGCCATTCTCGTCTCTGACATTAGCAAAAAAATGCCACCATTCGTGCTGGTACTCATTGTGAAAGCGAAAGTCTTGAGGAACTTTAACAGGAATACTAGGTAAAACAGGTTCAAAAACTTGTGTTGTACCCGACTGGATAACCGTATTAGCTAAGTCTTTGGTGGTGACTTGAGACGTCAAGTTGAATCGGTAACACATCGCCCAAGCAATCACACCTGCTGCAGTAAGCAGCAAAAAACACCGAATAATGACTGATTTTCTCATTTACAATGCGTCCCTGAGTGACTTCATGGGCGTATTTCGAATCATCCGAAGTACCGGTAGTGCACCTGCCATCATTAACGACCCCATCGCCATCAAAAACGTATTAAGATACGCATCTGGAATTATTTGTAGTTCAAGTGTCCAGCCGAAAGATTGTCTTATCACGATATCCACGACTAAATTAGCTAAAGCGAGCCCGAGTGGCAGTGCAATCAATATCGATACAGCACCAAAAACAAACAGCTGCAAGCCACCCATGACAACAAGTTCTTTACCTGACATGCCTAGACATCGCAGCAAAGAAACATGACGCTGACGCGATACCTCACCGGCAACCGTCGCAAAGAAAATACCGAATACAGCGATAATCAATGTAATGTTACCTAAGGTGTCGGCGATGGAGAAGGTTCGATCAAACACTCGCATCGCTTGTTTGTGGATATGACTGTTGTCGAAAACACGCTCCGAACTCAAACGGAAAACAGACTCCATGCGCCGTTTAAGGCCAACGGAATTAACGCCATCTTTTAGTACAGCACCTAACGCGACGCTACCGCCTCCTGCAAAGGCATACAACCAGTTTCGATGTGACAGCAAAACTTGGTTATACGGGTTACCGTAATCGTAGTAAACCCCCACCACTTGCCAGTTTTGCCCTAGCTTGCCAGACAAATCTATGTAATCGCCGGGGCGAATGCCAAGTTTGAGCGCCATAGACTCACTGATCATGACACCTTTCGAATGATGGAGATGGTACCAGTAGTCAGGGATCCCTAGCTTGACAGTGAGCGCATTCAACTCACCTTCTGAAGCACCAGTGCTGACCACCTGAAGAACCCCTTTATTCGAGTTGACTTCTTTTTCCCAGCGCCACCAAACAGAATCAACTTCAGGTTGTTTGGCTAACCAACCACTCATGCGAGCCGCAGCACTATTATTGGGGTAGATGTATAGATCAGCAGCTAAACGCTGGCTCAGCCACTTATCTGTCGTATCACGGAAACTGCCCACCATGGTTTCAACGCCAATATTAGCCGCCATGGCCAACATGAAAGCCATGGTCGCCACACCACGATAACTCATACTGGCAGCAGCATCAGCAAAGAACCAACGGAGCTTTACCCATTTGAGTGAATAAGAAAGACTATCGAAAACTTTCCAAATCAGGTAAGGCGTAAACAGGGCAACGCTTAACAACATTAAGCCTATGATTGCAAAACCAGACTCCTGAGTCTGAGGTGCTTGGTAAATCGCAATCGCGGCAACACACAGCGCACACGCTATCAGTGCCTGAATGGAAAACTCAGTACCAGCGAAGCGAACTAATGATAAACGAGCAGTTAATCGGATGGGCTGAGCTCTTAACAAACGCACCAACGGCCAAGCACAAGCAATGAAAGCACCAAGTACCGTCATGTAAAGGCTATAGACACTCGACTTCCAACTCCATGAGATCAACAGACCTACATTAGCATCATACAAATCACCCAGACTAGCGGACACCGCTGGAATAAGCTGGTTAGCAAGCAAAATACCAAGCAGATTACCGCAAACCCAGCTCACCAAAATAAGTACCAAAAGCTCCAAACACAGAGCTTTGCCTAACTGCCAACCAGAAACTCCTGTCTGGCGCATTGCCCCCACCAATGGCTGCCTTTGAGTCAGAGATAAAGACATCGCTTGGTAGAAAATAAAGAGACCCACCAAAAATGCCAGCATCCCCATCGCACTAAGGTTCATATGAAAAGCTTGCGTCAGAGACTCGAGTTCTGCACGCGTGTTACGAACCATACTCATGCCATTCGGCAGATACTCTTTTAAACGGGTCAACTTCTCAGCAGGCATCTCTCCACACGCAATAACCGAGATACCAGAGCTCCTTTCCAGCATACGCAGTAAAGAAATATCCGCAATGATTCGAGTACCGTTTAACCTATCTTGTGTATCAACAATAATCGGGCCTAATTTACTGCCATCGCTCAGATGGATGAAATCGTTATCTTGCCACTTCATGTGAGCAGCAAGGTCTGAACTCACCAAAATAGGATACGGACTGTTCATTAGCTGCAGAGCAGAGAAATCTTTTAGGACCGTTGTCGGACGGAACTGGAGCATAGCCACCGTGTCCACACCAACTAAAGAGAGATCCGTCCCATTCGCCATGCGTACTCGAAGGCTTTCAAATGGTGCACACTGGTTGAATCCATCGCGGCGAAGCTGGACATAAAAACCCTGCGGGATCTTGTTGGTTACATGTTTAGGACGAATACGGTAAGGGAGGGGGTTTGAGAAAAGTTTTTCACCGTTTTCGTAACTTTTTCTGGCGTGATCATTGATAGAAGTGACACCAACCAGAAGAGAGACACCTAACGTAAGACCAAGCCAGACAAGAAGGATTTGAAAAGGGTAACGTCTGTAGTGGCCAAGCAGCGCTTTAACTACGGGCCATAACATGAAGTTGCCCTCCTTGAAGGCGAACTCGGCCTTCCATATGCTCGGCAACCCGCTCACTGTGTGTAACCAGCAACAAGGTACAATCCAACTGGCGGGTCAAGGAAGTCAAAAGACGCATCACCGCTTCTGCGTTACGCTCGTCGAGGCTACCGGTCGGTTCGTCCGCCAGTAAAATCTTCGGTTCCATGTAAAGTGCTCGGGCAATGGCGGCTCTCTGTTGCTGACCACCAGACACCTCTTCTGGATAACGACCTAGCAAAGGCATTAAGTCCAATGCAGAAAGGATCTGACGCCACAATCCCTTATCTTCAGGCAGCCCCTTCAACTGACGACAGAAGCGGATGTTGTCCGCAACGTTCAGTGTTGGCAATAAATTAAACTGCTGGAAGATAAGCCCAATATTATTGCGGCGATAAGCAGTACGTTTAGTTTCTGCAATCTCATGCATAGAGAAGTTAGGAAACCAAATTTCACCAGAGTCGACGGTATCTAAGCCAGCAATCAAATTCAGCAAAGTACTCTTTCCAGAGCCACTTTCGCCCATCAGAGCCACTTGTTCGCCTTGTTCTAATGCCAACTCAGCACCTTGCAAGACAGGGTGAAATTCACCTCCATCCACATACCCTTTACATAGGTCTGTTAGTTGCAGCATTAAAAGTCTCGCAATCGTTCAAAATTGGACTGTGAATCTACACTAAAACCACGCTTGGAGGAAGTATTTTGGATACTGGATCACAAGATATGCATCAAAACACATCTTCTGGACGATTCACGTCTAATTTTCGATCAAATTTTTCATCCAACGTTGAGTTTTCATTCTATACAAAGACCCGCCCCATTTGATCACTTCTTCTGTTAAAAAGAGTAAGAAAACCCATTCAGGCTGCCACCCTAGAACAATAGCGGCAAAGGCAGCGAGTGGAATACCAATCAGCCACTGAGCAATCAAATCTTGGTATAGACAAAACTTCACGTCGCCACCTGCTCTAAGGACACCAACAATCACCATCATAGGAATTGAGCGTAAAACAATACCGAAGCATAGGATAACCATAAACTTTTCTGCTAGGGCCCGAGTCTCCTCAGTTAATGCACTAAAGGTGTCAAGCACTAACCCTTGACATAAGTACAAGAGCAACGCAACAACGACCCCCACAATCAAACTGAGTATAGTCATTCCAATCGCCTGAAAATAGACCGCCTCATAGTTCTTGGCACCGATCTGATTCCCCACCAATACCGCAGCTGCATTGGACATCCCAATTAACAGTGCCAGCGCAATCGACTCTACTGGTGATAGCACAGACAATGCAGCAAGCCCTTGAACACCAGACTGCCCCATGATCGCGTGGTAGGCGAACAACCCACCAGCCCAAGCGAGAAAGTTAAATGTGGTAGGTAAAGAAAGTGTCAGAAATCTCACTACCCTTTGCCATTGAATTACCGCTTTAAGATCATGTGCCCCGAAAGCCAGCAGGTGCTTTTTGGCGTAGATATAGCCAAACAAAGTCGCCACTTCAATCGCTCCGCTTAACACTGTAGCGATTGCTGCACCTTTAATACCCATCGCTGGAACACCCAGCTTGCCGAAAATGAACACCCAATTGAGGAGAATATTGGATACGATCCCGATACCACTAAAAAAGGTACTAATGCCAGGTTTGTGCATCGAGCGAAGACCAACGGACATACTGGCTACGCAGGCGACCGCAAACATGGTAACAGCGGTGATCACCAAGTACTGACTGCCCAACTGGTTCACTTCCTTAGAGTCAGTGGCCAGAGACATGATTTCGCTCGGAAACAAAACAAATAACATGACGGTAAACACCGCAAAGATCATTGCTACCAGCCAAGTTAGAGCCGTACTTTCCTTAACCCCTTGACGATCGGCCGCCCCCCAATATTGAGCCGTTAATAAAGCGCCGCCTGTTGTTACTCCCACTAACATAATCGTGGTGACAAAGGTCGCTCTAGCGGCAATACCGACGGCTGCGATCTCTGCCTCACCGAGTTGCCCTAACATGAGAACGTCCACTAAACTGCGGCTAGAGAACATGATACTTTGCAGCGTAATAGGCAGTGCAATGGCAATCATCCGTCGCAAAAACTCGCCACGGGTATGGAATAGAATCTGTGAGACCGTGCTCAATTACTCACCTCGAACGACAACATCATGATAGAAAAGGAAAAAACATAATGTTTATTATATGATCAGATTTGCACATAAACCATACTATTAATAAGGGGTCGAGATGAAAAAAGTACTAGTGCTCGGCGCATCCGGCTATGTGGGATCGCAGTTACTGCTTCAACTGTGTCGCAAAGGCTATCATGTGACGGCAGCCGCTCGTCAGATTGAGTATTTGAAAGCACGGGTTACTGTCCACCCAAACCTAGAATTGATTTATCTTGACTTAGCAGACCAAGAGGAAACACTGCGCGTTGTACCAGAATATGAGGTCATCTATTTTTTAGTTCATGGGATGGCGCATGGGCATGACTTTCTTGAATATGAAGTATCGCTTGCTGAGCACTTCTCTTCCGCCTTGAAGAACAGTCATGTTAAACACGTGATCTATCTCAGTGCAATTCAACCCCAGACTGGCAATTCGGAACACCTGAAAGCACGTCGAATGACCGGCGATATTATTCGTAAAGCAGGTATACCCGTCACCGAACTTCGAGCGGGTGTCATTATAGGCCCTGGCTCTGCGGCGTTTGAGATCATGAGAGACTTTGTCTACAACATGCCCCTCTTGATCACTCCGAAATGGGTCGACTCGAAAGCCAACCCCATTGCATTGGAAAACCTCAATCATTACTTGTTGTCGCTTATCGAGGAGTCCCCAACCTGTCACGCACTATACGAAGTTGGAGGACCAGATACACTGAGTTATCGTGAACAATTCGAAACCATCAGCGCCGTAATTCAAAAACCTATCAAGTTGTGGTCCACATCCTTGCTCACTCCTCAGCTCGCATCGCGCTGGCTAGGCATCATCACTTCCGTTCCTTCCAGTATAGGGGCGGCGCTGTTGTCAGGCTTAGAACACGATTTTATTGCCAACTCCAAAGAGATTCATCAACGCTACCCTCAAGCACTGGTCAGTTACGAACAAATGGTCAGAAAAAGCATCGACGAAGAAGGTCATTTTGTTCGCAGCGAAGTCTGGGGCTTCGACCCAGCGGCTCTTAAGCGCTGGCAAGCTGGCTATGGCTATTACCCAAAACAGACCGGTGCCAGTATAGAAACGGATTTAAGCTCAGAACAACTATGGGAAGTCATCAAGCAAATTGGCAGCAAAAAAGAGGGTTACTTTTTTGCCAACCTAATGTGGCGCATAAGGGAGTGGCTCGATTTGTTTTTTGGCGGAGGACGACCTGTCCGGCGCTCTCCACCTGGACCAGAGTTACAAGTGGGCGACTATATTGACTCTTGGAAAGTGATTCGCTGTGAAAGAGAACACTTTCTATCCCTACTGTTTGGCATGAAAGGGCCAGGCCTAGGGCGCTTGGAGTTTTCATTGGAAGACTTAGGCAGCAAACGCCGACTGAGTGTTAAAGCATGGTGGCATCCGCAAGGTTTAAGAGGTTTACTTTACTGGTTCGCCATGATGCCTGCGCATTTATTTATATTTAAAGGCATGGTGAAAGCCATTGTCCGAAAAGCAAAAGAGCTTCCCTAATGGAAGCTCTTTTCTAATCCAAAAGCACAGCGAGCTATGCTGGATAACCAATTGGAATCTCAGCCAAGTGATTTCCTTGGTTGCCTGGATAAACCAGATACTCCCCGTGGTACTTAACGTTTGACTTGTAGTCGGTGATCTTATGCAGCATGAAGCCAGCTGCCGATGCTTTTTCAACAAATTGTGCGTGATTACCACGTACAAACCAACTCATTGGCTTAATCAGTCTTTCTCCGTCGAAACAGTCATCGCACTGATTCGTGCACAACGCGAATGAGTTTGGGCCTTCAGTAAATATCTGAACTTTACCGCAGTTAAGAAGCGGCTCCGAGGTCGAGATCTCCCAGCCACTCTCTTCCATCTGGTCGATAAACTGGTTGATTTCACTGTCTGTAATCACTCGCTCCGCTTCCCCTTGAGGGAAAAACTCAGCGTAAAACTTAGAAATACGCTGAAATGTAGGCATTAATCCTGCCTGATTGCCTTTCGAGCGCCCCGCTTTTTGCCAACGAGTGAGATCGTCAACGACACAGCGATGGAAACGCTGTGACTTTAAAGCACGAGTCACCCAACGCACCAGATAATGATTGTTTGCTACCGGTGCATCCGCAGCCTTACCTGATTTATGATCTGCGGCCAACTCTTCCAAAGCGGAGTTGACCAAGTTTTGTATTTCAGCAGTGTACTGAGACATTACGCCTTTCTTCCAAATATCCAGTAAAATGCGGCGGACAGAATTGAACACGCCGTCATAACAGTAATCATTGGCCAAGTAGCCCCATCAGGCAATATTGCCACGACAAAACCTATCACAGACCCCGTGCCAAAACGTAGTGTTCCTGCAAGTGAAGAAGCCGTACCCGCCATCGCTGGATAGCCACTCAGCAATAAGCCCATGGTGTTACTACCTATGGTCGACAACGTACCAATGAAAAGGACCACGAAAGGTACAGTGCCCCACAGCCCTAGGTCAAGTACCCAGCCCGCAAATAGCCCTAACCCAGCAACAAGTTGGACCAACAAGCCGAATCTGAGCATGGCATGAGAGCCCACCTTCTTCACCAAACGACCATTGATGGTAGTCATAATGATCATCGCGACAATATTCAACGCAAACAGATAACCAAAGTGGTCCGGCTGCACACCATATATATCAATATAAACGAATGAACCTGCGGTCAGAAACGCGAACATACCAGCAAAAGAGAACGAACCAGATAGAATCAAGCCCATAGCGACCGGATTCTTGCATAAACGGAAATAGTTACGCATCGTCGTCCCAAAGCGAAGGGGTTGCTTGTTCTCTTCGCTCAATGTCTCTGGAATTTTCAACAAAACCAGAGCGATCACGACCACAGAAAACGCAGCCAAAATCCAGAAAATCGCACGCCAGCCAAACCAAACTGCAATATGCCCGCCTATCATAGGGGCAACCAAAGGCGCAATCGTAATGACTAACGTGACAAATGACATGGCACGAGCGAAATCTTCGCGGTCGAACATGTCACGCACAACAGCTTGAATGATGACAGCCGCCGCTGCACCGGCAAAACCTTGTGCGGTACGAACCAAAGTCAATGCTTCAATTCCGGTCGTTGTTGCACTAACAACGGAAGCAAGACCAAAGAAAAACACACCGAGAATCAAAATTGGCCTACGGCCATAACTGTCGGCAAGAGGTCCGTGAATCAACTGACCGATGGCAAAGCCGGCGGTGTACATAGTGAGAGTAATTTGCACTGCCCCATCCGCAACACCAAGGTCACGGGCGATGGTCGGCATCGCAGGTAAGTACATATCAATAGCGAGTGGCGTTAATGCGCCGATGGCACCCAGAACAAGGAAAAGAAGAAAAGTGATTTGGGGTGCTTTGGTTTGCTCTAATGCAGTATCAGACATAAATCTCCTACTCAATTGCGTTAGATATGCAGCTTCCGTGCTACAACCAAACAGAAAAGAAAGACTCGCATCCACGAGCCTTGTAGCCGATCTATACTGAGCGATAACTAACTAAAAGACTAGTTCCTAATTGGAACTAAACTATTTCCAATTTAGATAATTAGTTCCAAACTGAATCAATTTCTTGTTGGGTCAGATAACGATACTCACCGGGCTCCAACTCGTCATCGAGAACGATACTCCCAATACACTCGCGGTGGAGATGCTCTACTTTATTACCCAATGCGGCAAACATACGCTTTACCTGATGGTACTTACCTTCCGTTATGGTCAGCAGAACTTCTTTTTCTTCTTCATCAACAATGTCTAACTTCGCTGGCAACGTCGCCGCCTTTTCATTTCGAAGTTCAATACCCTGCTCAAATCGTGTTATGTAATCGGCCCCAATCGGGTCAGCCAACCAAACACGGTAGGTTTTCTCACATTTATGTTTTGGCGACGTAATACGGTGCGACCACTGACCATCGTCGGTGATCAACACTAAACCCGTTGTATCGACATCTAAACGCCCTGCGAAATGAAGGTCTTCCATCTTCACCTCATCGAGCAACATAAAGGCCGTTTGATTAAATCCATCTTCATGCGAACAGACAAAACCATCGGGTTTAAACAACATGATATAGCGAGGTCCCGGCTTTTGGATCTCACGCCCTTGCCACTCGACAATACAGTCGTCTGTCACTTTCACTGCACCACTTTTCTGTACAGTATCGTTAACGGTGACGTCACCACTTTTAATGATTTTTGTTGCTTCTTTACGTGTCGCACCCAGTGCATCACACAAGTATTTATCTAAACGCATGAATACCTCATCTCAATCAGGTGGGGTATTATAAAGCCACTAGACTAAATAGTTGAGCTATTTCACAAGATTTATGTACACACTCAGACCTTATCAAGCCGACTCGGTGAAAGCCGTGATCCACTATTTCCGTAAACACTCCAGCCCAGCCGTTCTCGTGTTACCAACAGGAGCAGGAAAAAGCCTGGTGATTGCTGAACTCGCCAGACTGGCTAAAGGTCGGGTATTAGTCATGGCACATGTTAAAGAGCTGGTGGAACAAAACCACGCGAAATACGAAGGGTACGACCTCAAAGGGTCAATCTATTCTGCTGGTTTAGGCCGCAAAGAGACCGACCAACAAGTGGTGTTTGCGTCCGTACAATCCGTCGTGAGAAATCTCGATGACTTCAAGAACCAATTCTCACTGCTGGTCATTGACGAATGCCATCGCGTTCCGGATAACAAGAATACGAGTTATCAGAAGGTCATTTCTCACCTTCGTGAGCTAAACCCAGGCATCAAGGTGCTCGGTTTAACTGCTACGCCTTATCGACTTGGCATGGGTTGGATCTATCAATATCATACGCGCGGCCTAGTCAGAACAGAGGAGCCAAGGTTCTTTCGAGACTGCATTTTCGAGCTGCCTATTCGCTATTTGCTTGATGAAAAATTTCTCACCCCTGCTCGCATGATGGACGCCCCTGTACTGAGCTACGACTTCTCACAGCTCAAACCCGCAACCACAGGCCGCTACAAAGAAGCGGAACTGGACATGGTGATCGACAAAGCCAAGCGTGCGACACCTCAAATTGTCGAGCAAATCATTCATCTCTCTAAAGACAAACAAGGCATTATGGTTTTTGCAGCAACGGTTCGACATGCTCAAGAAATCTATGGTTTGCTTCCCGAGGGCCAAACAGCTCTTGTGATTGGCGACACCCCGACACCTGAACGCGACACCATCATCCAAGATTTTAAAGATCGTAAAATTAAGTACTTGGTGAATGTATCTGTGTTGACCACGGGATTTGATGCGCCTCATGTTGACCTAATCGCCATTCTGAGGCCAACAGAATCGATCAGCTTATATCAGCAGATTGTTGGACGAGGGCTGCGTCTTTCGCCGGGCAAAGAAGAGTGCTTAGTTTTGGACTACGCCGGCAATAGCTACGATCTCTATCAGCCGGAAGTGGGAGATGCAAAACCAGACTCGGACAGCGAAATCATCACCATCCCCTGCCCGGCTTGTGGTTTCAACAACAACTTTTGGGGAAAACTCGATAGTAATGGCTTTCTGATTGAGCACTACGGGCGAAAATGTCAGGGCTTTTTCGAAGACGAAGAAACGGGTGAACGCGAGCACTGCAATTATCGTTTTCGCGCAAAATATTGCGGCGAGTGCGGTGCGGACAATGATATCGCAGCACGAATTTGTCACGAATGCGACGCAACCTTAGTCGACCCAGACAAGAAGCTTAAAGAGGCATTAAATTTAAAAGACGCCCTAGTATTCGAGTGCTTGTCGATGGACTTGAGTGTTCATAAGGATGATAAAGGCAAAAGCAGCCTTAAGGTTTCCTATGTGGGAGAAAACCAAGCTCAAGTGCATGAGTTCTGGTCTTTAACGACCAAGAAACAGAAACAGACATTCAAGGATATGTTCGTTCGCCCGCATCTTGCTGATAAACACCGTCCATTTGACGATGCCTCTCCCACCAAAGTGGTCAATAATCAACATCGTTTCAGGCCGCCGCAGTTCGTGATCGCACGTAAAGCTGGGCGATTCTGGAAAATGCGTGACAAAATCTTCGAAGATGAGCTGACCAATTAAGCCCTATCAGCTAAGTCTTAATATTCACTTTGTATTCAGAAAACATCCATTATACTGAGTCATAGAATTTCTGAGAAGGTAACGCTATGTTTCATAAGCAGTTAATTTGCTCCCTTGTTGTCACTTTCGCTATGGTGCTGGCTTACCCTACCTACGCAGATAGACATGATGATAAAGATGGTCATGCCCTAGTGCAGGATGTCCATAAAGCAGGGACAGAAATTGAGTTTGAAGAAGATCAGGACGAAGTCTACGACGCGGTTCGTAAAGGCTATATTCGCCCCTTTTCCGAACTATACGCGGCGGTGGAACAAGACCTTCATGGACGCATTATCAAAGTCGAGCTTGAAGAAGACGATGATATCTGGATTTACGAACTAAAGTTAAACTTTAACAACAACATCATCAAAGTTGAGTACAACGCGAAATCGCTGGAAATGATGCTCATCAAAGGTCGCAACTTCAAGCAAGCCTTGAAAAAATAGTAGAAGAACGTCATGAAAATACTTGTAGTGGAAGATGAACCTCGTCTTGGGGAACAAATTATACAAGCACTTGAACAGAATGGTTGGGTGCCCGAGCTGTCTATAGATGGCATTGACGCACTTTATCGTGCGACCTCCGAGGAATGGGACGCCATCGTGCTCGACCTTGGCCTGCCAAAACTTGACGGTCTGACCGTGCTCAAAGGTATTCGAGATGAGAACATCAATACCCCCGTCATTATTCTAAGTGCGCGAGATACGCTCACTCAGCGCGTTGAAGGCCTCAATGCAGGTGCAGACGACTATCAGACTAAACCGTTTGAAATGGTTGAACTGATTGCTCGAATTCGTGCTCAGCTTCGCCGCGCGTCCGGTAACGCATCTCCTGTCATGCAAGTAGGCAACCTGAGCCTAGACACTCGCTCGTCTAAAGTCATGTGGCAAGGCCAGGCGATTGACCTGACAGCACTCGAATATAAAGTGGTTGCGTACTTTATGCATAACCCAGAAAAGGTGATCTCGCGGACCGAGTTAGTAGAACACATCTACAAGCAAGATTTCGATCGCGATTCCAATACCATAGAAGTATTTATCGGCCGGATACGCAAAAAGATCGCGCCGAAGGTATTCAAAACCGTCCGAGGACTGGGATACCAGCTCAATGCCGAATAAAAAAGCGCATTTACTTAAAAAGCTTAGCCTTAGGAGCCGCCTCGTTCTAGCGGCGGTTGTCTGGCTGACCGCGATGATCATCGCCGCTGGCGTGATGGTACCTTCTCAAGTGTATGTCTACATGGAAGATGAAGCCAAGGCTCAGCTGGCCACCTACATGGACGAAATTGCCGCGACAATCGAAGCGAATGAGAAAGGCAATATCACTATAGGGACGCCCCTCTCTGATCCAAGATTCAATCGCCCTTATAGTGGCCTCTACTGGTCCGCCAAAACAGATAAAGATTTATTGCGCTCTCGCTCTCTGTGGGACAAGGTTCTGACCGAAAAAGGTGATCACAATGTGCTGGGCGCCCGAGAAGAAAAGCTCATCTATATCGAATCAACACTGTATTACCCTGATTACGATGGTCCTATCGAAGTCACCATCGGCATTGACGAACAACCCATAGAGGACACGGTACGTAACTTGATGGGTCAGCTTTGGGTCATACTCGCTCTGCTTTACCTTGGGATCCTGACACTGATTGTCATTCAGGTACAGTGGTCTCTGAGCCCATTAACCAAGATGCACAGAGAGCTCTCTCAGCTCCGCTCAGGCAACAAAACCCAACTCGAAGAAGACTATCCACGTGAAGTTGCGCCCGTCGTGTCCGATTTGAATGCTCTTGTTTTCCACTATCAGGAATTATTAGAGCGGGCTCGCCACCATGCGGGGAACCTTTCTCATGCGTTGAAAACCCCGCTTTCAGTGCTGAAGAATGAAGTCGCCAACCAAGACCAACACACCAAGCAACAACTGCAACCTTCGCTCGATCAGATACAAAGCCAGATAGATTACCACTTAGGCCGCGCCCGAATGGCTGGCTCCAAAAACATTCTTTCTGTGAAATCCTATCCATCTGAACGTGTCGATGCGATCTCAATGGCTTTTGATAAAGTCTACGCTGAGCGTGATATCACACTGATCAATGAACTCGATTCTGAATTGGTTACCGCGGTCGAACAGACTGATCTTGACGAAATGGTCGGCAATATTCTAGAAAACGCTTATAAATGGTCTGACAGCATCATTCGCGTTCACGCGACTCAAAATAGCCAAGACGCCGAAGCCATCGATATCATCATTGAAGATGACGGGCAAGGTATCCCCGAAGAGAAACTCAAGCAAGTACTTAAACGCGGCGTACGCCTAGATGAGACCACTCCGGGCACCGGGTTAGGTTTGAATATTGTCAGTGAAATGGCCCACAGTTATCGTGGCAAGCTAACCTTAGACCGCAGCTCTATGGGTGGTTTAAAGGCTATCTTATCGATGAAAACCTCCCACTAACCCACCTCCCCACAACACGCCCCAAAAGCAGGCATTTTTGCCTGCTTTACTGCTGACTATTGCCGCCCAACAGCCTCATTCCATCGTCTTGGCTTAGTAACTATATCGTCGAGAGAACCAGCGCTTCCTTTGACCGAATTTGACAACATGAAAGCTAAACCAATCATGATTCATGATGATTCAGTTAACATTGTCGGGCATGCAAACATAATGAGCAAACATTGCACAACGTCCGATTTATTCAAATGAAAACAACATCAATGATTGCACTTGCTGTTTCCCTCACTGTAAGTACAGTCTACGCAGAACCAGAACCGTCTCTTCCTCAAGACCCTTTTTCAGCTCAGACAAAACTGGGCTTTATCTATACCGAAAACACCAGCTCATCGCTGTCTTACAACACGGCATTGACTTTAAGCTACAGCGAGGAGCAGTGGGAACACAAAGGCGGATTTGAAAGCTACTATACGGAGGCCGATAACGCGGACGACGGAGCCAACCGCTACACCATTAATGTGGGTTCAACCTATGACTATACTCAAACCAGCTTCTTAAGAGCAGCTACTCGTTTTGAGAACGATCTGTACGGCACCTATCGCAAGCAGTGGGTACTCATGAGTGGTCTCGGTTTCTATATGCGCAATACCGATAGAACTAAACTGTCAGTCTCACTGGGTCCGGGTTACCGAATCTCTCAACGTCAACCAACGGATAGCGAATTTCCCTCTCTGCGTAACTACGAAGTGATCGCCACCTCAACCTTGGATGGTTCGCTCACCTTTTCAGAAACGTTTTCCATCGGTGCCGTTGTGGATCTAGCGCATGGTGAGGAGAATACTCATTACAGCACTAAAGCGTACGTAAAAAACACCCTAATGGGCAGTCTATCCTTAGTCTTTGATATGGAATACCTCTACAACACCACCGTTGCTGAGGATCAATCCAATGATGAAATCTACTCAACCATGAGCCTTAATTACGATTTTTAAGGTTATTTTATTTATTAATAAGCTATGCAATCAGATAGATTTGAGTTAGGAAACGACGTCAAAACTCACCAAAACAGCAAGAGGCTACACAAGGATGATTGTATGAAAAAAGCCCTCGTAGTGTTGTCATTGACTGCCACCATTATTGTTAGCGGCAGCCTTATCACCAGTTACCTGCGCTTGGAGCAGAACAAACGGGTAGATGCACAGGAGATCCTGACAACCATTCAGCACGACAACCAACTCAGTATCGCCGATCGCATTGTGCATACCTCTGATATCTTTATTGGTGTTGACTACAAAGATAATACGTTAACCTCTATTAATTCTGAGCAAGAGGTCCTGATCAAAGACTTCAATCACGTCGACTGCTTTACTCTGCTCGATTACGTTGCTTCTCTCGCCTTTTCCGATTCCTTCGGCCAATTCGATAAGAACCTTAAGCTCGCACGCTATTTATACGGCAAAGTAGACTTTCTCATGCGCCGTCACTTCTTTTCTGATTGGTTGGATAATAGTCCATTTAATGTCCAAGATGTGACGCTCACCCTTGATGCTAGAGCGGTCACAACAGTGAAGCAGATCAACCAAAGAACCCCAGACGGTGAACGCTGGATACCTTCAGTACCAATCAAAGACAAAAACATCAGTTTCATTCCACGTGAATTTATCGATCATGCATTAATCAAAGAGCTTAAAAATGGTGATCTGATTGGCATTTATAGCCATAAGCGCGGGCTTGATGTGTCCCACACGGGGATCTTTGTCGAGAATGGCAATCGACCTATCTTCCGCCATGCCTCTTCCCTTGAAGGCAAAGTAGTCGATACGCCAATGCTGGAATACCTCAAAAACAAACCGGGCATCATTGTCTATCGCTTCGCGACGCACAACTCTTCAAGTTAAAAAACGGCAACCGTCGAGTTGCCGTTTTCGCCTGCTAATTAACGCTCATTTAATACGTCATGTGTAAAATAACTTTATGCCCGACAAGTGCCGCATTGTTCTCGCCCAACTTAGCTACTTTCATGTGGCCATCGAATGAGCCCGGCCTGACAAACAGTTGCTCTATAATACCCTTGCGCAGTGGCGCTATATCTAGCGGGTGACGTTCTTGCATAGCAAAGAACACCCCGTCACTGTCAAGCTCGTAAATCCCTGAACCCGTATAACCAACTCGACTTTGCGGTAATACCGCGTAAACGTCGTAGCTGCTGTTCTCTTTCAGGGTTAGTTCAATTCTCATTGGTAGCGTAACGGCAAAATCATCATCCGGATTGGTAGACGACACATGTACTACCGTATGGCTGATCATATGGCGGTTCACTTGGTTGTCATCGCTATACGAAACCGCCGCCCCACAGGCAATGCCCGCGATAAGCGGAGTAATGGTCAATAATTTATTCACAACTGAGCACTCCACTGTCAGATTTAAAACTCAGAGATCGACCTTTGCCGTCCACGAGCAACGTCAACTCGCCAAAGTCGTATAACGTCGAATTTGGGTAATGCACTTTCGCTGCGTTGTTTTCCGGGGCAAACCAGCAAGAGGCAAACGCTTGCTGCTCAAACGAGGCATAAGCCAAAGGCGAGCTCACATTTTCAATCAGTGCGTAACTCGCGACAGCGCCGAAAACAAACAATCCAACGGCTATCAGTTGGTGATGATACTTCGCCATAAGACTGTTTAACGCGCCTTTGTGTGGTTGAGCGGTGGAGGTTTCCATCCTTTCAGCGAAGACCTCTTCCACTTGCTCAAGGTCAATTTCGGGCTGGTACGTCTCCACCCTTCCGACAAATTCATAACCGATACCACGTACCGTACGGATGATGTCACCAGCACGATCTTCCAGTGCTCGACGACAATTGGAGATGCAGTGTAACAAACTGCTGCTCTCGACTACGATGCCTCGCTTTAGCCACACTTCATGCATCAATTCGTGTTTAGTCAGCGTCTCACCCTCTCGCTCGATCATGTAGTTCAGTAGCGCAATCTCATTGACACCAATCGGATGACGAACATGACTACCCTGACTGTGAATGTAGCCTTGCTCAACATCAAGAATATGGTTTTCATTAATCAATAACATGCTTTACCCCTCAACGAGCTGCTTACGCAATACGCTTTTTTCGCGAAGCTTTGCTACCGCAACATAAGCCATTGGTACGAAGAACAGTGAGAAGAAAGTACCAATCGTCAAACCACCGACTAAAACCAGACCAATATTCACTCGCCCCAATGAACCCGGACCTTCTGCCAGAGCAAGAGGTAGCGAACCGATGATCATTGTCAGAGACGTCATCAGGATAGGACGTAGACGAGAGCGCGCACTCATCAATGCCGCTTCCATCACTTCCACACCTTCCTTACGCTTAAGGTTGGCAAATTCGACCATCAGGATGCCGTGCTTGGTCACCAAACCAACCAGAGTCAGCAAACCAATCTTAGAGTACAGGTTCAGGCTTTGACCAAAGACACTTAACGTCAGTATCGCCCCCACCAGACACAGAGGAACGGTGATGAGAATCACCAATGGGTCTACAAAACTCTCAAACTGAGCAGCAAGGATCAGGAAGATAAAGATAAGCGCCAGACCAAACAGCATCTGCATACCCGCTGATGACTCGTTAAGTTCTTTGATCACACCATCGTACTCATAGCTTTGACCCGATTTCAGCAGTTCAGGAACCTTCTCATCAAGAAACGCTTGAACATCATCGGCGCTGTAACCCGGAGCCAAGTCTGCGGTGATCTCTGCAGCGTCTTTACCTGCGTAGGTTTTGATGTTTGATTCTGCCGTCACAGGCTTAATCGATACGAACTGAGACAGTGGTAACCTTTGACCAGATTCAGAGCTCACATACAGCTTATCTAAAACCTTAAAATCACCTAACGCTTGGCGGTTTACCTGAACCTGAATTGGGTAAGTAAATCCATCATCGGCTTGCAGATCGGCCGCTTTCACAGAGCCTAAAAAAGTAGAGATGGCATTGGTGACGTTGCCATAGTCTACGCCAGACAACACAATCGCATTGCGGTCAATCGACATATCAAATCGTAACTGGTCGCGGTGCGTCGAGTTATCTACGTTCGACAGTCCTGGGTAATCCTCAAGTAGCTCCGCCACTTTTGCAGCGGTATCAGATAGCTCCTTTAGATCACGGTTCACCGTCGTCAACTGAAGAATCAAATTATTTGCCACATCAAGGTTATCCGCAGAACGAACAGAGAACGATGTCGTATAGGCCGAAACGGTTTGTTTCGCTTTCGCAATCATCTCATTGATGATGTCATCTGCGCTCTTACTCCGCTCTTGCCAAGGTTTCAGCAGCACATGGTTAGTTGGAGCACTTTCAATATAAGCCAGATTCGCTTCAATTTGGTTATTGCCTGCAAACACTGCGTTGATTTGGTCTGCGTTGTCCAAGTCGTAGAGACGACCTGCCCCCGCAGGGCCATGAGAAGTCACTTCAATGAAACCAGTATCTTCAGTAGGCAGAAGAACTTTCGGCATAAACCATACAGCAACAACAGACAAAACAGTCAGGATTGCAGTCCCCGCTAAAACCTGACGTGGACGCTTAAACCATGCATTCAGGTACACCATATACTTGTCGGTCATGGCGTTAAGTTTGGTTTCTACCCACTGGAACCATTTTGGTGACGTTGTCACCGATTTCAACATATAGGCACTCATCATCGGAGATAGAGTTAATGCTACGAATCCTGAGATGATCACTGATGCCGCTAGCGTAAACGCAAACTGTCGAAACAGATCCGCCGTCAGACCTGACATCAAACCAATCGGCAAGTACACCACGGCCAACGTTAAGGTCATCGCTATGACGGGAAAAACAATTTCTTTACAGCTCTGAAGGGCGGCTGCAAATGGTGAAAGACCTTCCTCAATGTGTCGGTAACAGTTTTCAACCACGACAATAGCGTCATCAACGACCAGACCAATCGCTAGAATAATAGCCAAAATCGTTAACACGTTAATGCTAAAACCTAGCATTGCCATCACACCAAACACGCCTATGACACAAACAGGAATAGTGATCAGAGGGATCACAGCGACACGCAGCGAGCCCAAAAACACAACAACAATCGCCGATACGAGCACAATCGCTTCAAGCAAAGTCATAAAACCTTGGTCAATCGCTTCTTCGATAAAGTCAGCCTGATTGTAGACCATCTTCATCTCAACATTGTCCGGTACTTCCATCGTTGCCATGGCCGCTTTTACGCGGTTCGCAACCGTCACTGGGTTTTCAGATTTAAGTGGTAACACCTGCAGAGACATCGCCATATCACCATCGACATGAAGCATGCTTGGCTCAAGGCTCTCCTCACCCATTTGAACGTCGGCCACATCGTTAACACGAACAATGTTGCCATTATCGACACGAATAACGAGGTCACGCACATCTTCAATAGACGTAACCTGATTAACAGGGTTGATTGAGAAGTCACGCACTTCACCCTTGATCGTCCCTGCAGTAAAGGTGGCATTGTAAGTGCTCAATGTACCCACAACGTCAGAAGCACTGACATTCAGAGCGGCCATGCGTTCAGGTTGCAACCAAACACGAATCGCTCGGTTGGAGCCACCGTAAGGTCCCCACACACCACCAACACCCAGTACATTTTTGAACTGAGGAGCAATCTGCTGACTGATAAAGTCAAACAGCTCCTGCTTCTCCATCTCACCACGGTTAACGAATGTGATAATGTTGCTTGGCATTGCCGTGTCAGAAGAGTCATCCGTCACTGTGGGTTTGTCTGTCATCGCTGGGGGGAAGTCAGAAATACCATCCACCTTGCTGCGCAGGTTGTTCATCAGGCTTGCGTACTCCACCTCACTGACCCCATCCTCAAATTGGATCTTGAGAGAACAGCTGCCTTCCTGACAGTCGGTTGTCATCGTCTTGATCTTATCCAGACCAGTAACCGCCGTGATCAGCTCCTGCGCGACGTTTTGTGACATAAACTCTGCGCTCGCCCCGGTAATTGATGCACTGACCGTTGCCGTTGCCGTCTGACGTTCCGGAAAATATTGAATCGCAAGTTTTTGATACGAAACTAGGCCTAATAAAACAATCGCAATGCTCAATACTGACGCGAGTACTGGATGCTTAATGCATATCTCAGGCAGCTTCATTCGTCACCTCCGCAGGCTTTTCGTTTGCCGGCTCAGCGACCTTTTTTTGTACTTTTTCTACTTCGGTCGAAAGTTCAGCGGCAGGTTTCTCAGCCTCCGCTTCTTTGACTGGCTGAGCAGGTAAAGTGCGTGACGGCAAAGTCACTGGTGATTTAGTGTTTTGAACCGATACAGGCGCCTCGTGATTGAGGTTTTGTCGGCCTGTTACAACAACGGTTTCGCCTAGTTTGAGACCAGATTCAATCGTCACGTAGCCACTATTGGTATTTTCACCAAGCTCGACTGGACGCTTGATCGCTTTGTTGTCTTCAACGACCCAAACGAAACGCTGGTCTCCGTCAGCGCCTACAGATGTCTGAGAAACGACGAGGTGTGGTTCTGCCTCACCTATCGTTTGAGAAACCTTGGCGAACATTCCTGGCACTAACGCATTTTCAGGGTTATCAAAATGCGCGTGAATTTCTACGCGACCTGAGCTTTCATCAACAAGTGGGGCGATATAGTTTACCTTGCCAGTGAACGTCTGGTCTTGGTATGCATCGACCGTTAAAGACACAGGCTGACCCAGCTTCGCTTTACCGACTTCTGACTGACTGATTGAGTAATGCACTTCCACCGGATCAAGCTTGATCAGGCTAACCAAAGCCGTTGCTGCTTCCACTCGACTACCAACAGAGTGGGTAAAATTGGTCAGCTGACCATCAAATGGGGCAACCAACTGATAGTTCTGCATATCCGTTTTCTTTTGACGGAAGTCTGCACGCGCCAGATTTGCTTGTTGCTTCAGTTCTTCGACATCCTGAGCAGACATGGAGTCAGGTTGTTTCTTTAGCAATGCCAACACACGGTCTAGCTTAGACTCGGCTAAGGCCAGCGAGCTTTCTGCTTTATCGAGTTCAGCCTTAGCCTGATCATCATCAAGTTGAGCAATGAGCTCCCCTTCCTTAACCACATCACCATCGCTGAATTTTAGTGATTTAAGTTTTTCACCTGCACTGAACGTCAACGCAGCAGAATCGGTTGCTTTAATTTTGCCCACTTCATTCAGTGAAACGGCGCTTGATTGCTCGGTAACCACTTCGATGGTGACCGGAATAGCAGGAACTTGGTCTTCTGCAATCACGTTAACGGCGTAAACCGAGCTCGCAGTGCATAAAACAGACAACGGTAAAGCCTTAGCATTTTTCATGACTTGTCTCTAATTGATGAAACTTGCCGCTTGTTATACCTAAGATTTTCCTTACTAAGTTAGGGCTTTGTCAGGTGAGTAATCTTTAATCATTAACCATTATTAAAAAACATCAAAGCCATGTTTTAAAAGAAGAAATACACAAAAAAAAGCCAGCATCTAAATGCTGGCTTTTGCACTGTTTTTGAACACTAGGGCTCTGCAAAAATAAACAGGTAGGAGTACCTTGGTGCAACCAAGATCGTTTGTGCTTTACCGATACGAATGACTTTCAAATCTTCCATTGAGTGCATTCCCCGTTGACTAAACATCGTTTCCATCAGGTTTAACTTTTTACCATCTGGGACAACTTGCTCAGCGGAGGTCGGCATGAGTGATAACCCATAAGAATCAAAGTGGTAGTTGCCTGCGGTATTAAATCCAACCAGATTGCCGGTTAAAAAATACAGTTCATACTGACCAGAGCGCTTCAAGTTCATTGAAGCGCGCATATTAACTAGCTCACTGCCTTCGATTTTGGGGACGACAATTTTCGTGTGACTTTCGAAGTTTTGGTGCATGGTCGGAGAGTTGACGTAAGCCGCCATACCACCAATTGCTAAGCCCGCTATGACACTGGTGAACGCCATGGTCTTACTCACACACCACCTCCACTTCCTCTGGCAGGTAACTGACCGACGTGCCATCCTGATCAACCAAGATCACCTGATTACCCGTTTGGAAAGCTCGGACATTAGCCAGTGTAATCGGCTTATCCGTTTTAACCGTACACCCCAAATAACGCGTTTCAGTATAGTCAGCTTCAACCCAAGGCGAGCGTATAGTAAACACAAGCAGGTATCCTACCAATGCACTCAAACTAAACGAAACCAAATAACGTGCATTACGCTTCTTCAATACCGTTGACGCAAGATCTGAGGCCACCACATTGTCTGGCGAAACTAAGGGTGCCGCCTCATTAGCAACAACCTCAGGTGCGTATTCCCTGACATCACCGTTAAATTGATAACCCACACCACGAATCGTGCTGATGATTTCACCGTTTTTATCTTGGAGTGCTTTGCGGCAGCTTGACACGCAGTGCAACAAACTGCTTTCTTCAACAATGACGCCTTTTTTATGCCAGACCTGTTGCAAAAGTTCGGTTTTAGATAGAGGTTTATGAGGGTGCTCGATCATGTATTGAAGCAACGCGACTTCGTTACCGCCTAGCATGTTTTTTTGGCCGGACTCAGTGTTTTCCACTGAACCGGCAAGCAAATTGAGAATATGATTATTATTAATTATCAGCATCGTAATCGACTGAATGGGGGAACGTTCTATTCTCTAACCATATCTCAAAACTTGAAAAAAAGAAAAGCTCAACCCAAGAACAGTGAGTTTTCGCAAAGCTTTTTGTTGGCTATTTTCCAGCGTGAGCCACCATTGCTTCTTTAATAACCAATACTTGGCCATCCGTAAAATAGTCATGTTGATCATCTAACGCAGTTGGCACAGAAAGCGGTTCAAGAGCGATGGTTCGCTGCGGCCGTATCAACTTCACTTGTTGAGCAAGTTTATCTCGCTCTTCATCCACATTCGGATCTACGCTATGCAGCACGGTAACAATGCCCGAATAAGCAGTAAGCGTTAATCCATCGTCATAGCTTATTGCTCCTAGCCAAAACGTCTGATTACTTTGTGGGTCTACCCCTCCCTTCCACCAACGAATGTGGCTTCGCTGAACCCAATCTCCGGGCAGCTGAAACGCCATATCTTGAGGGATTTGGTTCCAAAACAAATCAGACACTGGTGGAGTCTGGTTATTCATCAAATCCAAATATACGGAAGGGTCAATCTCATGACGTGAAAATGTGTGATTTTCTATCCAGCCAAGTTGTGACATCAGTTGACGAGGAGATTCCCCAAAATAGAGCACATTAACTGCCTGGGCATCAAACACCGAAGATTTCCCCGGATAGGCTTTGAAGTTAAGCGCTGTAGGAGCAATTTTGGCAGCTGGCCCTGTCTGCACAGCAAAATCATCAGACATATGGAAAAAATGCGTGTAGTTGGCATACAGCATCGAGCCCAGCAGAAACAGCGAGAATTTAGGCAACATTAAACGCCACTTTAAACGTTTACCGATAAACAGAAAAATAACACTAGCAGCCACAGCCATCAGGCTGGTTTGGTGCTCAACAATGACGGCTTTGACTTCAGCAACGATTGGCAATGAATCGATACCATAAGCAAGCAGGTAGCCCCACATCACAAATTGGCCAACGCCCAACACTAGACCTATCGAAGAGAAGATGCTGAAGCGTCTCCATGTTACCTTGTGGGTTCCGGCCATAAAAGGGACCACCCATGCAATAGGCCCAAGTAGACGAGCAAACACCAATACTGTGTTACCTCGCTTTGCCATCAGATGGCGACATCGGGCTATCGGACGCCTAGTCTTAGGCTGCCACTTAACCAGTTTCTTCTGAGCAGGTAACCCTACTTTTCGTCCTATGAAATAGCTGGCCTGATCGCCAAGCAAGCCACCAAGCAGTACCGCGAAAACGCCAGTGATAACCCCCTGATGCAACTGATAACCCGCTGCGATCAGAAAAGGCTCTCCCGGTACAAATAGATTGGGGCCTATCAGCGCATCCAGTAAGGCCCCAACAAACAGGCTAGCTCCTTCAAACATCACCAAGATCCCTGAGCTTTATTGCTCTTTGTAGTGGCCGAACTTGTATTCCATCTCGTTATTGCGCATTTCCCCAAAGAAGAAACGGCGAACATTGGCTTTAAAATATGTCATGCCCATTTTGAACATACCCTCTTGATCTAAGCGACGAGGGTCAAAACCAAACGTCAGGTTCAACAAGCGGAATCGCCACGTCTTGCTGGCGCGTTTCACATAGTCGCAGTCTTCACACAATACGATTTGCTGATCAAAGCCATTCAGTTGTTCATGTACGCGTTTGGTCGAGAAAATACACGCCCCTACCGCGGTGGGAAAAACAAACTGCGTTGTAAACAGACCTAAGTTAAACAAACCATAACCTAGCTTGTGCACCACGGGCAGATCTTTGGCACCCATATACACACCCGCAACCTCAAGCTGCTTTTCTTCTAACTGGCTGACGGCGTTGGCTAAGAAGTTTGGCGCTAGTCGCACATCGGCATCGAGAAACAACAAACGCTCATGCTTAGCCATGGCGGCGCCCGTATTACGCCCTAGGCTCACACCACGCGTTTCCATCTTATGCACCGTCAGTGCAGGTAGAGAAGCCTCATACGCGCTGGCCACTTCTCTTGTCGCATCTTCGCTGTCTGAGTCGACAAGAATCACTTCAAAATCGCGATGTGTCTGCTTGCTCAAATCTTCCATCAAACGGCCAATGCGCTTTTCTTCATTCAAGGTAATAACAACAATACTTACTGGTCCCATAATGAACTCCTCATCAATCATTCACGATATGTACAATACGCCGGTGAGACTTAATCATTAGTGAGGAGAATGTTCAGATTCGGTTCAGATTGAAGGCCTACTTTGGATACTGTAATGTGAGCCAGTGGCTCCTTTTGCAACCAAGGCTAAGCCACTGAAAGTATTTACTCAAAAGATGACCAGTTAGATGGGTTTTCTATTGCGGGAAAAGCAAGACAGTGATAGTATCCGCGCTCGCTTGAAGAGTTACTACCAATTACTCGAAAGCGTTTACCACATTCACGCGAGGTCGCATCGCAGAATGTGACGTTATTTTTTTCATATTTGAGAGTAAATACTATGAAATTTGAAGCAGTAGTACGTACTGAACTAGGTAAAGGTGCGAGCCGCCGCCTACGTCACGCTGGTCAATTCCCTGCTATCGTTTACGGTGGTGAGGCTGCGCCAGTATCTATCGTTCTTAACCACGACGACGTTGTTAACCAAATGGACAAGCCTGAGTTCTACGAAGGTATCGTTCTAGTGATCGACGGCGCAGAAGTTAAAGTTAAGCCACAAGACGTTCAGCGTCACGCTTACAAGCCAAAAGTTGAGCACATGGACTTCATCCGCATCTAATTCCCTACCAAGGAATTAAATCGGATTTAATCCAGCCTTTTGCATATAAGATAATCGGACTTACCAACCGAGAAATCTAAAAATTCGAAACCCCGATGCTACCAACATCGGGGTTTCACCGTTTCTAAGCCCTCAAAAACGCTCTCAACTCTCTTCAACTTACTGAAACTTCGCCACTTTAACTCACGCGACAATAGCCACATCATTTATAGGCCTATTAGGTCATGTATGAGGGTGCCTCCAAGAACATCTAAACGGTTTGCGAGTAAATCCTACATCAGTGTTGCACTTCCGATTAAATCGCTTACTAGTGAGCCTACAGGAATGGATAACAAGACTTTTTCCGAGCAAGAACTGCTTGAAGGATTAGATGCTTATACTGCACATGCAGATGAGTGGGCGGATCTGGTTAAGGAAGAGGTTGGTTTGGATGAAATAAACGAAGATGGCAGCTACGAATAGAGCATTTAGTAGCAGCTGCTTAGCTTTAAATTGACCTGAGGGACTAACTCATTTTTAAACAAAAGCACGTTAAAGTATGGATTATAACGAGCCAAAATTGAATTAGAAAAAGTATCTTGAAGCATTAAATGCTTGTTAACTATTTTTTAATGGCTTCCCTTGTAGGTTTACCGCTTTGTTGATGGTTCCCCAGAGCATATTAGTTCCCCACAAGATAACTACAAAATAAATAAGCCAAAATGTAAGTGCGAGGTATACAGTAGCCGCATCATTAACTTGATATATGATTAAACCCCAAACCAAAGACAAGAATGCAAGTAAACCAAAGCCTACACTCACAATTCTCAGTTTTTCAATCATTCGTTTTTTACGAGTTGAAACTATTTCAGTTAGAGAAAACTCATTAAGTTCTAAGTCGACAGTGCAATACCTACCATTTATTCTGCCATAATGCTCAAGTTTTAAGAAAGCACCGGGTTCATTTAAAAACCACTCTATTTCACCCTTAGTTAACTCTGCCCTTGTAATTCCATTGAGTAAAATTAGTATCTCCGGATAGTTGTTATCAAGGTCACTTGCGAGTCCCTTAATTGTGGAATACTTGCTGTGTAGCTCTTTGGCTTGTTCTCCTCTTATACTTTTTAGCTTTTGGAAGGTAATTAAAAGAGTAGTGATACTAACCATTATCCCAACTAAACCAGCAAGTGGAGTTATATAATTACTAATGTCCATGTAATTCCCTTAAGATAGTTAACGCCTTGCTCTTACGAATCCCCTCATAATTTCTATATAAAACAATGAGTAGACGCGCATCGCTCATTCTGATCTAATGAATTTCGCCAAAAACACTCCTGATTAAATGGATTTAATAGAGAGCCCTAACGATGCGCGACATTCAAATTCTACAGCAAACTATTGAGAATCAATGCCCTGAAATTCACAAAAAACGACTTAAATCTCTGATACTTGCAACCAAAGCGGTTCTTGATGGTTCTGATCTAACACTCATCAAAATTGGAAGAGCTCTCGACACTAAAAATCCAATTGGGACAGACACCTTAACAATCCGTGCTTAATGACTGAAATGACAAAGCGAAGTAGATAACTTTGTTGTTCGAAAAGCATTGGCTGCTCGCGCAGCCAACAGGATGTTATTGCCTATTGACAGGCAGAAGGCTCATATGTGTTATACTGTTGGTTCATGCTGCTCTGCTTTATACCTATCTATTGACGCGCGAATCGTTTCTTTTGATTTAAACTCAGGAGAGCATGAATAGAGTAACCATTCATGAATCAGGTCAGGCTTTCCTCTAAAAGCAATAAATGAGAACAGCTTCGCGTACCTTTGAAGTTCCTTTGAGTCGGTATAGATACGAGTTCTGACAAAAGCTCTTTCGTACGCCAGAAAATAATAGAATGCGTATACATATGGCAATAGGGATACGGATAACAACATTGGTACCAAGAAGTCTCGAAATGTATCAACACTGATAAACTTCCCCGGAGCTAGGTAAATGTTTTGAACAGAGTCTATAAAAATTATGATCCCCACGATACCTAAAATATAGTCACATACTTTTTTGGCTAATATATACTCAGGTTTATTTTGAGCAAAAGTGCTACAGCAAGCCAATAACGTCGCCATCGTTACAAGAAACAACTCGGCAACAAAGCTGTAAGAATGGAAAGCTACAAGAAACTCAACCAATACGATGAGCTTAACTTGAGAGCTTAATGAGGTTTGCAGATACTTCCTAGGATCAGTGATTGCTGTGGTATTCATAAGTTGTACAAAACCGATGAATATAAACCATAGTATCGTATTTTTCAGTTGCCCCACGTTCCACACATCAATGTAAGACAGTAGATATACAACCAATAAAATATACACTAGCAAAAAGCCAGTTATAATAAGAATAGCTTTTTGGAACAAAGACTTGAATGCTAACTTAACAGCTATCAATGTATCTTCACTTTTAATGGAAGCCCACACAAAAAAAGCAATAATTAGAGTGGCAGAAGCTAACTCTCGATTATTAAAAATGTCCAATCATCCTCCCAAGCTAAAAAACTGTATAACGCCCTATTCTTACGAATCCCCTCATAATTTCTATATAAAACAATGAGTAGACGCACATCGCTCATTCTGATCTAATGAATTTCGCCAAAAACACACCTGATTAAATGGATTTAATAGGAAGCCCTAACGATGCGCGACATTCAAATTCTACAGCAAACTATTAAGAATCAATGCCCTGAAATTCACAAAAAACGACTTAGATCTCTGATACTTGCAACCAAAGCGGTTCTTGATGATTCTGATATAACACTCACCAAAATTGGAAGAGCTCTCGACACTGATACCACAGTGAAACATGCTATTAAACGTATCGACCGATTACTTGGTAATCGCAATCTGCACCGTGAAAAGAGTTCATATATAAATGGCATGCCTCCTTTATTACCCGTGCTAATCCTTTTCCAGTGATTCTGGTTGATTGGTCGGATGTTCGAGAGCAACTGCGCTATATGACATTACGCGCTTCGGTATCGGTTAAAGCAAATTCAATTGGGACAGACACCTCAATAATCCTGGTAACCTCCAATTAGTATTGAAGGTGTCCACTAGATCGGTTCAACGACACGGGTCAGCTTGATTGCCTGTTATGGCTCAAGTACACCATGCTTCTTACCCCACGATTTAATGCGTGATTTTGCGAGAGGCTTTTCTTTTAACGCAACAACAAGGTGAACTTTTGACCCAGAAATATCTCCTTGATAAAGCGAAATTACTGCCGCAAGCAGCGAGTTTCGACTGTTAACGGCTGATACCTTAACATTATTTAGATCGGACATTTTGTCTAGCCATGGCAAACAAAATTGACGAGCCTTAGTAGCCAAATCTGATCCAACTAAGCTCAACTCTGATTGAGAATCAACTTTCCACCAAATATCTTTATTTTCACTAGTCAGTGACCCTATTCGCTCACGTAGTGTGCAGTCATACTCTTTCGGCAGTCCTATAAACTTTGGAGATTCAGCCAATTTAGCTATTTCGGGGAAATAAATGCCAATATTAAGGGTAAAACGTCCGGCCTGACCGTTATTCCATTGACTAGCTTGAATGTTAATTACTTCTATCCGGTTATCGTGCTCTCTATAGAAATTGCGCCCTTTCTTTTTAAATCCTGATTGCTTTAGGAAAGGTGCAAGCTCCATTTTTATAACAGCATCAATTACCTTTGAGATTTCACTCATTTCGCAAATTCCTCTTGAGCCATAACATTCATAACAACAGGCAGTCTCGTTTTTCTCTGCCTGACTTGCCATTAACCTATCATAAGCGACTAAAAATTAATGAAAATTCGTAAAACTATACATCATATCAATATATAAAGGCGTGCGTGGGGGTATCTTAGTAAGAAGAGTAAAAACTCTATTACAAACAATAATTTAGAGCGAGCACCCTACTCCAAAGCTCAGTAATTCTGTGCCTGCTCGTTGATGGCCAATCAACGCGAGGTGAGAGTTTGATCTTGCTTAAGCGTTTTCACGATGCCGTCTCGCTGACTATCGCTCAGCGGAAACCAACGGTTTTTCTGGATCTGCGGTTCAGACAGTACCTCAAGCAATGCATCTGGGCTGAGTTTCGCCTTCCCATACGCCACCAACTCAATCGGCTGTGCGCACAAAGACTGTAAACGACAAATACATTGGTCAACGTCTTGGGTAAAACACAAGTTATAGGCATTTTGGTTCTGCATCTTAACTAAACAAAGATCGGTAATATCACGAGATGGGGAGCAATGCTCGGTAAAGCGATTGAGTTGCGCTTGTCTAATAATCGCTTCGAGCCAGCTATATTTAGACGTTTGTTTAGGGTCGGGCCCATTGAGCAGCGTCGATAAATCACGCATATGGGAGCGAATCGATTCCGGCTCGGTGTGAATGCGATAGCAAATAGAATTGAGGACTTTCAGAACATGATCGTCTGTGAGCTTTGGCATGGTAACCTCCAACAGGAAAACATTTCCATCACCACACAGAGACCCCATAACAAAGGGTGGTGAACTGAACAAGGTTGGAACTACCGGAACATTCGAAACGGCCAGCCGAAGCTGCCTCGCCCAGCCCACCGTAATACCGAATCGAATTGCGCAATAACTCAGCAATTCGGGTTTCGACGGATGCGCCGAAGCACACATAGCGAAAGCCAACAGTTCAGTTAGCTACTATGCGTAGAATGTTCAACAGGGTTCCAATCCCGACACCGGATTTTGCCAGTGCTTTTGCAGGATATCGCTGGGGTTCAGAAGAGTCAACGCTTTCAGCGCGAAGGCCGATTAACTGGTCAAAAATCAGTATCTTGTATAGAGGTGTGTTAACACTGTGTTGAGTAAAGGATGGGGGTTAGACAAGGCCGTCACAGAAAACGGTTTCTATTGTTTGAGGCTGAGAAGAGATACCCACCAAGAAAGCAAAGCTTACCAAGATGTGACGAACGATTTAGGGCGTTTTTGGACAAAAGCACGTTAGAGTATGGATTCTAACGTGCCAAAATTGGATTAGAAAAAGTATCTTGAAGCCTTAAATGCTTGTTATGCCTAAACTTCTAACGTATAGATACACATTAATTGCTCTTTGTTAGGCACATCTAGTGTATTGCATACTTTCTGCCTCAACGTAGCACCCAAACGCTTCAAGATCTTGATACTAGCCGAATTGCTTTCTAGGCAATGAAACTCAATCACTCGAACGCCATGCTCGTTTATCAAATAAGTGCAAAATTCAATTGGGACAGACACCTTAACAATCCGTGCTTGATAGCCGAAATGACAAAGCGAAGTAGATAACTTTGTTGTTCGAAGAGCATTGGCTGCTCACGCAGCCAACAGGATGTTATTGCCTATTGACAGGCAGAAGGCTCATATGTGTTACAACGCAGTTTTACACATCATCTTCCGACAACATTTGACGACAATTACGAACTGTTAGTACGCGGATTTCATGACTTAAGCTGTAGATAATACGATAGTGACCGAAAATAATTTCACGATAATTCGTATGAGGCATTTCAGGAACAAAGCGCCCCATCTCAGGCATACTATCAAGTAGTTCAGTCTTATCAAAAACTTCGTTTACCCACTTTTCTGCCGCAGATGGGTTATCCAAAGAAATGAACTCCGCTGCATCGCCTAACTTTTGAAGCGCCAATGGAGACCAAACTACTTTCATTTTTTAATGCGCCCCAAAACTTGAGCACGCGCATCATCATTGGAAACGCCAAGACCTGAAGCTAATTGAGCTTCCGCTGTCCGCATTTCTTCCAGTAATTCGATTTTCTCTTGCATTGCTTCATACTCAGCAACGTCAAGGACAACAGCAACACCTTTGCCACGTTGAGTAATTAACAATGGACGGCGAGTCTCATTGATTTGTTTGATGTAAGAAGCTACACCTGCGCGAAACTCAGACAACGGCTGAATGTCTTGATCGAAATGAATACGACTCATATTGAACTCCAAATGGTACAAAATAACGTACAAATAATAGTTCAACTAACAGTTATGAGCAAGAAGTTGATTCTGCGTTGTAACGCCTTGCTAACGGGCGATAACGCTAGACCACCCAACTTCAAATCTGTGCCCTAGACGCTGAAGCTGATTTGCATGAAAGTGGCCAAACGTTAGGAGTCCCTGTTAAGAAATCCAATTGGGACAGACACCTTAACAATCCCTAGATTAGCTATAGAAGTGTCAAATCACGGCGAGTAATTTTCTCTATCAAAATCATAAAAAGAGGGAAATGAAACTGAAGAAGCATCAGTGCCATTTACCCACTTTCACTACGTTGGTTTTTCAGAATTGATATTGCATTCCTAAAGTGACCAAGTATTCATCATGGTCATAAAAATCAATGTTAGCGTCAGTGATGTCCCACCCACCTCTCGCAATGAAAAGTGTATTCTTCCAATCAAATGGCATTGCATATATGTAAGTCGCTGACACACCGAGCTTCGTATCTTCCCGAGTTCGCTTCCAAAGAGGGTTTGTGTCGTCGAATTTTTGAAGTCCCACGCTGCCCGCTAGCATTGTAATATGTCGCCCGTTTCTTAGTTGAAACTCAGCTTCTGTACTAATACGCTGGCTCTTTAATGCCGAACCTGAAGCATCAACATCTAGGTAATTGATCAACCACTCGATTCCCCACGACTCATTTAAGTCAGTCATGTAATTTAGTTCGACATAGCTAAGATTCGAATTTCTATCGAGCGCTGCTAGACTGTCTTCTTGGTCCAGCGAATACTTCCCGCGAGCTAATTCAAGAGACCAATCTGAACCCAAAACTCGGTCATAGTTCAAAACAAGGCCTTGCACAGCAGCGTTTGTTGTCGTTCTATCTGATTGCAATTGATAAGGGTTTTTCCAGACTTCTTTCTCCAACAACCCCGGCACCACACCAATCGCTATATTTGAGCCGTCAGTCAAATAATGACGATATCCAGCTTGCGTGTAAAAGTCGCTCGCCATTCCAACAATATCGGTTTTAAAATACACTTCATTTGATTCATCAAAACGATAGTTAAGATCCCAAAAAGGGATAACAACCGCTTCATTCTGCCGTTCTTGAGAACCCGAATAGTCAGTAATTTGAGCTTGGGACTCAGTATCCATCACCGAGTTAGTACCATCTACCCCCGTAAAAAGACTGACACTACCGTCAAAGCTAGCTGTGTTTTGTTCGTCTGCATACACTGTAGAACTAGCCAACACGCATCCAACCGCCAACAGCTTATGGTAACCTTTTAGTGTGAATGATTTGGTCGCCTTGTTTCTCTGTTTAGAACTCAACGAAGGCGTAAATAAAACTGGGGGAATTAACAAGTTTGAGTGAATCATCGTACTATCCTTATGTGCTTAGATAGCCAGACTCTACTTCGGCTTGTGTCACAACAAAGTCACAAATCACTGATTAACTTGTTTAAAAATAAATCACAGCCTTCGCTTTGTGAGATGTCACAGACAAATGATAGCGCCAGTTGGCACTCTTACAGACAGCGGTAATGATTTCATCTCCATGACCAAAGCCTTGCCCATCGTGTTCCCTAACATCATTTCCAATCACAAGTCGCCGTCCTTTTAACTGGATGAATATATAGCTATCGGTGTAACTCATCGCATTACGGATAAGATTCGCGATAATGACCTTTGCAAAATAACTTTCTATTTCAACATCCGACAGTAAAACTTGGTCTAGTTGGATACTTCGACCAGAAAGCAAAAAGTGATGCTGCTCGATCGTTTCATTAATGACTGACTGTAGTGACTTTTTTGGCTGAATCCCCTTTTCTTCCCGACCGAGTAACAAAAAGGTATTGATCAAGTTATCCATCTCTTTATTTGCGACTTGAACACGGCTAATTATTTGCCGTTTTTTATCATCAACTTCTGCGATTTGCAGCAGATCGGTCGCCCCTAGAATCACATTAACCGGCGTTCGTAATTCATGGCTGGCAAAGCGAGTAAACTGTTGCTCTCGCTTCAAAAAGGATTGAATCCTAGAATAGGCTTGGTGGTAAGTCCGATACAGTGCCCCAATTTCATCTTTACGCGACGAAATCGCACTATCATTAACGTTGTCAGACGGGTGTTGAATTTGATGGACCAAAAGGTCAATTGGACCACTAAAATATCTTGAAAGCAAGTGAGCAGCAACCAGTCCCAATACAAACACAACGACCATCATGTACCCAACATAAGCCATCACTCCTTCGCCATAATCGACCATGTGGGGATCCAGCTCAGGGAAATAGACAAAGTGAAGCAATTTTTGTTGGAACGGTGACATAAAAGTCACCGTATGAGCATCGCTGAGCTCAAACTCTTCTATCCCTATGCTTGTTATACCTTCAAGAAAACTCGGTTTGTTATCGTCTTCAAATTGATAGACGGCAAGGAATTTATCTTCCGGACTAGCCCACTCTCCGACCACTAACGATGTTTGTATCCATTGCTGTTGTAGCAACTTTACGCGCTGGTTAATAAAACTGTCTGCGGCGATTTCGGTAGCCGCCCATGCAATCACTCCGATCGCAATGACCACCAGCAACATCAAAGCCGACATTACGGTAAAGACTTGATGCCTAAGGTGACCAAAGTACCATTGTCTGAATGAGCGTTTCACATTAAACATCATTAAGTCGATATCCTTTGCCACGCTCTGTAACCAGCATCCCTTCTGGTAATGCCTTTCTAAGGCGGTATATTTGAGTGCGTAATGCGCTCGTTTCTTCGGGCTCATCGCCTTTCCAGATTTCATACGCAATGTCTTGATTATCGACGAGTTTGGGGGCTTTTTTTATGAGTAAACAAACGATACGTTTTTGAGTTGGGTCTAGAGCAAGTTTTTCATCATTAGCCGTGACAGTATCGGTACCGACATTATAAACCAAAGCACCATATCGAAACTCTGGGCTTAAGCGGCGTTGATTTCTCGCCTCGAGTGCTTCAACTCTAGCGTGAAGCTCTTGTAGCTCAAACGGCTTCACCAAATAGTCATCCGCGCCGGCTTTGAAGCCTGCTAATTTATCCTCAAGCGTATCCCTCGCGGTCAAAAAGATAATGGGTATATCAGCGTGACGACCCGCACGAATAGCGCTGCAAGCCGTTAAACCGTTCATTACTGGCATCATAATATCCAATATTATTAGATCAAAGCGCGACTCATCTAACAATTGAATGGCGGCCTGCCCATTATACGCAAAGTCAATATCGTGACCAAAGAGCTCTAAATAATCACTTAAATTAGCGGCGGTTGCGTGGTTGTCTTCTGCGACAAGTATTCTCATGTAATTTCCTTTTCAATGACTACTGTATTAGCGCGAAGATTGGTGACGTAATTGTGACATTGGCAAGCGTACTGTGATCACATCAACCAAACGGAGAGTTAAAATGAAAGTATCACCAAAACTAATCAGTTTCACAGCACTATTCGCTTTGTCGTCAATCAATTATGCTCATTCGACGGAAATCGCACCCTCTGACGTTGCCCTTACACTCGCACAAGTACTCAGCCCATCAGGTCAAACCCATACGTATTTAGTCACTGAATCTACGGGAAAAAGTGTAAAAGCGATCAATCTAAGTGACCATTTTGACTATTACCCGAGCGAAGCACTAAGCTTTGTCGATCGATACGGCTATAGCACTTTGTCTGACGTACATTACGACCTCCCAGTCACATCCCTAGACTACAAACAACTACTCGCAGCAGGCGGGCAAGGATCTGAACATATCGCAGCAGGCACTAACTACTTAGAACATGGTGAAGAAGCAGATATTGACGAAGTCTTCCTATTTCCTAAGTTTTCCAAGCCAACACCAAACCACACCAAGATCCGCTACCAAAAGGATGTACTTCTGGATTACGAGGTAGAGCTGTGTATGCGGTGGATTAAACCTATAAATAGCCCTGAACAAAGCGATGGTTATGCGGGGCTATTTGTATGTGGTGACTTTACTGACAGAGCGGAGCTGTTGCGGAAGATTGATGTCGACAACGTTACATCAGGTCATGGATTTAGTGATGCGAAAAGTGGAGAATCACGCTTCCCAACCGGACCTTACATTGTGGTTCCCAAAGATTGGAACTCCTTCTTAAAGAGCGTATCGCTAGCCACCTATGTCAATGGTGAGCAGCGCCAACAAACCGCAGCTTCCGAAATGATTCGTGAACCTAAATCTCTTATTGAGATGATTCTAGAAAAGGGAGAACAGCCTATCTGGCGATATCAAGGTCAAGACGTCACGTTATTCGACCAACAAGGGATTAACCCAAACCAAAATCTAGTTACAGGTACGCCGGCGGGTGTCGTTTACAACACGCCAGGATGGGGTTACAGAATATCGAAATCCATCAAGTGGATCGCAACCTTTTCATTCTTAGATTCTGGTCCGGTAGACTATATTTTGGAGCAATACATCGAAGAAAGCTTTGATAACAAAAGTTACTTGCAAGCTGGCGATAAGGTGCAGCTCACCGGCACCTATCTGGGAAGCATAGACGTCGATATTACCAACTAGACACCCAAACCAACGATACTTTAATCTTAGCTTGCTCATTGTTTGCTGAACTCCATAGATACACGTGCCTGATTAGTCGGCGCGTGTATCAATAAAACTTCTGGTGTACAAGCTTGATACGAATGCAAATCTAATTGGGACAGACACCTTAACACTACATACGCCTTCTTTTGGCTTTAAAAACCTCTAACTTTGCTTATCATCCGTGGCGGCGTGATTAGCCAGTTTATCTTTTAACGCTTCGTTTTGAGCCGCAATTTCATTAAGAAACAAAGAGTTATTTTTCTTTGCAAGCAACAAGGCCTTTTCAGATGCATCCATGGCTTGGTTTAACTCATTATTCAGTGAATATGCCGTTGCTAAACTATCCCAGAGAATTTCTGATGCACCAAAGGTCTTAACGCCTTGCTCTAATATCTCTACTCCCCAATCCACTTTGCCTTCATAGGCCGCTTTTAATCCGTAGACATTATATTGGTGAACCGACATCGGAAACGTATAGCCGTACTCATTTGATTTTGCCAAATAGAAAGCTTGCAACTCTTTCAATGACATCACGTCTACTTCGGGTACTGCATTCCACCCATCAAAAATAACTTTAAGTGCTTGGCTATTGCCTATTAAGGGGGTGCTATCGTGAGTTTCATTGGGGTAGTTTGCATGAGCCCAAATGACATTATTGGGCGATTTTCTGTTGAGTGATTCTATCATTGAGCTAAATGCATCTTTCATTTCACCGGGCTCATTCGCTAAGCTCAAGAACCACTTTACCGGCTTTTCTCTCTCCAGTTTTTGATACTTTGAATATTCACTGATGAGCGTAGCCTTGTCCCACCACAAACTCGGACTGATAGAAATAGCCGCATTAAACTCCGAACCATCACTCAAAGCTAAATAACTGGTGAATAAACCCGATAATGAGTGTCCTGAAATCACTTGATATGGTGCTAAGCGATAATGCTCTTTTATCTTATTAAGCAGTTCATCTTGTAAAAATTTCTTGTATAACTCTGCTTGTCCAGATCGATTTTTATACTGTTCGAGCTCAGTGTGAGTATAGAATTTTAGTCGGTTGTAAGGGGTGTTTACACCGACCACAATCATCTCAGGAATGATGGCATAAGTACTTAAGAAGCGAACACTTGCCGCAATATGTTCAAACTGAGTCGAACCATCCAGAGCTATCAATACTGGATATTTAAAACTATCGGAATGTTCGTATGTGTCTGGTAAAGATACTTGAACGGTGACTTCTTCATTGATTGTCTCTGAAGAAAACATCAAGCTCTTCGTACCCCCAAAAGAATACGAAGAAATAAATATCAGGGTTAGATAGATTAGTCTCATACATTCCTTATGGCTAACCCCCTAATCAGGGGTTGTTGCCTGTGGGCTGAAATGTGAAGTAAAGCGAAGCGGAACCCAGCCAACGGTTAACAGCTCCTGCTCGCAATAGCTTATTCGATGAAAAATGTCAGGTGCGTGCTTTTGTACTCAGCTTTTAGCGTTACTCAATGAGCTGCGAGAGCAATCACAAGCGTAAAATACGATTCTTTACAGGACTTGTTTCACGAGTAACTCGACTCTCAATCAATTTTGCTAACTCATGATAAGCACTGTCTTTAGCTCGTTGCTTCCTTGGCTAAACCCATCGCTATAGGCTTAAGATTTTGCCTCCCCGTACTAGACTGAGGAGGCAACAACACAAGAGTCCGCCAAAACAGACAATATGGCCCCGTGCTTTTAGTCTTCAGGTTGTGGTTCTGGTGCAGCACGAAGGCTCCACGAACGAGCTGGTTCGCCATCAGAGCTGTATGTCACCATTGAAATCATGTTCCCTGATTGTGCTGCACTGATGAGATCGTCATCATTAACGATACCATAATTCAGTGCAGAGGCATTTTTTAGCACCTGTTTAAACCCATCCGCGTTGACAGCGAGTTCATTCGATTTAAGAGGCCCACTCATGATTTGACCACCTGCAGAACGCCCCGAGAAACCGTTAAAAGTTTGGATACTCCAAACTTGTCTTCCATCTGCTCCTACAGAGGGGCCATCAACCCACCAACTGCGCTGACGGTTATCAAGATAATGCCCCGCAACCAGTTGATTAGCACTTGCAAAACCGACTGATTTCACAGAGTTTGTGTTTTTAAATACCAGGTTGCCGTTCTTATCTACGGCAAACTCTGCACTCATGTCGAAGAACTGAGTTTCACCTGTGTCCGTGTTAGTAACTGGTACACGCAGCATAGTGATCTGGTTACCCGCACCTTGGAAATGGGCACCTTGGAAAGCGATATCGAGATTGTTAGTGTCGATGTCGGCGGCAAAAGTAGAGGTTGTAAAAAGTGCTACTGTCGTCGCGAGTAGAGTTTTCTTCAACATGGATATAAGCCTTAATCAATGTTTTCAATAAAGTGAAATGGTCTGGTTACCAGTGGAGGCAGGGTGCTGACGTTTTAGACCACCCTTTTCAAATGAAGTAGATTTCACTGGGCCATAGACTTTTTGCTAAAGCGTATCGAGATTGCGATGACCTTTGATTAGTTTCAACATCAGGCCTAATTTTGCCGATATTACGTGCGTTGGCCATTGACGATTCGATTACGCTTGATTGGAATGAAATGCCATATGGGATTGATATCACACCAGGTCGGCACCCTATATATTCCATCAGATGAATACAAGGCGTCATCTTTATAATGAGATCGGTGTCAATATTATAATCTTCAATTTTGAATCGACCTTGTAAAATAATTTTAACTTATCTTTAAATTCATACGCTTAAACACTTGCTAAGTCACTATTTAACCGCAATAGCAATCTCGACTTCATGGGCACTTTTATAGTATTCAAAGTCTGTTGTGTATGCTCGTTGGTAGAGGCAATGTTCACTACTAAAGTAGCTCCACACCTCTCCCCATAGGTCTATAACGGCTTGTGGCATCTCACCGCTTGCAGTAAACGTCACGTATTTGCCAGAAGCGATCTTCACTTTTACTGAGTCTGACAATCGCTCTGGTGACAACGTATCCGAACAAGCGATAACGTCAAAAGCCCCCGAAAAATCAGATTCATAGTTAGTGTACACACCATAAACTTTTGACTTTTCGTTCAATTTTGGAGCAGCGTTTGCGTAAAACTTGGCCCAAAGCTCTCCAATTTTTGCAGTCGATGGATTCATTTCATCTGCGTTAGTCGTACGAATGGCATAACCTGCCAGGTCAAAACCGTTTATCTCACCAATGTTCATTTTTCCTCCTAGTTGTATAGCGTCTATTTAAATGTGAGACGCGAGACACTGATACTGTCACCTACCCGTTCAATAACGATTGCGGATGCAAACTCCAATGCTATTGGTGCTGAACCTAGATAATGACCGCTTCAATTTTGTTTCCATCCGGATCTCGAATGAATGCAGCCTAATAGGTTCTACCATACTCTGGTCTAAAACCCGGCTGACCTTCGCATGTACCACCTAGTAAGATTGCCGTAGCGTAGAATTTAACTGCTCTGGCTACATCAGAGACACCAATTGAGACATGATTGAAAATCATCTTTAGCCCTTTTAATTGCTGAAAACCTAAAGAAAATCAGCTATCCAAATACTGAAGATTTCAATCGCATTCTAACAAATACTGTATATAAAAACAGTATTCATGGGCGTTTTTGAGACAATGTAAAGTACATAGCGCGTATTGGGCTACCAAACGTCGGTTCAACGCGTTCACGGAAATGTACTTTATGAGCTGTACTAAATGAGTTGAATAAGTTTTAGTCAGTAACCATTCAACCAATAGAGCGGCCAAACATGTCGAGATCAGTTATGTGGGTAAATAGGCAGATAAGCGAAACTATGTTGCAGTCATCACAACGCCCAACGTGGGAAGATAAATGCCAAGTGTTGGGCGTCAGTATAAGAGGTTGAGATGGCTACGAAGTCACCCCAGGGTCAATGTTTTTTACCCCTTTGATAATTCGGTGAGCAGCTTCTAGTACAAACTTGGCTCTGGCAAAACGGGGGGCGTACTGTCCATATAAGTTAAAAAGTTTTCCCATAATTCATGCGTTCTTTGCTTGGTAAGCTTAGTTTTGCAAGAGATCGACATCGCTCCACGAATCGTTCCATCACGCCATTGTGTATAAACTGAATCACAATGTGAGGACATATATGTTTGCCAGTCCGTTTGAGCGAGTTTAATTGCTGCGACTAACTTTGAATCAAACGAATTATGCTCCAAACTGGCCTTGAGGTATTTCTCCAACTCAGTGTTGGCAGCATCCAGCTCTATAGCGGCACACTGATTTATCTCGATTGTTGTAAACGCAGCATCACAGTCAATGGCTTGCTCATCAGCCATGGCACCAAACGAAAGACAAGCCAAAACTAGGATTACACTATTTCTCATTATTTTCTCCGAAAGCACATCAGGTTCAATCATGGGCAACACATTGCCCAATTTACACCAGTGTGCCCTAAACACTAACGATCACTCAAACCGTAAACCTTTGTTGGACCGCTAGTTTTCAGGTCTATCTTATCTAAAATCCACCCCATGAAGAGCCACAGCAAGAAACAATAGAAGTGCCCCTAAGCTAATGGGTAGCAGCGCGATAAGCCACAACGCGACATGACTCAATTTAATCAGTAGCGTCTTTGTCTTTTGAGATCGAGTAAGTTTGCGAAATTGATAAGCCGCCGTTAGTGAGCCAACACACCACAAGATGATTAGGGCCATGATTTGAAAATCGCTACCACTAGAAAGCGCATGTTCTACCGCGATAAACAGTATTACATGCATCAACAAAGTAGCGACTAGCGTTGTTTTAGTGCTATTTATCATCGTCGAAAATCTCACGCTACGCGTCGCAGCTGGGTTGGTTTACAAGTATCGATCACGGATGGGTTTTACCTTATTTTGAAGCTAGAACAAGCAAAGTTGTGGTGAATGGGTCGAATAATGCGCCGTCTCAAGCTGATTATCACGCATCCTTAAGTGTTGAACACAACTGTTGTTGCAGGTAGTGACGAACCAAGAAATTCATTTTCTCCTTCAACCATTCTGGGCCATCATCTGCCATATCATTGTGGCGAGAGTCAGGAATGGTCACCACACAGATGTGGCTTTGCTCTGTTTCCAATGGCAAAACGCCTTTATCTGCAGGAAAATCACTCGCCCGAATAGAGAGTATTTTTAATTTGGGATCTCTCGGTAAAGGCACACGCCTGTGATCTAAAGTAATAAGCGATTCAATGTACGGCTTCTTTTCATTGCCCAACCATGCAGAAATATCACCGCCGTTTGAGTGCCCCACTAAGAGCAAGTTATCAAAGTCATACTGTTTTAAACGTACACTCAATGTTGACCTAACAAAATCCAGAGTTTGCGCACCTCGACGCCAGTTTTCACTTCGAGTTTCAAACAAGTTTCCTGACGTCGATAATGGCGGGTCATTGGGTAGTTCATGCCCAATAGCGACAACTAGGTAACCAAGATCACTAAGCTGATTGGCTAGAAACGAGTACTTTAAGTGAGATACGCCATAACCAGCACTCAAGAAAGCCACCGGGCACTTGGTTTCCTTTTTGCACCTTGTCTCGGTTTGAGGGACGGTAATGTCTATCGGGACATTTCTATCCCTAGATTGGTCGTAAATAATGTCGGCATGTGAAAAGCTAGCAAAGCTAGCGATTAAGAATAAAAGTTTATGTCGATAGTTCATAGACCCTCTGAAAGGTTAACGCTGCATTGAGTGGGCGAGCAACGCCTGAGACCAAAACCAAACCGAAACACCATAACGACCTAATTTAATTAGAATTATTTTACTGTTCCAGTATAGAGCATGCTGCTATAAGCACTGATTAAGGCAATTTACTTTAGACTGGCTTGAATAATTAATAGCTCAATTTCATCGTTTGATGTGTTGATCAAACCATGGGTACCGAAGCGTTTATTGACTATCATATCTCCTGAAGTCACTTTTCTTTCTTTTCCCTCAATGGTCATAGTGCCTTCACCTTTCAAAATGATGTACATTTCTTCATCATCTCCGTGAGTATGCTCACCCATCGAGCTTCCCGGCGGCATAACAACACGAATAGCGAAATCCCATGCACCATCGAAATCCTTGCGCCTAAAAGCACGATAGATATCAACCTTGCCTTCGCCATCATGGCTGTTGTAATCCACTTCTTTATCGCACGTGTAAAAATTACGTATCATTGTTGCCGAATCCCTTTCTTATTATGTTCTGCTGGGCGGCCAAGCCCTCTAACACTATCGATAACAGGCAGTCTTGTTTTTCTGTCTACCCAACTATCAGCCAATTACCATAAGGCCTTCAAACTCAGACTGACTACTATAATTTGTGCATTCCGCCGTGCGACCCATTTTTCGTCATACTCACAAAAAACAGCGAAGACGACTCGCCCTTAGTGAGTTATTGCTTCCTGTCCCAGTCAACCACCTTTCCATTTTCAAGCGTTACCTTAAAGCGCTGGGGATGCAAAGACACCGAGGAAATACGGCCACTTCGAGCTGGCTCGTATTGCAATACTTTCGTTTGGCCGTCATCTTGCAAACAATGAGCAGGCTGCCCAATCGCATCCAATAGTTGCTCTTCAGTCTGACCTTGCCAAATCATTCTCATCAACAATTTTTCAACCAATTCTTTGTCATTATATTTGCTCATTAACTGCTTGCGCAGTTTCTCCGTGACGTAGCTACTCAATGCATAGAGAACGATTAGGCAAAGGATAAAAGCGATAACACCAAAAAAGAACTTCATATCATCCTTGCCACTCTGTCGAGAGCACTGACATCAATACTTTATCGACAAATCGACCATTGCGAAAACCTGATTGTCGCATCACACCCTCATGTTGATAGCCGGCATTTTCATAAGCTTTAATGGCGCCCACATTAAGAGCGCTTGCGGTAAGTTGCACTCTGTGCAGGCCAAGCGTGTCGATAGCGTAATCCGTTACTCGTTTCGTCACTGCCGAACCGATGCCCTTACCCCAGTAACTTTTTTCACCAATCAGAATAAAATACTCACCACTGCGATTAAACATGCTGATACCTGATAGGCCAGAATATCCAATAAGGCGATCACTTTCTTTACAACAGATGCCAAAAGAGACTGTCTTTGTACTCGAGTTAATGGATAAAAGCCATTTTTCTATATCTGATTTGGATTGTGGGTAAGCATATGACGATAGGCTGTACACCGTGACTTCACGATCACAAGACCACTGATAAAAACTGTCCGCGTCTCCTACATCCAACGAACGTAAATAATAACCATCTAATTCTAATTGCATAATTTTCCTTATAAGCCCTAACTGACACAGAACGCTTTGCGATGACCAACCCTGTGATCATTTTCTAATAAATCAATGAGTAGATGCGCGACGTTCCAATTCGATCGTGAGTCTAATTTTCTTTTTTAGGCTGCTATTTTCGTTGTTTTGCATTTGCTAACAAACTAATTAAATCACCCGAACGCCGCATCACACCGTAACCATCTAATCCAACGCCTAGCGAAAATGCCATGGCGAATCCGTTTTCGTTATCATGCCGTATGTTCGTAACTGTAGATATGGTCTGCGTACCACTTCCCACCAATCTTATACGCTTCCGGTACGACCTTTTTAAGAGAAAATCCGTTCTTAGTCAGTACTTTCTCCGAGCCGATGTTTCCTTGTGTCACTATCGCGTCGAAGGAGTGAATACCTTGCTCTTCAGATGCCCATGTTATTAAAGCTTTTAACGATTCCGACCCCAAACCTTGGCCGTGATAGCGAGGTAAAATCAAATAGCCAACTTCTGCACGACCGTCCGTAATTCGAAAGCCAGTCACACCTATTTTTTCACCCGTTTCTTTCAGCGTCATCGTCAAACACAACCAATGCTCTGAACGGTTGTTCCATGGAGGAAGCCGTGACTCAAAACTCTGCTTAATTTCTTCCAATGATGGCTCATCGAAACATAACTGGATCACCGCAGGGTCTTGATTAAGAGCCTGAAACACCCCCCAGTCATCAGCCGTAATTTGAGCCATTTCCAATCTGTCTGTTTGAATTTTCAACTGCTGATTCTCCTGTGGTCATAAACCGTAACTGTATTAGAAGTGAAGCGCTGTGAGTCTATCTTTGTTCTATCTTGTCACGACGCATTGTGGTTATTGTGTAACCCATTTCTCGGTACTTCCTGCAGCGCTGTTGCAAAAACTCCGGGTACTGGCTCTCTTCAATTTCTTTAAAATTGATTTGTTTATAAAAGTCGGTCACATGTGCGAGAGGCATGCAGTAGGCTGTACGCAAATTTAATACAGGTTCAATGTGCTGAAGAAATTGGCGCCCTAACCCTTGACCTTGAAAATCAGAGGCAATGTACATGCCTCTGAGTATGGTGACATCATGAATAAGTTCTACTTTCACGGCACCGATAATCACCCCGTCATTCAGGCAAATAAACGCTCTTTCTGTCTCCGACCAAGCGCTGTGATACCCCTGCTCTTTGTAGAATTTACCGATCGCTTCCTTCATCGAGTTGTCGGCTTCGATTATTGTCATTTCTACTTCATTTATTATTGTCATTTCTACTCCATTTATAGTGGCTAACACCTTTTTATTACAACAAACGAGTTAACCCTCAAACTCCAAGCAAAAAAACGCCAAGAGTAAGTCGTCTGACGTAAGTCGTTTGTATCGGCTTCTTTAACCTGAACTGGTTTCACGGGTCTTGACCAATGTCACGCCATCTACTTCCATCAACCACTGACCTTCTATTAATTGGGGAGGTTGGGACACCACAAAGGTTGTGGTTAAAAAGGAAAACCCCACAACAAAGTCGTCACCAACGAACTCTTTGATTGACGCATTTATCGAAGTGGTTCCTCCACTCTTTAAGCGCTCATAAGCTACCGTACCATCTGCAAGAATTAACAAGTACATTTCTGCACTTTGCCACTCACCAACATAAGAAAGTTTCTCTTCAGGTAGCGGCTTACTGCACCCAGCAAGTGCCAATAAAGCCAGCAAAATTATTAACGTTTTTTTCATCACTTCTCTCGACGGTCTAAGTTCTGTATTTCGCCACCATCTTTTATCATGGACAGTCTCAGTTTTCTGCCAACTAAGCTTCAATCAAGCTAACATAAACCATTAAAAAATAAAGCATATATTAGATGCTCGATTTCTGACGTCCGATAAAAAATGAGCCTGTGTGGTATCGCTTTTTCAACAAAGCGCATTATATTGGCGAGCGTTGAGTCAGTCTGATGATTAACAGTAATTTATTTCATCTTCTACTAGCATAACAAGCCAATTTCATATTAAAAGCAGGATTAAAGGGTTGTATTTGATAGTTTTTGTTGTTAGCTTGTGCCAAATGAAATGTATCTTAATGCTTACTTCATCTTTCTTCTGGTGGCGCTCTAATTAGAGCGGCACTGAATTCTTACATTCTTTAGCTGCTGGAAGGTAGCTAAGTATGTCATCCCTATTTCTATCTCCAGTAGCCCTCTATTTAACTAGGAGACAGAAACATGTTAAACAAACTACAGACTGAAAAACCGGACATTATTCTAACCGGAGATCGAGCCACTGGCCCATTGCACCTGGGACATTACGTGGGTTCTTTAAAACCGCGTGTTCACCTTCAAGACATTCATGAGCAGACTATTCTTGTTGCGGATATGCAAGGCCTTACGGACAACGCGCATAACCCGAACAAGGTATCTTCGAACATCTTAAATGTGGTTGCAGATTACTTAGCGGTCGGCATCGATCCATCCAAAACAACCATCTGTCTGCAATCCCAACTGCCTGCACTCGCCGAACTCACCATGTACTACAGCAATCTGGTTACTATCAGTCGATTGGAGCGCAACCCAACGGTCAAAAGTGAAATTCACAACAAAGGGTTTGAACGCTCTATTCCGGCCGGTTTTCTTACCTACCCTATATCTCAAGCAGCTGACATCACAGCTTTCAATGCTTCTCTGATTCCCGTGGGTGATGACCAGATACCTATGCTTGAGCAAACCAATGAGATAGTAAGGAAAGTGAACTCTTTAGCTGGCAAAGCTATCTTAAATGAATGCCGCCCGTTACTCAGTAACGCTCCCCGTTTGCCCAGCACAGACGGTAAAAATAAGATGTCTAAGACGATGGGCAACACCATTAATCTTGGTGCCAGTGAGAAAGAGATCTCTGCCGCGGTCAAATCTATGTATACGGATCCCAATCACCTGCGAGTTGAAGATCCGGGTCAAATCGAAGGCAACGTGGTGTTTACCTACCTTGATGCTTTCCACCCAGATCAAGATGAAGTCAAGCGACTCAAACAACAGTATCAGAGCGGCGGACTTGGTGATGGTACGACAAAAAAGATCCTAGAGGAGTGTCTACAAGAAATGCTTAAACCGATCAGAGACAGAAGACAGGAATTTCTGAATGATCGAGCTCAATTGGTGGATGTGCTGCGCAAAGGCAGCCAAGTATCTAGAGAGAAAACACAAAAAGTGCTTTTTGATGTAAAAGATATCTTCGGCCTTAATCTCTTCTGAAAGGCTGGCGTTGTCGATTCAGCATCGACACATACTCAGACCAGTAGCACTTTTAAGGACAGCGCCTGATTAAGTGGGTTCTGTCCTATTCGTTGCATCTGTTCCGACGAGTTGGGGCAATGTCAAAGGGTGGAATCTTGGGTTTGATTCGGTTTATTTCTTTAAGGCACAATAAATTAGGTAACCAAACACCGAAAAATAGGAAGCGATTAAAATGTACGAGTTCTTAGTTGGCCTTGAAGTATCGAACAATGACGTTTACTCCGAGTATCGAGCGGCTATGAAGCCTATTCTTAGGTCATTCGGTGGCAGTTTTGGCTTTGACTTTATGGTTTCTGATGTTCTGCTGTCTGAAGTTGATGAACCTATTAATCGAGTCTTTACGATCCGATTTCCCAATCAAGAAGCCGCGCAAAATTTCTTTGCAGATAGTGAGTATTTGCAAGTCAAAGCTCAATACTTTGATGCGTCTGTATCCCACACAACCATCATAGCCAGTTATGAAAAAACCACTTAGCAATCCCATGATTTCAAACACAACCTTTACCATTGAGACCCAAAGGGTATATACATAGTTTTATCTTGTTCAAAGTGTTGAAGCCTTCATGACACTCAAAGAAATTCTTCAAATCCGTAATGTCCGCAGCTTCTTAATCTTTCGCAGCAGTTACTTTGCGCGTTTTTACTACCCAGTATTCACCCTACTTTATCTCGATTATGGCTTAACCCTGTCACAGTTTGCGATGCTTAACGTCGTTTGGGCCGCGACCATTGTTTTAGCTGAAGTCCCATCTGGCGCTTTCGCTGATACCTTAGGGCGGAAAAAGCTGGTGGTGCTCTCTTCAGTGGTCATGTTTATTGAAATCGCCATGATCGCTTTTGTGCCCACAGGGAACCCAACGATTGTTTTCTTTGTGTTTTTGATTAATCGAGTGTTGAGTGGCTTAGCGATGGCATTGGCGAGTGGCGCCGACGAGGCTTTGGCTTACGACACACTAAAAGAACAAGGTAAAGAAGACGTCTGGCCGCAAGTGCTGCAGATCCAGCTGCGTATTTCATCTAGTGTAGGGATTCTGGTAACCCTAATTGGCGCAGCCATGTATGACGTGAACTTTATGGCGTCGGTATTTAACGTCTTTGGCCTCGACGCTCCAGAAAAGACACAAGACATCATGCGTATTCCTGTCTATGCCACCCTGTTCGTTGCGCTTATCGCCTTTTATGCCGCAATAAATATGGAAGAAGACAACAGTGCACTGCCAGTGCACGACAATAAATTTGCCACCACAATCGCCAGCCTCAAATTAACGCTGAATACGGGTAAGTGGGTGCTTTCCACTCCTTACGTGCTATTCATATTGCTCTACTACAGCTTGTTTGAGCATACATCGCGGATGTTCTTAACCATGAACAGCCAATACTATCGCGCCATAGATATTCCGATTATCTATTTCGGCTTCATCGGCGCGGGGATAAGCGTCTTGCAAATCTTATTGGCTGGGCAAAGTCGTAAACTAGCGGAACGAATCGCCGCCAAAAGGTTCATTGCGATCATGGGTTTAGCAAGCATGGCAACGTATTATTGGATCAGCCTAGGGTGGTCAATCTATGGGGTAATCCCTGCCCTGTTACTCATCTTTATTATCATGACGATGAACATCTTCATCAGTTATCACCTCAATAAAAAGACTGAGTCTCACAACAGAGCAACGGTGTTGAGTTTCAAAGGTTTAGTGTTCAACTTAGGATACGGCTCAATCGGCATTTTGTACGCCTACTACTATAAGCTGGTGTCTCAGAATTATACCGAGCAGGAGATAGAACAGCACGTCGACTTCATCGCCTCTCTGTCTTCATTTTTCTATTACTTTACGTTTCTGTTCATTACAATCAGCGCTTTTTTCTATATCAAACATAGGAAGCAGGCGATTTTCTGAAAAGGAGTATAACGCGCAGCCTCGGTTTAAAACTTTGATAAGTTCGTTTGAGCAAGATTATTTGATGCGGGCTTTGTGAATTACCCCTTCGAGTGGTGGCATTGGTCATACGGAGACAAATATTGGGCAGCCATCACCAAGGCTCCAAATGCGCTTTTTTCTGCCATTGAACTCAGCTAACTAGTAAAGTTTGTCACCCACATAAGGCGACTCTACCAAGTGAACCTGCTATATACTTGTGGTGGAGTTGTCGTAGCGACATAGATGATTTATGACAGTTGCGACAAATTCATATTAAACATTATTCATATGTGATTTATATCCTATCCTTTTGAATCACATGCTTTAAAGTTGGCCCACCTTTATCAATTTTATCAATCGGGTCAATGAAACGGACACTAGTTTGGGTCGTATTGCATGGATTTGCCATGCTGTTTGTTCTGATCAACCTTTTTACAGGCTTTCGCATCGCAACAGTGAGCTATCCGCACTGGCTTTTCTTCTCAGTGTGGCTTCCTCAAGGGCAATTGCATTCCATCCATATCTATTCCGGTATTGCGTTAAGTGCTTTAACACTCTCATATTGTCTTTACCGTTGGAGGCTCAAGCCGAGTGTTAAATCGAGCCAGCATCGAGGCATCAACGCATTTAATAAACGCTTTATTAAAGTCAGCTACGTTCTCTTCCCTGCATTAATTGTGACTGGGTGGTTGCTGATTGGTGGTTATGCCAGTGATGCAAGCATGCTGCACTTCTATCTTGCACACGGAGCGCTGCTTTACCTGTTTCTTCATGCTGGTGGCTACTTTGTTCAATATGGTGTTTCGGTATTCGTCTCACTCTTTTCTACTCAAGTCACTGGGCCTGAAATACGCCAAATACTGGTGGTTTTAACCCTTACCTTTGTCCCTTGGATGGGCCTATTTTTGACTTCCTCTTCTACTCTCACCGCCACCACTTTACCACCGGATCAGGTGATCAGTATTGATGGTGTTGCCGACGAGCACATTTGGAAAAATGCACCATCGACCTACGTAGAAACCCATGGTGGAGAAGGGTTTGAAAATGGCCATACTCGCATCGGTATCAAAGCGCTCCATAACCAGCAGGATATTTTCTTCCACATCACTTGGGATGACCCCACCGAGAGCCTAAATCACCTCCCGCTGGTTAAAACAGACAAAGGTTGGCAAGTCCAAGAAGACGGCTTTTATCGCTTCGACGAAAAGCGATTCTATGAAGACAAACTGGCAATAATGCTCTCCAATACCTGTAACCTAGGCGCTGATGGTACAGCCCATCTTGGGCCTAAACCCTTAGAGGGAAAGCCTGCCAATTGGCACGGCAAAGGTTATCACTATTCGCCAGATAACAGCCTTCGTGATCTATGGCATTGGAAGGCTGTACGAACCAATGCCATGTATCAGGCGGATGACAATTCGTTCACTACTCCTCAGCAAGTTGACCCCGCTAAGAGGCGCTATACTGCTGGCTATATCACTGATGGTAAAGAGTCCGGCGCTTACGTAATGAACTGGCAGTGGTATTCACCCCATGGCGTCACGCCTAAACGTCTGCCTAACTCAAATCTAACCAGCTCTTTTTCGTCTATTAACCAGTCTACGCGTTACGCTCCCTACCTGAGCTGGCATGACACCATGGCTTACACACAACACGTTGACCAGTCCCCCCTCAAGACGATCCTTCCTTCGGTATTACACAACTCTAATCAGTTTGAAGGGGACCGGGGGGATGTCCGTGCCTTTGGACGATGGAACAATGGAGTATGGTCACTCGAAATCGCTCGAAGATTAGAAACAGGCTCAGTTCAAGATATTGCAATACGTGATGGCGTGTGTCTTTGGGTAGCTGCGTTTGATCATTCACAAATAGCACATACGCGACACGCTCAAGGCATTCGCTTGGCATTTGAGGCAGCACAATGACCAAACGCTTGTCGATTCTGGTTGCTTTGATCACAAGTTTGGTGGTCATCGCTTACCTTCACCCCATTCAACCCGATAACCCCCAATCATCAAGGTGGCAAAAAATAACCATGAGTGGACAACCGCTCGATATCTGGCAGGGGCCTTGGAACTGCGTGTTGGATAAGCAAACCGGATTACTCTGGGAAGTAAAAACTGACTCTGAAAATATCCATGACTCTTACTGGTCTTACTCATGGTTTGACGGGGAGCGAGGAGTCCCGGATCGCGGCGATTGCTTTTTTAACGAGGGTCGCTGCGACAGCTTCGACCATGTCACTCGAACCAATGCTGAATCCTTATGTGGCCGCAATGATTGGCGGGTTCCAACGACAGACGAGCTCACTACGCTGATTAACCTCTCGGTGCCCAATGGACAAGCCAAAATCAGCAGCGGGTTTTTCCCGAGGGTACGCAAAGGCGAGTACTGGTCATCTGATCATTCCATTCCTTTGCGCGGTTTCTATGCTCGTTTGGGTGATGGGGCCAACGCCGTTGACTTTCGCGATGGGCAAGTGAAAACCCTTCCCTATCGCAATGCAGCCTTTTTAATTTTGGTCACTCAATGGGAGTGAGCCAGTCATGAGCGCTCTCCTCTGTAGCAGGTGCGCACTTAAGCACGTTAGTCGAATTTTCATGGTCAGTTTAGACCGACTCTAACCCATAACCTATGGACTTAATTATGATTCGAAGGATTGCAACACTGTCACTTTTAGCCATAACCGGGCTCACCTGTTTGAATGCGGGAGCCGCAACACAATATCATCGAGTAGTCTGGGACAGCGACCCTGCGCGAAAAGCGGTGATTGGTTTCTCTCCAAACGGTGAGAGTGAACAACCCTATGTGCAATACGGCACCTCAACAGATGAAACGACATGGCAGACCAAACAACCTAGCTACAACCACGTGTTCGGCGGTGATTTACTTAGCTATTTTGTCAGATTGGAGAATCTAACACCGGATTCACCGGTTTACTATCGTGTCTGTGACCAGCAAGGTTGTGGAGAACGTTTTTGGTTCCGTACCGCTCCGATTGATAACAGTGAGTTTGTTATGATCGCTGGAGGCGATACACGTACAGGGTGGACCAACCGAAGAATGGGAAATCAGCTCGTCGCGAAAGTTCGTCCTTTATTCATACTTCACGGCGGCGACTACACCAGCCAAAACAGCGCGTCACAAATGGCTCAGTACTTAGAGGATTGGGCATTGACCTTTTCCAGTGACCAGATTGACGGCATAGCGTACAAGCGTACCTACCCATTTATTCCTACCCATGGCAATCATGAAGACTACGATTACTCAACACTATGTAAAGTGTTTGGAGTCGATGCTGATGGTAATGGTGAGTGTAATCCTTTTGATACCTACAACGTTGTTAACATTTCACCATTACTTCGCGTCTATACACTGAACAGCCAATTTCGCAAAAGTGGATGGTCAAACTACGCTTCTCAAATGAACCAGTGGCTTGAACAAGATTTAGCCACCCATGGCACTCAAAACGTCTGGCGCGTTGCCCAGTATCACAGGCCGATGTTTCCTCACGTGTCATCCAAGTCTGACAGCCCAGACCTGTTTAACTGGTGGGCAAACTTGTTTTACCAACACGGTATGAATCTGGTTGTGGAATCTGACAGCCACTTGACTAAGGCCACCCGAGAACTAAAACCAGACGGCAGCGGTTTTGTTACTTCGCCAAGCGGAGGCACAGTGTACATCGGTGAAGGCAGTTGGGGTGCGGCAGCCCGATCGGCGAATGATCCTAAAAGCTGGACCTTAGACGCGGCCAGTATTCAACAAGTGAAGGTCATCCAAGTGTTGCCAGACACGATGACGGTCCGAACAGCGCAGTTTGACGCTTCAGCCTCCACGCTAACAAGAGAAGACAGACAAGCGGATAAGCTTCGTTTACCCGAAAACGTCAACTGGTGGTCACTCAATGAAGTTGGAGAAACGATGGATCTGGTTCAGTCAGCAGATGGTCTCTCAATACTGAAGAACCAAAACCCCGGGCCATCTCCTTCATTTATTCGCTTACCTGTGACGCAAGATGTTTTTGTCGCACAATCACAGCCAGATACTAACTTTGATGGACACCAAGATGGCTTGCTAGCCGACGCCTCTGATTCTGCTTATGGCCGTACCATGAGTCTGATGGCGTTTGACATTTCATCAATCCCCACGTGTGTCGATATAGCTGGCGTTAAGCTTGAATTGCAAGTCACTAACAAATCTTATGGCGCGTATGGCGTTCATATTGCAACAGAGGCTTGGACAGACTCATCGGCGACTTGGAATTCAGTCGGTGGTGAACAAATCGCCGCAAGAACACTGACCCAATTCACTCCTTCATCAACGGGCAAGTTTGATGTTGATTTAACCGACAGCCACCTACTCGATTTGTGGGCTCATGATGGCAATTTTGGCATCGTCGTCGCTTCATCCGGTACAACCGACGGCCTCGACTTTGACTCAAGTGAAACAGGTGCACCACCAGCCCTGGTTATTAGCTATCACGAACGCAAAGACTGTGAGGCTCCCGTTAACTCGCTATCGCTACCAACCAGTGACGATACTTTTATCGCCTCGAGTAAATCTTCGGAAAACTTCAACAACCATTCGGACGGTTTGCTTGCTGACTTGCTTGATAGCAAATATGGCAAAACCAATACGTTGATGAAGTTTGATGTCTCTGTTTTACCTGAAGTTGCTGAGATTGACTCAGTGGTACTAGCCTTACACGTGACCAACGCTTCGACTGGCGATTTCGAATTGTATCGCGTCAGCCAAAGTTGGAATGAGCAGACAGCGACTTGGCAATCGGTTTACGATAACGGTGGTTCTAGCGACTATCTGACAACCTTCTCGCCTAAAGAGAAAGGGGTTTACCGTATCGACCTAACCCATTCAGGCTTACTTCAATCATGGTTAAACGGAGAAAACACTGGGCTTATCATTGTACCTAAGAGCCTGAACGGCCTTGATATCAGTTCTCGTGAACTGGGAATGGGGCCTGTATTAACCATTACTTATCACTAGCGACTACGAATAGAAAATCTCAATCTGGGCGACAGGTCCAAAGCCCAGATTGAGTATTTGGATCACTATTCTACGCTAACCCCTTGTTCAATTATCTGATGGCTGTCGATATGGCCTACCGCTTTATGAGCAGCCACTTCTAATTGCGCCAGATCAGCGTCAGTTTGAATAGAGAGATACTGGTGGCCTTTGAAGTCCAAGTCGAAATACCGAGCGGTCAGAACAAACGGCTCAATAAAACACGATGGACACGTAGGTTGATAACCTGTAGAAATGACCGACATGCTTTTCCCCGCCCAGCGTCGACCCAAAGGCTTGTCGTTCTCCGTCAAATCCGACAACCTGTCAAAAAACACTTTCATCTGAGCTGACATAGAATACCAATAAACGGGGGACGCCCAAACTATGTGGTCTGCGTCGACCAATGTATGCATTAGCTCAAGAAAATCGTCAGACTCATTACGGTGTTCGTAGTCATAAAATGCGATGTCATAATCTGACAAGTCAAACACACTGCCCCCTGAAATAGCCGCAACCGCTTCAGCGAATTGACGGGTATTTCCTTCTGCCTTTGATGAACCTAGTACAATCGAGATTCGTCTATCCTGACCTCGTTTGGTATGTTCTAAATTAGCCATTATGCCTCCCAAACCTGACGCTGCAATACCACGCGGTAACCATCGATATCTTCATAAGTCCATCCAACGTTTTCCCAATATGGGTTAAATGAAGCGACTCGGTTAAATCCCGCCTCCACCATGTTTTGGCAACAGCGCTGCCAATGACTTTCATCAGGTATGTAAAATACCAGCAAGTTATCTAGACTAGGTGCAGGTTCAACATGACTGCCGTAATGATGTGTGAATTCTAAGTGATAGGGATGAGCTGGATGACCAATGATACTTCCGCTAAAGCCTTCGTGGTCAGTAAAACTAGCCAATAGTTCAAAGCCTAAGCCATTGATATACATATTGGTGAGAACATCAAGTTCGTTAGTCGGTCGAGCAACGCGCAATATTGAGTTCCTTGGGATCATAATAGCTCCTTGTCAAGATCCTGAGTTTAGCGATAGCCCATATCTGGGTATCATCAAAGCGAAGAAAACACAGGATAAAACCTCAACTTAAGTCGAGGTCAACAGTCACTATAGGAGTTTTTGGTCTCCATTACGGGAGCAATCAGCTCAGCAATCGTTACTATGATTACTGAGCTCAGAAGGGGCTAAGATTTCGCTGATTGTGGCTGAGCGGCAGGAGAAGAGGATGTTTTCCAAGACAAGGCGATACAAGCGACAACAATGATCCCCCCGCCTAAAATAGTCATCCAACTCGGTATTTCCTGCCAGAATAAAACGCCCCACAGCACATTAAAAACTAAGCCAATGTATCGAGTCCCTGCCACGACAGCAGCATTCTCATGCGTAAATGCTTTGGTTAAAAAGATCTGTCCAATCAAAGACACCACCCCAATTGCCACTAGGTAAACCCATTCAATCCCTTGTGGAACAACAAAATCATCTTTCATTAGATAGGCAGAAACCAGCATGGCCGTCATCAGAAAGTAAAACACAATTTCATACGTATGATGCCGCTTACTCAAATGACGAATGGTGATAGACGCACCAGCAGCAAACAGCGCACTGGCAATACCAGCCAGAGCAAATACATTAAACGACGTATAATCAAAAGGATTGATGACCAAAGCAACACCAAACATGACCAAAGGCAGTAACCATCGGGCTTTATCTGGAAGGCGTTCCCCCAATACTAGGCTGGACAACACGATCACAAAAAACGGCGACAAGTAGGCCAGAATCGCTGCATCAGCGAGCGGTATATGAGTAATGGTGTAGACAAAAGCCAGCAAATAGAAGGCTCCGAGAAGCCCCCGCAAAACCAGTAACGGAACGCCAACCGTCGAGAACGCGACCTTGGCTTGCCACATTAAACCCAATATCAGAATCGTGCCTATCGCGCTGCGGAAAAAGACGATTTCTGCACTCGGTATGGTTAGGCTAGCGGCCTTAATTAGTGCATTCATTATACTGAATATCAACGCTGAAAATATGGCTAGAGCCACACCTTTATTCATGATTGTCTCCTAACAACAGGGCCAACCACTGAAGACTCTGAGTCTCGTGGCAATGGCTTGATTCTAAAAAATGGTTCGGGATCTGACGATGACACAGCCACTTCTCAAGTTCATCTAAGAGACGACTGACCGTTGGCAAAGCGACCCCAACATAGTGAGCTAACGCTCTAACCCAATACAATGCGTGAATATCTTCACTGGGGATCCGTGGCCAACTTTGGTGCTCAAGATCGCCTCTAGCAAACGGAACGGCTGAAAAATCAAAATATCGCCCTTGTTCATCCGGAACAGAAAATGGGTCGATCAAAATGGCACTGTAACGTACGTAAAGCCGATACTCCTGCTCGATAGGTTGACAGTCAGCAAAGGTATCGATGTCATGTCGCGATAACGTTGCTTCGTGCACAGGGTAGTTGTCGTCATTGAGAAACTGTAACAAGTTAAATGGTACCCCACCCAACTGGCGCATCAGTAATGACAGATCCTGCCATAACCCCACCATGGTTTTCATTGTCGCTGGCGTAATAGGCCCCTCAGGAAAGAGCTTATACATGTACTTAGTTTCATCACTGGACCCCAAAATATGGTCAAGTGAAAAAGGCGTCAAAAAGAAGGCTGGGTGGACATACAATGTAATGTTTCTCCCTTCAACACTGTAGCCACTTTCTAGCCTTTTCACATCAGTACCCACCTTGTTTAACGCCTCATTAAGCGCTAGAAAAGCACCCTTACTATCCTGACTGACATAAGCATAAATGCGTTTCTTCACTGCCTTGGTCAGCACGTTCACTGTCGACGAATCGGTGTCGAACTTTGTCGCAGCATAGTAGTTAGAAAAGACCACTATATTTGGATTTAAACCCCGCTCCGCAAAATACCCTTGTGCCATTTTATGCCCACCGACCCAAGAGGAAAGCAAGACGACGTCTCGCACAGATTGCAAACATCCAACAGGCAACGACAGTAATACAGACGCCAACGCGTATGAAGGTGTGGCAATCACCAAGGTATCCCACTCGCCCTCAAGTGTGAGTAAATCATCAAAAACCTCATCAAACGTCACGGTTCTAGCAAGGGGGGCAAGATTGGATTTGGCGACATTGACGCAAGCTGCCTGTTTGTCTTTCAACAAATGGCCATGGCGTTGCCAGCGAGCAGACGGGCGGCTAGCAATGCCAATGTGTGTGGCCTGATCCTGAAGTAAGGCCGCTGTTTGAATTCCAGCGGGGCCAGCCCCGACAATGAGCAAACGTCCTATTGCTTTTGTCATATTAGGATCTCTCCATCAACACAGTGTCATAGACAGCCGCTGAATTTCGGATATGTTGGGTTTCCCAACCATCCATCAATTCAGGGTTGAATGGATAATTGAACGCTGACTTGAGACCATTTCCAAACCGCACTAATACTCTATGCTCTGGATTCAGATGCGGCTTAATCTTATTAAGCAGCTCCCATTTGTGCTCGACTAACGAAGCCACCACAATATGAGTTGGCTTAAAGGTCTGGAATTCGGTCACTATGTCCTTGGAGCCAAACGAGGTTGGTAAAGAGGCTCGGTCTAACTGATTAGCCATCGTAACGGCTTGCTCATCGATATCGATACCATGCACCGCCGCCCCTGTTAGTTGCGCGATAGTGAGTGCGGACAATGGATATGACCCAGACCCGACAAATAGCACGCGTGAGTCTGGTGCAATGCCTGCCCTATCAAGTTCGATATGAATGTTTTCGGATAACTGACTCAAGTATTCACTCACATCAAGTTGGTGTGTCTGGGCACATTGCGACTGATGTTTTTCCAGTAGACACAAGGCTTTTATCGCCGTTTCACGCAGACGTTTAACTTGACGATCATGTTCAGGATGATGGCCAATTTCGTCACTCAAATGTTGAGTGGTCTCGGTTAAAATCCAAGCGCAAAGCTCGTCCAATTTGTCCTGCAGTAGTGCAAAGCATTCACAACTTTCAACACTGTATTGCGTTAATGTATCGATTTGTGATTCAAACGTCGAAATAGCCACCAGCAATTGATAGTGGCGATGCGTCATCGTCATAATTTTTCCTTCTAGAATTCAATTTGTTGGCAGCAAGCGAACAGGCGTTACATAGGCATGACCTTGGCTGCAATGCCCCACGTCTACTTCGACTTGATAAACACGGCTTAACGTTTTTTCGCTTAAGACTTCACCGGGTGTCCCTTGACGTTGAACACATCCCTTGTCGAGTAACACAAGATGATCACAGTAGCGAGCAGCCATCGACAAGTCGTGCAGCACCGCGACGGTGATGCATTGTTGCTGTTGAGTGTAGTCTCTCGCCAGATCCAAAACTTGAACTTGGTGTTTGAGATCAAGCGCGCTGGTAGGTTCATCGAGCAATAAAACTGATGGCCTCCCAACCAAAGCTTGAGCTAACGAAACTAATTGCTGCTGTCCCCCACTGAGGTGGCAGAAAGATCGTGTTGCGAGTTGAACTAATCCCAATTCACGTAATATGGATTCTGCAAGATGTTCCTGTTCATCGGTAATACGCCAATTGAGTTGGTGCACCAATCCGAGTAAAACAACTTCAATGACGGTCAGTTGACTCGACGATTTGTTCAATTGGCATAAATAAGAATAGGCCGTGCGAGGAAGAGCGTTGCCATGAGTATCTAGACCACGAACTTGCCCTTTACTTGGGACTAACCCCATCATAGCTTTCAGTAAAGTCGTTTTTCCGGCACCATTTGGGCCCAATATGGCCGCAAACTCGCCGCCTTTAAATGCCGCATCAATGTTGTCGAGGATCGATTTGCGTCCAAGATGAACCGATAGCTGATGTAGAGAAAGGCTTGTCATAGTCCACCTCGACGTTGCAGCAACAGATAGAGTAGAAATGGCACACCGACCAGTGAGGTGATGATTCCAATCGGAAGGATCGTCCCCGGAACAATCAACTTAGCGACTAATGAAGAGACACAAAGCAACAATGCGCCCATCAATGTAGATAGAGGCAAGTACAAGCGCTGGTCTTCACCAACTAATAATCGTGACAGATGCGGAGCGACTAAACCGATAAAACCAATGGTGCCGACAAACGAAACCGCACCCGCTGTTAACAGCGAGCAGAGCAAGAACATCTGCAACCTAAGCTGGCCGGTATTTATGCCAAGCGCCTGGGCACGTTCTTCACCCGATGATAGTGCAGTTAGCGCCCAAACTTTTGGCAGCGCAAACCCGAGCCCAATCAGTAAAATGCTCCCCGAGACTGCGAACGACAACCATGTTGCTTTAAGCAAACTGCCAAAGAGCCAAAACACTATCTGTTGTAGCACTTCTGGTGAAGCAAGGTATTGCACCAAAGATTGCAGTGCTTGAAAGAAAAACAACACCACTATCCCTGCTAATATCAATACTTTCGCGTCCATGTTGCGTGCTCGACCAATCAAATAAATCGCTAAACTTGCTAAAGCAGAAGTGACAAATGCCGCGACAGGAACACCAAGCCATGCGATACCAAAGATCGAAAAGCCACATAGCAAGGCCATAGCTGCACCAAATCCAGCCGCGGCCGAAATGCCTAAGGTGTAAGGGCTAGCAAGCGGGTTAGCCAATAAAGTTTGCATCAACCCGCCAGCCAATCCGAGCGAAGCACCAACCACAAGGCACGTTAATGTGACAGGTAACCTCAGGTGCCAGACAATGGTCGTCGATAAGGTTTGTCCTTCCGGCCCGCCTAATAAGGCCTCAAAAACACGGCCAAGACTAATCCAAGAAGCCCCTGTGCTGATATCAAAGATCATTGCGACAATAACAGCAAGTGCCGCTAAACCAATCGCACGACGTCGACTCCGCTGCAATCGGCTATAGAGACCTGCGCCATCCTTATTAAAATCGCTCGGATTCGGCGCAGTTTGGTTGTGATAATTCATGGCTTAACCGTCTACCTTTATCATAAAAGTCCCTGATAAAGCTTGTGGCATATACTGCTCAAAAAAGGCTTTGTGATGCGCGACGGGATCGACATCTTCAAATGCTTCGGGATAGATAGATTTGGCAAGAAATTCAAGAAACACATGATCATAGATAGTGCGTGTCCCTGAGTGATACATACCATAGACGTGACCATTTTTGACTGCGGTTAGTTGTGGCCAACCTGCACGCGTCAGATAAGGTTGATAGCGCGCTTGAGCCGCATCAAGAGGCGTATCGAATCCAAGTAATGCACTATCTGTATGCTTAGCCCAATGTGCACCGGAAATAAAAATAACTTCAGGGTCTTGGCTGAGTACGTACTCTGGTGTCAGGTGTGCCGAGCCTTGAATTTTTCCAGTCGCAATGTTGTTGGCTCCTGCTAAATCGAGCAAGTTGCCCCACATTGCGTTGGCGTAAGACTTGCCATATTCTTTGGCACCACCTGTACCTATTTCAACATAAACACGTCTTGGTGAATGATGGCTCAAATAGTCAGCAACTCGACGTTGTACATCTTTCACAGTCTGTTCGTAGTCTTGGGCGATGGCTTCAGCACGCGCTTGGGTTCCCATAACCTGGCCAATGATTCGAGCACTGGCGACATGTTTTTCAAGTGTCTGCGCATTGAAATCGACAACCACAACCTTAATACCACTTTTTTCCAACAAACTGACCTTTTCACCAAGCGAGTTGAATTGCCACGCCGCCAGAAGCGCCACATCTGGACGCGTGACTAAGAGCTTTTCAATGTCAAAGGTCCCTGTATAAATAGATCCAGAATCAATGATGGTTTCTAATTGTGGGATGATCTTGCGGTAAGTATGCCATTGCGACTGACGGTAATCTTGCCAAGAACGACGTGGAAAGATCGCCACTTTTTGGTAGGCATCAGGCCCTGCTATCGCTAAATAATCTTCGAAATAAAATCCAAGGAACAATCGTTCTGCGGGCTTATCGAGTGTAATTTTCCGACCAAGAACGTCTTCAATTTGGATGTTAGCCCAAACTGGTACAGCACCACAGAGCGATACTAAGGCCACTGCCAGCCATTGACTGAGTTGTTTTTTCATTTAGTCATACCGTAATAATAATAATTATCAGGCGCAATGTTATATCATAACAAATATAAGCAAAACAAGTTTCATAATACGATTTATGAATAGGTTTGGAAGTCAGCTCCAAAGATACAGGTTGCCTGATATTGGTTGTATCACTGCTATCATGCGTAAAGCGGAAACATGAGAGGGAAAATAAGATGCCTTTGCTGAGTAATTAATATACAAAGGCAAGTGGAGTCGATTAACGGTTTTCGAACAGGTTTGCGTGTTGTAGTGCTTCACGTTTTAGCCACTGAACGAACACTGAAATACGCGCTTTACGAATGGAATTTGAATGGTAAGAAGCGACATACTCTATGCCATTATCAAGCTCAATATCAAATGGTTTCACCAAAAGCCCACGCTCTATAAAGTCTCCCGCCAAGCTGTCTGTCCCTGGACATACGCCGTGGCCCGCGATCACTGCGTTGATTCCCATATCCAATGTGTCCACTTCCATCCATTCACATGCGCGCTGGCTAATATCTACATTCGCTTTAGCAAACCACGACTCCCATGAAAAATGATGAGACCGGATTCCCTTTATAAGCCAGCACTTCAACAACTGCTCTGGGTGGGTGAGTTTCATGTCACGCGCTAAAGACGGAGAACAGACTGGGAACACCGCTTCATTGAACAGCATTTCCCGTACAATACCCTCCTCATGAAAGTTAACTTCACCAATGGCGACATCAATCTCGCTTGTCAGTGCCACTTTAGGCGCCATAGCAGAACTAATGCGGATCAGCGTTTCTGGATACTCAAGTGAAAATTTCCACAATCTTGGCATCAACCAACGCGCAGCAAATGAGGGGCTGGTCGCAACGGATAAGACACCTTCAATTGGTTCGGGTTGAGTAGCGTTGAGCCCTTCAATCAAAGTTTCAAAAGCACTGGAGACTTTGGTATACAACCTTTGTCCCTCTCCTGTAAGTACCATATCTCGCCCTTGGCGAATGAATAACTTACAGCCTAATGCCTCTTCCAATTGACGAAGTTTTTGGCTAACCGCTGCCTGTGTCACACACAGCTCTTGAGCGGCTCTGCTGTAACTCTCCCAGCGTGCAGCCGCTTCAAAGTAGCGTATATTGCTTAAAAAATGCAGCCTCTTGTCCATAAGCCTACCTTATACGTCCCGTTACTATTCGTCGTTCGAAGTCAATCCTATGTTACTTAATAATCCTGACATTACTAGATTAAAACACATTGGTTACGCTTATTTCATTCCTAACAAACAACATAAAAATAAGCTTAATTTATGAAACTTTTTCTTGAACCCATAACAACCATCATAAATTTCAGAGGATTTAATGAAAGACTTCCATCACTACGAACCCATTTTGATGAGCAGAACTTACCAAGAAGCATCGATGGATACAGTTCCAAAGCCTTACCTTGTAAAGCCTTGGCTGCGCAACTTACTGATACTGACGAGTGTGCTGATAGGCTTAGGTTTTGTGTGGCTCTAGCTAACACTGCATTGATCAATGTGAAATGATGCCCTGACTCCACATTGTACTGGCCGACAGCATTGCAAACCTCGTTTCTCAACACTTTTTACTCCGTTTTCAATTCCCAGCATCAAAAAAATACACTATGCTAGGGCTGCCCATCACTATGGGTACCATATACACATATTTATTCTCAGGGCGGGGCGGAATTCCCCACCGGCGGTATATCTTTAGCAAGATGAGCCCGCGAGCGCTCGATTCGTCGAGGTCAGCAGATCTGGTGAGATGCCAGAGCCGACGGTTATAGTCCGGATGAGAGAGAATTAATGCACACCAGATGTTTCATCATGAAACGCTGGTGCATTTTGCGTTGTCTTCTATCCCATATAGCCCTGATTCTGGTAAACAATGAGGAAACACCATGAATCAGACATCGTTACTTGCCGAATTTGGCACTCCTATTGATCGCGTCAACGCGGCGCTTGATGCTCTAAAGCGCGGACAAGGCGTTTTGTTACTTGATGATGAAAACAGAGAAAATGAGGGTGACTTGATTTACTCTGCTGAACATCTCACACCTCAGCAAATGGCACTAATGATTCGAGAATGTAGCGGCATCGTGTGCCTGTGCTTAACCGATGACAAAGCCAATCAACTTGATTTACCACCTATGGTAAGCCGCAACGACAGTGCGAATAAGACGGCATTCACCGTGTCAATTGAAGCCAAAAAAGGCGTCACCACAGGCGTCTCAGCCCATGACCGCGTTACCACTATCCAGACCGCTATTGCGCCAGATGCAAAGGCGCAAGATTTAGCACGCCCTGGGCATGTATTCCCTTTGCGTGCGCGCTCTGGTGGCGTTTTAAGTCGCCGCGGCCACACAGAAGGAACGGTCGATCTGATGACTCTAGCAGGTTTGGCTCCAACAGGTGTTCTGTGTGAGGTCACTAATCCCGATGGCACCATGGCTCGCGCTCCACAGATCGTTGAGTTCGCACGAGAGCATGAGATGCCTGTATTAACGATCGAAGATATCGTCGCCTATCGGCTACAACACACCAACGCTTTAGCCAGTTGATCGTAAGGAGTAACATCTATGTTTACAGGAATTGTCTCCTCCATTGCGACAATAAAACGAATTGATGATCGCGGAGGAATTCGAACCTTTGAACTTGAGTTTGTCGATGACTTTTGTAAGGACTTAACCATCGGAGCGAGTGTAGCTGTTGACGGTGTCTGCTTAACGGTCACACGCCAAATCAGTGACACCCGAGCATCTTTTGATGTTGTCTTACCTAGCATTCAGATCACAACTCTCGGAAGCGTGCAGGTTGGTTCGCTCGTTAACGTTGAACGGGCCGCCAAGGACGGTGCCGAGATTGGTGGTCACCCTTTGTCCGGGCATATCGATGCGCAGGCTCCAATTGTCTCGATCGAAGCAACAGACAACAACTATCGGCTGCGTTTTGGGCTCCCTGAAAGCGTGAGTTCTTATGTGTTTGCAAAAGGATATATCGCTATCAACGGTGCTAGCTTGACCGTGTCGGCTGTAGACCATCAAGCTCAGTGGCTTGAAGTCTGGCTGATTCCAGAAACCCGACGACAAACAACGCTGGGTGCCAAGTTGGTTGGCGACCGAGTCAACATTGAAATTGATCGTGGGACTCAAGTGGTTGTCGATACCATCAAGGCATCTGTCGCTGACACCTTGGGGCCTTTACTGCCCCATTTTGAGCAGTTTCTCGCTGCGCAAGGCAGCAGCCTTGAAGCCCTAACGCACACATCAGCTAAACCTTTGCGACAGGCCTAAGCTTTGTATCGCGCCAGCGCTCAGCGCAGGCGCGATATTACCTTAAACTTGGCTGATACTTCTGTTGCAACCTCTGTTGAGTACCGTCTTCAATTAATCCATCTAGATGGGCTTGCATCGTTGCAATAATGTCATCTGGTACTGAACGATGACAAGCAAGCCCCATCTTGATCGGAAATAAATCGAGAACTTTCTCAACAGGCAGCCCGTCCTGTTTGAAGGCGAGATATCGAGATTCAGCCAAAGCGACCATATCCACTCGCCCAGCAAATAACTTTAAGACAGATTTGGTCGCGTCATCAGCACGATCCAATTGTTTGAAGCCCTGATCTCTTAAAAAGGTTTCTGCGACATCTTGATTTTGAACACCAATGCGATAGGACTTTGCTTCATCCATCGCATCAATATTGAAACCAGCGTCTTGGTGCTTAATGAGTACAGACATGTTGATAGAAAGTGGTTCTACCCACTTAAACAAGTCTCGCCGCTCAGGCGTGTTTGAGGTCGTAAAAACACAGGTGAACGCTTGTGTCTGAGCTAGATGAAGAGCTCTCGCCCAAGGGTAAACCTGCATCTCGTATTTCAACCCAGAGCGATGGAGGATTTCCTCGACTTGTTCAGTCGCTATGCCTTTGAGTATACCGCTTTCCGTGTAGCTAAGCGGTGCATACTCTTCTGTTGTGATCGACAACATCAAGCTCGCGTAGACCGGCGAAATGTTTAATACACATAGCAACCACAAAATTCTCATGCACACCCTCCTAGTAATTTAGGGTAGTATTACAACGGTTAATTTGCCCAACTCAAAAGTGCCATGTACAACGCAGCTCGTTGAAAAACAAAAGGTCGACTCACATTGCACGGGACGACAAATAACCATGGAAATTCATTCCATAACAGAGGCTATATAGGCATCGTAATCTTGACCATGAGTAAGATAAATCTGCTGTAATTCGCCGGACTGGATAAGTTGTGACATATGGGTATCAAATATTTCGATGAGCTGATTTGATGATTCATTGTTCGAAAATACGACATAAAGCTTCTCCCCTCTCTTGGCCACTTCAGTAACGAATGCGCCTGTCGCCAATATTTCTGAACCAGCCGTACTCGATGGATAATCGATTAAAGCACTCACTCTACCCTTTTTTAGAAGTTTCATTCCTTGTTCTGCGCTATCGACCTCAACCAGTTCAAGCTGAATGCCTTTAAGGAACCCCTTCTCGAAACCATAATCCCGAACCCAAGCAACTTTCTTATTTGCCAACGATGAAAGCTGCCGTTCTTCCCAATCAAGCGCACCTTGTGCAAATATAATAATCACATCCTCTTCAACACTAAGAGGCCATTTGGGATATAGAAACGCCTCCGCGTTTGGATAAAAGTAATCGCCCAGATAAGCGTTGGCTTCCTGTTTTCGGACAAGATGCTTGGCTCGTTTCCATGGCAATACTTCTAGAGTGAGGGGCACATTCAAAGGTTGAAAAACGGCCTTAACAATCTCCCAGTAAAGGCCTGTACCGTCGCTATTAGTGTATCCAAGCCATTCCTGACTCACTATTTTGATTCGTTTACTATCACTGGCATAGGAAACTGAAGTCACCAACAGTAATGCGAGAGTAACAAGCCAAGACTTCAATTTCATTCACAGGCCTCACCTTTATCAATCCTTCTAAATAGAGTCTAGTCCAGCAGATATCACAGAGGCTTGTAAATTTGGCTCACCCGCGTGCCGCAAGATCTTTGCTGAACGCCTCTAATAAAAAGTCGATAAAGACCTTTTTACGTTTCGGCATCAATTGCCGCTCTGCGTAAACCAAGCTCACTAGCACTTCTGGCATTTGATACTCAGGAAGCAGTTGAATAAGCCGCCCGCTGGCAAAGTGCTCTCGACAAATGAACTCGGGTAGTACTGCGATGCCAAGCCCGTCCAAACAGGCCTTAAGGCAGGCAGTAATGGTGTTAACTCGTAATCGGTGTGGCAGGTCAATTTGTAATGAATCCCCGTCTTCCGGGATCAAATGCCATTTAGGCAACCTCACCGCACGGTTAAACACCTCAACCATTTGATGCGGTGGAATTAAGTCACGATGAGACTCTATACCGCCATACTCTTTCAGGTATTCTGGACTAGCAACTAGTACGCGTTGAGATCTCGTCAGTGGGCGAGAAACCAAAGCAGAGTCTTCTAATTCACCAATTTGCGCGTACAAATCAATGCCTTCAGCGATGATGTCGACTTCTCGATTAGACAGTTCGAGGTTTATGGTGACGCTAGGGTATTCCTTGAGAAAAGCATTGATGTATGAACCCATGATTTGATGCCCGAGCTCTACTGGCAACACCACATTTAAAGGCCCACGAATCAAATCCTGATTGGCAGAAACTTCAAGCTCAGCCTGATTTATGATCTCTAGCATTTGCAGGCTGGATTGATAAAACCGCTCACCTTCCGGTGTTAACACTAAACTTCTCGTCGAACGCGTGATCAAGCGCACACCTAGATGCTTTTCTAGCTCAACTAACTTTCGGCTCACTGTTGATTTGGTCATATTCAGCGCATCCGCTGCATGAGTAAAACTCCCACAATCAACAACTTGTGCAAAAACAGTAATCGCATTCAAATCCATCTCATCACCTTACGCCTTAATTAGTTAAATTTTTGCAACAGTGTTTCTTTTTTTTCCTATCTTATCAATCAATCCAAATCATTTACACTTTGTAACATCTGCTGAAGACGAAAACTGAATACGAGAAAAATAATGACGAATACACACACCGAGACTAAGCCAGTAAAATCCAGAAAAGCGCCTCTTGTCGCAACAGCTATTATGCTGTCACTGGGATTGCTGGGCGGTGGGTACTGGTTTGGATACGGTCAGTACTTCGAATCGACTGACAATGCCTACCTTCAGGGAGAGATCACCACCATCAGCCCTAAAGTGGCTGGCTACATTGAACACTCCTTTGTCAGTGACAACCAAAAAGTCAAAAAAGGCGACCTGTTAGTTCAAATTGACGACCGTGACTACCGAACTGCGCTCGAACAAGCGCAAGCGCACCTTACCGTCACCCAATCCAGCGTAGAGAATTTGAAGGCGCAGCAGACCTTGCAGCAAAGCCAAATCCATCAAGCAGAAAGCCGCGTCGATTCAGCAAAAGCGGAATATGATCGCGCTGTTCAGCAAGTACAACGTTCACGCAGCCTTCTTAAACGCAATTACGCTTCGCAAGATGAAGTCGACAGCATGCTGGCTCAACAAAAAGTTACTCAGGCGGAGTTCGATGAAGCAAAAGCAAGCTTGGTTGCCGCTCACGATCAACTTGCGGTCATCGATAGTGATATTAAACAGGCTCAAGCGTCCATCGTTGAGTCTCAAACAGCTGTAGAGCAAGCTCAGCTCAACCTTGACTACACTAAAATCTATGCGCCAGTAGATGGTATCGTGGGCAAGCGCAGTGTGCGCGAAGGTCTTTTGGTTCAGGCTGGCACACCATTAATGAGCTTAGTACCGACCAGTGACGTGTGGATAGAAGCGAACTTCAAAGAGACTCAATTAAGCGGTATTCATCAGGGACAAAAAGTTGAGATAGAGTTGGATGCCTTTCCGGGTCAACCATTAGAAGGTGTCGTAGACAGTTTTTCACCTGCCACTGGCGCCAAATTTGCGCTATTGCCTCCGGAGAATGCGACAGGTAACTTCACCAAGATTGTTCAGCGCGTGCCCGTTAAGATCACCATCCCTGATCAACAAGCATTGAAAGGCCGACTACTACCGGGGTTATCGGTTGTGGCAACTATAGATACCAGAGGTTAATCCATGTCGGAAGCAACCTTAAACGCGCCTGCCGTTCAAGAGAATCAAGTATCGACACGCCACTGGATCGCTTTATTTGGTGGCTTGATTGGCGCCTTCATGGCTATTCTCGACATTCAGATCACCAACTCGTCACTGAAAGACATACAAGGTGCATTGTCGGCGACTCTGGATGAGAGTTCATGGATTTCCACGTCCTATTTGGTCGCGGAGATGATTGCTATTCCACTCAGTGGCTGGTTATCTAAAGCACTAGGCAAGCGTCGTTACCTAACTTGGACAACGGCAATTTTCACACTTTCATCACTGCTTTGTTCCTTCTCATGGAACATGACCTCAATGATCGTCTTTCGTGCAATGCAAGGTTTTAGTGGTGGCGCATTAATTCCTCTCGCCTTCTCTCTGGTTATTCAGCTACTGCCGATTAACAAGCGAGCCGTTGGTATGGCGTTGTTCGGTGTTACCGCGACGTTTGCTCCGTCCATCGGCCCAACATTTGGTGGCTGGCTGACGGAAAACCTTTCCTGGCATTACATCTTTTATATCAATATTCCACCAGCGCTTCTGGTGATTACAATGATTCGCTATGGCTTGGATGACGAGAAGCTAAATCTAAATACCCTCAAAAAAGCTGATTGGTTCGGCATTGCGACCATGGCGCTGGGTTTGGGCTGTCTCGAAGTTGTGTTAGAAGAAGGAAACCGTGAAGAGTGGTTCAGCTCTAGCTTTATCATTACGCTAAGCATTATCTCTGCCGTGAGCTTAGTGTACTTCGTTATCAATGAGTTACAGCATAAGAAGCCGTTAGTAAACCTAAGATTGCTACGTGACGGGCAGTTTGCCATGTCGTGCATCGCTTATCTGATTTTGGGCATGGCCTTGCTAGGTTCAATCTATGTGCTACCTCTGTACTTAACTCAGATCCAACAATACAACGCGATGGAGATTGGTGAAGTCTTGATGTGGATGGGCTTTCCTCAGCTCTTGATCTTTCCGCTGGTTCCTAAGCTGACTCAAATCATCAAACCTAAGTACTTGGTCACCTTTGGCTTTGCTATGTTTGGCTTAAGTTGCTACGTCAATACTCACATGACGATAGATTTTGGTGGTCATCAGCTTATTCTGTCGATGATCCTACGTGCAATTGGCAGCCCATTCATTATGGTACCTTTATCTCTAGTCGCGATGAAAAACATCAGCAAGCTAGACACTCCAGATGCCTCGACACTGACCAATGTTATGCGAAACCTTGGCGGGGCTTTTAGCATTGCCATTATTGCAACCTTGCTCGACAACAAAACCCGCGAACACCTCGCACATATTAAAGAATCTCTGCCGTCGGTGAGTACATTAGGTTGGGACACGCTGCATCAGCAGCAAGCCTTCTTTATGCAATCTGGAAGTGACGCCGCAACAGCCATGATGCAAGCGCAAGCCAGTTTACTCAGTACCATGCAACGCGACGCCGCGATCATGGCCTACAACGATGTCTTCCTGATGATGACCGCCTTCCTAGCGTTAGCAGCGGTACTCATTCTTAATATGAAGAACTAAATTCATCGCGAAGGTACAAATCTGGGCGCGACGTTACCAAGTCACTTCGCGTCCATTTTCCACCACGAAGCCTGAACTTAGAATCGTTGTCATAACCAATACGAATAAGGACTCGAAAGAAAAACCTCTGATCAGTTTTGTGCCAGCCCCTACAGCTAACAAAGATGGTGATTCACTCGCTTGAATTCTTCTATCGCTCGCTTATCTGCCTCAATCGAAACTGAATCTGATTCAAGCTTTTCCCAACTTATGCTCTCCGCTTCCAATGCTTTAATCTCACCTTGCCACTCACTAACTACGTAATAATGCAGTAGCTGTAGCTCGGAAGTGGGATGGTAAAGAGAACACAAGTAATGGTACTGATTTGCGGTAATATCTAATTCTTCTTTTAGCTCACGGCACAGGGCTTGTGGCTGAGTTTCGCCATCCTCTATATGTCCACCGGGAATACAGGTTAAGCCGGGGTCACTCGCTTTATGTATCGACCTCTTTTCAACCAATATTTGGTTGTTATCCACCAAAAGAAAAGACACACATTCAAAAGGCTGCATTAAGTCTACTCCCTGTCTTTATCATTTTTCATGTTTAGTTTGCCATTGCCTTGATGTGTTTTTTCACTTTTTTTAATGCCATACGCTGCTTCAATGGGGAAAGGTAGTCAATAAACAGATTACCTGCCAAGTGATCAATTTCATGTTGCATGACGATCGCAAGAAAATCATCACTTTCAATCCTTACAGGTTCTCCGTGTCTATCTAAAGCTTCAACGACAACGGATGTGTAGCGCTCAACATCAGCGTAGTAGTCCGGGACGGATAAACACCCTTCTTGCCCCATAGCTAAACCCTTACCCTCAACCACTTCTGGGTTGACTAGTATCAGAGGCTGATCGCGGCTCTCTGACAGGTCGATGATGACGATAGACTCACGGCGGCCGACTTGGGTTGCCGCCAAACCAATTCCATTGCTTGTGGCATACAAGGTTTCCAGCATGTCATCGATTAGGGATTGTACAGATTGTATGTCCGATACCTTTTCAGCTTTGATCTTAAGCCTTGGATCAGGTGCGGTCAGAATCTTTAAAACAGCCATTGGTTTCCTTATGTCAAAATTTATTGCGTAGATAATCTACCATGAAGGCGATATAAATCACTGTAAATAATTAATATATATACGGAAACGCTCAAAGTTATTAGCTTTGAGCGCTTCTTCTGACAGGTTGAGTGACGACAAACCGGAACTTAGAGCGTCATATGCAAAAGTGGAAATGGTTTCCCCAGATCATCAACAGGTGAGCGCGACTCGACATGGAACCCCATGTGTTTATAAAAGTCGACCGCCATTGGGTTTTGCTCATTCACATCTACTTTGTTTACACCAAGATGCTTAATGGCATATTGCAATAATGCTTTCCCCACTCCCTTGCCTCTCGCGGCGTCTAACACAAACAGCATTTCTACTTTTGCTTCATGAACACCGACAAAGCCAAGAATGTTGCCGGTTTCATTTTTTATACACTTCAGTGTGACCGCTGGAAAAGCTTGTTCAATGATAATAGGTTTAAAAAACTCAATATCTTCTTCTGTTATGAAGTCATGAGTCGCTCGGACTGAGTTTTCCCAAACATCCAGCATCTCTGCAAAATGTTCAGGCAGCACATTTTCTACATTCATATTGAGCCACCTCATTGGTAAGTTGTATCGATGTGCAGCCGCGAATGCGAATCCTAACAACCGCGAGAAAGAAAGTATAGATTGGAAAAAGGAAATGACAGGATGCTAACGATTCGCCTCCAGATTCAACCCAAGTTCACTTTGCTTACGTTTACTCAAACCTGACGCCACCAGCCGATAAGACTCGCGCAAGTAGTACTCTAGTTCTTCATCGAGTTCACCCGACGTTTCCACTTGCTGAATCCATTTCATACCGCGATTCGCAAAGTAAGGCGCAGGAATATACCCATCATGATCGCTGAGAAAATCAAAATTTAGCGGGGAGGTTTTAAAACTAAAAGCGGGGTTATCTGATTTACCCCAACCGCCGATAGCAAATACCTTGCCTCCTACTTTCCAAACATGAGAATCCCCCCATTGCACAATATGAGTAGTCGCGGGAAGCTCTGAACAAAACTGATTAAACTGCTCGTAAGTCATGCTTATCTCTTCAGTTATTTATAAATTAAGGTTAACGAGAGCTTAGCGTATCGAGAATAAATTGTGATCGTAGCTCTACACTACCAGTCGGGACTTCCGTTAAGGTGTAGCCAAATAATTTATACGCTTCGCGCATTTTTTCATAAGTGGCCACGGCTTCGGCAAAGCCTTGCTTTCTTTCCGCATCGTTGGCAAATATTTCTTTCCAAGGTGGGAACACAAACACCTGTAGGTTATGCCTGAGTTGATAGCAATGCTGTGTGAGATTCTCAGTGAGGGTCAAGCCTTCTAGTAAGCTGTAACCGTAACTATCAACAATGCTTCGATCAAAAAATACGTACTCTTCCCCAATACCAATTCGACGATATTTGTCTATTTCTGCTGAAACCATGGCGTTACGGAAAGCGGTTTTGTCCAACCATGGAAGGGCATGGCCACCACTCTCGACCTGATGTTGAATCACTCGTCGGCCAACTTCATCGGCGGTCTTGTAACCCAGACTTTGCAGGTGTTCAATCACTGATGTTTTCCCTGAACCGGGCCCACCTGTAAATACAATAAAACGTTCCATTGAATTCCTATTAGCTGAAAGGATAAGCCTTATATTATTGCGAGTTAGCGAAAAGCTAATGGTACAGCAATGATATGATATCAAGAAAGAAATGAAATCTGAGAAGGATTACTTTGAAGTGTTTAGGCGGGATAATTCTATCCCGCCTAGTAAGAAAAGTCAGTCGATTACGAAGCGCTTACCACCAAGCTTCTACCTGCATACCAACACTGATTTCTGTGTCTTTACCAGTGCCAAAAGCATTATCGTTTTCTGCATCATTCAGATAAGTAGCAAATACACGAATCTCAGGTCGTGACCAAAAACCCGCTTTAGGAACCCAAGCCTGTGCAACCGTAAACTTGCTACCTGCACTGTCTACGTTATTGATCTTTTCTGAGAAACCACCAATTTCCAAAATGGTACGCATTCTCTCTGTCCATTTGTATAGCGGGCGAACTACAACGCTGAGTGTGGAGTCATCCGTCGCGGTACCGTCCACATCAGTGGCTGCGGCATAACGAATCGAGTGACCAAATTCAATTTTGTCTCCAACAGAAACCACACCCCAGTTGATCAGACGATAGCCTTTCGCATCATTGTTTGCGGCATCACGAACCAGACCATTACCATGACCAAATGTCGTCATTTGCTCCGCGTAACCAGAATTCGCTAATTGCAAGATTGTCTTGTTGAAACCATTGTCCAGTGATTGCTGAAGGCTTGCCGTGAACATCAGGCTGTTGTCGGCATCTAGTGACTGACCACTACGTTCATTACCCGCATGATAATCCAAGCCTACTTCCAGATCTGCGTTTTCCCACATTGGGATACCTGCGTATCGTACATCGGCAATAACCGCCGTCGTTTCCTGACCATCATCTAAATCGCCAGCCACAGTATCTTGCAGAAGTGCAACGGACAGCTTACCTGGACCCATATTGATGTGCTCAACACCACCACCGATACCGCTAACGTCCCAGTAGTAGTTATCTACGATATGAACATCGTGACGTTGGTAGTAACGCTCACCCGCCCAGATAGTGATGTCTTTGTCTTCAAATAAACCTGTTGCCTGAACGTTCAGCTGTGCTACTTCAACACTGCGATCTTTGGAGTTTTGGTCTTGCCCTTCCCAATATTTAAGCATCGAGTCAACAACGAATGATACATCGTCCTCTGCATACACTTCTTTTTTCAGGCCAAACTCACCATATAGATCATCTTCGTTTCCAAGGCGACCGACCTTGTTTACTTCCCACTTACTGTTAGAACCGCCCTCATTACTCAGCCCGACACCACCACGCATGTAGCCGTAAAATTCGACGGGAGAAGTAGCGGCTAATGTGCTGGTTGACAGGATGGCAACGGAAAGTGCGCTGGCAATAGGTAATCGTTTCATAATCCTTTCCTTGTAGCGTTAAAGCTCAATTGATTCACTCAAGTTTGTCTATTTTATGATTAATGGGAACAATCCCATGGGATCGATCCCATACTGAATTGATAATTAAGTCAAGGAAAGTAGTCGTCACGATTATTGTGATCGCCATAACTATTAGGATTATTAATAAGTGAGCTAGTTATCGGTTTGACAACCGAGTAAAGCGCTCATAATTTGTTCAAGGAAAAATCGGGGGGAGATGGAAAAATTTGGGGTGCTAAGCCATTTAAGGCATTGATTAATTATACAAAATCAAAATAAGGCGGCCACTTACTGTGACCACTTTTCTTTATGAATCAATTATTTGAGCTTCTCTCTCTTGAGCCAACCAAACTCTTCAAACTCGGGCTTATCATTAAATTTCGACACATAGCCTAGACATAGTTAATTAAAGCAGCATGCTCCAGAACACTCCGGCAAGTCGGTTTCGCCCCACCGAGTTCATACCAAAACTCATCGAGAAATTGCTCAAAATTCATTAATGCAGTTTTAGTGTTTTCCTCAATATCGGCCAGTGTTAATACATCCGTCACCCAAGGGAGAAAAGCAGCAAGCTCTTCTTTACTATCTTCAATCACAGTAAGCATGGATTGTGAATATTCTAAAGAAGGTGGGGTTAATTTAATCCTTTGCGTTTCCATAAAAGCCACCATTAAACATGTAGATAGTAGTTGGTTAACTTATTGAGTGGAGGTTTTGCCACTCTGAACGCAATACCCCGTATTTGACCGAGTCATAATACTCGCCATTGAAGTATCTTACTTTTCGCAATCGAGCTTCTTGCTGAAAACCGAGCTTAAGTGCAAGTGACATCATGCGGGGGTTTCCGGACCACGTTGTCATCCCAACTCGCTCTATTTGTTTATTTCTAAATAAATAAGTAATCCAAAGAGGAATAGCAGCCGCTGCTATTCCTTTTCCCCAAAAAGCAGAGTCGTAAATGACAATTCCAGCTTCGAGCCAGCGTGTTTCTTCACATTCCCAATAACAACTCACGGTGCCAACAGGAGTTTCATTTACCGTCACCAATTGAAGATCTTCACCTTCTATCATTCGTCGAAAAGCCTCACTTTCAAACTGTTCGAGTGAAGGATGCGAATATGGGAAATAGGGTCCATTGAACTTTGTCCATTCATCGTTAGATGCCACAAGAGCATGAATGGTTTCCAGCTCATCCGGTCTAGCGGGCCTAATACTGATCACGGTATCTGACACAAAACTTCCTCATTGTGTTATTGGTCTACTTTTAGGACTGCGGGTCTGATAACTAAGCAGCACTTTATCCTTATTTTTCATTCAGAGCAAAAAGCGCAACTTAGTTTTTCGATGACTCATTACCCGATATTAACAACACTAAAAACCTCATATTGCGAACAATCAGTTCAGGGCTAACAACCAAAAAGAGCGCCTATTGGCGCTCTTTTGAGAAGTTTAAAGCTTACTCGGTAAATGTTGCATTCAACTTCACTTTATAGTGAGCATAAATGTTTGATGAGTAGTGTCTTGCAACCAGTTGTATCTTCAGTTTTTCTACATCAACCGGCTGTTCCAAAGCTACAGATTGTCGACCGGGGAATTTCAGATAGCTCGAATAAACGCGGTTGCCATTCTCATCATGAATGAATGCAACGACAGATTGATTTCGGGCATTATCATTGGTTTCAACCACCAGCTCTAAAGACTTCACTTTCTTATTATAGGTCGGAGTAAGTTCGATCCATTCCGTTACAGGCTGACCAAAACGAACATACATGGATGTTCCTGCCGAGTGTGTTTCGTCAAAATCAATCACAGGGTCATGGTCTGGAAAACTGTTCGCATCGTTCGGTTTGCTGTTACCGAAATACTCCTGAATTAAACTGAAGTTGTCTCCGTCATAATCTGTATTAGCATCGAGCCCGACTGACTGATACGTTTTTTTCCACCACGTGGGTAGGTAATCGTTGTCGATGCGCGAACTTTCACCAAAGTTAAAGCGAAAATTTCCCTCAAATCGCTGACTTGGTTGAGAAAAGTCCGCATTGTACAAAGAAATCACAGCTCGATAGTCGTCTTTCCAGTAAGCGATGGGCGTCGCAAATGTATGCTCACCAATACCGGCTCTACAGTCTAGATAGTGCAGCAAAGTACTCGCGCTATCGTAAATACTAATCTTACAATCCATTGAAGAAGGCTGGTTGTTATCATAGCCTAACGTTGCCAAATGACGTCTGTCAGCTGGCAATGAGAGGTTGACAGGAATATTCAAACGCGCGCCTTTATATATCGTCTGACTTACTTGGGTATTGTACGTTTGCAAATGGGGATTGGTATTCGCAACTGCAGCGAATGAAACAAAGGGTATAGCCAACAGAAGTGTTGTTTTCATTGAAGAACCTATAGTTATTTGTTATCAAAAAGATCAATATGATTCACGAATGCTATTTAATACAAGCAAGGTATGTAAACACTCAATAAAGAAAATCAATTGATTTACAAATAGCTATAGGCTGTTACATCATAAAATGTGACGGGTTTGTTTAGGCAAACCATCACACGATATTAAGCAACCTCTGTGTCCTCTCGATCTAGCTCATCAACTTGCTCAATGTCAGCATCTCTTAGTTTTTGAATAAGTACAGGCAGATCATTACGATAAAAGCTCGCATTGTAGCCTTGAGCAGCAGATGGTAAAGACTGGATAAACTGATACAAAGGCTCGCTAGGTGCTTTGGCATCATCACTGTTATTGGGAACAAGCAACACCTTTTCATTAACCGTTAACAAAACGCTTTCCAATGATTGTTCGTAATGATCGACGTTTGCGGGTGTTATCGGTTGAAAAACAAAAAAATAGTTAGGCAGTCGAATTATAGTACTTTCATCCTGTTTCGATAATGCACCATAAAGCATCCACTGTTGAGTTTCTGATTTGAATCGCCTCTTCATTTTTTCGACACGCACAGTCAATGCTTTTTTCGCGTCTTGAGCTTCCTTTTTACGTTTGGCTTCAAAATAGAAGTAAAAGGATAAGAGGATTAATAGAACAGAAAGTAGCGCAACAAGTATAAAAAAGGGCATGATAGTTTGCTTAAAATAGGTGCTGAGTAGCTGAAAAATAAAAGGAATTATACAAAACGATTCCTTTTTCCTCCAAAGGTTATTCTTAATTTAGTGAAATTCGAAGCATTCTGCGAGGGGTGACTTTATGGTTTTAAAAGAAGATAAGCCCCTCAATAAAATGAGCGAACTAATGCAGCCTAAATGGTGTTTCACGGATAAAAATCTCCAACTGAATAACCCAAAACTCATTAGCCCTAAGGCTATGTTTGTATTTTTGGTCAACACGTAGCCAGGAAAGAGCAGCTCCTTGGATGATCCAAGCTAAATTATAGGGTTTCCGACTCAAATCTGGCGAAGCGAGCTTCTATAAGTGAGCAGCCAGTGCGCTCCATTAAATCAGTCAGTGTTATTGTCGGATCAGCAAGCAATATCTCTATAAGACGTTCGATCGTGTACTCTCGCGATACCACACTCTGATTAATATGGGCATTCAACTTATTAAGTACAAAATCGAATTCCGCAGATTGCTGAGATAAGTGATTCAACAACCCCTTTAGCGCGTCGAATTGGCCAATCAATTGCCAGTTTCTCGAACGGCGAACGCGCTTTAGATTGCAACCGTGCTGTTTTACAACAATACGGAGCTGCTTGGTCGCCTCACTACCAATCCTATGAATAAGCGAAGGAAGGGAGATAACAAGGTTTTCTGATGACATTGTAGAGCTCAGCTAACGAACAACGAGAATAGTCTACCTCACAACCTAAATCATGCCGAGGCTTTACTGGCTCCAGAGCTGACATTAAACAACGAAAAGAACTCTTTTCCACACAGAGGTTGAGAAAAAAGGTAGCCCTGATATTCATCGCAGTTTTCCTGACGTAGAACCTCTAACTGCTGTTCGTCTTCGACACCCTCAGCGACGACCTTGATGTTCAAGCTGTGCCCCATCTGGACAATTGTCCTAAGTAACATACGATCTGCCTCATGAATCGCGCATTCATCGACAAAACATTTGTCAATTTTAAGCACATCAACGGGGAGCTTTTTCAAGTAACGTAAGCAGGAGTACTCCACACCAAAGTCATCAATAGCCACAGAAATACCCAAAGCTCTTAGCTGTCCACAGATATCAGTCACAGCATCAGGGTCACCCATCAACGCAGATTCAGTGATTTCTATCTGAAGTAAGTGAGAGGGCAAGCGCACTTCGCGCAAGATTTCACAAATCACTTTAAACAGATCAGTGTGATCAAACTGTACATTTGAAACATTGACCGACACACACAAATCCACACCTGCGTCATGCCACTCTTTTATTTGCTTGCATGCCTCTCGTAATACCCAATGCCCAAGGGGGACGATCTGAGCTGTTCTCTCGGCAACAGGTATAAACTCAGCGGGTGTTATAGCCCCCAATTGAGGGTGGTTCCAGCGTATCAAAGCCTCCGCACCCACCACCTCTGAAGTCGTCGCCGACACTTTAGGTTGATAATAGAGAACGAACTGGTCATTGATCAGCGCATCTTTGATTTCCGTTTCAATTTGATGCTGCCGGATGGTTTCACCTAACAACTTGTCATCAAACCAACATACTGAGCCAGCGCCTTCAGAGCGAGCTTTAAACAAGGCAAAATCTGAATTTTTAACCCATATATCAAGGTTATCAACTGCATCTTTCGCAAAAGCCACACCTATACAGAATCCCAACCTGTGGGAGGTACTGTTGACATTGAAGAGCGTCTTCTTGTGCCGGTGTAGGATTTCAATAGTCTCGTCCAATACTAATTCTATATCATGAGATTCCGCCATTAATACAAACTCATCCCCCCCTAGGCGATAGAGTTTTCCATAGCCACCGACTAAGTCATTGATGTGATTGGCAAACGCTACCAGTAATACATCCCCATGACGATATCCCAAACGGTCATTCACGTTTTTGAACCCATCTAGGCCTATGTGCAGTAGGCCAAAATACTCTGCATTTGCCTTGTTAACTTGCTTGATGTCACTGTAAAAAGCGTTAAGGTTCGGCAATTTAGTCAAATAGTCAGTCACACTCTCTTGTTTATAAGCCATGGCCTGCTCACGAACTTTGACGTAGAAATATGCCATGAAGGTTGCAAACACAGTAATCACACTCACTTCCGAAGCTACTTCTATAAAGAGTTGTAGGTCTGTTGCTGTTAGTTGGTAAAGGTAGCCATTTACTAAGGCCCCTCCAACAGCAATGGGCCATAAAGTGCCAGGGAAAAGTACGATATAACAGAGGGGGATCAGTATTAAGCTGTTTCTTATTGGGCCAATATCAAATGGCTGGATCATTCCCCCGACCATAAACATTGCAACAGCGGAAAATGCGAAAAGATGGCGTAAAGAAAGATTATTGGCTATGAGAGCTAAGATCATCAAAATGGGAAAAACAAAGAAAACTCTAGACCAGATGTGCTCTTGATTGACCAGTCCATAAGAAACAACCCCTACCGCGCAAAGAAAGGCAAGGTTTGCTATGATTTGTACCCACTCTGTACCGTTGTTCTTCTGCACGCCTCGTCCTCACAGCATGAGCAAGTATACTAAGCTCAATTGTCTAACCATTAAAACTTAGTAACAAATCTAATAATTGACTACTTTTGACATAAAAAAACCTCCCAAATGGGAGGTTTAATATCAGTCCAGTCTTGCTACAAACCTAACTCGTCCGTTAGTGCCTTCATTTGTTTGAGATCCATCTGATGCACTCTTATCATTTGATTGACCTGACTTAAGCGAGAACTTGCCTCATCTTGCTTATCGCAAGAATCAGACTTCGCGTCCCATGAAGTCCCTGCCAGATACAAATCACAATCACTTTTCAGTTTTTTTACTTTGGGCTCGAGATCCTCACGCTCTTTTTCCAAGGCCTCCAGTTCTTGCTTCACTTTAAGCTCTTGTTGAAACAGCTCTCGTGATCGCTCAAAAATCGTAGCTTGCATATCAGCCTGTCGGTTCAGCTGATTATTTTCTTGGGTCGCTTGCGCAATTTGCTGCTTCTGCTGATTCAGTTGTTCTTCGAGAGACAGGTTCACCTTTTCTAATTCAGAAACCTCCGAGCGTAGAGCTGCCAATGCATTTTCGTGCTCTTGCTGCTGCTCATCGATGGCTTGTTGAAGCTTGCTAGCGATTTCATCATCGACTTTCGCCACTTTATCTTCTACTTCGACAACCAGCTGTTTTTTGTCTTCGACTAGCAACTGATATTTTGCTTCCAATCCATCATAAGCAGCTTGCCATTTACCAGCTGTAGCGACGGAGCCTACCAACCCACCTAACGCTAACCCTAAGGCACCTGCAATAACGATGTACAAATAGCTGCGTTTATCTCTTTCTTCGATAACCACCACATCATCATTATCAATTTCAGACTCGCTGTTCACTCTGTTGCTCCTACTGATTTAGCGTATGAGTTCTGTCACCACCAAGGTGACGGTGTAAATAATAAAGCCTGATATCAAAGTAGTGACGACATATTTTTGCAGTTTTTCGTTGGTTCGATACCGGATCAGGACAAATGCCAACGCCACTAAAAAAACAATCGCAATCAATCTTGTCATACCACCTCCTAGCTAGCCTCTTCGCGAACCTCAATGGCTGGTTAACTTATTCATTTATACCATCTTTTGAGAGCATTGGGTCAGAGTTAAGTTTGTTTTACACTCGTTACGTTTAATTATATACATGCCAACCCCTGCTGCATCCATTCCTATGTGGTTTAATCGTTACAAAACGCGACCTTTCCCAAACAAGGTTAGTATTTTATCTCTTTTTCAGAATTATGTTTGGGCTTGCTTCGGATTTGAGGTATAAGGAGCTAACTCGAAAACCTGAGGCAAAATAATGAAACCATTTAAGTTAGAGAATAAGAAGCGTCGCATCCAAAAGAAACTCTTTGTTGGCGAATTCGCGATGCTTGGATTCGAAGTCAGCTGTGAAACAACGATCACTGACTTTGATAATTACGACGCGTTTGTTGACGAGTTCATCGATTTCATTGATGCACTCGGGCTCAGCTTTGGCGGCGGCGGTCTTGAGTTATTCGAAGGCTTTATCTGTCATTCAGAAAGGTACCAAAGTGTAACAGAAGAACAACAAGCAAAAGTTGCTAAATGGTTGGATGCGCGTGCTGATGTGAAATCAGTACAAGTAAGCGAGCTGGTTGACGCCAACTACTTCTAAGACTTGCAATAGCGCCCTACTCAGGGCGCTATGAGTATATTGAATCTATTTTACTTCCAAACCTAGGTTATATTGCGCCAAGCATCTGGTCACATAACTCACTTTCAACAATGCAGCTATTACGATGGTGCTGATATGCGCTGCGATTTGAGCATTCAGGCTGAAGGAGTGAGCGTATGGATAAGAAATTAATACACTGACCACCAGTGCGAGAAAAGTGACGACCAGTCCAATATTTGAAACAGTCAAAAGCGTTTTGAATGTAGTGCGAGTTGGTTGAGCAAACATAGAGACCTCACTAGATTATTTTGTTTTCTCTCTACTTTGCATTCTTCTTGCCAACTTTATAAAGCTATAAAAATCAATAAACAATCAAAAAAAGAGTCTAAAAGACACAAAAAAACCAGCGTCATAATGACACAAAAGTGTTAATTTATTCAAATCCAACTAAAACCCTCCGCACATTTAACCTAACAGGTTAAAATTATTATAAATATCAATAATTTCATAATGTTAAAATTACACATATATCAATTAGTATAAATACTCAAAATACTATTGATATGATGATTATTTTATATGTAAGATAACTTCTTCAGAGCAGCGATCATCAACTTTTCCATCTGTTCTGATGCTCATTGAGAACTTAAGTTAGTTTGTAGTCAACTTGTTGTAAGTCTTATTCCACCATGAATTATTACTTCATTAGTGAGGAGAGACCTCCATGCGATATTTAGCAATTCTCGCGACCCTACTCTCATTAGGTACAAGTGCATCACCTAGCTTTCCTGATTTATCCGATTATCAAAAAATCGACAAAGTGTCAGGAACAACTTCACTGTCTCGTAACGTCGGCGTCATCGGGAATCAAATTATTTTCAAAGATTTGGGTGTTTGGAAGTTTGGCCCAAAGCTTCCGGTTACCGGCAGTGGACACACTGATAAGTACGTCTACAATACAGACCGTTTTATAGCTATCGGCTCCAACTCAGAACGTAAAGTCTTTTTGTTCGAACGCGAGAGCGCATTTAAACCAAACTGGACCTTATCTACTACAATCGAGTTGCCGGACGATGTTGATCCGCAGTTGTCTCAATTTGGCGAGTCTGTTTATCTTGATGATCAGCTACTCACCATTTCTGATCCAATGCAAAGAAGTGTTTATGTTTACCTCAGAAGCTCTGGTGAATGGCAACTGGTCGACAAACTAGACGTCAATAGTTTACCTGCTCCCGCTTTTCACTCATTAGGGTTTACTGTTCGTCGTTATGCTAACGAATTGTACGTTAGTGAGTCTTCTGCTGAGCGTATTTTTGTTTTCCGAAGTCAAGACCTCAGTACCTGGCAACTAAGTGATGTCATTGAGTCACCCGACAAAACCCCTACACAGTATAGTCAGTTTGGCTTCGCATTTGATGTAAATAAACACTTTTTAGTCGTAAGTAGTTACGCAACCTCTTACGTCCACGTCTTCATGAGACGTTTTACCCACGAGCCTTGGAATCTTCAGCAAACCATAAAACAAGCAGATATCGATGCAGAAACAGGGTATTTCGGCCACGATGTGGAATTAGATCGTACGACCTTTATGATTGGTGATGACGCACTTGGCAAAGTCTATCGTTTCGATATCCAGAAAGGCACAAACCTAGCGTGGCAACTGGCTGAAGTCTTTCAGACCGGAGAAGGGAGCAGTCGCTATGGATCTAGCTTTGGGTTTGAGTCGGGCACATTGTTGGTTGGAGATAATAGCAACTCACATCTGTTTACCCGACCAACTCCGAAGGTGAACATCGAAGGTTATGTTTATTCTCACGATGGTATTCCTGTAAAAGACGCAGAAATCAGAGGTTACCTCTCCAGCGTTAAAACGGACGTCGATGGCGCTTATACCCTTCCCATCCAAAGTGGTTGGAGCGGAAGCCTTTACGCTGAGAAATCAGCAGGAACGGTTTACCTCAGCCAAACCGTTGAAGTCAGCAAAACATATCGAGATGTTGTAATCGAAGATTTGACTATCTCAGAACCGATAATGTTTTCTACTTTTATCGCCCTTTCGGGTAACTGCCGCGATACTGAAATGTACATAGAAGAGATTCCTAGAGGAGATCAAGACAATATCCGTAGCCGTTTTATTAAATTTGCCCTTCTTTATGGTAGTAGCGGCACGTTAACGCCGATTTCTGCATTGTGTGACGTGACTCCAGCGAAGATTGAGTATGACTTCGTGGATGAAAGCGTTGTTTTTAGCGTCAATACTCAAAACAAACAATAAGCCTTAAATAAGAGCCTTTGGATTAGTCCAAGGCTCATTCTTTCTCTCCCAATAACAATCATTCTTCTCGTTTTGTTATCCATGCAAAAAACTAATTGAATTACACGAAAATAATGATAGAGTTCACATGTCGATAGCCTTCAGTGCTATCGACTAACTTTTGCTCATTAAACGAGCAATCGTTCCGATGAAGACTACAGGAGAGTGGTTATTTACCAAATTTTAACATTTGGACGAAATAACCTACCGAAGAAGTAAATCTTTCAGGTGCTGTGAAAACAGCGAGGACTGTAGTTGGAGGAACCTCTGGAGAGAACCGTTAAATCGGTCGCCGAAGGAGCAAACCTCACACCATCAGGTGTGTGGTGAAACTCTCAGGCAAAAGGACAGAGGAGTGAAAAGAACAACCTAGCTATGATCGCTTTGCTGCCTGTAGCGTTTGTTGAGACTCGTCGTCTCTGCCCTTTCACTCTTCTCCTTAGTAATGCTTTATCAATTAAGGGGAAATCATGGATAACCTTCAATCTTTACTTAAAACTATCGACAGCTTTGTCTGGGGTCCACCACTACTTATCCTGTTAGTGGGAACCGGTGTCTACTTTACTTTTCGCTTAGGCTTACTTCAGTTTCGACACCTGCCGACCGCACTGAAAATGGTTTTCAGCAAAGATGATTCAAAAAAACCAGGTGATGTTTCAAGCTTCGCCGCTCTTTGTACCGCGCTTTCTGCCACCATTGGTACAGGTAACATTGTTGGTGTCGCAACCGCAATAAAACTTGGTGGCCCGGGTGCACTGTTCTGGATGTGGCTTGCTGCTCTGTTTGGAATGGCGACTAAATACGCGGAATGCTTATTGGCGGTTAAATACCGTAAAATCGATGATAAAGGCCAGATGATTGGCGGGCCTATGTACTACCTTCAGTACGGAGTAGGCTCTCGCATGCTCGCATCGCTCTTCGCTTTCTTCGCTTTGGGTGTCGCCTGCTTCGGTATTGGTACCTTTCCTCAGGTTAACGCGATTCTCGACGCTAGCGAGATCTCTTTTGGCATGCCGCGAGAAGCATCCGCAGTGGTACTGACGCTACTAGTGGCGTTTGTCACGCTGGGTGGTATTCAGTCGATTGCCAAAGTGGCAGGAAAAGTCGTTCCAACGATGGCACTGTTCTACGTGCTGGCTTGTCTGAGCGTGATTATCATCAACAGCGATCAGCTGCTAGGCGCCATCGAGCTGGTTCTTGTGTCTGCATTCACGCAAACCGCTGCAACAGGTGGCTTCCTTGGTGCGAGCATCATGCTAGCCATCCAGTCGGGTATTGCTCGTGGTGTCTTCTCTAACGAATCTGGTCTTGGAAGTGCCCCAATGGCAGCAGCTGCTGCGAAAACCGATTCGTGTGTGAGACAAGGCCTGATTTCGATGACAGGTACCTTCTTCGATACCATCATCATTTGTACCATGACAGGTCTTGCACTGATCCTGACTGGTGCATGGCAAAGTGACTTTGCAGGTGCAGCGATGACAACTCACGCTTTTGCTGTTGGACTAAATGCTGAAACATTGGGCCCGATTCTGGTTTCCGTTGGTTTGATCTTCTTCGCCTTCACAACCATTCTGGGTTGGAACTACTATGGTGAGCGTTGTGTCGTATTCTTGTTCGGCACCAAAGCCGTTCTGCCATACAAGGTTATCTTCCTTGCTTTGGTGGCATCAGGTGCTTTCCTACACCTAGATATGATTTGGATTATCGCCGATATCGTTAACGGCTTAATGGCGGTGCCTAACCTGATCGGTTTGATCTTGCTCCGCCATGTCGTGATTGAAGAAACGAAAGCGTATTTCTCAGCCGCGGTGGATAACGTAAAGCAGCCTCAGATGCAGAGCTAACCAATAAAAAAACGGCGGCTTAAGCCGCCGTTTTTTTATTCTTCCACCATAAGTTTCACACCTAAGCCAACCAGAACCACTCCCGTAGTTGCTTCCATCCGGCGCATAAACTTAGGGCTTTTCAGCAAATTCTTCGCTGAGTTCAAAGTGCCCGCCAAGCCACATTGCCAAATCATTGCAATCACAAAATGGATAGCCGCCATCAAGCTGGACTGCAAAAATGCCGAACCCTCTGGATTAATAAACTGAGGCAAGAATGCAAGATAGAAAACCGCTGTTTTTGGATTGAGAATATTTGACAAAAAACCTTCTCGAAGAGAGCGTTTGATGTCCAGATTATGCGTATGAGACTCCATATTCGACATAGTTATATCCCCTTTCCAGACCTCTCTTAAAGTTGTCGCTCCCAGCCAGATGAGATAAGCGGCACCAGCCATCTTAACGGCATTAAACAACTCTGCCGACTGCGCCAAAATAGCCGAAATACCAACTGCTGAAAACGTCGCGTGGACAAACAGGCCTAAACAAATACCGAGACTCGTCGCTACGCCATCTTTCACTCCACCTCGGGAAGAATTACGCAGCACCAGTGCTGTGTCCAGCCCCGGTGTTAGCGTTAGAATGGTAATGGCGATCAGAAACGCTTCCATATTGTTAATCACATTTACTCCTTTCTATTCCTCTTCTCGAACTCATTTAGTAAACCTCTTCTATCATTAAAACGTCTTTGAATAAACCACGAGGCGGAATTCTTCTCTTCTATGTAAATAACATTTAAATCACCAAATACTCCAATTAGTGTGATTTAAGATAAGTTCATTGCCATCAACGCAACCGGATAGTACTTGGTCTGGCTAAGCGAGATTGATACACTTTCCTTCTGTTAAATAGTCATGGAAGGCGACCGATGAGCGCATTCGAAAAACTTAAAGCACATTCTAAAAAAATCTCTCATTTCAGCCACCTTGCTTCTATTTGTGGTTGGGACCAAGCGGCGGTTATGCCTAGCGGTGGTAACCAAGCTCGCTCTGAAGCTATGGCGGAACTCTCAGTTCATATCCACGGTCTTCATACTCAGCCTCAACTGGCAGACTGGTTTGCAGAAGCCGAAGGTGAATCACTCAATACCGATGACAAGGCGACACTTCGCGAATTGAAACGCCAGTGGCAGCAAGCCAACCTTCTCCCTGAAGAATTGGTGCAAGCTAAATCTCTCGCAGGTTCCAAATGCGAGCACGCATGGCGTACACAACGCGGTGACAATGACTGGGTTGGTTTTGAGAAGAACTGGGCCGAGGTAGTGAAGCTTTCTCAGGAAGAAGCGCAAATCCGAGCAGAAGCCAACGGTCTCACCCCATATGATGCCATGCTGGATATCTTCGAGCCTGGCACCAGCTCAGCTTCCCTAGATACCCTGTTTAGCAATGTGAAAAGCTGGTTGCCAGAACTTATCGATGAAGTGATTGAAAAGCAGTCTTCTGAACAGTTTATTCAACCAGAAGGTAAATTCACAACAGATAAGCAGAAAGCACTTGGTCTCGAAGTAATGAAGCTACTGCAATTCGACTTTGAGCATGGTCGTCTGGATGAGAGTGTGCACCCATTCTGTGGCGGTGTACCATCGGATGTACGCATTACAACCCGCTATGATGAAAACGAGTTCGTTCAGTCACTGATGGGGATTGTACATGAAACGGGTCACGCTCGTTATGAGCAAGGACTACCGAAGCCTCTTGCTGGATTACCTTCTGGTGAAGCACGCTCTATGGGTATTCACGAGTCACAATCGCTATTTTTTGAAATGCAGGTCGGGCGCAGCGACGCCTTTATCGCTCACCTGGCAGGTTTTGCGGCCAAGCATTTCGATGGCCATAACCCAGCGTTATTCTCGCAGGAAAACTTCCACAAACTCTATACCCGCGTGAAAAAAGACTTCATTCGTGTTGATGCCGACGAGCTTACCTACCCTGCTCACGTTATTTTACGCTACGAGATTGAGCGCGATCTGATCAACGGTAAGATCAAACACACTGACGTTCCTGAACTGTGGAATGAAAAAATGCAGGCTTACCTTGGACTGTCGACCAAAGACAACTTTAAGAACGGTTGTATGCAAGACATCCACTGGACCGACGGCGCATTTGGCTACTTCCCGTCTTATACATTAGGGGCAATGTATGCCGCGCAGTTTATGGCAGCAATGAAGAAGACTGTGGATGTTGATTCAGCCATTCAATCTGGCGATTTAACGCCAATCTTTAGCTGGCTATCAGACAATATCTGGAGCAAGGGAAGCTTACTCACAACAGATGAGTTGGTGAAGCAAGCAACAGGTGACACACTCAACGCGCAATTCTTTAAAGATCATCTCAAGAACCGTTACTTGGGTTAAATACAAAGGCTGGTGAATTCACCAGCCTTTTTCATTGCGCAACCTGCCAAAAATCTGAAATCCCAGCCACACCGTGCGCACCGTAGCTTTGGGCATGTTCTACGTTATGAGTACTTTGCCCACCGAGAGCAAAAGCTGGCATGTCCGCCAATTTGGATAACTCTGCAAAGCGCAGCCAACCAATCGGAGTGGCATCAGGATGAGAGTTCGTCGATTCTACTGGAGAAATAGTAATGAAGTCACACCCCGCCTGATTCGCTAGCTCAACTTCCTGCTCATTGTGGCACGATGCCGCCAGATATTGCGCGCCGCTGTGACGAACCGACTGAATCAAAGCCTTATCTGAGAGGTCTTTCGAGGTAAGGTGCACGCCATGAAAAGGCGCTAAGTCCGTGCCGTCGTAGGAAGCAGAATTGACCAAAACAATCCCTTTCACATAGGGGCCAATTACTTGCTTTAGAGGTGACAAACTGTGCGACTTCGCTCTGAGCTGACATAAACCGCCAGCGCTTTTCAAAGCAAGTAATTGCGCTAACTCATCCAAGCTTTTGTCATTGCTGGTAATGGCGTACTTTGTGGGTAAAAACATTGGTACTCTTTTCTCTTACAACCCCTGTGCTAAACGGCTGAAATCATACTACTTGCAGGCTTCGGTTTCACCTCCATCTGTCAATCACTATCGTAACGATGTTGCTGCAACGCCACCGACTTCCATACTCGTTAAACCACTTAGAGGAAAAATCAGCCATAGTTTGAGCATCGCTAACCTGACTTTTCATCCACACGCAGCCTTTAAGTGCTTACAGGCTCGTTATTTATTGGTTAAAATCAAGTGGTCGGACCTCTAACATCAAAGTTTCCCTCAAACTCCGAAGATCATCAGTCCGAGATGTATTAGTATCTAAGGACATCCTCCAGCCTCACTTGAAGCTGATTCCCAGATGGCCAATGCGTTCTATATCGTTAAGTGGAGGTTCCTATGCAATTCAAACTACTGAAGCGTCTCATCAAAGACAAAATCTTTGGCAATACTTCTGACACAACTCGTGGGGTTCAGGTAGCTCAAATGGCCGATGCTCGCATGGGTGCGATGTATATGCTCGCCAGTACTGAAATTACTAAGGTGGCAAAGATTTCAAACGCACATTTTTTTAGTGCTTTTGTGGTCGGGACCGAGCCTTTCAATGACTTTAAACAAGCAGCCGTAGGGTTACTCAGTAACACAGAAACCATGGCTAAACTGAAAAACAGCAAAGCTGCGAAGAAGATTTCGAAGGCCGCCTCTAAAGTCGCGAAAGTGACCACTTCGATGAAAAATGGTATCAAAGACCTACTGTCTGACTTTTTCCGCACTTTACTCGATAAAGTACGCCATGTTTACGGTGATTTGCTTCATGGCCTTGAATGGCTAGCCGAAGTGGGGAGTTGGTTGATTAGCAAGTTTACCGGCACATTTGCCGACCTAATTCCTGGTTGGGGTCACGTAAGGAGTGCTTCTTCTCTTTATTCTGCAGTCAAAAAGTCTGTTCTAAAGTCCAAAGATCTCATCACTCAGATTTACAAAGGTCGTGGTGTCGAACTGCTGGGTGGCCATCCAAGCATTATATCCAAAGCTTTGGCGCGCCACTCTGCTACTGGCGCTCTCGGTGGCATCAAAAGTGTTGCGCTTAGCGTCGCTGGAATCGCGGGAGCAACTGCCGCAGGTATTGGCTCTATTATCAGCCTTATCATCTCTGTGTTGGAACGCATCATTAAGTTGGTCGACTTCTTTGTGCAGCGTGCTCTGCTTGACAAAGTACTCAAAAGAGCTAGAAGAGAATGGCACAACCGTAGCGCTAACGGCAGCTTGGTCAGTGATCACAAGAGGTTCTCTGAGTGGTTTCAGAACGCGGTGGTCACTACCCCGATTGTCGCTGCACTGGTTATGGGCAGCGGTTTTGTCGGCCACCCGATGAAGTTTGCGCAGTTGCTTACGCCCAAGTTGGATGCAGTGTCCCAAGGCGAGTTTGATAAAGCGGTGGTTTACATCGACAAACTTAAGGCACTCTCAACTGACTACGTTCAGGAATATATTGGCAGCTACAAAATTGATTTTTCTAGCACTGATGGTGTCGTTAACGCTCGACTCAATGAACTCAAAAAGGGTAAAGGTATATTGGATGGACACGAATTCGCAGTGAAACCTGCCACAGTGAAACCAGCAGTAGCCTCTCGTCGTTCGTTGGCGAAAAGCAACCTTTCACTATCACAGCTTTCATCCCTGCATGGTATGCCACCGTTGGATGTGTGATTCATAAAAAGCCAAGGGATTAACCTTGGCTTTTTCAGTATTAGACCAGTTCTCCGGCACCTTGCCGAGAACGTTCACTATTCTCAACCAGAAACACTGTCGCGGTCTGCTTTAGTAATTCCCATTCCTCATCTTCAACGAAAATACCCTCTCGCCAAGAGGACTGCTGTGCATCGACGAGCTCCTTGGCGTCAACATATGTGTTGTAGCCTTGAGAAATGGCACTGACATCAAAGTCACTTACCGCTAGTTCAATCGTCATCGAGTGCTCACTTTCTATCGAACCACAGCTCTCTTCAGAGAAATACAGTTCGGGTGCAACTTGGCCTCGATTGAGCACATACAATACATTTTTGGGGTTAGTGCCATTTGACCAGTTTGCACGACACGCGATACCTTTGGCTGCCAGCTTCAACAACTCGCTGTACGCCAGCCAACGGTTATGGCACTGCTTAAGCTCAATAGCAATGCTTTTGGACTGGACCATTTTTTCAAGCGCAAAATCCAACACAGCAGGTAAGTGACACGCCACACTGCTATGGTGTAAATCCACCTCTAGAGTCTCATCAGAGCGTTGCGAAATAGACGCCGCGCAATCAGAGTCTAAACCGAGAAAACGACTGGCATTATTGAAATGACGGACACCATGTAACCCAGCCATTTGTAAATCAGCCACCATATTGGCAATAACATCCGCTTCACCACACAAACGACGTGTGCCTAAAAAAGCTTTATTGACTGCTGAAACCAGCTCATTGTGAGACACGATCATAATGCGAGCCCTCCTTGCAGCGTGTTCGAATGACGATTAAGAACCTCGCTTTCGGTTGGCATCAAAGGGAAAATCCAATTATCGTTGTGCTGGTCTGAGCCGATTTCGTCCAGCAAAGGCGCACCTTGAAAAAAGGTCACCCGTACCCAGCGATCTGAGCGGGGATCAAATTTCGTCGCACCAAAGAAAGACAGCTTACAGCGCAGCAAGTGCATAGGCAGTGCATCCTGGCGCAACACATTCATCTGAATGTCGCCCATCTGGCGATGTCCCAAGGTCCAGACTCGACGCGCAATAGAACGATATTGAGGATGTTGTAATAGAAACTGAGCCAGTGACATCTCACACGGCTGTTGAGAGACTGCGTTGAACAGGCGGTTGACCTGACGACCGACATCAAGCGGAAGTTCTCGGTCTTCACCGGATTCCTCCCCGCGGACCCCAAGTCTCGGTTCTTCTTTATCCTGAGAGCGATACCAAAACCAATAGTTGTTCTCTGCCAGCGAGTAATCGGCGTCAATCGCCCAGCGATATTTATCGTTTAACACACTAAGCAAGTCACCAACACTTTTCCCAGTAGCAACAGACAAAGTTTCGTCGGTGTTCATCTGCTCTTCAAAATGGTTAACCAGTTCTGGGTAAAGCTCAATCAAACAAGAAGTGACAATCTCTTGAGTTTCCAAATTGTAGGTCGTCAAACCCTCCATCACACTCTGCCAGTTGGGCTGCTGTGAGGTGATGTTCGCCAGATCTTTATGAATAAGAGTCAGCTCAGCAATCGCCTGTTGATTCAACGTATCCTGATGTGGATTGATGGTCACGACCTGCTCTAAATGTTTGATGGCTTTAATCAATAACTGATTCAATGGCCCATGCATCTCTGAATCGCATGGCTTTGCTAGAACCTGCGCCAAAGCACTTTCACGCGCCGTCATCCATTGATCAACGATACATGGGTGATTAATCAAATAAGGCGCCATTCCCAGCCCAGTGGCATTGCCGACGCCAAGATAGCGTTGCAGCCCTCGGTCTAGCTCAACTGCACTTTCACCGCCTTGCTGACGTGCAAGATAATGCACCCAATCGAGACTGAACCCACGTAGCAGGTACACAGCACACATCTGCGCACTGAAGGACAGACTGAAGTCCGGATTGTTCTCCAGTAGCTTGAAGTCCGCAATCCCAAACTTACCGTTGCCATACACGGCTGTTGTTCTGAGAATATAACCTACCTGTGCCAGCTCTTCGCCTTGTGGTTGAAGGCCTTTAGCCAGCGCCGAGACAATATGCCCAAACACTCGTACACTTTTGTTTGCTCTTGCCAGCACCAACACATTGTTTGGATTGCGCCCAGCTTCCTGAAGAGGAACATTTGTACGCAGCTGTTCAAGCAAACTCACATCAACATCGCCGTAAACCAAAGCAAACGTAACATCCCATCTTTCCGCGATGACTCTGTCATTGCGTTCCTCGTCTGCAATCTGATCGCAAAACACCACGAGATGATAAACATGGTGTGGGGTGCTAAGTCGGTAAATAACATGGCCAAACCCTTGCGGGCAAAGTTGCCAATCATGACAGCTCACCTGCCATTGTTGTCTAGCCATTTTACGAATCAGACTGCGTACAAAGCTGATTCGATTTTGGTGCATAGCTCCTAGCCTTTCTGGCGCCATGACCACCTCTGCATTGCGCAGCGATGTTTCAGTGTAAGTAGAACGATGTGCATCCATTTTGCTCACCACCTGTTGTTATTGTAAGAATGGTTGGAGTGTGCGGATAATTTCCGCACACTGTTCACGTTATTTGTCGTTAATAAGTAGTCACTAGTACCCTTGTGCCTTCGCCATCTTGATTGCGATTTGTGGCGCATTCCAAAGTGATGGCAGCAATATCAATGACACCGGAACCGCAGTGATCACGATAAAAGACTGCAATGCGGAGATTCCGCCTGAACCCAGTGAAATCAGAATCAGCGCCGTCACACCCATGGCGACACCCCAGAATGTGCGAACGATGGCATTAGGCTCGGTTTCTCCACTGATCACCACGCTGATGGTGTACGTCATAGAGTCACCGGTTGTAACGATGAAAATCGTTGTCAGAATAAGGAACAGCACCGACACCACCATAGGTAACGGTAGTTGTTGAGTGACCGCCAAAAGCGCACCCGGCAGGTTGAAGCCTTCGAAGGCTTTACTGACACTGCCCGGCTCGGCAATTTCAAATGCCAGACCAGAACCACCAACAATGGTGAACCAGAAACAAGTCGCTAGTGGTGCCACAATGCTAATGGTCGAGATTAACTGGCGGATACTGCGACCGCGGGAAATGCGCGCAATAAAGATCGCCATCATAGGTCCATAGCCAAGGAACCAGCCCCAGAAAAAGACCGTCCACCAGCTAAGCCAGCCTTCATCTCCACGATAAGTCGCCATTGGGATGAAGTTATCGAGCATGCTGCCCACACCCTGAATGTAACCGTTAAAGATAAAGTTCGTTGGGCCAAATAGCAGAATGTAGATCATCAGAGCGATAGCCAAAATTACGTTGTAACGGCTAAGCATCTGCATTCCACGATTCAGACCACTCAGAGCAGACAAAGTATAAAGTGCGATGGCAAACAGAATAATGATCAGCTGAGTGGTAAAGCCGTCGGGAATATCAAACAATACGTTTAACGCGTAGCTAACCTGTAAACCGAGGAAGCCAATTGGACCTATCGTCCCTGCAGCAACCGCGATGATGCAGCACGCATCAATGATCGCACCCGTATGACCTTTTAATGCACGTTCACCAAGAACCGGATAGAGAAGAATACGAGGTTTCAGCGGCAGACCTTTATCGTAATGAAGATGCATCACTACAATAGCTGTCAGGCTGCCAACAATGGCCCATGCAAGGAACCCCCAGTGCATAAAGGATTGCGAAAGTGAATTGACGGCTAACTGTTGAGGGTTATCCTGTGGGCCGTAGAGTGGTGGTGGGCTAACGTAATGCGCAATTGGCTCTGCCGCAGCCCAGAACACACCGCCACCAGCGAGTAAGGTACAGAAAATGATCGCAGTCCAGCGGAACGTATCCATTTCGGGCTTGGTTGTGCCACCGAGTATCACCTTACCTGTTCGCCCTGCAGCGAGCCCAAGGCCAATAAGAAAGGTGAGAAGCAGTAGCAACTGCCAGTATGGACCAAACACTTTCACTGACCAGCCAAATCCTGCATTGACCAGATTAGACAGCAGCTCGCCATCATAGAGCGCTAAAGCAACAAAAAGAGCGATGAACCCACCGCTATACCAGAAAGCGGGATTGCTCAGCCCAAGCTTGTCAGGCGAATTTTCATTGGCAGAAGTATTGTGCTTAGCCTGTGATTTGTCAGATGCCATGTTCATTGCGGCAGCTTTCATGCTATTGGTTAAATCAGACATATGCTGACTCCAGAAGTTTTTCGGTAGTGGCCATCAGGCCAGCTACACGAGTGTATTCAACGACCCACCTTGTTTTAGTTGTAGTAGTGGGCTGCTCCATGTTTGGGTTAAGGTTTATGAAATAGGCTCAAGTCCTTCTTTCAGGAAGTTAAACCAGTTATCACCCAGTATTTGTCCCGCCTCGGACTCACTGAATCCATGGCGAATTAATCCGTTGTAGATGTTCTCCATCCCTTTGCTTCCGCTAAACCACGGCAGCGCATCTGGCCAACCCGAATTGCTTGCGGAACCTTCGCCATAATCCATTGCTTTAGACCAGCGTCCATTGCGCATCCACTCCAACACTTGTTGTGGTTGGTTAAGGCATAGATCGCTACCAATGCCAAGATGTTCAACACCAAACAGTTCAGCGGTCTTAGCCACCATCTGGCAGAAGTCTTCTAATGAACATTGGCTGCCGTTTGGCAAGTGAAATGGGTAGAGGCTGAAGCCAATCAGGCCACCACGCTCCGTCAGCGCTTTAATCACGGTATTGGATTTGTTACGAAGCGCATCGTGAGCAAAGCTCGGGTTCGCATGGCTTATGCAAATCGGGCGAGAAGAAAGGTCAATCGCTTCCAGCGTCGAACGTTCCGCGCTGTGGGACATGTCAATGATCATCCCTACTCGGTTCATTTCCGCGATGGCTTGCTTACCAAAACGAGTAATGCCCGTATCGTTTGCCTCGTAGCATCCGGTCGCAAGCAAGCTTTGGTTGTTGTAGGTTAGCTGCATAATCAGCAAACCTTGGCGGCGCATCACCTCAATCAGACCAATCTCATCGTCAATTGGCGAGCAGTTTTGCGCACCAAAGAAGATGCCGACCTTGCCTTGTTGCTTAGCGGTATCCACATCGACCATTGAGTAGATGGGCATGATGAGATCGGAGTTTTGTTCAAAACGTAAATTCCACTCAGCAAATCGGCTCAGGGTTTCACGTGCATTTTCGTGATAAACAATGGTCGCATGGACTGCGGTGATTCCACTGGCCTTGAGAGTTTGGAAATACTCTCTGTCCCAGTTGCAGTACTGCAGTCCATCAATGATGATTCGTTGTGGGTACATAACCATTCCTCAATAATTCTTAGAACCGATCTATGTCGGGCAGCGCAGCGGCTGCCCAATGCAGACTTAGTACGGACGTTGGTAAGCCGTTTTCACTACGGTGTAGAACTCTTTGGCGTATTGCCCCTGCTCACGAGGACCAAAACTAGACTCTTTACGGCCACCAAATGGAACGTGGTAGTCTGTCCCTGCAGTTGGTAGGTTGACCATCACACAGCCGGTTTGCGCTTGTTGCTTGAAGATGGCACTCGTGCGCAGGCTTTGTGTCACAATCCCGCCAGTCAGACCAAAGCGAGTATTGTTGGTGACAGCAATCGCTTCATCTAAGTCAGCAACTCGAATCACGCTCGCCATTGGCGCAAACACTTCCTCCTGATTCACTTCCCAGCTGTTTTGCGTGTTGAGGAATAACGTTGGAGACATATAGTAGCCATCATGTTTGAGGTTCAAACGCTCGCCACCAAACGCTAGCTCAGCACCGCTTTGACGTGCTTTATCAATCCACTCGAAGTTTGCCTCTAGCTGATTGCCATCAACGACAGGCCCCATAAAGATGCCCTCTTCTAACGCATGGCCTACCTTAAGTTCGCTCATGCGTTTGATCAGTGCTTCTACGTAAGCGTCATGGATCCCGTCCATTACAACTAAACGTGAAGACGCAGTACACTTCTGACCCGCACCGGAGAATGAACCCGCGATGGTTGCTTCGACTGCAATTTGAATGTCTGCATCATCGGCAACCACTAGGGCGTTTTTGCTGCCCATTTCAAGCTGGCAGCGAACAAAGTTTGGTGCTGTTGCCGCTGCCACTTTACGCCCTGTATCGACGGAGCCAGTAAAACTCACACCATTCACGTCTGTTGAATTAATCAGTGTGTTACCAACTTGAGAACCGCTACCCAATACCAAGTTAAATGTGCCTGCTGGCAACCCTTGGCGATGAATAATTTCAGTCAGTGCCACGGCACTGGCTGGCGTCAAGTTGGCAGGTTTCCAAACAACGCTGTTACCAAATGCCAGCGCTGGCGCAATCTTCCAAGCAGCGGTTGCAGTCGGGAAGTTCCAAGGAGAAATAATGGCGATAACGCCCACGGCTTCGCGAGTCACTTCAACAGAGACCCCTGGACGGACGGAGGCAGCGTTATCGCCGATCTGGCGCAACACTTCGGCAGCGAAATATTGGAAGAATTGGCCTGCACGGTAGATTTCACCGCGACCTTCAGCAAACGGCTTGCCTTCTTCACTCGACAGTAACTTTCCTAGCTCATCGCAACGGGCAATCAGTTCATCACCAATCGCTTGCAGTACCGCCTGCTTGCGCTCGATGGGTGTTTTTTCCCACTCAGGTTGAGCCTGCTTGGCCGACTGAATAGCTTGTTGAACCTGAGCTTCACTCGCCTGAGCAAAATCACCCAGACTCTCGCTGATGTTGGATGGGTTAATGTTGGCAACGGTATTGATGCCTGACTGCCATTCGCCACCAATGTAGAGCGATTTTTCGGCCTGAACGTTGTTTAATGATGTCATGATGGCTTCCTTTGTTCTTGCTGACGGCTTTACTCGCCATCAGGCTGTTATTCGTAAATAAGGGGTTAGTGGGCTTGGCTCGCTGAAGCGTAAACTACAAACTCCACCAACATCTCTTCTCTTGCCAGGCCAGCAACGACCATGGCAGCGCGATTTGGGTATGGCGCGTCAAAGTACTCGGCGTAAACTTGGTTAACCGTTTTGAGGTATTCGCGGTCAGTCACGTAAATCAGCACTTGTAGGACAGAGTTCAGAGACTCGCCTGCGCATTCCAAGGTGTGCACCAAGTTGTTAAATGTCTGACGGGTTTGCGCTTCAATACCCCCTTCCACTACAGCACCAGTGGCATCAATCGGGATTTGCGCGGTGTACAGCGTGCCATTGTTAACAATCGCCCATTCCAGAGGAGCCTTTGAGGCGAACAGTGATGTTTTGACTGGGTGTTTTTGAGTGTGAGTATTCACGTGCTTTCAACCTTTTGTAACCAAATTGTTTCTCAGTAGTTAAATCTTGCACTTTGACAGACGATAAATCGAACGGTAAATTTCTTACATTCGATAAAAAAAACTTATCACTTTACTGAGGCTATGGTGAATAAAGGGATGATAAGGAGTCCGAGTTGAGCATCAAATTTCAACAATTAAAGCATTTTGTGATGGTGGTCGAAGAAGGCGGTTTTCGCGCGGCGTCACATCGCGCCAACCGCTCTCAGGCCGCATTATCCACATCAATAAAAGAGCTGGAAAAGATATTGGGACAAGCATTATTCGAAGCGGGTAACAAAGCCAAATTAACCCCATTTGGCGAAATCTGTTTGCCGAAGATCATTCAGTTTCTCAACATCTTTACAGCACTAGACAATGATTTGCGTGCTGCCGCAGCCGGCCAGCAAGGGCGAGTAAAAATTGCCAGTGTGCCTTCTGTTGCCGCTAAACTCATTCCGAGTGTGTTAGGTGCATTCTGCGAACAACACCCAAACGTAGAAGTCAGTTTGATTGATGACAATGCCGCAGGGGTCGAAGCGAGATTACTCTCTGGCGAGGTTGATTTAGCGTTGGGAAACCCGTCTCATCTCGATGACGACAACATGACGTTCACGCCATTATTGTCCGATCCGATTGGCGTGGTGTGTTTGAGTGATAATCCGATTGCGACTAGCCGAGAAGGTATTGAGTGGCAAACGCTGCTCAAGCAGCCGTTTATTCGTAACGGGACCTGCACTTTACTTGATCCGACGCCTGCTCGCGCCCTAAGTCAGCAAGCACTTTACTCGGTAGAGAACATCACTTCGCTATTTTCTGTATTAGAGCTTGGCATCGGTGTAACAACCCTGCCGAAATTGGCCTTCCCGACCAATGAAACCAGATTGGTGTGGATACCGCTTATCGATCCGCCATTGGAAAGACAAATCGGTATCTTCACGCTCAGCGACCGAACCATTTCTCCTCAGGCACAAGCCTTTCATAATCTATGTATCGAGTACTTGAAGTATCAAGGAGACAATAGTCAGGGGTGACTTACCTGATATAAAACCCATAGGGTGATTACCATGTTTATCCGCTTTGTTCACAGTTTCTCAGTTATGTTCAAAAACCGGGAATGTGATGATTTGACATACACTGCCCTTAACCTGTGTTGTCCGTTGACAATATTCAGGCAGTAGAAAGTGTTAACATTGTCGTAGACCAAATTAGCACCCACAACACCAAATTATCCAAACTGACGGTACCAGTCAACGGACTGCGTGAATGGTCTAATAAGCATCAAAAAATCTATTGTAAAACACAGTATGTATTGGCAACGTACTTCATTCAATTTACTTACAGGGCATATATGGACACACTATTTCAGCAATTGAGTTTCTCACTATCAATTACCGGTCCAATTTGCCTTATGTTGTTATTGGGGGTGTTTTTCAAACGTATTGGGTTGATAAATGACAATTTCATCGAGGTGGCTTCAAAACTGGTTTTTCAGGTTACGCTACCAACTATGTTGTTTCTGAGCATTGTGGTATCTGAACATGATTTCTCCGCCGCCAGCCGCTTTCTTGGATTCGCCGCCATAGCAAATATTGCATTTTTCATTTTCACTACGTTGTCCGTAAACCTGCTGTTTAAAACATCCCCCGATAAAGGTGTCATTACTCAAGGCGGATATCGCGCCAACACTGGTATCATTGGTATAGCCTATGTTGCCAATGCGTTTGGAGGACAAGGCATCGCACTCGCGGCCCTGTATGTCGCTATCACCACCTTTATCTACAACGTTCAAGCAGTGATATGCCTATCCCCCAAAGGGGGCACATCACCCACCGAAGCGGCGAAAGTCATGCTAAGGACGTTAACCAAGAATCCACTAATCATTGCGATCGTGTCCGCAGTGGTCTTCAATCTGCTTTCAATACCTGTCCCTAAGGTTGCTGTCGACGCAGGTAGCTACCTGGCGAAAATGACCTTGCCACTGGCTTTGTTATGCACCGGGGGTTCACTGGATTTGAGTAAAATGAGAAAAGAAAAGGGGCCGGCATGGTTTGCCAGTTGCTACAAGCTACTCCTAGCGCCTTTGCTTGTCACCAGTGCCGCCTATTGGTATGGGTTTAGAGGAGTAGAGCTTACGATTTTGTTTTTTATGAATGCCTCGCCCGTAGCAGCAGCAAGCTATGTCATGACCCGTTCAATGGGCGGAAACTCGGTACTGGCCGCTAATATTATTGCCATGACGACGGTTATTTCAGCCCTCACCTCTACCGCTGGAATTGTCCTACTTGTTTACATCGGGCTGATTTAAGTCCGTGATATCAGGCTGAGAAAAATGAATTTCAACACGTCGACCTGACGCTGTTGGGGTATTGTTATAGTACCAACTGTATTGTTTGATCAATCGCTCAGTGAGCTCCAGACCCAGACCAAACCCCAGCTCTTTTTCTCCGTCACCTTGGGAAACGTTGTCATTGGTAATAACAAGTCGACTTCCAGACTGCTCGATAATCACTTCCCCCTGATAGGTATGCTGAAACGCATTGCGAACCAAATTTGTCACTATGATCCGGCACAGACTATGCGGTAATGAGTGCTGTGTAGTATCTGCTTTGATACTCACTTTGACCTCTTTTCCTTGCAATAAGTATTCGAGTTCATGACCGATCTGATTAACGAGATCACCCATAGCAAAGTCACTGAATGGCAGTGTCTTGTCTTCTTGTCGATTGAGCCACAATAGAGTTTCAGTTAGATCTGTCATTGTGTACCCTGCCCGCTCGATACGCTCCAAGACTTCAAGCTGCTTGTCCTCACCCAACTTCTTAAGGATCATCTTTTTCAGTAGCTCCGTGTTGGTACGAGTGACGGCAATCGGCGTTCTTAATTCATGGCTGGCATAGCCCAAAAAGCGCTGCTCTCGTTCAAGGCCCTCCTGCACGCAGCTCAAACTGGATCTAATGATTTCTGCCAATGTGTTTAGCTCACTGTAGTCAAATTCCGGAATCGGTTGGCTGAGCTTTTCTTTATCCAAGGATTTTGCCCAGTCTTTAAGCCCCTCAACGGGCGTTGAGACACTGCGAATAAAGGCAACAAGTATCAAAGAAAACGCGAAGATTGCAGCGATAGCAACCAAAACAATGTAGACAAACTGTGGCATCTCACCTGGAGAAAATTCATTGTCAAGAAACAACACCGAAGCGTATCTGACGTCTCCTTTGTGCTCCATTTTCATGGCGAAATAGCCCTCTTTAGGCGGTTCAATAAGAGGAATACCGACGACGTTTTTGAGGACTTCATTAAGAACCAGTTCGTTTTGGTTCAGATTGTCTTGAATTGGCTGTGGTAAGTCTTGCCATCGTCTCGCAACCGTGAGGTCATTGATTTTCACAGGAGTGTTATCCGTCAATTCAACTTGGTACGCCTGCGTGCGCATGAACCCTGTCATAGCCATATCCAAACCAGAAAAGAAGTAACTTACCGCAACACCAGACATCGCGATAATCGTCAACGAACCAGTCAATAGCATGGCAAATAAAAAGTAGAGCCGCAGACTACGTCTTATTTTCATTGAGAAACCTCTTGTTTCAATGCAAAGCCGCGTCCAGTTATCGTATGAATCAATTTGGTTTCAAAACGGCTATCCACGGCTTTCCTCAGATTAAACATGTGCACTTTTAGGCTATTGCTGTCTGGTTGTTCATCTCCCCAAACACTCTGCATCAATTTTTCACGAGAGACGGTATTAGGGCTCGCCCTGACCAAAGTTTCTAGTAACTTGAATCCGATTGGCGAGAGCTTTAAGGGCTCATTCGATCGGGTTGCGATCTGAGTTTTCAGGTCAACTTCAAGATCGGAAACAGAGAGCTTAGTGATCTGCCCGCTGCGTCGACGAGACAATACCTGCGCACGAATAATCAGCTCTTCCATAGCAAATGGTTTGACTAAATAGTCATCCGCTCCTTTCGAAAAGCCCGTTAACTTATCATCAAGGGTATCTTTTGCCGTCAACATCAGAACAGGCACGTCAATCCCTTGCTCTCTGAGCCTTGCACACACTTCCAGGCCATTCATTTTTGGCAAGTTCAAATCCAGAATCACGGTGTCGTACTGGCCTTGTTGAATCAAGTTGAATCCGGACAAGCCATTTGCAGCGTGGTCACACTGAATATCTTCCAGAGCGAGGTAGTCAACAATCGCCTTAGCTAAATCCAGATCATCTTCGACCAGTAACAGCTGCAAGTTTTCCATGGCTACCTCTTACTCTATGAAACTACTATTAATTTAGACGTGAAACTCTTTGAGCGAGATTTTTATCACCCAACACCGCTACCTTCACTTTATTGAAGCCATTGTGAATATCACATTGGATCAATAATAGTGATGGGGTCAGCACTAGTGTAATCATCGTCGCGAACAAAATACCGTAGCCTAATGCAGCGGCAGCTGGAATGAGGAACTGTGCTTGCATTGATGTTTCGCTCAATAATGGTGCCAAACCTGCAAAGGTCGTGACTGATGTTAACAACACTGCCCTCAGTCTGCTGCTGCATGACTCAACAATCGCTTCACTCACCGGAACCTTATGCTTGCGTGTCAGTTCATTGAAGCGTGATACCAACAATAAGCTGTCATTGACCACAACACCACTCAGGGCGAGGATACCATTTAGCGACAGGATACTGATCGTCAGATCATTCAGCCAATGACCTAAGATTGCTCCAACTATACCAAACGGAATCGCTACCATAATGATGATCGGTTGAACGTAAGACTTTAGCGGTATCGCCAACAATGCAAAGATCACTATCAACGCCATAAGAAAGGTCGATTGCATTGAGTCTGTCGACTCTTGCTGCTGTTCCGCTTCCCCAGTAAAGTCAATTTTTAGCGTTGGATATTCAGATTTGAGCTTTGGAAGCAATGTTTTCTCTAACTGAGCCACCAGCTCATTAGACGACACCACGTCTTTATCCACTACTGCGGTTAAATAAACAGCGCGTAAGTTGTCTATACGTGTGATTTCCGCTTGCTGATAGTCGGAATAGACATTCGCGACCGATAACATTGGAACTACTTTTCCATCTGGAGTACGGACACTCGATTGCTGAATATCCGCCAGCGTTTGACGATCACCTTCTGGATAGCGAACTCGAACTTTGACTTCGTCTTTCCCACGCTGGAAGCGCTGAACAATATCACCACCGAAGGATTGTAATACCTGCTTCGCGAGGCTCGAAGTATCCATCCCTAGCGCACGCCCCTGCTCGGTCAGCTCAAAACGGTATTGCGGCTCACCAAGATCTAAGTTGTCATCAATGCCGCTCACACCCCGTGTCTGTTCCAGAGCCTGTTTAAATGTATTACCTGCCTGCGTAAGAATCGTGTCGTCGCTAGCTTTGAGCTCCACTTTAAAGTTATCGACCATTTCCATTGAAGAGAGCACTTTAAGCTTCTTCATCCCTTCCATCTGCCCGGACATCTGCAACCACAAGTCAGCAAACTCACCTGAGCTATAAGTCGCATCCGCAGAAAGCTCTACCTGTACGGTTCCAGTGCGGTCTTCATCGGCAATCACCTGAAGGCTAGTAATGTAAGATGCATTCTGATCGTTACGCTCGCTACTCGCTATCAACTGCTGATCGGCTTTAAGCGCATTGGCTTCCAGTTCAAGAAGATTTGTTCGAGTCTGACCAAAGCTGGAATCGTTGTACATGCTGATTTCAGCACTGACCGTATCGCCGGCAATGTCAGGGAAGAAAGCGATTCTCACTGCTCCAGTCAATGGCATACCAATTACGAGAATAAACAAAGCGATAAAGGCCATGAGCACAGCATAACGGAACTTTAACGCCTGCTTAATTACCTGCTTGTACACTTTGTGATTGAACCATTCCAGGCCATTGTCTGCACCTTGTTGGATGTGGCTCCAGATACCTTTCTTCTCACTTCGATGGGTATTGATATGGGCAAGATGCGACGGCAGAATAAATTTGGATTCAACCAAGGATAGCAACAGACAGATGGTAACCACAGTGGCAAACTGAGCGTAAATCTGACCCATTTTTCCATCAACCGCTGCAATTGAAAGAAACGCCACGACGGTTGTAAGCACACCAAAAACAGTCGGTGCTGCTACCTTTAATGTTCCAATAATCGTGCTGTTGAGCGAATCCCCATCTTTCCGTCGCGTCGAATAAATACTTTCCCCGACGACCACAGCATCATCAACGACGATTCCCAGCGCCATGATAAAACCAAACGTGGTCATCTCATTGATGGTTAAACCAACAAAGGAGTCGGTCATAAAAAATAATGTGCCAAAGAAGACGAACGGTAAGCTCGCCGCAACCCAAAATGCGACACGAATGTTTAAAAACAGTGCCAGTACAATAAACACCAGAGCGATACCTGTAAGGGCATTTTTGGCCAATAGAGATAATCGCTCTTTGATCAACGTACTTTTGTCGTACCAAGTCTCAACATCGACGTTGTCAGGTAGCAAATTGCTGCTACGCCATTGTTCTACAACTTGTTTAGCTTGTTCTACGATTTGTACAACGTCGCTGTACTCATCCATGACAATCTGAATGCCCATCGAGTTACTTTGGTTGTATCGTGACAAGCTAAAAGTGTCTTCCTCAAAGGTATCCGTGATACGAGCAATATCGCCTAGCGTAATTTGGCTGCCGTCGGAATGGGTGAGAACAGGGATCGCTTTAAAGTCTTCAATCTCGTAAGCCTGCTCAGAGACCTTAAGACGAACAGTTTTCTGGTCATTACGCAAGCTGGTTGAAATACTAGTGGATGATTCGGCATTAATCGCATCAGATACATCGGTAAGCGTTAAACCATACGCTTGCAATTGACTCTCATTGACCTCAACTGAAATCATAGGATCGATTTCCGCTTTGATTTCCAGATCACGAATCGCACTTTCAGCAAGTAAGTCGGCTTTAAGCTGCTCTGCTAAGTCCTGTAATGTAGCGCGGTCCGCGTCGCCATAAAGTTGAACCCATATAGCGTGATCCTGCATCCGAGCCTTATCAATTACTGGATTGTCAGCTTCAGCTGGTAGATTGTTGATGGCATCTACTTTGGTCTTCACATCAGTCAGTAAAGCATCGAGACTATAGTTGGTCTCTTTTTCGATAGAAACATGGCTACCCGATGCGCTTGAAGTCGACGTAATGCGCTTTATTCCTGCGACCGTCTCTAAAGATTCTTCAATCTTTATCGATATCCCCTCTTCTGCCTGAATAGGATCACCACTGTCATAATTGACCGACACGGTCACGATGTCCGGCTCCAAACTTGGGAATGCTTCCTTACGCAATGAATTAACCGACAACAAGCCGATAATAATGACTCCTAACATGAGCAGGTTAGCGGCAACCGGATTTTGCGCGAACCAAGCGATCATGCCTTTTGGTGTTTTAGATTGATGCGCCATGCTACCCCTCCTCACTTGGCGTGACTTTCATACCCGGCTTAAAGTTACTCAGCGGTCTGACAACCACTTGAGCCCTTTCTTCAGCCAAACTCGGAGTAACATATACTTTTCCATCACGACTAAACCTTTTGCTGGCGTTCGATTTGTTCAGCAAACCTTGTTCATCTACCGTCCAGATTTCGCCCTGCTGAGATATGGCTGAAGCTGGCACTTCCCAAAGACCATTCACTTCAGCTCCACTCAACGTTGCTTTTACAAAAGTCCCCGGGTAGAGGGGTGAGTCTGCCTCAAGAGGTTTATCTACAACCACAACCAGTGAACGCTGGCGCGTGTCCTGAGTCACGTGTTGATACTTTCTCTCAACCCTTCCAGTCCATTGGTGGGCATCACTGGTGTCTGTCAGTGTCACCTGCCAGTTCTTGATGTCGCTGGATATGGGCAAATTTGACCATTGCTGCTCTGACAACGAAACTTCCACTTCAACACGTTCGACACTGTAAAGAGTGGCGACTATACTGCCCGCACTCAAATAGCTCCCCGGCTGCACTTCTCTACTTACAACTAACGCCGTGAATGGTGCACGTATCTCTGTGTCTTTGAGGTCTTTTTCTGCTTTCCTTAATGCCTGCTTTGCATTGGCTAAGTTTGCTTCAGCGCTGGCAAGTTGAGGCTCTCTAAGAACTAGAGGCGAATTCGGTTCACCATCTAAGCCAGAACGTTGCCATTCAGATTTGGCTTGCTCACCCTCTCGCTGCTCTTCTAACAACTCAAGTTCTGCCGTCGCGACATCAGATTTAGCCTGAGATAACGCCTGCTGATATGACGTATCATCCAGCTTTGCTAGTATGGTGCCCTCAGTAACTACTTTGCCTGTCTCGAAGTCATCAGACAAGGTGATCACTCGGCCACTGACCTCACTGGCATAGTTAAGTTGATAACGAGATCGAGTTTCTCCATAACCCACAACCTGAGCTTGATAACGGGCACTGGTAGTCATCTGCACCGCGACTTGCTGGAGGTTCAAGCTTTCTTGCATCAATGGCTGTTGCAAGGTCTTCGTTGCTTGTTGCTCAGACTGGCTATTCTCGCCCGCCTGAGCCATGTGACTACCGTTATAGCCGATGGCGGCAAAGATGCTTCCGGCAGCGACAAGTGTCACCGCTAGAGTGATGGCATTTTTCTTCATGATGAGACTCCCAAGCCCAAAGCTAGGCCTAAATCGATTCGGTTTAATAAACGTTGATAAGTGGCATTAACCAGTTGTGCTTCAGTGTCGTAGGTCTGCTGTTGAACGGTCAGTAAATCAAAGATGTCGACCAGACCTTTTCGATACTTTTCTTCGTAGCTGACAAAGCTACGCTTCGAACTGGTAAAGGCTTGATTAAGATGCAGTTGCTGCTTTTCAAGCGAATACTCCTGCCCAACAGCGTTTTCCACTTCATTAATCGCCGTCAACAATGCTTCCTGATAAGCCCAATAGCTTTGTTCTGTAGTGAGTTGAGCAATGTCAGCCTGAGATTTAAGCTTTCCCCCCTGAAAAAGTGGTGCGGATAGTTTTCCGAGTAGGCTCCACAACGGATCAGTTAGCAAGGCCTCGCTGGGTGACTGCGCAATATCCGTGAAACTTGCCGTCAGGCTGAAGGATGGCAGCATAGCTTTGTAAGCAGCGTCGGTACGAAGAGCTTCAGCTTCGATATTGTAGAAAGCTTGCTGCAAGTCTGGTCTGCCTGCCATGTTTTGTTGAGCAAGAGAATCGAGAGGATTCAGGACCTGTGGAAACGTCATCGCTACCTCTGGTTGCTGCAACTTGGGTTGCCATTGCCCCGTCAATAGTTGGAGGCTGCGCCTACTCTGTTCTAGGTTTTCCGCATATTCAGCGACCGTTGAGCGCGTCGACGACGTACTCGTTTTGGCGTTATCCAAGTCTTCCAGACTACCTAGCCCCACTTGATAACGCTCTAGAACCAACACCTCGTTGTTTTCCAACACATCCAACCTTCTCAGCTCAATATCAAGTAGTTGCTGGTTGACGCTGATTTCTAACCAATTACGCATGATATTAGCCGCCAACAAATCTTTTGCTGATTGCAAGCTTGCCTGAGAGGCCGCAACATCTTTTCGTGCTGCCTCACTGCTATCTGCCAGTTTTTGCCACAGATCCAGCTCCCAACTCACGGTCACGTCGCCAGTATAGCTGTCATCAGTGTCTTGTTTGGATTGACCGCTATAACTGGCACTTGCAGTAGGCAGCTGATCTGCCACCGTTACTCCTTGCTGGGCATAAGCAATTTTCAGCGCGATCACGCTTTGCTGCAAACTAGGGCTATGAGCAAACGCGGCGTGTAAGTATTGCTCAAGCTCAGGGACAGAGATCAAGTCCGTCAGTTGAGTCGTTTGGCCGATATCACCAGCCTCAAGTGAAAGTTGTCGCTCGACTACTACCTGCGCCAATAATTGCTCAACCGACTGAGCACTATTCTGCTCAGCCTGTGTGGCAAAGTCGGCATCGGTCCCCGTCGCACAGCCCATAACACCTACCAGCGTCAGAGCAAGAATGGAATATCGCAATGTCATCGTTGTTTTCTCCCGCTATTGTGCGAGAAAAGTAACAAACAGGGGGGTTAAGGCAGGGTTAAGAGCAACGCTATATGCGTATTAAACGTGAGAAAATACTCAGACTCCTATGATAAGGCGGCAGGCTATACACGATAGAGTACACTTACCACTTCAGAGCGCTATGTGTCAGAGGTTTTTAGGGGCATGGTACCCCTGTTTCCTTAAACGGCCTTTATATTCAATATGTTGTTGATTCCGGTTTCATCGACAAAATCTTGATCATGACTGACCAAAATAAAAGGCCCTGAGTACTCAGCTAACGCTTCAGCCAAAAGTCGCTTTGAGTCAATGTCTAGATGGTTGTCAGGTTCATCAAGCAATAGTAACGGTGAACTGGGTTGATGACTCACCATCAATATCGCCAGCTTCATTTTCTCTCCACCACTTAGCATAGAAACCGTTTTAAAGACGCTGTCTTTACGAAAACCAATTCCAGCCAGCACAATCCGAGCTTCACGCTCTGATAAATTAGGACAAGATTGACACAGCATAGCTAGCACACTGAGCTTCTCGCTCAACAAACTAAAATGTTGATCAAGATAGACCGTTTTTGTTTTGCGTTTCACTCCTTGGTGAAGATTTCCCGTGGGAGAGTTCAGCGCTTTTAATAGCGTCGATTTACCGCAACCATTAATACCCGATAGATGTATACGGTCTGTCTTCCCTATCCTTAAGCTAACAGGCTGCCAAAGACATGTATCTACGCAGAAGTCAGTGATGGAAGCCAGATTAGCTCGTGTTTCCTTGTCAGGTTGAGCCAGATAAAAGCTCTGTTTTTTAACTTCTTCTTGCTGTTTTTTTAAGGTCTCCAGCTTGTGCTGGTTGCGCTTCAACTGGTTGTTTTGATTGGTAATAGCAGCAGATCGAGTGGCTTGCGCGCTATCCTTCATTGCATCCATAAGAATTTTGGGTTGGCTCCCTGACTTTCTGGTACGATTGCCCATCGCCTCTCGCTGCTGGGCTTTTTCGGCATTGAGCTGGATCTGACGCTCAATCTTCTTCTTTTCTGATTTGAGATTGTCAATCTTGCTGCTTAAAGCCTGTTTCTCTACGTTATATTGGCGCTCGAATTCATCATAGCCACCTCGATAGCTTTTCAAACCTAATGAGGAGAGGTGGCAGATAACATCAGCACAGCGTAGTAACGCTCTATCATGACTGACTAATAGAATCTTACCAGGGAATGCTTTGAGTTTATTTATCAACCACTGTTTTCCTTGGGTATCGAGATGATTGCTTGGCTCATCAAGCAACAAAATATCCGGACTTTGCTCAAACAAATAATAAAGCTGAAGCTTAGCCAATTGCCCTCCACTTAGGTGGCAACAGAAGTCATCCAATGACAGCGCAATGCTCAAATGAGCCATAAGCTCTATTGCTCGCAGCTCTACCTCCCAGTCATCGCTAAGGCGGTCAAAGTCTTCCTGACGAGTGCTTCCTTGTTCTATAGCCCTCAGAGCCTGACGTTTGTCATCGATACCAAGGTATTGCGCAATGGTCATATCACTGATTAACAACTCTGAAGGTACCTGCGAGTACGTAGCAACCCTCCCTTGACGTTCGACATTACCAGCGTCAGGCAAGCAGTCCCCCGTCAAGATGGAAAGCAACACCGACTTACCGCTACCATTTTTTCCAGTTAGGCCAGTAATATGATGATTTAACGATAAATTGATCGAACGGAATAACCATTCACCCGTTTCAAGCTGACGTGAAATTTGAGATGCAATTAATGCAGGCATATCGCCTCCTTTTTAATTCAAAAGGGGTCGCCATTGTGCGGTGATATGGCCGAGCGTATAAAATGCCGAGATAATCCAGATAAACTGGCAAGAACCACCATTGGTGGATTTTAGAAATGTACTAAGATTGCGGCAACGCCCACTAACCCCGAGTGTCCAAAGTGTTGTTTATATTGGATGTCAGGAAGTTAGCTGTTCATTTAGGCGTTAGCTCCTAGAGAAGTGATGTGCAGATTATAACCAGCTTTATTTAAAAGTTGCAATATCGCACAGGAGATAATATCAAGAAAAGATAACCACTCGGACTGTTTCGCCACAATGGCTAGACAGTAAGACCTAAGACGCCTTAACTCTCAGATTTTGAGGATTAGACTCAAGGTATCTATTAGTGAATATTTATCATGTTATATTGCTCACAAAGCATACTTAATAGATAAGTGACGCAGACTCGAGATTCAAATGTTGGCTATTAGGAGAAGCAATGAGTATAACGTTCAGAAATGCAAAAATTTGTGATGCGAAGGCAATCAGTGAGCTGATTTTACCTTTAGCAAAAAAGTATGTTTGTCCAACGTGTGATCCCTCAGTACAAGGTGTTTTGCTCAAATCCATGTCAGAAGAAAAGGTAGAGCATTATCTTTCGACAAATTATCACTACGTTGTTGCGGTGACTACAAATGATGAAATCATTGGCGTAGCAGGGATTAGAGACAACTCACATCTGTATCATCTATTCGTAAACGATCGCTTTCAAGGTCATGGACTATCTCGTCAATTATGGGAGGTGGTTAAGGAAAATGCGCTAAATAACGGCAACAAGGGGATATTTACAGTCAATTCAGCGATAAATGCGGAATGCGTATATTTACGTTTTGGTTTTAAGCGCACTAAAGGTATCAGAAATCGCCAAGGTATGATTGATGTTCCAATGATGTTAGAGGCTAGTTGCTAACAAATAGGTGGATATGCTCTTATTGCTTTTGTTACTCGAAATGAAAACATGATCTCAACACGGCTGTATAAGGATGAAACTATAAATTATGGATGAAGCAATCTTTCCAAATATTCAGTTAAGTCATATTGAAATATATGTCAAAGATATAGTAAAGATGGAAGACTTTTATACTAGGAAGTTAGGTTTTGTTGTCACTGACAGAGGCGAAGGGGAAAATGGTCTGGTTTTTTTAAGTCGCAGCCCTGAAGAACACCACCAGATTGTACTCAGTCCCATACACTCGTCTAGGCTTGATGAAAGCCCAATTGATCATATTTCTTTTAGAGTGAAAAGTATTGGTGATCTAAAGCTTTTCAATTCATCATTAAGGTCAGTTTCTGACATCAATTTGCAAACTGTATCTCACGGCACCACTTGGTCTCTATATTTTCGTGATCCTGAAAACAATAGATTTGAAATTTTCACAGATACACCATGGCATGTAAATCAGCCATGTAAGTTCCCTATTAATCTAGAATTATCTGATCAAGAGTTAATTGAATTTACAGAGAATGAGGTTAGAACCATGCACGGTTTTTGTCCAAAAAGCGATTGGAAAATCGCTCATAAAAAGAGTTTAGGCGAATTTGCTTAACCAAGGCCGTATAAGAAATTCAAAAGCCAACAGAAAGGGAGTAGTAACTTGATGCTATTCCCTTTTGTTTTTTCTATTAAGTTAACCGAAGTTCAGAACTTAATGTTCATACCAGCAAAGATCACATCGGATTCAAAGTCATCAGCCAACAAAAACTTTCTGTATTCCAAGTTTAAACCAAGGGTACTAAAAAATATCAGCTCAGTGCCAGCTCCGTAGTATGGGTGTAGTCCGCTGTGAGTATCAGTTCTTTCTGTTCCCCCAGAAGGCGTATAAGTTTTCTCAACATCAGAATAATTCGCGCCACCGACAACATACAAATTGAGGAAAGAAACAGGAGATACGCCCGCTTTCAAGCCAGCAAAGCCAGTAGAGTAAGTCACTTCTTGCTTGGTCGTCCCAAAAACAGATGTGACGATGTTGCTTGTCATACCATCAACTGCAGCATAACCGATCTCTGCGGCAAAGTTGGGGTGGAATTGATACGCGTAATCAATCTTGCCAGCAAAACCCGAGTCACTCCAATCATTCGGCCCATCCGTACTACCACCCCCTATCCCAAAGCCGATTTGATGATTACCTGCAAACGCGGCTGAAGATAGCAATATTGGCAATAGTAAAAGCATTTTTTTCATCGTTGAGTACTCATCATAAACATCTCATAAAGCTGGAAAATAAAGCAAACTTTCAATAAGTTGTACATATTCTTTGTAAGCCTTTGTCAGAGCATTGTATAAAAAGGTGTGGTCATTGATACACGCTTCGACTAGACGATATTGAAAATTTTACGATACTTATCCTCAAGTTCTTGCAAGGCTGCTGTTAAGTTCGGCTCTGGTCGACTGAGGTGAGTAATCAGAGTCATAAAATAGCAGTCCATAATTAGTGGTATTTTTTCAGCTCCCTTGGTCGACAAGTTTGAGTTTGCAAATACAGCATCATTGTAAGATTGGTAGTAATCCATGTCCCAAATAACTTCTTTGAGCAGCGCTCGACTTAAGTTAACGTTAGCAAAATAATAACCATAATAGGTTGTTGCAAACCTCAGCCCAATAGCCATTACGTCGTGATCAGAGTTGGATATTTCCTGTTCAGCCATCTCAGTAAGCTGAGCTAGCATACCTTCACGCAATATCGCGAGCTTATTTTCAAAATGGCTAAAGACAGTGCCATCGGCCACTCTTGCATGCCTTGCTATTTGACGTGTCGACGTTTCCTGATAGCCCTGTGCTGCAAAAAGTTCCCACGCAGCGCTAAGGATCCGTTGTCGCGTTTGTTCTCTCTTTCCCATGATTTCTTCATCCCAAATATTGCTGCTAGATCATACCTGTCACCAGATGAGTTGACAAATTGAGCGCGCTCATTTAATAATTGAGCGCGCTCATTATTAAATATGGAAATTCTTATGAAAGAATCTTTTAAGAAAGCCATCACCCTTTTGGTTCAGTGGTTAGTGTTCATACCGATCTTGTTTTGCTTCTCTTACGTTTTAAGACCAATACTGATGTCAATTTTGATCCCTGGCGGTCTGTTGTTTCTTGCCATCATTGGAGGTGCGGAGGTAAGAAAAGTAATGAAGGAAATGCTAATGTCTTCCTTGACTAAATGAGTCTAAGTAATGAATACGACTCAAACAGGTAGAGCAATTCGGTCATGTTCGCTCGTAACTGTTTGCCTTACTCTCGCGACTCATCATTGGTTTAAGTGAGGGTTTGATCACTTAATTTTTACAACTCAACATGCATTGATTATGTTGATTTTGGAACAAGACAATAGTACTTATTCCAATAATAGATGAATAGCAATCACCTAAGTAGTTGATAATTAGTGACTTAGCTCATAAGGCGTGTTTTATTGACCGAGAAAGCGCGCAGCTATGAATTTTCACTTCTGGTTCGAAATGAGTTTCGAATTTAAAATATCAAAAACCAGAAAGTAACAAGCACGTCACAAAGGAAGCAAAAGGGACGCCATGAGTAATCAAGCGCTAATTCAGACATTCATCGACATTGTCGGCCAAGACCATGTGTTAACCGATAACAAAAAAACCGAATATTACCGCTCAGGCTTCCGCTCGGGTAAAGGAAAAGCACTGGCGGTTTTGTTTCCCGGTTCATTAGTTGAGCAGTGGCGTCTGCTTCAGGCCGCGGTAGAAGCGAACTGCATTGTGATCATGCAAGCCGCCAAAACCGGTCTAACTGAAGGGTCTGCACCAAGTGGTGACGATTACGACCGCGAAGTTGTGGTGATCAATATCATGCGCATCAATTCGCTGCATTTGATTGAAAACGGCAAACAGATCATCAGTTTACCGGGTGTGAGCCTTCACCAACTTGAGAAGAAGCTTAAATCGGTTAACCGGGCGCCTCATTCCGTGATTGGCTCTTCTTCAATTGGTGCGACCGTTGTTGGTGGTATTGCCAATAACTCCGGTGGCGCTTTAGTCAAACGCGGCCCTGCCTATACGGAATTAGCGCTGTTTGGCCAGGTCACCAAAGAAGGCAAACTAGAGCTTGTGAATCATTTGGGTATAGACGGCCTTGGTGACACGCCAGAAGAGATTCTGACCAATGTTGAACAAGGCAACTTTGATCCGTCTAAGATTATCCACAGTGAGGCGATGGCATCAGACAAAGAGTACGAGGCTCGCGTTCGTGACGTCGATGCAGAAACCCCTTCCCGTTTTAATGCAGATTCCAGACGTCTGTTTGAAGCCAGTGGCTGTGCAGGTAAGCTGGCAGTGTTTGCTGTTCGTGTCGATACCAACCCTGTCGCTGAAAAAGAACAGCTTTTCTACATCGGCTGTAGCGACCCAGCGAAGATGACGATGCTGCGCCGTGACATGCTCAGTGGCTTTAAACATTTGCCAGAAATGGGCGAATACATGCACCGCGACATTTTCAATCTCGCGGAAACTTACGGTAAAGATGTCTTCCTGTCGATTCATCACCTAGGCACTGACAAGTTGCCTAAGTTCTTTGCGCTAAAAGCAAAAGTTGAGTCGCTCCTGAAACGCATTCCATTTGTGTCTAAAGATTTGCCAGATATTACACTTTACTGGCTCAGCAAGCTGTTTCCACAGCACCTTCCTAAGCGCATGCTGGAGTTCAGAGACAAGTACCAACACCATCTGATCCTAAAAATGAGTGATGGTGGTATCGATGAAGCGAAAGAGTACTTGGAGAACGTCTGGTCTAAGCAGGACGGATGTGAGTACTTTGTTTGTGATGCAGATGAAGGCAAGAAAGCTCTGCTTCATCGCTTTGCGGCTGCGGGTGCTGCGATTCGTTATGAAACCATTCACTCCAATGAAGTGGAAGACATTCTGGCGCTGGATATTGCTCTGCGCCGAAACGACATTGACTGGGTGGAACAGCTACCTGAAGAGATCAGCAAAGACTTAGTTATGGGTCTCTACTACGGTCACTTTATGTGTCATGTCTTCCATCAGGATTACATCTTCAGAAAAGGCGCAGATACGAAGAAGATCAAACAGAAAATGCTTGAGCTTTTAACTCACAAAGGCGCCAAATACCCAGCAGAGCATAACGTAGGCCACCTTTATGAAGCAGAAAAACAGCTTCAGGAGTTCTACCACTCATTGGATCCAACCAATACCTTTAACCCGGGCATCGGCAAGATGAGTAAATACAAACGTAACTGCAGCTGCTGTAGCGGATAACAGGCTTATTTAAAATAAGACCCACTCTGAGCTTTTTCAGTTCTTAACTCAAAGAGCTCAGAGGCCTTCTCACTCTGCTACATTACCTCAAAGCTACGTCATTCTGGCTCCAGCCAAATTTGTCGCACAGCACTTTGAGTTGGTTCAGCTCATTTTGAGTCTGTTCGACCAACCAGTTAAGGATTTCGCTGATCATGGGAGAGTGATTACGTTGGTAGCAGTAGTACTGCCAGTCACTATGTTGAAGTGAAAGCTGTTCAGGGCATTTAAGAAACTCACGCTTGAGCTCAGGTAATACCAACAGCAGGTCTGTCACTGTTACTCCCTGACCGGACAAGCAGGCACTTAGCGCTAAATCCAAGCTGAAAAATACGGTATCCCTACCCTTTTTCACCCCTTGCAAATCAGCGTTGTTTAACCAGTTTTTCCAATCCTGATGATCAAGGGTGGCATGCAGATGTGGCAACGTCAGAACGTCACTTAACTGAATATGCTGCTTAGAGAGGGATTCGGCGTAAACCGGCGCCATAAACTCATCACGAAGAAAGGTTACATCTGAGCGATTCTGGTATCGCTCACGCTTTCGCGTGTTAACGATCAGCAGATCGCAGTCTTCAGAATCAAGCGGAGGATCTTCTTCAATCGATGGAATGATAACAATCTCATGTTCAGGGTATCGCTCGTTGAGCATCGCAACCTTAGGCATCAGAATACGCGTGGCATAACTGAGTGCACTTTTTATCACAATACGCTTCTTATTCGGTAACGCCCACTGAGCAATCAAACCATCCAATGCAATGTAGTTTTTGCGCAGCACTTCATAGAGGTCTTTCCCTTGCGTGGTTAACTCAATCGCTCGGTGTTTTCGGATCACTAGAGATGCTTTTAGCTCATCTTCAAGTTGTTTTATCTGACGACTGACTGCACTTTGGGTAACATTAAGCTCATCTGCCGCTTTGGTAAAGCTCATAAGGCGCGCCACAGATTCAAAGACTTTCAATCCGTTGTGTGAATAAGGAAGATGGTTATAAGGGGACATAAATCACTCGCATGATCTGAACTCATGTAAGAGTGGCATAAATGTCATTTGAAGGCTAGCCAGCAAACTCGTACCTTATTGTGATAACGATCACGAGGCACACAATGAAAAAAATTCTCTCTCTGGCATTTCCACTGATAATTTCGCAGCTCATCGCAATGGCACTGGTTCTGACTGATGTCTGGATGATGTCGCGACTCAGTGTGTCTGCGCTGGCAGCCGGAGGATTGGGTGCGTCCATCTACAGTTTCGTCTTTATTGTAGCGAGTAGCACCGTAGGTTGTGTGGCGAATTTAATTGCGATTGCTTATGGTCAACGTATTGCGAGACCGGAATACGGCAATCAGCAAATCCGCTTAGCCGTAAAAGGGGCTGTACTACTGACGGTGATCCTGTCTGCGATCTTAACCTTGTGTTTTGCATATGCACCGCAACTACTGTCACTGGCGAAGCAGCCTCAAGAGCTCGCTGGCCCAGCTATGGAATACCTAGACGCATTAAAATGGGCCATGTTGCCGTCTCTGATGCTACTGGTGTTGCGCGGCTTAACCAGTGCGCTTGGTAATGTTCGCTCGATCATGGTGATGTCATTACTCACCGTTGTGCTCAACGTACCTATCAGCTATTTGCTTGCTTTCCAGCTAGAGCTTGGCTTGGCAGGACTTGGCGCGGGTACCGCTTTAGCGGCATTCATTGTGATGCTGGGCTACGGCTACTGGGTGTTTAAACGCCCTGAATACAAGCCGTTTGCGCCGTGGATAAATACAGAAGAATACTCGCTATCATTGCTTAAACCTTTACTGGCGATGGGACTGCCTATTGCACTGGCTGCGCTGCTTGAACACGGCCTGATTTACGGTGGCACCTTGATGGCAGGCACCATCAGTATCGCCGCGCTCGCATTGCACCAAATTCTGCTGCAATGCCTGAGCTTCACCTGGAACATCAACTTTGGTTTCTCGCAAGCCGCAGCAATTTTGGTCGGGCAGGACTATGGGGCGGAAGACTATGATGGTATTAAGCGCACAGCCTTGCGCAGCTTTGGCCTGACGACAGTGATCAGCGCAGTGCTGGCAGGTGTGTTCATGTTATGGCCTGAGCTGATCGGCTCCATTTTCAATCTGGATTCTGAGCTTTCAACACTACTCGTCGCCGTTCTATGGGTAGTCGCATTATCTTTCATTGTTGATGCATGGCAGCTATTGGCGATTAACCTGCTTCGCGGCATGAAGATTGTTGTTGGGCCGACTGTCGTCACCGCTGTTGGCTACTGGCTGTTTGGACTACCTGCTGCATGGCTGCTACTGCCAGACTTTGCTTTAGGCGGCATCTGGGGTGGTATCGGTATTGGTCTAGGTGTCACAGGTGTGCTGTTACTTGTTCAGCTTCTGCTAGCGATTAAAAAGCAACGCCATACAGAATCTCTTGCCGTAGCCATGGGTTAGTCGGTAGTATCGCTTCGACCATGAATGAGAGAAGCGATGACAGACCTCGATATTGAATTTGAACATATTTTTCTGGAAGTAAAAGCCGAACGCTGGCACAGCATCGAGCGCTTCTATTTCAGCTACTTTTGCTTCCGGGAAAATTACCTGACCAAGAAAGGTAAACCAGATTGGGAACTCGCCCGCGAGCAGTGCCCTCGTTCCCGCTCCCTCACTATCATTAAGCACGCTGAGCTTGAGCCGCTGGTTCCACACGAAGTGATCACCGGAGAAATCAAACGTTACTGGCGTGATGGTTTACTCACACCAAGAGCATTACGCCGCATTCTCGACAGCCTTCTGGATTACGCGACCATTACCAAAGCAGAAAAGAACGCCTTAAAACAAGCAGGCCTTCTCAACGCAATGCCAGCCTTTTGGTATCAATCCAAAGACAAATCACCGATATCAAGGTTCACAGCCGCAAATATCGAGATGCAAAACCAATCGAGAGATTAGCGCCTACGATGAACTCTAGCGGGCAATACCGTAATTCCTGTTTTCATCTCCGGCTGCTTTAGAATGGCTTGTCCGTAATCAAATAGTGTCTGAGCAATCAGCTCACAGTCCTGTTCAACCGAGTCAATTTTCACGGGTAAGCAATCCAGAATGTCGTAGTTATCGAAGGTCGCCAAGCGAATATCTCCACCTAGCATGTTCTTCTCGGTCAAAAAACGCAAAACCCCTTCCAACAATGAATACGAGGCGGTATACACGGCTTTGGGTAGACGCCCTAGATCTTCTACAGCCAGTGCCATGAGCTCGTAGCCTGACTCAGGTTGATAATCCTTGCTATACACGTAGCGATCATCAAAACGCACACCTGCAACCCCGAGCCCGAGCTGATAACCCTTAAAACGATCTCGGCTCGTAGACAAGTTAAGCTGACCACCGATATACACGCACTCTTCACCACTTAAGGCTAATTGAGCCACTACTTCCTTCGTCGCTTGTTCAGCATTGGTTTTGATATTGATGAAATGGCTATCTTCTAATATACGGTCAAAGAAAATGACTGGAGTGCTTGGGCTGATAGGTTGATAGAAGGTGTCATCCATCATGCAAGTTGCCACTAACAGGACATCCACCTGCCGTTCAATCAAGCTCTTTACTGCCTGTTGTTCCTGTTCATGATCATCGTCGGACGAGGCGATCAGTAGCTGATAACCATTATTCCGACACAGTATTTCCAACCGTTTAGCAATGTTCGCAAAACCCATGTTCGCTAAATCCGGAATGACTAAGCCTACGGTATAGGTTTGCTTAGACTTGAGCGCTCTGGCGTAGATACTTGGCTTGTAATGATACTGTTTTGCAATGGCCTGTACTTTCTCTACCGTGTCTTCATGAATACGGTGCTTTTTTGCGTGTCCATTGAGCACAAAACTCACTGTTGATTTGGAAACACCCGCTAATGCTGCGATGTCTGCCAATTTCAGTTTTTTACCTGCCATTATTCTCTTTTCCTACTCGGTGTCTTTATCAGCCTGCCTTGCTGCTAGCTCAATCAACGACACTGCGCTCTCAGTTTAGACTCTAACAATGATCACAATTTGATCTTTATCGTGATAAATGATCTCTGCAAACCTAGATAGCTAAACCGTTTTAGCTATACAATCAGCTTAATTTAGTTAATTAAGAGATGCAATGATGAAAAAAAGAGTTTGGGTAACAGGAGATGCGGTTGTAGACCTGATTCCAGATAGCGAGTCCAGCTACTTAAAATGCCCAGGTGGCGCGCCTGCTAATGTGGCAGTCGCCATCGCCAGATTGGGCGGTGATGCTGCTTTTATTGGTCGTGTCGGGCAAGATCCCCTCGGCCGTTTTATGCAACAGACACTCAAGCAAGAGCAAGTCGATACGCAGATGATGATACTCGACGAAGCACAGCGCACTTCAACCGTTATTGTTGACCTTGATGATTCTGGTGAGCGAAGCTTTACCTTTATGGTCAAGCCTAGTGCAGACCAATTCCTTGAAACCAGTGACCTACCGACCTTCACCCAAGGCCAGTGGCTGCACGTATGCTCGATTGCGCTAGCGAACGAGCCAAGTCGCAGCAGCACACTGGAAGCGATGCGTAAGATTAAAGCCGCAGGTGGATATGTAAGTTTTGACCCTAACTTAAGAGAAGAGGTATGGGCAAACCCAGAAGAACTCAAACCTGTCGTACGTGAAGCAATTGCCCTGGCGGATGTCGTCAAGTTTTCGGATGATGAACTGCTATTTTTGACAAGCAGCAATACCCTTGAACAGGGTGTGGAAGCACTAAAACCGTTTAAAAATTCACTGGTCTTAATCACTCAGGGGGCGAAAGGTGCGTTAGTCCTGTTTGAAAAAACACAACAGCTTATTGCCAGCCAAGCAGTAACACCCATTGATACTACAGGTGCAGGCGATGCCTTTGTCGGTGGCTTGCTCGCTAAGTTGTCCCAATATAATGACTGGCAACAGCTTGAGGTCATTCAGTCTGCGGTAAAATGGGCTAACGGCTGCGGGGCACTTGCTACTACACAGAAAGGCGCTATGACTGCTCTACCTTCCTATCAGGCTCTTGAGGAATATATTCAGAGGTAATTGGAAGGAAATTCTGGATAAAAAAGGCAGAGAGTTCTGCCTTTTTTGTGTATCAGCCTTAACCACTAAAAATTAGCAAAGTGGGCTAGTCTGAAAATAGAGTGTTCTAATTTATTAGCTTCTAGAAAACTTCAACTGTATCTATATAAACGAGCTAACGTCGTTTCTTTTAACTTATAGATATTCAGTTAATCTTTCACCAGCTCGTTCTAAAGCAAGGTGTACAACCTTTGTTATTTCAGGGTACCCGTTATCAGGATCATCCCAGTCAACATTTTCAGGCAAAGTAACCTGTTCATTAATTTGGTGATCCATAACAATCTTGTTGTCCGATAAGTCCACCAGCTTTACATGCGCAGAGACATAACCTCTCGGTTTACTAAGCGGTATGAAACCGTAATAGTCCCGAATAGTACCGGATGCCAAAACCTGAATAACAAGCAAATGACTTGCAGAGTATTGCTCTTTCAATTCGGCTAAATCATAACCGAAAAAACCATCCTTTTGCTGAGCTTTTGGAAGTTTATCAGCGTCAGAGGTTTTGTAATATTCTGGAAGTACTTCACTTGTACCACCTCGCAGTTCGATTTTTTGCGCTATGGCCGATTTACTTAACTCAAATTTGTCATGGGATAAGGTATGAATATGCGATTCAACACCATCAGTGACAATCTCATTGATTGCCATATCAAGTAAACCTTCCCCACCCGTGCGGTGCGCGTTCATCTCTGGAGGCTGAACAAATGCAATTGCGATATTTTTCTCTCCCCCCGTCTCCCAGAAGTTTGTTGGTATATCCATAGCTTTATTAGATACACATCCCGAAAGGAATAGAACAAAAAACAGACAACTGATCAGCTTTACAATTCTCATTGAGTTATTCTCTTGATTATTAAGAGAGCGCAAACTAATAACCAACACATATAGAAGCAATTGTTAAAATAAACAATTGTGACAAAGATCAACATTCGGGAGTGTGCATTAGATACAAAAAATGATGAAGGTTAATGCGTAAACAACGTTGAGTATTGCAAACAAAGGCGCTTACTGATCAACGTTAGAAACAACAAAGCATAACTTTTACTCAAACAAAGGTTGGAAGGAGCTCCTTTACCAGATGAAGACACACTCTACCTTTTTATGGCCTTCCTATGCGCTTCGTTTTAGAGAGATTTGCTACGATACTCATAATAAGCCGTCAGGACGTTCAAAATTAAACATCGATTAAATAACTCACTGCTGTAGTCCGTTACCTAATCAAGCAAATGGCGGTCGTTCTGCTTTGAGTGTTTTTAATCTGGCGGTTTGACAGCCATGTAATAGTGAAATACCTGTCGCTCCCTGCTCAACGAAAACTCGTGATGTCATCACTGCTAGGCCATGGTTGACAAAAACTTCTATTGAGGAAATATCGGCAAGAATGCGCAGTTGAATCTTATCTGTATCGATCTTGAGTTCTCTTTGAGTATCTACCGCTCGATTCAATGTCTGGCTGCGGTCCAGTATCAGTGTTTGGCTACCTTCATCCGCGTACAAGACAACTTTGTGTTGGCTACTTTCAAATAAATTCAGGCTCTGCCCCCACTCCAGATCAACTTCAAGATCGAACGAATTACGCTCCAAGCGATACGGCTCGTCGCTTAACTCGATGTGGCGTTGGCTTTGAACGAGTTCTTCGAGCTCCTTAACAGGCCATTGTTTCAGCCGTCCGTCTTGGTAACTCAGCTCACGCATACAAGTAAGCTGATGCACCCAACCATTTTCACTGCTTGGTTGATCAACTTCATCAGGTAATCCCATCCAGCCACACATGACCCGCCGACCATCCGGTGTTTCAAGTGTCTGGGGAGCGTAAAAATCGAAGCCGTAATCCAGATGTTCAAACTGCGACAAAGATAAACCATTTTCCAAACAAGCTTTAGCAATCCCGTTGTGGTGAGGAATCGTATTGTGCTTTGAGAAAGATTCAATCCCTTGTGGCCCGATGACGACAAACATCTGCCCATCGAGTTCAAACATGTCAGGACACTCCCACATGTAGCCAAAATCCCCCAGCTCTTCACCATAAAGCGCATCAAACTGCCAGGTCCTAAGATCTGTTGAGGTGTAAACAGCTAGGCGTCCTTTTAGATCCGTAGTTTGTGCACCTAACAACATAAACCATTGGTTTTGATGTCGGACGATTTTAGGATCGCGAATGTGTGCGGTAACTCCATCGGGTAACTCACAAATAACCGGCCCATGTTTATCGAAATTCACACCATCTTTGGATGTGGCAAGGCACTGAGTTGTGTGACGTTCGCGACTCTCGCCAATACGAACATTACCCGTATAGAACAGCATCAACTCAGAGCCATGACTGAGTGCGTGCCCAGAAAAGACACCATGGCTATCAAACCAATCAGATGGTGTGAGCGCAACTGGTTGCCACTGCCATTCAATCAAGTTTTTGCTGGTTAAATGTGCCCAGTATTTGTCTTTGTGGGTACAGCCATGGGGATACCATTGATAAAACAAGTGATATTGTCCGTCATGATAAACAAAACCGTTAGGATCGTTGAGTAACCCCTGTGGTGGAGAAATATGCCAATCGGGTCGAAATGGACAGTTAACCGCGTCGAGCGCGTGTTCAAGCTCCAATCTTTGTTTTTCGCCGATCTGCTCTCCTATAGCCAGCAGATCCGCGGGGCTAATTGAGTCTGGAATTGGGAACTCTACTTGGTATTCACCTAGTACAGTTTTGATTTGAGAACCTGACACCATGCTCGCCACTCGCGAACAATCTCTGATTGCAAATATCAATCGACCTTGCGGCATCAGAACTCTTGTTATGTTTGTCTCACCCCCACACTGGGTGATCAGGCTTTCAATCGACATCTTTAAAACCTAAAAATTGGGAACGTTTGCAAAATACACTATTTGTTCTATTTGAACAAGATCAGCAGATACTCGCCTTGACTATTCAGATGGTGGCAGAGTGTATAGAAACGAAAATAAATACCCCGAATCCGGGGAGATTCAGAAATTGAAAATGGCTTCCGACACAAAGCTAGCATATGACCGGAAGCCTTTTAATCGAGCAATGATTCTTTGAAAACTCAGGGCTAGAACCAAGTTTCCATTTGTAGGGCAAACAAGGTTTCACCACCTTGTCCCATTGTGCTGGCACCTGAATCCAAGCTTACTGAGTAGTTGTCCAGATCTTCACTCCAGTCAACGTAACTTACAGCAAAGCGAATTTCAGGGCGGTCAAAGAATCCAGCTGATGTCGCCAGCTTCACAGTCGGTGCCACCGTTAACTTGTAGAAGCTACCGTCTGCTTTTTCCACGCTGTTATCTAGATCCATGTACTGGTAGGAGCCTTCATAAACCATCTCAAAGTTCGAATTTAGCTCTTGAGCCAATCGAACGTTAACAGATGCCCATAGGAATTCATCGTTATCTTTAACACGATCTTTGCTCATCTCAGCCATAAATGCGGGCGCGATGCGCCAGTTATCCGAGAATTTAGTGACGCCATAACTAAAGATTCGAACTGCCTGAGCATCATCATTCAGATCACCATCAGAGCCAATACCTTTGAGTGATGCACCAAGGCCCTGGCCAATCAATACACCAGACTTCGAGAAGCCCTCGCTGACACCGAAAAAGTCATTGCCATGGTAGGCTAACATTGCATGTAGGCCGTCTTCTGCTCGCTCTGTGGGTGACGATGAGCTGGTTGAGCGGTCTGCATTATCGTTTGATTTCATCGCGTTGAGCATTAACTGCCATGAGCCAAAGTAGTTGTTCATAGTAGCAACATAGTTCTCCACATCAGTACTTGAACTATCGATTTCGCCAAAATCGCGGCCATAAAGAGAGAAGTTTGCTTTCCAGTCCTCACCTAGTTTCACGTCATACAGACCGGCCCCCGTACCAGAGAGAAATACGATGTCAGAATCAAAGAAATGGATATCGAAATTGTCTCTATCAAATCTCTTACCCGCCCAGATCTTCGCATCTTCAAACGCACCGCTAAACCAGGTTAAATCAGAGAACTCTGTGTACACCTGTCGAACGTTTAGCTGACTATCGCTTGCTGTCCATTCATTGTTAGTCTCGACACTGTCCGCCAACATGATTTTGTAATACGCTTTTGAACCATCTTCGGCCACGCGATGATGAACAAGGTTTGCTTCGAGATAGTTATCATCTTCAAGACCAAGGCGTCCAACCGAAGCACCTAAGGTTCCTGCCGCCGTCATGTATGGGCCACTTCCTGTCGCACCATTCAGGCTATCATTAATCAACAATCCTGCTCGCGCATAACCGTGAAACTCAAAGCTTCCTGCGGATTTTTCAGCCTCTTTTGCTACTTGCTCTGTTTGAGCTAGGCGGCTTTCTAGTTCCGAGATCCTTGCTTCAAGAGAAGCCATATCGTCTTGAGAAAAGGCATTAGGTGTTATTGCCAGAGTGACAGCACACGCAAGTAAAGACTTCATATTGTTCATTCTAATTCTCCATTGAGTAAATAACTTGGATTCATCAGCAAACCTTCCCAGTTAATTCACAACCAATGCGAACCGTCGATTTTTAGGTCTATAAACCTCAATACTCGTTCTTGATTTATTCACTTCACCTCAGTGATAGTGAGTGGACTATAAATATATTCTCGGTAACGTTCCCGAAAATAATTATAAAATTAGAATACTCATCACGAATATCTATAGAAGTGTGATCTTATATGATGAGAGGATTTTCATATGGGGGAATAAAAACGCCTGAAACGAAGTTCAGGCGTGGAAAGGCTAGCAGGTAGCGCGCTGTATATTCTGAAAAGTGAGTACCACTTTACTCATCACCTGAGGTTTACCCTCAATCAATTCAAGCAGCACAGATGCACCACTTTCTCCTGCTTTATCAAATGGATAACTAAACGTCGACAAACTTGGAGAAACAACAAAACCAAGCTCATCATTACCTACTCCCAGTATTTTAACTTGCTCACCAACCACTATGTTTTCTTCCTGCAGTGCTTTAATTGCACCTATGGCAATTCGGTCAGTGGCACAAAAAACACCATCAATCTGAGGATATTCTTTGATAAGACGCCGCATATTGGCATAGCCAGATTCAATGCTGAACTCTCCGTGACAATGGAACAATAACTCTTGTTCACTATGCATCGTAAGCGCTTGCCTCAATCCATCAGAGCGCAATTTATCTACGGCGAGGTCTGAGTCCGCTACCCCAATAAATCCGATATTTTCGCATCCAGCATTGAGCAAGCGCTTTCCTGCTTCGTACCCTACACGCAAATCATCATGGACAATACTCGGGATATTAAACAGTGAACCATCCTGTCCAATCAGAACAATAGGAGCTCTTGACTGAGCAATGGCCTCAACCAACTGAGTGTCAATGTGTGTCGCATACAGAACAATACCCTCCACTCGCTTTTGATTGAATAAGCGAATGAACTCGATCTCTTTCGAATCGGATTGCTGAGTGCTGGCCAGCAAAACATGCTTTCCTGCCTTTTCGAATATGCGGCTTAGGCCATCAACACCTTGAGACGTGGCATTAGATGAGACTCGCGGCACAATAACACCCACCAAATTGGTTTTCTGTGATTTGAGATCTTTCGCCACTTGATTGACCACATAGCCCACTTCGTCGACAGCTTTCATGACTTTCAACTTGGTCGCTTCTTTTACACCATACTCGTTGTTGATCACACGAGAGACTGTAGATTTAGATACTCCGGCCAGTCTGGCGACATCGTGCAGGCTTGCCATGTCTATGCCTTCATTAAGTTATTGGGAATGTTTGCAAAAGTTACCAGAATCTGACGGAATTGCCACTTCGCCTAATCGGTTTAGCAAAAAAGTTTAGCCGATCTAACTCACATTACCTTTGATTACCCTTTGACTGACACTAACAGATCGAGAAAAATTTATTTTTGCAAACGTTCCCAATAAATTTACTGCCTTTTTGAACTATAAATTATTAGCAAAATAATAATCGGGGTTTGGAATGAATTATCCAAAAATTGCTAAACAGCTGCTGGAGTTGCTTGGGGGTAAAAGTAACCTTCAAGCGCTCGCCCACTGCGCGACGCGACTGCGCCTTGCACTGAAAGACGATTCAATCATTAATGAAGAAGCGATCAGCAACTTAGATGGCGTCAAAGGCCAATTCAAAGTTGCTGGACAATATCAAATCATTTTTGGTTCAGGCATCGTTAATCAAGTACACGCTGAAATGGCGAAGCTGACGGGCATGGCAGACATGTCGACCAACGATGTGGCCAGTGCAGGTGCACAGAAACAGAATATCATTCAGCGTGCAGTGAAAGGTTTATCCGACATTTTTGTACCTATCATCCCTGCAATTGTCGCTGGTGGTCTGTTGATGGGTCTGTTCAACGTGCTGACAGCGAAAGGCCTCTTCATTGACGGTCAATCTCTGATTGATGCCAATCCGGGGCTTGCTGATCTCGCTAGCATGATCAACACATTCGCTAACGCACCTTTTGTTTACCTTCCTGTTTTATTAGCGTTTTCTGCCAGTAAAAAATTTGGTGGAAACCCGTTCCTCGGGGCTGCTTTGGGTATGCTGATGGTGCACCCGGATCTGCTCAACGGCTGGGGATTCGGTGGAGCAAGCGTAGCTGGGACAATTCCGACCTGGAACATCTTTGGTTTCGAAATCCAAAAAGTCGGTTATCAAGGTTCAGTTCTACCTGTATTGGTTTCTGCCTTTATCCTTGCCAAGGTCGAAAATGGCCTACGCAAGGTGATTCCTTCTGTGCTGGATAACCTCCTAACGCCGATGCTAGCGATTTTTATCACGGGTTTCCTGACCTTTACATTGGTTGGCCCAATCACACGTGATATTGGTTTCCTGCTTGGCGATGGTCTCAACTGGCTATACGATTCTGCTGGTTTCATTGGCGGCGCACTGTTCGGCTTCATCTACGCACCGTTTGTGATTACCGGCATGCACCATAGCTTTATCGCAATTGAAACTCAGTTGCTCGCAGATATTGCAGTTACTGGTGGCACCTTTATTTTCCCAATTGCTGCCATGTCTAACATCGCACAAGGTGCTGCAGCATTAGCGGTTGGCTTTACCACTAAGGACAATAAACTGAAAGGAATTGCAATGCCTTCGGGTGTCACTGCCCTACTGGGTATTACCGAGCCAGCCATGTTTGGTGTCAATCTTAAATTGCGTTATCCGTTTATTGCGGCGATTATCGGAGCGGCATCGGCCAGTGCATTTATTACTCTGTTTAACGTCAAAGCTCAGGCATTAGGTGCTGCGGGTCTACCTGGCGTGATTTCCATTGTGCCTGATAAGCTAGGCTACTATGTCACAGGCATGGCTATTTCATTCGTTATAGCGTTTGCTCTAACACTAGTTCTTGGTGCTCGCTCCGGCCAACAGTCAGGCAATGCTGCAACAACATAGCTGAAAGCAGTCCCCCGTAGCTAAAACATGTTTTTAGCTCACTCCACCCCGCCTCAGGCGGGGTATTCTATCTTTCTGGAACCCTCTAGCCCCTCGGTAAAGTCTTAGATCACTCTGGTATCGCTATTGACACTGCCTTGATGATTATAGGCATCTTCTCTACTGCCATTACGTACACTTCAAGGCTTTATCGACTCGATTTTCAAGCTATTAACTGTTTCGCAGGCGTCTCCTGACTACACCTGTATAAGTAAACTCGCGAAGATGGTTCAGGTCAGATATCGCAATAAATTCAGAGGGACTAGACACCATATCGCCATCGATTCGACTGGACTCAAAGTATTTGGTAAAGAAGTGGTTGTCATCGGAGATAGCGAATACAAGAGTCCCAATATCATTGGGCAATGGTGGAATATCAGCGCCTAACACATACCTGTGGATTGGTGGAATTATGAGGAGATCCGCTAGCGCCCAACTCCCATCGAAAATACGAGTATTGTTGACTCGCATTTCTCAATGTTCAGTTACTTGATATTTCAATGCGAGAATGAAAAAAGCCCACCAAAAGGCGGGCTATGATTCCAAAAGTGGAGAATATAATTGGCAATAATACAACTATGTCCCGATTAACAGGTGACGACTTTAACCAGATCAATTAACTTATAATTAACTCTGGATTAATAGCCTAAAAACATTTAGATTCTCGGGGATCATATAAAAATTACACATTAGAATAGAATAAATCAAAGAAATTTATTTTAATGAATTACAAGCATGAATTAAATCACGTTTGGTTGGCAATTAAATGATAGATAAAATAATTAGGCTTATCACAGAGAGTAAGCATGACACCGGTGGTGTGAAGTTCCTCGCTCAAGAAATGGGCATTAAGTACAGCACGCTGTACAGTCTATATTCTGGCAAGAATAGTAACCCTACTATAGATACGGTTGGGAAGATCTGTGATTATTACAACATCACTTTCTCCGATCTTTCTGATGAAGCAGAAACACCTCATCATTTTGACTCGTTGCAACCTGAAATTATTAGGCTAGCTCAACATGAAGGTGTCGAAATATTCATTAAAAACAACCAACTTATTGATACTTTACCCAAAAGTAGCCAATTGATTTTTGAGAAGTTCACACCACCTTTGAAGAATAAAAATCACTACATTTGTCTCACAGAAACTGGTGAAATAGTCTTGAGAAAAGCCATTGAAGAAGATGATAATTTTTTATTTATCTCTTCCAATAGAATAATTCACAATAATGATTATCCAATAATGCAACTTAAGAATGTCAAAATATAACTTCTTCAAAATAAGAAAAAAACGATCTCAGCTCTATTCCATCGATGGACTGGTGGGTTTTATAGATAAAGAGATGTTTCGCCACGCTTATATTGATAAACACGACGTCGATCTTCACAACGGAAAGTATTCGATTTCCGACAAACGGATCCGTGCGATCAATGTAAAAGAAAAAACCATCGAAATGGAAATATCTGATATTCCAGTAACTGTGACGATGAAAAGCCTGCTTACCCCTTCAATCAGACAAGAGCTCAATATTAGTAATGAAAACTTTGTCGCTATCTATCGCCAAATGGAGCAATAATCAATGAACGTACTCGAAAGATCGACCATGCTTGCTACGCTCGGTCTGTTCTGTTTCCTAACCGCTTCAAACATGGCTGCAGCAAAAGCTGTTGAATTCTTCGGTATCCACCTAACTGCGGGATTCTTCACCTATCCGTTTGTTTACCTCTTCTCTTCCATCATCATGGCGACACGCTCTCCAGATGTGTACTTCAAGTCTATTACCTTTGCCTATTTCGGTTATCTGTCGTTTATCAGCCTGATGTACATTGCAGCGATTCTGCCCGGCGTCAACGCCGAGTCGACTTACAACAAGAGTTTTGACCTAATCTACAGTCTCAGTAACTACCGTATTTATTTATCCTCACTGTGCGCCTACTTTGTTTCGATGTTTCTGTTTGGTGTACTGTTTAATTCACTGAAAATTGAGAGTATCGCAATAAGAATTGCGTTAGCGACACTGATCGTCGCCCTCGCCGACGTAAACCTATTCCTAATCCTTGCATTCTGGGGAGTAAAAGAAAGCAGTTTACTAATGGACATAATGTTCTGGGCGAGTATTAAAAAACTCGTCGCTCAGCTGGTTCTATTGGGTCCCACTCTCTTAATTATCAATCTTATCAGGAACAAGCATGAATACTGTGTTTCAAATTAGCGATTGCCATTTGAGCGATGAGTCGAGCTTCAAAAACCTTGGGAAGGCGCTGGATGTAGCAAACTCTGATAGCAACTGCGGCACAATTCTACTCACAGGTGACATCTGTTGTGGCCCTAAATCAGGCGATTATACACAGCTACTAAGCTTTGTTTCTAAACACATTAGTAGCAAACATGTTTATGCCATTGCAGGTAACCACGACGATATAGTCTTAATGAAGAATGAGCTTAAAGGCTCACTGATCCAGGTGGTGGATCAATGTGAGATTGCAGGGCGTAATTTCATCTTCCTTGATTCAAGCCAGAAGCCAATTGATGCTCGCCACCCTCTCGGCTCAGGTAGAATAGACAATCGTGGTATAGCTCGCCTGAGAAAACAAATTCGCAGAAAAAAAGACCCTATTGTTGTCGTACATCACCCAATCATACGTGTGGGTTCAGAGTGGATGAAGGCCATCTGCCTTGAGAACGACAAACAGATATTCAATATCCTTAAGCAATCTGGCGTCAGAGAGGTTATTTGTGGTCATGGCCATGATCATATTACCTGCACCAAAGAAGGTGTTACGCAGTACATGGCGCCAGCAACCGCTTATGGATTTGATCACTCCATTGCCGAATACAATCGAAGTGAACGTATCGGAATGAACAAATTTACTATTTCAAAACAAACAATAACTGTAAATGAGGTTGTGCTATGAGATTAAGCTTGGTTCTCGATATTTCGAAAGCCGTTGTCGCTATGTATGTGGGGATCTTCTGTGTGCTGGTCAGCTATAACAATGTGATTGACTACAATACAAACTTCCAATTTGTACAACACGTATTAGCTATGGACCAAATGAAGGCATTTTTTACAGGCGACAACCTGTATGGGCGTGCGATCACTTCTCCAACTCTTCATACTGTGTTTTACAATCTGATCATCGCACTTGAATTCCTTGCAGGCGCTTTATGCGTTGTCGGCGCTATAATTATGTTCTTCAAACGTGAAGCGGTCGGATTCTCCAAAGGTCAGGCGTTCTATGTAGCTGGTGTTACCGTTGCTTTAGGTGTGTGGTATTTCGGTTTCGGCGTGGTTGGCGCTGAATGGTTTTCGATGTGGGCAAACTCATGGAATGGACAAATGAAGGCATACACCTTCGCTATGTTTATCATTCTGACGTTGATTTATATCCTGATGCCAAGACCAAATAACGATTAGTTCGTTGCTACACCAATAGCAATAAAAAAACCCTGCTAACTAAGCAGGGTTTTTACTATCTAATCAGAAGTGATTAGTCACGCAGTGACGCACCAAACTTCTCAGATACGTGAGCAACGATAGCGTCAACCGCACCAGCGATGTCTGCATCTTCAAGCGTGCGCTCGACAGATTGTAGTGTTAGCGCGATTGCTAGGCTCTTCTTACCTTCTTCAACGCCTTTACCAACGTAAACGTCGAACAGTTTCGCACCTTTTAGGAACTCACCACCTTGCTCTAGACATGCTGCAACGATGTCGCCAGAAGCGACTGCTTCATCAACAACTACCGCGATGTCACGGCGGTTTGATGGGAACTTAGAAAGCTGTACTGCTTCTGGAATCACTTTCGTGTTGATTGCAGACCATTCCACTTCGAATACGATAGTACGGCCGTTTAGACCAAACTTACGCTCTAGCTCTGGGTGAACGGTACCAATCACACCAACTTGCTTGCCATCAACGATGATTGCTGCAGATTGACCTGGGTGAAGCGCTGGGTTCGCTGCTTTGTCTTCAGCAGAAAGCGCTGCGAAAGAGTAAGCTACTTCGTTAGCTGTTAGCTCAAGAACCGCTTCTAGGTCACCTTTAAGGTCAAAGAAATCAACCGTGTTGGTTTCGATGTCCCAGTGCTCTTCGCTGCGAGTACCTGCGATAACACCTGCAAGCATAGGCTCTTGGCGCATACCGTTTTCAGCAGATTCACTTGGGATGAAACGTAGGCCGTATTCGAATAGACGAACGCGCGGCTGTTGACGTTTCTGGTTGTGAACCACAGTGTTTAGTAGACCTTGGATTAGGCCTAGGCGCATTGCTGACATATCCGCAGAGATTGGGAATGGCAGGATTAGCGGCTCAACACCTGGAACAACAAGTTTTTGCTGCTCTGGCTCAACGAAGCTGTAAGTGATTGCTTCTTGGTAACCACGGTCAACAAGTAGGTTACGAACGCGTTTTAGCGGAATGTTCGCTTCAACGTGGTCGTGCATCTTAAGTGCTGCCGCTGGGTTTTGGTTAGGAATGTTATCGTAACCGTAGATACGACCTACTTCTTCAATTAGGTCTTGCTCGATTGCGATATCAAAACGCCATGTCGGTGCTGTCGCTGTCCAACCTGCGTCTGTTGTCTCTACAGTTAGGCCAAGACGCTCTAGGATTTCAACCACATCGCTATCAGCAATGTGGTGACCTAGTAGGCTGTCTAGCTTAGTGCGACGTAGTGATACTGTGTTTGCTTTTGGTAGGTCAGCTTCTGACTCTACTGCAACAACAGGTGCTACTTCACCACCACAGATCTCAACAAGAAGTTCTGTTGCACGCTCCATTGCGCTTGTTTGTAGTGCGAAATCGACACCACGCTCAAAACGCATTGAAGAATCTGTATGTAGACCGTAGCTACGTGCGCGACCACGGATGTGGTCTGGTGCGAAGAACGCACACTCAAGTAGTACGTCTTTAGTTTCAGTGGTTACACCAGACTCTTCACCACCAAAGATACCTGCGATAGCAAGTGCTTTGTTGTGGTCTGCTACTACTAGAGTATCAGCGTTTAGCTCAGCTTCATTGCCGTCTAGAAGAGTTAGCTTCTCGCCCTGCTCTGCCATACGTACTACGATGCCACCTTCGATCTTAGCAAGATCAAATGCGTGCATTGGCTGGCCTTGCTCTAGAAGAATAAAGTTAGTGATGTCTACTACTGGATCGATAGAACGGATACCACAACGGCGCAGTTTTTCTTGCATCCAAAGTGGTGTTTCAGCTTTAACGTTTACGTTCTTAACCACACGGCCAAGGTAACGTGGACATGCAGCTGTCGCTTTCACTTCGATAGAAACCGTGTCATCAATCGCTGGAGCTACTGCGTTTACTGCAGGCTCAGTTACGTCAGCACGGTTTAGAACGCCAACTTCACGCGCCATACCACGGATGCTGAAACAGTCCGCGCGGTTAGCCGTTAGGTCTACATCTACTGTTACGTCGTCAAGACCTAGGAATTCGCGGAAATCAGTACCGATTGCTGCGTCTTCTGCTAGTTCCATGATGCCATCAGATTCAACGTCGATACCTAGTTCAGAGAATGAACACAGCATGCCGTGTGATGGTTGACCACGTAGTTTTGCTTTTTTGATTTTGAAATCGCCTGGCAGTACTGCACCAACAGTCGCCACAGCAACTTTGATACCTAGGCGACAGTTAGATGCGCCACAAACGATGTCTAGAAGTTCTTCAGCGCCAACATCTACTTTAGTTACACGTAGTTTGTCAGCGTCTGGGTGTTGACCACACTCAACCACTTTACCTACTTTAACGCCAGTGAAAGAACCAGCAACAGGTAGTACGTCGTCTACTTCTAGACCCGCCATTGTGATTTGGTGTGTAAGTTCGTCAGTCGATACCGCAGGGTTTACCCACTCACGAAGCCAAGATTCGCTAAATTTCATAGTGATGGTTCCCCTGGATTACTTGAACTGTTTTAGGAAACGAAGGTCGTTCTCGAAGAACGCACGAAGATCGTTTACGCCGTAACGAAGCATAGTTAGACGCTCAACGCCCATACCAAATGCAAAGCCAGAGTATTTCTCAGGGTCGATGCCTACACTGCGCAGTACGTTAGGGTGAACCATGCCACAACCTAGAACTTCAAGCCATTTGCCGTTCTTACCTTTCACGTCTACTTCTGCAGAAGGCTCAGTGAATGGGAAGTAAGAAGGACGGAAACGAACTTCCACTTCTTCTTCAAAGAAGTTACATAGGAAATCGTGCAGGATGCCTTTTAGCTGTGCGAAGTTTACGTTCTCGTCTACTAGCATGCCTTCCACTTGGTGGAACATTGGCGTGTGTGTTTGGTCGTAGTCGTTACGGTAAACACGGCCCGGTGCGATGAAGCGGAATGGTGGTTTACCATTTTCCATCGTACGGATCTGAACGCCAGACGTGTGAGTACGTAGCATCAGATCTGGGTTAAAGAAGAACGTATCGTGGTCAGTACGCGCTGGGTGGTCTTCTGCGATGTTTAGTGCATCAAAGTTATGGAATGCATCTTCAATCTCAGGACCAGACTCAGTGTTAAAGCCTAGCTCACCAAAGAACTGTTCAATACGCTCAACAGTACGAGTCACAGGGTGTAGACCACCGTTCTCGATACGACGACCCGGTAGAGTCACGTCGATAGTTTCTGCTGCAAGCTTCGCTTCTAGCTCTGCACGTTGCAGTGCATCTTTACGAGCTGCGATCGCTTGTTGAACAACGCCTTTCGCTTTGTTGATCTCTTGACCAGCTTCACGGCGCTCTTCTGGTGGTAGTTTACCTAGGCTTTGAAGTTGAGCCGTTAGCTCACCTTTTTTACCTAGATACTGAACACGCACTTCATCAAGTGCAACTAACGAATCTGCTGCTTCAATAGCGGCGTTCGCGTTAGCAATGATCTCTTCTAGATGTTGCATCGTTTCCTCATCTACCTTTAGGTAGTTTCCATAAGGGTTCCCGCGAGGGATTTTTGGTATTTTAAGATAGCTGTACATAGTAACGAAAGCGAGGTTTAAATCCAATCTGAAATCGGGATTCGACCTCTCTTTGGGTAAAAAAGCAGCTTAATGATTGTTCACTTTCATCACGCTCAGCCATTTAAGCCTAAAAATGAGTGTTTTAGGGACAAACGTGATACCTCACAGTACAGAGGAATACCGCAATGCTAAAGACTTAAATACAACAAAGGGAGCGAAGTCGCCCCCTAAGAATGGCCACAAAGACCCATTGAAAAATGTACTACTGAGTTGTCACTTAAAAATAATACTCTAGCGACACTTCAATGAAGTCATCCTTGCGCGCGAAGTACAATAAGTCGTCAGGTGTTTCATTCTCAAACCACCAGCCATCGACTCGCCATTTCAGGTGATTGGTCAATCGACTTGACGCTTCCAACTTAGCAATGAACACATCACTGTTATCCAGATCCTGAGTGAATCCGAGTAATATTTCGGTCCCATCCTCATCGTTCAACTCGAAACGTGAACCTATGAACACATCGTTTTGACCTGTACTTTGAGCATTGTTGCCTCGACTGTCATAGAGATACTCTGTGATAAGCCCGACATCCCAAACACTTTGCAATGCACCAACAATGGTGTATTCAAACCCTGAAACCAGCCCAATGTGGTGATCAAAACTGTCACGATAGATGCTCTCGAGCTTCCATAGCCAGTCGCCGACAATGCCTTGAACATCCACGCCGACTTGCTTCGCCTGCGCGTAGTAAGGCTTCAAGTCAGTTCCTTGAAGGCGGAAATACGGATCACGATTGGTCCCTTGAAAGTAGCTTAACCCTAGATCCCAATCTCCAAACATCTGGGTGTATCTCAGTGCATAATCAACGTGCTGCTCCTCACGCGAAGATTCATACACCGCATTCTCTGACACTGGCAATGTCGTCCTCAAACGCCCGTCTTGGCCTGCAAAGGTACGTTCACGGAAGTAAGGAAGAAGCATAGCGTCAAGAATTCCCCAATCTTTGACTGAAGTCAGGTGCAACATAGGTTGCCCTAGCTTGTCTTCGCCATCCACCGCTTCAATCGAATCGGTTTGATTCACTACATCGACCAGATGTGCCGACTCAGTAACGCCCCAGAAAACCTTTCCGATCCCGGCACGCAGCTCGTAGTCGTCCCAGTAGGTTAAATAAAGCGCTTCTCGAATGTCGCCGTGACTTCGCTCATCATCTTCGCTGTCTAAACGATAAAAAGGTGTGAAGGTAAAATCTGAATTGTCATCAACCTCCCAATAAAATTCAGGCCGCAAAACGATTGAACTTTGACCTTTACTTTGTCCCTGAAGTCCGTCGGAAAAGAACTGTCGATGCTCAAGATTGACCTGACCTGAAAGTTCGAATCCATGGCAATGTAAGGCAGCTAGCGTCAGTGATACACAGGCCGCAAGGCGACCTGTTTTATTCCATATTTTACTCATAGCGATCCTTATTTCACCCGTTTGAGGATATTCTTCTCAAAATCTCTTGCTCTCAAACCAGTCTGAAACTGGAGATCACTAGTAGTAAGCAACGTGCTCTTGCCTGTTTGATGATTCGTCATCGCCATAGTGTGGGCACGCCAGTATTTATCTAGATAAAGCTGATAATCATCGAATTTGAGCGTTTTAAGCAGTGCACCTTTTCGGTCATAGAATTCAACCTGCATTGGTCGGTAATGTTCTTTATCCAGCCAAACTTGCTGTTTGGTGTAACCCGAACTTTTGTCTGTTGGTATCTGCTCGACAACGAAAGTGTTACTTCCTCCGAACTCTTCATCACGGAGGTAAGTAAAGGTGTATTTCTCCAACTCAAACGAGCTCAAGTCTTCGTAAGCAAATTCACTGCCCATAAACGGGCCAGATTTGTTACGTGATGAAATCCGTTTAACTCGTTTGAGCGCTGGTAGATATAGCCATTGGTCATCAGCATCGACTGTGTGCGAGTGATTGAGAAATGCCGTTCCTTTGACGTCTCTTGGCTGGTCAAAAATCGTCAAACCTTTATCGCCATCATTAGCCACTTCAAATGACTTCATGCGCATTTCGCGAGTACTACTCTCTCCTTGTGCATTTTTCAGTACCATTTGCATGGTTGCGATTGAGTCACCCCAGCCTTCATCTCGTGCTTTGCGTTCAGTTGCAATTTCCAATCCTTTTTCAGCGTCAGCAAACGCCGTAGATTGAGCGCCGATTGTCAACAAAGCAGACAGCGCGACCGATGTGATCAATGAATAATTTGAATGTTTCATAGAGTATTCCTTTAACTTTGTGTCTGAGGAGCCGTTGTTGGCTGAATCGAATTGGTAGTTGATATCAGTGATTCGTTTTCCTGCGCGTAGTTTGCGGTATCAAAGCGCATCAACAGCGCTGGTAGGAAAACAAAATCAACAACAAGAGCAATAAAGATCACCATGGCGCTTAACTGGCCCATATCTGCATTAAGTCTGAACGTGGACATCGCCAGCACAGTGAACCCTGCAACCAATACAATGGTGGTAATCCAAAGAGCTCGGCCTACAGTGTGAAAGGCGTAGCGAACGGCTTGCTCCGCGTTTTGCCCTTGCTTACGTGCACGTTGATATTTCGAGAGAAAGTGGACCGCATCATCAACAACAATACCCAGTGTCAGAGTGACAACGACAGACAGGCCTAGGTTTATCTCACCAGAGAGCAAGGCCCATAAACCAAAGCCAATAATTGCCGGAGCCATGTTAGGTACAATGCTGATCACACCAAGTCGCATTGATCTCAGTGCAAAAATCATCAAAGCTGAAATCAAGATCAGAGTGATAGGTAGTGTCGACAGCATGCTAGCCATGTTGGTCTCACCAATGTGTGCAAACATCAGAGATGGGCTCGAAGCCAACACGTCGTACTGCGAACCGTTCGCCTTAAACCAGTCGTAAATTCGATTCTCTAAATCAACCAGTTCAACACTGCCCAAGTTGTCGATGGTCACCACCAGTTTGATCGACGATTTATCAACATTAATCTGGTTATTAAGATCAAGGCCATATGGCAGTGACATTTCATACAACAACAAATATTGGGCAGCGAGTTCTCTTTGCAGAGGCAGCTTGTAGTAACTGTCATCATCGCCATGCATGTTCTTGTTCAGGCGTTTATAGACATCGGAAAGCGTGGCGACGTGATCCGTTTCTGGCTGCATACGAAGCCAGTCAGTAAAATTACTAATCGTCTGGAGAAAAATAGGATCAGCAATCCCTTGGGACTCATGGGTTTTCACCGCAATACTGATGGTTGTCATGCCACTGATACGCTCTTCCATGAAATCCGCAGCGCGGCGAAACTCATTGCGCGAATCAAAATACTTCACCGATTCATCGTTCACCTTATTCAGCGGAATCATTGCTGCTGATACCGCAATCACAACGACAGAAATAGGCAGCAAGGCTTTGCGGTTATTCACTACCCAATCGCCAAGCTTATCCATCGAGTCGCTGGTTTTCCCATTATCGGTCTTTTTTCGCTTCACTTTAATTGGCAGCAATTTGAGTAGCGCTGGCAACAAGCTGACTGATAGAAAACACGCCAACATCACACCGAGCGCTGCCAAGTTTCCGAAATCTCTCAATACTGGCGAATCCGACATATTCATCATTAAAAAACCAATCGCTGTAGTCACTGAGGTGATGACGATCGGCATGAAGTTAATCGAAACGCTGTGGTCGATCGCATACTGCTTAGAATGGCCTTTTTGCATGCTCTGACGCATCGTTGCGATAACATGAACGCAGTCCGCGACAGCCAACGTCATCACTAAGGTGGGAATATTGACCGTAGCTGTACTTAGGAACATACCAGCCCAACCCGATAACCCCATAGTTGCGGCGACTGAGCCGATGATCACCACAAGCGTGGCTATCACACTCAGGAAGGAACGCAGCATAATGGTCAAAAACACCAGTATTACCAGCAACATGGCTGGCACTAATGTTGAGCTGTCATCCTGAGCGGCGACCATGAAAGCATGGTTCATTGCAATGATCCCCGCTTTATGGAATTCGACATGAGGGTACAACTCACCATACTTGCTTAACAGTTGATCGACTCCAGCAACCACCTCAAGTGCTTCCGTCGTTTCATCAATTTCAGGTAGCTGAACGGTGACATTCACTACTGTTACATCACCTTTTTCAGAGATCAGGGCATGCTTGACCACAGGTTCAGACAAAGCAATCGCCTTAACCTTCTCGATGCGTTCTGGCGTCAGAGGATACTCTTCCAATAGAAGATCCTCGACAATCAGGTCATCTTCAATAGCTTCGGTATGTTGATAATTGGCTATGGAGTCGACTCGGCTTGAATAAGGTACTAGCCAGGCATCTTGGGTAAGCTGTTGAATCAGTTCTAGAGTTTTTAGCTCAAAAACGTTACCGCTTTGGGGAGAAATGATGATTGCGATGTTGTCGGATTTGGCAAAAGTGGTTTGTATTTCCTCATAGGCGAGCAGTTGTTGGTTTTTTCCGTCAAAAAAGATGTTGTAGTCACCACGGAAATAGAGATTCTTTCCTCCAAAAGTGGCAGCGGTGACCAGTGCTAATGTCAGTAGGAGTACCCAACCGCTAAATCGGGTGGGTAAGGTTAACCACAGATGTGGTTGATTTGGACTAGAGTTGGCTGATTTCATCACACTCTCCGTTTGTGACGTTTCGTCAAAAGTTGTTATTTAAAAACCAGCTAACGCTGGCACTTAAGTAACAAAGCTCGTGTTTGAATGATTCAAACCTTATCGAGTGTCTTTTTTGACGATTCGTCATTTAGAGAGTCAAATAAAACCCATAACGGGCTTTATTTTAGGCTGAAGCAGATTAGCGTCCGACGGAGTTGAGATATTCGATCTCTTGACTAAATAGCTCCTGCTCTACTCGGCGCCAGGTTTTCTTGTAATCCCACTCACTAGAGAGAGGTTTCCAGTTCAAACCATCCAACAGCATATTCGCATTATGGAGCACAGAGAACGGGTCCTGTAGGCGATTGATACAATGGCTATTGGACGCATTTTGCGTAAGGGCATTTGACCCAAAAGCAATCGACCAATTGGCAAACACTATCGCATCTGAGCTGATACCTGGTGAGAACTTGAGGTCACCACTTTCAACGGCATGGTTCACCAGTTGATCGGCACCTTCTATCACTTGCTCTTCCAGCTCATTTAGCGCTTTAACACGTTCTGGCGACGCCTTCTCAAGTACAAAAGGATTTTTCGCCATTAGTGCACACATGGACAAAATCGGCTCCATGCGCGTGTAGATACGATAGCCTACATGCATCGCTATGATTTTTTCCCGTGTACAGCCTTCAAATTCTGCAGCGCGGGCGAATAACACAGCTTCGCTTTTCAGAGAATGAATACAAAGCGCAACAATCGCGTCTTCTTTACTACTAAAGTGATTATAAATCGTACCTTTCGAGTAAGGGCTTGCTGCCGTTAGCTTGTCCATGGTCAGGTTACTCCACCCTTCCTTTTGAACCAGCGCTTTCGCCAGTAGAATCAGCTCTATTTCTCTATCGGCAATGGCCTGTTGTTTTTTGGTTAACCCAAAACCACAACGGACGCCGTCTTTTTTATCACTCTTTTTACAGCTAAAGCCAAACATGATTATTTCGATCCGTACCCGTCTGTTACTCCTTAACTTTCTAATTGTAACACGAATCATAATATTGCGATAAACCACAATTATGACGATTCGTCATTTTTGACACTTCGTCATAATAGATCATATATTACTCAAATAAAAGATTTATTCGTAGATAGATACATAAAAACTATGAATTGTTATCGTGCTACACTTTATGCACTTATCTGAACTAGAGGGACATTGCCACGTGTTCAAATACTTAGCTTTGCCGCTTGTTACTTTTACATGCTGGACAAGTCCGGCATTGTCAGCGGACTACTCAACAGAAAAAATTGCTTCAGGTTTACAGGTTCCTTGGGGAATGACGTTCGCCGACGACAACACGTTACTGGTAACCGAACGCAAAGGCCATATTCTCTCGGTCGATATCGCTACAGGCAAAAGTACTCAGCTTATGGAAGACCCCGCAGGCCTTTATGCCAACGGTCAGGGAGGGTTGCTCGATATCGCGATGTCCCCTTTCGAACCGAACAAAGCGTATGTGACCTATAGTAAACGCACCGCTAGCGGTTCAGATACCACTCTTGCTACCTTCACATTTTCAGACGGTAAGGTCTCTGACTGGAGAAACATCCTTACGACAACATCCAATTCCTCGACCAATCGCCACTATGGTAGTCGGGTGACCTTCGATGATCAGTACCTCTACATGAGTGTTGGCGATCGCGGAGAACGAGATAATGGACAGGACTTAAGTACCCATGCGGGATCGATTCTGAGGTTGAACCCTGATGGTTCAGCAGCCGCAGACAACCCTTTCGCCGAGCAAAAAGGCGCGAAAAAGGAAATCTGGAGCTTTGGTCATCGTAATCCACAAGGCTTGTTTTACGATTCAGAAGCTAGCGCTTTGTGGTCGATAGAACATGGTCCTAGAGGCGGCGATGAAATCAATTTTATTCAGGCAGGCTCAAACTATGGCTGGCCAATCACTTCTCACGGTAAAGAATACTGGGGGCCGATTAATGTCGGGGAATCTAAAGAAAAAGAGGGGATCGAGTCACCAGTAAAGGTTTATGTTCCTTCCATCGCTCCCTCAAGTTTGCTTTTGTATCGAGGTAAAAACTACCCTGAATTGAACGGTAAGCTTCTCGCACCCGCTCTAAAACTGACCCATATTAATGTCGTCACGCTAGACAAAAACAATCAAGCGGTAGATGAAACTCGAATATTATCAGCACTTAACGAACGCATTCGCCATGTCATCGTCAGCCCTAAGGATGAACTCATCTTTAGTACTGATCAAGGTAATATATACCGCCTTGTTCCAACTCGCAGTTAAGAAAAAGGCCCGCAATAAAGGGCCTTGTTCTTATGCGGTGATATGCTCCAGCAGTTCATCCTTGAGCTCACCTAATACCCCAGGCTTTGGCTGAGTGTGAGATAAAGTTCGCATACCATAGATGCCCATCACCAAAAATTGAGCTAACTGAGCCGGCGATTTTTTTTGAGATGCATTTCCCTCTCGCTGAGCCAGAGCAAGCTTCTCTTCAATAGACTGATGCCAATCTTGAAGCATCATGCTGATAAGATGTTCCACCTCATCATCCTGCTGTGCCATCTCACTGAGTGATTTCTGCAGCAAACAGTCTTTGATTTCTTCCGTTTCACACTCTTCGACAACCCAACTTAGATATTTTTCAAAGCCATCCATCACTGTTGGTTGGGAGTCAAACAAAGCCTGAAACTCTTGCGATTTATCATCACGATACTGTTCCAACGCCGCAATCAATAAGCCGCGCTTGTTTTCAAAGGCACAATAGATTGAACCGGGGTGCAGTCCAGTTACCTTTTTTAGGTCTTGCATACTGGTCTTAGCGTACCCTTTAGCTACAAAAGCATCCATTGCAGAACGTAATACCTCTTCCCGGTCAAATTCAGCGCTGCGCATTGGTTCTCTTATCTCAATTATCAATATTGATTGATTCTACTTTATTTTGAACAAGCATTCAAAAAAGTAGTTGAATGCTTGTTCAAATTAGACTAACTTGAATGGGCATTCAAGAAAAACCACGAAGGGAACGTCATGAATAACCTATTTGAACCATTAGCGCTGAACGACACTATTACGTTGAACAATAGAATTGTTATGGCACCACTGACTCGTTGTATGGCTGATGACAGCCTAGTTCCAACTCAAGCGATGGTGGATTACTACGCTCGTCGAGCAGATACTGGTTTGATTATTAGTGAAGCGACCATCATTCGCCCAGATGGTCAGGGATATCCAAATACCCCCGGAATATTCAGTCAGGAGCAAATTGCAGGCTGGCGTAGGGTGACAGACGCGGTTCATGAGAAAGGCGGTAAGATTTTTGTGCAGTTGTGGCACACTGGCCGTGTTGCGCACCCTCACTTCTTCAATGGAGAATATGTACTGGCGCCTTCCGCAGTCAGCGTTGAAGGCAGCGTACCCCGCATGCGAGAACTGACCTACACCACGCCTAAGCCAGCGACCCGAGAAGAGATTGAAGAACTTGTTGACGATTATCGTCAGGCCGCTATTAACGCTCTAGAGGCAGGCTTTGACGGTGTTGAAATCCACGGGGCAAATGGCTATCTGATCGACCAATTCCTGCATTATTCAAGCAATACTCGAAACGATGAATTTGGTGGCTCAGCAGAAAATATGACGCGCTTCCCGTTGCAAGTCGTCGATGCAATCGTTGATGCCATCGGTAAAGATAGAACAGCACTACGACTCTCTCCTGGTGCTTACTTCAACATGGAACCAGACAATCGTGATCGTCAGGTTTCAGATTACTTGCTCAAAGCACTCGAAAGCCGTGATCTAAGCTACCTTCACGTGGGAATTTTTGACGATAGCATGTCATTTGGTTACCTAGATGGCACCGTTTCAGAGTATATGCGTTCAAACTACAGTAAGACGCTAATGGGTGTTGGTGGTTTTACGCCAGAAACCGGGAATGCGGCGTTGGAGTCCGGTAAATTTGATTTGCTGGCAATTGGTCGTCCATTAATCGCCAACCCTGACTATGTCGAAAAAGTAAAATCAGGATCAGTGTTGACCGAATATTCGGATGAAATGCTTGCCGAGCTTGTATAACCCATTCACGTTCGGTGAGTTAAAAATCAGCGGCTTTTGGCCGCTGATTTATTATGTAATGAAGATACAAAAAGCCCTGACCAAATGGACAGGGCTTCGTAATTTGGAGCGACACACGAGGTTCGAACTCGTGACCTCAACCTTGGCAAGGTTGCGCTCTACCAACTGAGCTAGTGTCGCATAATGCGTTGGTTAGATGGTGCCCCGGGCCGGACTTGAACCGGCACAGCGCGAACGCCGAGGGATTTTAAATCCCTTGTGTCTACCAATTCCACCACCAGGGCACACAAATCTAAATTTGTGATGGAGACACCATCTTTGACATCGACCCATCAGGAATCGGCATCATAAAATTTGGAGCGACACACGAGGTTCGAACTCGTGACCTCAACCTTGGCAAGGTTGCGCTCTACCAACTGAGCTAGTGTCGCAAATGGAGGCGCGTCCCGGAGTCGAACCGAGGTCCACGGATTTGCAATCCGCTGCATAGCCACTCTGCCAACACGCCTTCGTAACACCAATCGTCTCGCTTATTTCGCTGCGTTCCTCTTGGGTACGGGATGCATTCTACGGATTCGAACTAATGAGTCAACACTATTTTTAATTTTTTGAATCGTTTGTCTAATTAACAGTCAAAAGCGTCTAATTTGATTAATTTACTCTCAAAATTCTTTTGATTTTGACCAAGTTAACTTAAACAAAGTAGATGAGAGGCATAAAAAAACGGGCTATTGCCCGTTTTCTTTAATGATGCTCTTCACTGAGAAGGTCGTCTTTGGCTGCCATTAAATACTGTGCCATAGACCAATAGGTCAATACGGTCGCAACATAAAGCGCGGCGTAACCTAACCAAACCATCCAGTCGTCATAACGCCAGATAAGCACCCATAAAGCAAACATTTGGCTAAGCGTTTTTACTTTACCTACCCATGAAACTGCCACACTGGCACGTTTACCGATTTCTGCCATCCATTCACGCAATGCAGAAATAATGATTTCTCGAGCAATCATAGTCACAGCAGGAATTGTTACCCAAATGGAATGGTAGTGTTCAGTGACAAGAATCAGAGCGGTCGCGACAAGGACTTTATCAGCAACAGGATCGATAAAAGCACCAAAACGGGAGGTTTGCCCCAACTTTCGCGCTAACATTCCATCTAGCCAGTCCGTGAACCCTGCAACCCAGAACACCATTGCCGCTGCAAAAGGTGCCCAACTGTAAGGAAGATAAAAAACCACGACAAATACTGGAATAAGGAAAAGTCGTAACAAAGATAGAATGTTAGGGATATTTAAACGCATATTTATTGAGGCTCTTATCGTTTGCGTATTGCTCTGTTCACTGCTTAAAAACAGGGCTCTTATGGTGCGGGATTTTTCCTATTGTTTCAATGCTTGATAAATGTTTTCTGCCAAAGAAACACTAATCCCAGGAACTTTGGCGATTTCTTCAACGCTAGCACGTTGAAGTTCCTGTAATCCCCCCATGTATTTGAGCAATGCCTGACGACGTTTCGGCCCCACCCCTTCAATGCCTTCCAAGGCACTGGTTCTTCTTGTTTTTCCACGCTTAGCTCTATGCCCCGCAATGGCATGGTTATGGCTTTCATCACGGATATGTTGCATTAAATGTAGAGCTGGTGCATCACTAGGCAAGTTGAACTCTTCACCGTCTGTGGTAATCAAAGTTTCCAATCCTGGTTTACGCGTCACTCCTTTCGCAATACCAATCAAACGTGGCCGTTTAGGCCAATCTCCCCAATACTGTGAAATGATTTCAAATGCTCGGTTAAGCTGCCCTTTCCCCCCATCAATAAACACAATATCCGGGATTTTTTCTACATCTAGCTGCTTGGAGTAACGCCGCTCAAGCGCTTGTCCCATCGCGGCGTAATCATCACCACCGGTAATTCCAGTAATATTGTAGCGACGGTATTCCTGCTTAACTGGCCCTTCTTGATTAAACACAACACAGGAAGCAATCGTACTTTCTCCCATTGTATGCGATATATCGAAACATTCCATACGAGTGATGATATCCATACCTAAGACTTCCCGTAACTCTTTAAAGCGTTGGGATATTGTCATCTTGTGGTTGATTTTAGTAGTAATTGCAGTCAGTGCGTTGGTATTCGACAGCTTAAGGTAACGTCCACGAGTCCCCGTCGGGTTAACATGAAAATGGACTTTACGTCCGGCAATCTCGCCTAGAGCCTCTTGTAATGGCAGCGATTCTTCCATCAGGCCGGAGTTAAGGATGATTCGTGTCGGGATCGTTCGTGCTTCGTTGTGGCTCAGATAATACTGGCTCAAAAAGCTATAAAACACTTCTTCCTGAGTCGTATCATTGGGAATCTTAGGGAAATGGCTACGACTGCCTAAAATCTTACCTTGGCGAATCATCAGAATATGGATACAGGCAATGCCATTTTCTTGAGCAAAACCTAAGACGTCCATATCATCTTGAGAGTCTTCAGAAACAAATTGCTGCTCCTGAACACGGCGTATCGCTTGAATTTGGTCTCTAAACTTTGCCGCGTCTTCAAACTTAAGACTTTTACTGGCTAGCTCCATTTTTTCAACCAATGTTGTTAAAACCTGCTGATCTTTTCCTTGCAGGAACAAACGAACAAAACCCACCAGCTCGGTATAATCTTCATCGGAGATAATACTGCTCACACATGGCCCCGCACACCGGCCAATTTGGTACATCAGACAAGGTCGAGTTCGATTACTGTATACCGTATCTTCACATTGTCGAACTGGGAAAATTTTTTGAATTAAATGCAGAGTTTCCCGAACCGCTCCCGAGTCGGGGTAAGGTCCAAAGTATTCACCTTTGCGCTTTTTTGCACCGCGGTGCATCGATAGTCGCGGGTGCTTGTGGCTACTGACAAAAATGTAAGGGTATGACTTGTCATCACGCAGTAATACATTGTATTTAGGCAAATATTGCTTAATGTAATTGTGTTCAAGTATCAGTGCTTCTGTTTCGGTATGCGTCACCGTGACATCAATCTTGTCAATATTACTGACTAAAGCTCGTGTTTTTTCACTGTCTACTTTGCTGCGGAAATAACTAGAAAGGCGTTTTTTGAGGTCTTTAGCTTTGCCCACATAAATGACAACAGCCTCGGCGTTATACATTCTGTATACGCCGGGCTGATTAGTAACGGTTTTTAGAAAGGAAGCCGAGTCGAATGTGGCGGTCACTACAATGTCTCGGTGTCTAACATTCCATGGCGAATGGCTAGATGAGTCAACTCTACATCACCGCTAATATCCAGTTTATTGAACAAGCGGTAGCGGTAACTGTTGACCGTTTTCGGGCTCAAATTCAGCTGTTCTGATATATCAGTCACTTTCTGCCCTTTGGTGATCATCATCATGATTTGTAATTCACGCTCAGAAAGATCAGCAAAAGGGTTTTCCGATGCTGGAGAGAATTGGCTAAGCGCCATCTGCTGAGCAATTTCAGGAGAAATATAACGCTGGCCGCTATTGACCACACGAATTGCGTTGACCATTTCATCTGGCCCCGCACCTTTAGTCAGGTAACCTGCGGCACCTGCTTGCATCACTTTAGTTGGAAACGGATTTTCCGTATGAACAGTTAAAACGATGATTTTCACATCAGGATTGAAACGCAAGATTTTCTTGGTTGCCTCTAAGCCCCCAATACCTGGCATATTCATATCCATCAAAATGACATCGGCATGATTGCTACGACACCATTTCGCTGCGTCTTCACCGCTTTCAGCTTCCCCTGCTACGTTCATTCCACGGACGTCTTCAATAATACGTCGTATCCCTGTGCGAACCAGCTCGTGATCATCTACAAGGAAAACACTTATCAAACTTGTATCTCCACACTTCTTGATTGGCTCTGCACCCACTCTTTAATAGCGGATAACAGCATGGCAGCCTATTTTAACTCAAATTACATTTTTTACTTACTCTGAATATGTGCTCTAACGCAAACTTTAGCAAGTACTTATTTTCATATCTGCTGCTTAATACACTAGTAACATATCTATCAACAACTTAAGTCATACATTGGGCTTGAGATTCAAAAAGCCGCATGGGGACACATAACACAAGTCTTAATATTGAAAATGAAGCTAACTTCACTTAATAATACACGGCGCAATACATATTGTTGCACAAATAAAAAATACACTTTGAATGTAATCTTATAAGGATATGTTATGAAAAAGCTTCTAGCAGTGGCAGCCCTAGCAACAACTCTTCCTATGTCTAATCTGGCACTTGCAGACAATGATATTGGTTGTGGTTTGGGTACTATGGTATTCGATGGTAATTCAGGTAAGGTATCTAAAATCCTAGCCGCTACAACTAACGGTACTTCTGGCAACCAAACTTTTGGTATCACTTTTGGTACTCTAGGCTGTGACGGCACAGGTACGATTTCATCATCTCAAAAGCTAGCGATGTTCATTGATGGAAACATGGACAACCTAGCACGTGACATCGCTAAAGGCGAAGGCGAAACTCTCGCGACGCTTTCTGAGGTATGGGGTATTAATGAAGCTGACAAAGCAACATTCAACACACTAGCTCAGGAAAACTTTGCACAGGTTTTCAAATCTGAAAATGTCACCTCTCAAGAGGTGTTTGTAAACCTGAACAACGTTGTTGCTGAGAACACACAACTAGCGGGTTACGCTATTTAATCCATACCTTTCTAAAAGGTGCCTTTCTGGGCACCTTTTTAGCATCACCCTAAACCTCCCTTCGCTTTGCTGTACCCTAGCACTGAAAGTTGAAGATAAACCGAACTGTAAGACTGTGTATTAGATGAAGTCCTATGTGCTAAAAATTTCATTGTTGTGTGGCGTTAGCTTGTTGCTACCTTTTACCTCGACCGCTAACGAATTCGATGTAGAACAGCTTTCCAAGCACTCTTACTGGCATAAGCTGGGACACTATTTGCCTACGTTTATTAATGGATACGAGAGTACCGTCGATAAAAGCGAGTTTTTTCTTTCAGAGCAAGGAAAGTACTCTCCTAGAGCAGAGCTCGAGGCAACCATCAATCAACTCTATTCTGAAGATAAGCAACTGGCATTAGAAGCTCAGTGCCAATACCCCGCGCGCTATCATTGGCTTGAGCAACAACAAGGTCGTGAGGCGATATTGAATTGCCCAGAGTTGGACACTTGGAGCCAAGCCATCGATCCGGCGGGTCTTACGCTGGTTTTCCCAACCGCATTTATGAATAACCCTTCTTCGATGTTTGGTCACACTCTATTGCGTGTAGATGCTAAGGATCAAACCAGACATAAAGAATTGGTAGCCTTTGCTATTAATTTTGCTGCTGAACCTGAAACAGATGACAACCCCGCTCTGTTTGCCATCAAGGGGTTGATCGGCAGCTATCCCGGTCGTTACACCGTGATGCCATATTATCGAAAAGTTCGTGAATACAACGACATCGAATCCAGAGACATTTGGGAGTACAAACTTAAACTCACGGAAGACGAAGTCAATCGAGTTCTATTACACTTATGGGAGATGCAAAGAGCAGAGTTTGATTACTATTTCTTAGACGAAAATTGTTCTTATCAATTGCTGTCTCTGTTAGATGTCGCTCGGGAAGATTTGCGCTTAACCAAAAACTTCTCTGTACAAGCTATTCCATCAGATACGGTTTATGCCTTAGCGGAAAGCGGACTATTGGAAGAGCCTCAATATCGCGAAGCGTTTGGCACTAGATTACTACATCAAGCCAATGAAGCCGATGAGAAAATATTCGAGGCTGCGAAAAAAGCGACTCAAGGCGAGTACCCGAGTGAAAACGAATTCTCAGATAAAGAACGAGCAGCGATTCTAGAGCTCGCCTATGAGTGGTTAAACTTTCAATTGTATGACTCCGGTTTAGAGCGGGACCCAACAGCCAAACGATTGACTAAGTTGCTCTATCTACGCAGCAGAATCAAAGTTGAATCCCCTTTTACCCCAGTACTGCAACCTGATGTCCCACCAGAAAAAGGGCATGCTTCCGCTCGTATCGGATTGAGCTACCAGTACTGGGATGACTACAATAATCAAGCCACTATTGAATGGAGAGCAGCGTATCATGATTTGCTTGATTCACAGGATGGCTTCATACCCGGCGCACAGATTAATTTTTTAGATACTCAAGTGAGCTTTGATCAGCAAGGCACTGCTCGGCTGGATCGATTTTACTTTATCGACACAATGGCGCTGGCGCCAAGTAATAGAGTGTTCGACAGTTGGGCTTGGAATATTCGTACTGGTTTTGACCGCCAGCCTATGTCTAATAAGATGGCAGGCAGATGGTTCGGACAGGGTGGCTTTGGCAAGGCCTGGGGCTCACCAGACAAAGTCCACGTATACACTCTCTTGTCAGGTGCAGTCAGTGGCGGCAATCTGACCGAATATGACGCAACCCCTGGAGTCGGCTTGGAAACGGGTATAATTTTCCAAGCTGGCCGTAATCATAGAATAGGATTACAAGCTCAAACTATGGCGCTGGTAAGTTCTCCGGAAGAGAGCCATGTCGACATTGATGCGAGCTGGAACTGGAGCTTTGATCGCAACTTTGCTGTACGAACACAATTGAGTTATCAAAGTTGGCAGTCTGAGAACATTGGCGCCAAACTTACTGGCTTTATCTATTATTAAGAGTGAGCCTGCTTATGCTAAGCTAGTGAAACCAAGCTTCATCCGTTGCTTGGTTTTCATTTAGAGCAGTACAAATGTCCGTCCAACAAGGCTTCCTACTTACCCGTCACGCTAGAGATGTTTCTGGTCAAACTCAGATCGATTTATGGTTATCTACTGATAATGGGCCTGTACAGCTTGTTATACCGGCAGAGAAACCCGTCTTCTTTATTCCTCAAGACGATATCAAGCAATGCCAAACTCTAATTAAAGAGTTATCAATTCAGGCTGAGATAAAACCTTTGGCGCTGCATAGCTTTGATGATGTAGAACTTGCGGCTTGTTACTGCTTAACCGTTAAAGACGGGCAACGGCTAAGTCAAAAATTCAAACATCACGAAATTCTTGTACTCGAAGACGATATACGCCTCGCAGATCGATACTTAATGGAGCGCTTTGTTCAAGGAAGTGTCGAATTTACCGGTCACCCCCAACCTAGAAAGGGCTACACTCGCTTTTCAAGCGTCAAATGTCGTCAGGGGGACTATATCCCTCAGCTGAAGGTCGTCTCGCTCGATATTGAATGTTCAGAGAAAGGCGTTCTTTACTCTATCGGACTCGATAGCCCGATGGACAGTCGAGTGGTCATGATAGGTGAACCGCAAGAGGCGTGCACGAGTATCGAATGGGTCAAAGATGAAAAACAACTCCTGCTCACTTTAATCTCATGGTTTGAACGATTTGATCCTGACGTCATCATCGGGTGGAATGTAATCGATTTCGACTTTCGACTCCTGCATAAGCGGGCTGAGTGGAACAAAGTTCGGCTGGCTATAGGCCGTGACAACCAAGCGAGTTTTTTTCGCACCTCAAGTAACACTCAACAAGCATTCATATCAATCCCAGGTCGCGTGGTTTTAGATGGTATCGATACGCTAAAAACCGCCACTTATCACTTTCGAAGCTGGTCGCTTGAATCGGTTTCTCAGGAGTTACTCGGCGAGGGTAAGCAAATCCACAATGTTCATGATCGAATGGACGAAATCAATTACATGTTCAAAAAGGATAAGCCCTCACTTGCAAAGTACAACCTGCAAGATTGTGTTCTGGTCAACAAGATTTTTGCCCACACCCACTTGCTTGAGTTCGCCATTGAACGCTCTAAACTGACTGGTGTTGAGCTGGACCGTGTCGGCGGTTCGGTCGCTGCATTTACCAACCTTTACCTGCCACAAATCCATCGTGCTGGGTACATTGCCCCTAACCTACAATCTGAAAACTGGTTGGCTAGCCCAGGGGGCTATGTCATGGACTCCATTCCGAACCTATATGATTCGGTGTTAGTTTTGGATTTTAAGAGCCTGTACCCTTCCATTATTCGCTCTTTCCTAATAGACCCTATGGGTTTGATCGAAGGGTTGAAATTGGACGTGGGTAAACAAGAGAACCAGGCTGTTGAAGGATTTCGTGGCGGTCAATTTCATCGTAGTAAACACTTTTTGCCCGAGATGATCGAAAACCTGTGGGCGGCGCGCGATATCGCCAAGAAAAACAATGAAAAGGCGTTCTCACAAGCAATTAAGATCATCATGAACTCTTTCTATGGGGTACTGGGATCTTCTGGCTGTCGCTTCTTTGATACTCGCTTGGCGTCAAGTATCACTATGCGTGGTCACGAAATCATGAAGCAGACAAAAGTACTTATCGAGAATAAAGGCTATCAAGTAATTTATGGGGATACAGATTCGACGTTTGTATCGTTAAACGGGCAATTTTCTCAACAACAAGCCGATAAGATTGGCCACCAGCTCGTAGACCATATCAACGAGTGGTGGACGAATCACTTACGTAGTGAGTACAACCTCAACTCAATTTTGGAGTTAGAGTATGAAACACACTACAAAAAGTTCTTAATGCCAACAATTCGCGGGCAGGAAACAGGGTCAAAAAAACGTTATGCTGGACTCATTGGTGAAGGAGAAAATGAGCGGCTGATTTTTAAAGGATTAGAAAGTGCACGGACAGACTGGACCCCACTAGCACAAGAGTTCCAAAAAACACTGTACTCAATGGTATTTCATGGTGAGAATCCGAGTGAATATATTCGCGGATTTGTCGAGCAAACAAAAGCGGGAGATCTCGATGATAAGCTGATTTATCAAAAACGACTGAGAAGAAAGCTTCATGAGTACCAGAAAAACATTCCCCCACAGGTACGCGCAGCCAGAATGGCAGATGCAATAAACGGCCAACTCGGTCGTCCATTACAGTATCAAAACAAAGGTAGAATTGAATACGTCATCACTATTTCAGGACCTGAACCCAAAGAATACCAAAAAAGCGCCATCGACTATCAGCACTACATTGATAAACAACTCAAACCGGTTGCCGAAGCCATCTTGCCATTTATTGGCCTTGATTTCTCGACACTTAGTGAGCCACAACTAGGTTTGTTCTGACAATGAACAAACTATTTCGCGTCTTTCATTATCTCCTCATAACGGCCAGACGCAATCAGTTTCTCAAGGCCTAGGTTAAACTGCTCTACAAAGTACCTTTGATGAGGGCTGTTATTTGAGATAAGTACACTCCATTTTTGCGAATCGATGGGCTTTCTAGCATGAGTAATTCTCTTGGCTTCTTCAACAGAAAGGCTGTTACGAATTAGGGCATAACCAACACTTTCGGTCGCAATAACTAAGTCTACTCGGTTGGCTAGCAGCTTTTTAAAATTTCCGACCTCTTTTGCTATACGTTGAACATTAATCACGCCTTGCTGTTCAGCCTCTTGGAATTGTTGTGAATATTCATAACCAATAGTTCCACCAATCTCATATTCACTCAGATCGCTCAACGTATTCCAGTCGACGGTTTTATCATCCAGATGAAACAAAACACGACGTTCTTCTAATATAGGAAGGGTGTAGAGGAAGGCAGCTTGACGCTTTTTGTTTTCAGACCAAATCACTGTTCCGTCATATTGGCCTTCTTCAGCTAGAACGTAAGACCGTTGCCACGGGTACCAACCCCAAATCACCTCTATACCTTGGAGTTTGTATGTCTCAACAATAACTTGCGATGATGGCCCACCATTTGGTAAAGATTTCGACAAATAAGGAGGCCATTCACCGTTAGTTAATTTAATGACATCCGGACCTGCAAAAACATATGCAGAGACTAAATAAAGAGTCGTAAACATCAACCGAACATTCAAAGTAACTCCGACAAGGTAAAGAGTCCATCACTCTGGCAAGTATAGTCGAACCAACCGCCCTTTGTGATTTCAGCCTCCGCTTGCACTCATCGATGTACGCTCTCTATTGCTCGCACAGCGAGTGATGCACCGCCATTCATGCGTTAACCGCCAACAGTGTGAGACACTCGTTCAAAATCAACAACTTGATCATTTGACCTGTATCTTTACTGGTGATTTTTAACCCATTTTTAACCCTATTTGTACTATTAACGACATGCAACCACCATTTGAACATTCGGTGCAGCTTAAATCTATATTTTGGCCAAACCTAGCGAATCACACAAATCTTGACTATTCCCGTTATCAAATTCATTGGTGTCCAGATTGCCAACGTTCAGGTTTGTGTCCTCAAATAACAAGAGAGATAGTATGAAAAGACAATTCAACCTGCTTCTAATAGCTTTATCAGGCGTTTTGAGTACCAACATTTGGGCATCAGAATTTGACGAGCCTGCTGGAGCAGCCATTAATATTCTCAGTGCCTTACAAGATTCAAGTGCGGTGAATTACATCAATGCTGAAAATCTCGTCAACGGAAACAGCACACCACCGACATTATCCCAAGTAAAAACTCAGGTTTTAACGGAGAACAAACGCTATTTGATCGACTTTAGCAACATAGAACAAGAATCTGACAAAAAAATAGCTCAAGATAAGCTCCGTAGAAGCTTAGGGTTATTGACTCTCGGAGATATGCTAATCATTAGTGAACACAAAGGTAAACTCCTGTTTAGTCAGTTGGAGGGTTCTGATGACACCAACCTTAAACGTCTTGAATACAAACCAAATCCACGCCGAGTAAAGAAAAGCATCTCCCCTCTTGCAGAGGTAGACAACAGCATACCTAGGGTCGCTTTTTATATCGAGGCGAAACGCGCCATCAGTGATGCAGCATGTAACCCTACATGGAATACTTACCAAGGCCCCGTAAAAAGTACAGGCATGTGTGACAATGCCCATATTTCTCTGATTTATCAGGTGACACTGCAGCGTTCATTGCCATTTGGAACTCAAGGAAGCGCAACACCTGATGCCAAAATAGTGAGAATTGCAATTGACGATTCAACGACCGGAGCAGGTATTCAACTGAACCGAAACTTCGGCAACATTCTACTTCATACACGTGGTATACCTTGGCCCGAGGGCGGTGACGAGCATGAGATGGTGACCACAGCACTCGCGCAAAGTTATGACTTCAATTTCAATGCTTCAAATGGAAAAGCTCGTATCCTGCGCACTGTGCCTAAAAGCAATTTAAATAAGAATTACACAAACCGTGAGATTTCGACCTTTTCATTTGGTGTGGTCGCGGGAGGTGACGCAAGTAGTGACGGTGCAAAAGGCAAACTCGAAGCTTCAGCGAACTGGACAGAATCGAAATGGTTATCCTTTGAAACCAATGACTATCGAGTCGATCGCTATTCAAATGGCCCTCAGCATGTGGGTTTCGAGTGGGCAAGGGAGCAGTACCCAACCGCGGAGTCAGTGATGGTAACCACGATTCATGGCTATACGGCGGGAATCACACTACCTGTAGATGAAAGTCGTATCAACAAAATGGGGCACGCAAGCTTCCTACCAAAAATGGAAGTCATTTACTCTGCAGACCCTGATGCGACGGGAAACACCAAATTTGATATTGACTCCACTGTCGACATCACTGGTTTTAGGTATATGACGAACGTGACGCCATTCTTTGGAGTACGAACTTACTACGCTAAAGACGACGATCACCAAGTCAATAGCGTCAACAAGAACATTAATTTTGTAGTTGATTGGGACCACCCTGTGTTCACTGGCGGCAGGCCTGTTAATCTACAACTGGGCGGCTTCAAGAACCAATGTCTGGCTATCGATACGCAACAGCAGATCTCGGCTAAAGAGTGTGATGAATACGATAACCAACAAGCTTTCATCTACAATCGAGATGGCCAGTATATTAGCGCATACAATACAGAATATTGCTTAGACAGCGCTGACCTAAACCAAGCTCAGCCGTGCAACTTAAGCCTCACACAAAAGTGGAGTTGGGAAGAAGAAGCTAAGCAAGATAGTTTAAAGAGTGCCCACCTCGACCATTATCTGACACACGATAAGCAGACTGGTGAACTCAGCATGACTGTCGGTGCAGAGTCAAAGTCTAGCCTCAGCACAAAGATGTACACACGATATGTCAATGTTTTTGATCCTTCTACGGTAGAAACCAACTCGTATAAGTAATCAGCCACATACCTAAAAGCGGCAATAAAAGACAGTGAGGCTTTTATTGCCGCGTCATCAATATCTCAGCCTATTTTAAATTCGGTTTTTTTGTACTGCTTAGCCAACCACTCACCGAAACCATCAAGGATACCAATGACAGAGCGCTTTGCGATCACCCGTCCGGTGAGCAAAATTCCTAACCGTTCAATTTCGACTTGTTTATCTGGGTAATAGCGTAAAAAATTCTGGCCACACTCGATAGGATCATCAAACCAATTCTTGTCTTTGTACATCACCAAGGAATAACTCGCACGCAAAAGCTTCTTAGCAATCACTATCTGCGCTTTTGACTGTTCCTCTGGCGTTGCGGAGCGAGCAATGCGATTACGGTAAACGGCTACCCAATCTTCCACATCCATATTCCAATGTTTGGCAATTTCCCAACTTGGCTCATAATCACCAAAGCATTCAGAGAGGTCTTCGCCATAAATGCACACCGAGCAGTGGCGTAACTGGAAGCCCCAAGAGAATATGCTCTCCAAACTGGCCACTTCTTTTACGAGCGTGTTCTTCAAGGAGACATCTTTAATAAAGGGATAAGATTTCTGAAAACGCCATTTTATCGAATTGAATAGGGTCGTTCTAACATCACTAAAGCTCTCATTGGTCACCACTAAAACATCGAGATTTGAACGATTAGGCATCGCTCGCTTGCGAGCAACACTACCATAAAGGTAAACACTGTGTAGATTATCGCCCAGTCCCCCTTTAAGAAAAGCGATAAGATCGTTGATGGCAGGCTGATACCTTGCTTGAAAAGGTTGATTCGGATCGATAATGGAAAGATGCATTTAGTTGATAACAATAATTTTTAGATCTTCGATTTCTTAATGTTCGCCCACTCGCCTGCATGAATCAAGATATTCCTTCCCTTAAACACTATGTATATAATACGACGATTCCATTCCATATTAAGGAAACATTTTTATGCCAAGGGCAAGTGAACTTAAAAAAGGTTTTGCTATCGAATCTAGCGGCAAAACACTCTTGATCAAAGATATCGAAGTCACCACTCCGGGCGGTCGCGGCGGCGCAAAAATCTATAAACTGCGTTGTACTGATCTTGCAACAGGTGGACGCGTTGATGAGCGCTTTAAATCCGACGACGTAGTTGAAACGGTGGATATGTTCAAACGTGCTGTCGCTTTCTCCTACGTTGATGGTGACGAATACATCTTCATGGATAACGAAGATTACACTCAGTACACCTTCAAAAAAGAAGAAATTGAAGATGAGCTCCAGTTTGTCACTGAAGAAATTCAAGGTTTGCACGTTATTGTCGTTGATGGCAATGCAGTAGGACTGGAACTTCCAGCCTCTGTTGAGCTTGTCATCGAAGAAACTGACCCATCAATTAAAGGCGCTTCAGCTTCAGCGCGCACGAAACCCGCACGTTTCGCGACAGGTCTGACCGTTCAAGTTCCTGAGTACATAGCAACGGGCGACCGTATTGTGATCAATACTACCGAACGTAAATACATGAGCCGAGCGTAATTATGTCCGAACTGATCTCCTATGATGACACCATTGAAACGGCTTATGACATCTTTCTAGAAATGGCTCCGGATAATCTGGAAGCAGCAGACGTTATTATTTTCACTGCGCAATTTGATGATCGTGGCGCTGCCGAACTCGTTGAAACTGGCGATGACTGGTCTGGTCATGTTGGCTTTGAAGTTGATAAAGAAACGTACGCGGAAGTCCGCATAGGCTTAGTCAATGAAGTGAATGACGTCTTAGATGAAGTCTTCGCTCGTTTACTGGTGAGCCGAGATCCGGACCATAAGTTCTGCCACGTGCTGTGGAAGCGGGACTAAATGCTATAAAATACCCAAACTTTCAACATGGGTATTTTTAGAAATAACTAGAAGACGAACTATCGACTAATTCGTCTTCTAGAATTCTATCGGTTTCAACTGACAAACGGTGTGCTTGTTAGTCTTCTACCTTGGCATTTTCTACACGGGCTTTTAGTTTTTGCCCCGGGCGGAAGGTGACAACGCGACGAGCGCTGATTGGAATGTCTTCACCCGTCTTTGGGTTTCGACCTGGACGTTCGTTTTTTTCTCGAAGATCAAAGTTACCAAATCCAGACAGTTTTACCTGTTCGCCACTCTCTAGTGCCTTACGAATTTCTTCGAAAAACGCCTCAACCGTTTCCTTGGCATCCCGTTTACTGTATCCGAGCTTCTCAAACAGGTTTTCAGCCAAATCGGCCTTTGTGAGCGCCATAAAACTTTCCTCAAAGCTGTGTTAAACAATGCTGCCGAATTGACAGCGCCAAAGCATTTTGCCCAGCCAATCAACAACATATCGGCTTTACTTGGGAAAGTGTATGCCAACCTTCTGATTTTCGCCAACTTTTTTGTTGATTGAACGCACTTTAATCTTAAAAAACAAACAGATAAATCAATCCTCTCATCCTTAAAACGACACAAGAGGGTTATTAAGCTTTTGTTTTTTATGAAAAATCACCACTAAAATCAAATTAGTCAGTATTAAGCACTGAAATAGTTGGCAAAAAAATTCATTTTGACGTGAAAGTCAATTTCTATCGTCGCCTAAGTCCAGATGATCTACTTTTAAATTCATCGCAATACCAAGTGTCGTACTAAAAACATGCAACCTGACTTAGCCACATTCGCTCAGAATCCGCTCCGTAAATCGTCTGTTTAGAAAACTTTAACATAAATAATGAGACAGAGCTCAGACACAAATAAAAAACAGGTTGCATAATTTTTTTTGTCATGTACACAAGACTTCCAAGCGTTGAACCACTACACATATCGTCCGAGGGTAGCTTAAACTTTGTCACCTTCTCATTGGTTAATTACTAGGCTCCCAATGAACATTGACGATAACTACAAATAAAATTCGGGCCAACGTTCGTAACGTCAAAACTGGTGAAAGCAGAACATCATGTTCAGTTATTTATTGAGTCAACTTATGTATACCAAGGCGGTGGTTTTAATTTTAACCGCCCTATTGGTGCTGATTTGGGCTGTGTACTTTTGTACAGTACTTGCCAAACGTCATGGAGCACTGAGTTTGTGGCAGTATAGCTACTATATTTGCTACTCAATTGGCGTCTCAATATGGATTCTTAGCAATAGCTATTTTCATACTGGCTTACTTGTGCATTTTAGTGATGAAGTGGCAATCAACATGGCTATTCTTGCCAACTTAGCGACCTCGCTTGCCTTTGCTTGCGCATGTTGCTTTATCGCCAAGCTACACAAACACTACACGGGCCGATCTGCTCCGATGTGGCAAGGGGTATTGGTTGCGTTTATTTCTATATTTGGTGTTGTGGTCAATCTGATCCCTGGGTGGACAGTTAGCGGTATAGAGATAGTAGGTCCGAGTGAGTTTCAATTAGAGTTTGGCCCATTCACCAAATACTTCTTTCTTGGTTTTACCACCATCATTTTGCTGACGCTTGTTAATTTGCTGTCCCTAAAAAATTGCACAAGTCAAATCAGACGGAACCGTATCAACTACATGATATTAGGCATCGCTATTTTCATGTGTTCCACAGCTATCATTCAAGTTGGTGTCACTTTTTTCTTCGATGATTTCTCATTGACTTGGTTACCACCAACGCTCTCAATCAGCGAAATGCTTTTGATGGGTTATGCACTGCTGACTTCGAGGTTTTATAGTCCCAAATATATATGTTTTGTTGCTCTTAGTATCGGAATAACTGCCGTCATCTATGCGTACGCAATATTGCTGCCCTTCTCCGGTGACAGTGTAGAACTCTTCGAGATCCTATTTGTTGTTTTGATTGTTGGTATGACATGGCAAACACTTTATAAATGGGTTAGGAAGGGCGTGAGTCAAGTCTTGTACGGGGATGTGATGTGCCCCGTCGACAAGATTTCTCAACTAGAAGTAGACTTTAGGAGTTCACCTTCTAAAGCCATGGAACAACTAGCGATTTATCTCGGAGTTCCCAAAGATCAACTTCGCTTGCTTGATGATTCTCATGGTGCAGATCTCTACCGTTCGTATTTTGCAAACAACAGTAGTTCTCTCGTTATCGAAGAGGTTGAAGAGGCTTTGCTTCTATCATGTGATCAAACACTTAGGGCTATCCATCATAGAATGAATGAAACTAACTCTGCCCTTGTCTTACCGCTGTATGAACGTCAAAACAAACTATCTCATGTCCTAGTTTCAAGCTCAAAAAGTGGCGGCGTCTATTTCTCCAACGAAGAACTATCTGCGCTAGAGCGAGTGTTCAAAAAAGTTCAGGTGTACATAAACCACGAGCGGAAGGTGAAACAATCACAAGCACTCGCCAGCTCCATTGCAAATGAGATGCAAAGCCCTTTCGCACAACTGCAATTTGAATTCGAACATTTAAATCACGGTATCGAACTTAGTCGACCGCCAGAGCAGCTTGCTCAGCACTTAAGTAAGGGGAGAGACGCCATAAATAGAGGGCGTCAACTGATCGACATAATAGTTCGAGAAGTCAGTAAACCATCATTGGCTGAAGAACCTGTTATGCCTTCATCGATAGCTTCGGCCATTAATATTGCCGTTAGTCAGTACAGCTTCCACGATAAATCGCTTCGCCAGCGCGTAAAAGTGTCTGTCGAGCAGGATTTTTTGGCCAATATTAATCAAACTTTATTCAATTTCGTCTTGTTCAACTTGCTACGCAATGCCGTCTATTACTTTGATTCATATCCTGATAGCCAAATAATCATCCAGACAGAAAAAGGACGGTTCCAAAATCATGTCATTTTCACGGACACAGGCCCTGGGATACCTCAAATCTACTTAGCACGTATATTCGAAGATTTTTTCAGTCACAATAAAACTGGAGGGAGTGGTTTAGGGTTAGGTTACTGCAAACGAGTCATGAAGGCCTTTGGTGGAACGATTCAATGCGACTCGAAAGTCGATGAATATACAAGGTTCTATTTGAGTTTTCCTGTTACTTCAAACACAGAGGAGGAATTCCACCCCAAAGAAGCGATTGTAAGCTCTGACGATGTCAGAACTTTGCCCACATCTATCGCCAATTCAACAACCACTTCAGAGAAACCGCTTATCCTCGTCGTAGACGACAAACAAGTTCAGCTTTCGCTCGCTAAGCTTTATCTTGAGCAATTGGGTTATAACGTTCTACTGGCAAACAATGGAAAAGTCGCCATTGAGGTAATCGAGAACAATCCAATTAGCCTCGTCTTTATGGACATTCAAATGCCGATAATGGATGGATTTGAAGCAGCAACTATAATCAAGCGTTCTCACCCGTCTCTTCCCATCATTGCGCTGTCAGGCGAATCGGGAGAAAAGGAACTGAAAAGAATTAGTGAAGTTATGGATGGGCGTTTATCCAAACCCACATCAAAGCAGGCATTGGGTCAGATGCTGGCATCAGCGTTGTCTGCTTGTGTGCACTAGCACCATTGCAATTTCAAAACGACTCGCAAAATGCATGGCGCTGAGAGATGATGATCAAAAGCAATCTTTCTTGTATCAAATATTATTTGGCGTTTGAAATTTGACACCGAAATTGAACTCTCTAAGTGATTAATACAGTGAATAAAAGTTCATTATGGTGTAGCCCTATTCGATTGTGGCACTCATTATGCTTCTACGTTATCAACGAGGATAAAGTGGCAATGATTTGTCTCCGTCACTTTATCAGCCTGAGACTGTTACCGGGCAGACACAGATAAGAGAGGCTGTTTATGGAAATTCATCGACATACGTATTATCGCCTTATCCATCACGGAATCAAAAGCTTGTTAGTTGATCGCATAGGTCATTTCACTGAGCACGAGTACCATGACTATCTCAATTACATGACTGGCAAATCCAGCTGTTTCTCCATGACTAATGAAGAACTGGAGGTCGCTGTCGCTAACCTTAAAAACGAAGGCTATCTAGAAGACATCAAACCCTTGATACGACACTTTGAAATGCACTCCTAATGATACAACACCAAGGCCAGCAAGATATCGCTGGCTTTGGTATATCATCGTAACAGGGGCTTAAACCATTGTGAATTGTACAGATTTGGTTAGACTGAGGGCAATTTGGCAATTCACAGACTCTACAATGAAACAACTGATCGATTTTATTCCGCTCATTATCTTTTTTGTCCTGTATAAAATACACGACATCTACGTAGCTACAGGCGCTCTCATCATAGCGACAGCAATTCAAATAATCGTTACCTACGCCTTATACAAAAAAGTTGAAAAGATGCAGCTTGTCACCTTCTTGATGGTGGCTTTTTTTGGTGGCCTGACCATATTCCTACACGATGACAATTTCATTAAGTGGAAAGTCACCATTGTATACATGGTCTTCGCAATCGGCCTTGCCGTCAGCCATATCATTGGCAAATCCGCCATAAAGGGCATGCTTGGCAAAGAAATTAGCCTGCCCGATCCAGTATGGGCGAAGGTTACTTGGGCGTGGGTTGTGTTCTTTTCACTCTGTGCGGGACTCAACGTGTATGTTGCGTTTGAGCTACCACTTGATGTGTGGGTCAATTTCAAAGTCTTTGGTCTACTTGCAGCAACATTTGGTTTTACCTTGCTGACCGGTATCTATATCTACAAACATCTGCCAAAAGACAAGCCCGAAGCCGACTCTGGTGACTAACCACACGTTTTTGATATAATCCACACTAATTTTTCCCCATTGGGGTACTTCAGCGGCTGTATTGGCCGCTGTTTAATTTTATGGATGTCAAAATGAGTAAAGAAATCTCTTCCCCTCGGGGACAAATGCTTTTACGCACCCTTGCCATGCCAGCAGACACCAATGCAAATGGCGATATATTTGGTGGTTGGATCATGTCACAGCTCGATTTAGCAGGCGGCATTCTAGCAAAGGAAATATCTGGTGGACGAATTGTCACTGTGTCGGTTTCAGGGATAACTTTCAAAAAGCCAGTTAAGGTTGGCGATGTTGTATGCTGCTACGGTGAATGTACCAAGATTGGCCGTACATCGATGAGCATTGATCTGGAAGTGTGGGTAAAACCAGTCAAAGAACACGGCGTGGAAGATCGCTTCATGGTGTGTGATGCTACGTTCAACTATGTGGCTATCGACACAGAAGGCAAACCTCGCCCTATCAAACAAAACTAATCTCACACTTTGCTGTCAGAAGGTCTTTAAAAAGCTGTTACATTCTGTAGAGTTAGGCTAATCACACAATAAGCGGCTTCTCAGTAGCTTATTTATTATAAGGACATCTATACATGTGGTATGTAATTTTCTCTCAAGACGTTGAAAACTCGTTGGAAAAACGTTTAAGTGCTCGCCCTGCTCATCTAGAGCGCCTGCAAAAGTTACAAGATGAGGGCAGACTACTGACCGCTGGCCCGCTGCCAGCCATTGATTCGGACAATCCCGGCGAAGCTGGTTTTACAGGCTCTACGGTGATTGCGGAGTTCGAATCCCTTGTACAGGCTCAGAACTGGGCCGATGCGGATCCTTATATTGAAGCAGGTGTCTACGAAAAAGTGATCGTCAAACCTTTCAAGAAAGTATTTTAAGATGAAATTAAAGATTGCCTTAGCTGCGCTCTCTGCTGTTCTTCTGGCAGGCTGTACATCACCAGAGGGAGACAAGCAGCGACAGCTGGAGCTACTCGCTAGCAACCGTGCCAGTTTATTGGCTTCAGAGTTGCCGATGGAAGCCGGTCCACTTTCTATCATGAGAGCCAGTGCAAAAGGCCCGTTCATAGAAATCATGATGGTATACAACCAAGATGCCAAAGGCGCCAAACCCATCCAGCAAGTGCTTCGCCAAAGCATCAACACATACTGTACCAATCCTGATACCAAAAGTAATCTGGATGTCGGTTTAGGCTATCGCTTGAAAATGCGCAACAGCCGCGGACAGTTAATGGTGGACGAAATCGTAACTAAGCAGACTTGCCAAGCCAGGCCTTAGCCTGCTTTTCGCCCAGTAATTACCCCTAAGACCTCGCAATGCGGGGTCTTATTTATTGAAGCATTTGCTCACTTCCTCTTGCCTCTCCATTTAATAAAAACTCAGTTGCATACGAAGCATACGGGAAAAATGAAGTTTTTATGACAGTTAAATTACACTATAAAACAGACAAAAACCCCTAAGTGCTTATTGATTATCAAAATAATCAACCCCAATGAGTATACTTAATCGCCATAAATAAGAGATATAATCTTTAATCTTGTATTCTCACATTGACGCTTACCTAATCGCCTTCTAACTTTTCATATTAGTGTTACTACCAAGGAGGATTCCCCAATGAAGCGCGCAAGCAATTCCTATCGCCTGCAACTAATAAAAGAAGTCGCTACCCGGCAAGAGCGACTCAACTGCGGGGATCCCATGGCTAACTATATTCAAGAATTATTAGACTCCAAGTCTGATTCTGAACTACATACAGAAAAGCATTATCGCTTTAGCGGCAATCACTTCGACGAGCATGTTGGCGGCTGGGTTAGTGACAAGTGGGGATTAAAATAACCAGTGACATGAGGGGGTATAAACAAGAGGGTATACCTCTCACCTTGGCGTTTGTTTAAAATGTCTAAAGCAATCAGAAAAGGTCTTGCTGAGGACTTTGAGGACCCGGGTCTACTTGCTGTTCAGCTTTGGCACCGAGTATTTTCCGACGATAGCGCTGGCGACATAGTTTAATAATGTGCAATTGCTCGGCAGGGGTAAAGGTAAGCCAATTAAAGCGCTCTTCACGCTTGCGCATACAACCCTTACAGTAGCCTTTTTCATCCACTGTACATACGCCTACACAGGGGCTCGGGACGACAAAAAATTCTAGCTGCTCCATATGTGCCTCTTCAATCGTTTTCTCAGCTACCCTTTACGCATCTATAACCACTTTATTGCATCAACAATTGAATAAAGTTCAATCACTTCCATTGTGTGTCCACAAACAAACTATGACCTTAACCTGACAAGAGCAGTGGTTTATAACCTATACTTTGTGCCATTAAAGTCGGCAAAGTGTCGATTGATGTTTCTATATTTCGGAGTTCATTACTATGAAGTTTAGCCCAAAAATATTACTTGCTGCCGTCACTGTACCGTTTGTTATGACGGCTTGCGCAAGCAATGGAGGCGATGTGAAGCAAATAACTGTTCAGGACCTTCAACATCACAACTGGGAGCTGGTGAGTATTGATGGAAAAGAAATCAAACTAGAAGGCCACCAAAAACGACCTCGATTAGAGTTGGGCGAAAAAATGATGGCCAACGGCAACGCTGGTTGTAACAACTTCTTCGGTCAGGCTGAACTCAAAGATAATCAGTTCCGCATCGAAAAAATGGGCATGACTATGAAAATGTGTATGGGTGACGCGATGGATTTAGAGCGGTCATTCTCGACAACGCTCGCTGAATGGAGCGACATGTCCCTGACCAACGAAGGTATGGTACTAAAAAATGACCTTCATACTCTGACTTTCAAGCTAAGTGATTGGAAAAACTAATCACCCACAAGGATAAACGAAAGCAGTCGATTGATGGCTGCTTTTTTGTTGCCCGTAGCAAAAGAGAACAAATCTCATACAAGCCGTCTACCATTCCTGCAAATACATAAAAAAATTAAATTTTTTCAGTCATAATGAATGAAAAGCATGGATAGCACGGTCTATCACAAAACTTATAGATTCATTCAAAGGGTAAGGACAACCATGAAAAGGCTGATCACTTTCATCTCTGCTGCACTTCTGTCTGTCGGAGTCACAGCGCAAGACAATTGGCAACAAGTAACAGAGCAAGCAAAAGGACAAACCGTGTACTTCCATGCTTGGGGTGGCAGTCAAGAAATCAACAACTATCTGCGCTGGGCAGATAAACAATTGCAATCACAATATGGTGTGACGCTAAAACATGTCAAAGTCACGGATATCGCCGAAACCACAACTCGCTTAATTGCAGAGAAAGCAGCCGGAAAGAACACTGGCGGCAGTGTCGATATGGTTTGGATAAATGGTGAAAACTTCAAATCAATGAAGAACAACCAACTGCTTTTCGGCTCTTTTGTTGAACGTTTACCGAGTTGGCAAAAAGTCGATAAGTCGTTGCCCGTTGATAGTGATTTCTCAGAGCCTACTGAAGGATTAGAAGCACCTTGGGGGGTAGGCCAGTTGGTATTCATCCACGATAAGATGACGCTCAACAACCCTCCAGCGTCGTATGCTGAAATGCTCAGCTATGCCAAAGCATTTCCGAACAAATTGAGCTACCCTCGCCCACCCGCATTCCATGGCACCAGTTTTCTTAAAGCCGTATTAATCGAACTGACCGCTAATGATCCGTCTCTAGCCAAACCCGTTGAACAAGTCGATTTCAATGCTGTCACTGCGCCTTTGTGGAAGTACCTAGATGAATTTCACAAAGTCGCATGGCGCCAAGGCAAACAATTCCCGGCCAGCTCTGCTGAGACAGTTCAACTGCTAGACGATGGGCAGTTGGATTTAGCCATCACGTTTAATCCAAACTCAGTTTATTCCGCACAGGCGAATGGTAATCTGGCCGAAAGTACCACTGTGTATGCCATGGATGGAGGCGCTTTGTCGAACATACATTTCCTAGCGATTCCATGGAATGCGAATGCGACAGAAGGTGCATTAGTCGCGATTAATTTTCTCTTAAGCCCTGAAGCGCAATCACGCAAAGGCGATGTGTCTATCTGGGGCGATCCATCTGTACTTGAAAATCAATACCTGACAGGAAGTGCAAAGAAAACGACCTTATTTAAATCCGTTGCCGAACCACACCCTAGCTGGCAGGCTGCTCTGGAAGCAGAATGGCAAAAACGCTACGGTAATTAAGAACAATCGTTAAGTTACGAGAGCCAGATGTTAAGAGCTGCGTACATAGTATTAATTTTGCTTTGCATTGCACCAACAATCCCCGGATTAGTTGGTGTAATGCTCTCATCATTTGGCTACGTTCCTCCTGTTGGCCTGTTCAATTTCTCACTCAGCAGCTATCAGCAGTTTTTCGAATGGCCTGGGATCAAGCACTCTATTGGGCTGACTTTATTCAGTTCTGTAGTGAGTACTTATCTTTCTTGCTTAATCTGCTTTGCCATTCTTCAAAGCCTTTGGTTAGACCGCCATTGGCGTAAAGTTGAAGCACTGCTGTCACCTTTGCTAGCAATGCCTCACGTTGCTTTCGCGATTGGATTTGCTTTTCTATTCGCCCCAACCGGTATGGTTGCACGCTTGTTAGCACAAACCTTAGGTATTGACGTCGACACACATGAAGTAACTTGGTTAGTCCATGACCCGTATGCACTGGGCTTAGCCATGGCACTTTCATTTAAAGAAGTACCATTTTTGCTACTCATGAGCATTCCCGTTTTGCAGCAGATTAAAATCGACAAACTGTATCAAGTCAGCTCCTCTCTGGGGTACTCACCTGCACAAATGTGGTGGAAGTCGGTCTTCCCTCTTTGGTTAGTAAGAATGCGCTTCGCTTTGTTTGCCGTGATGGCTTATGGTGTTTCCGTGGTCGATTTAAGTTTGATCTTGGGCCCAACCAATCCACCTACTTTGGCCGTATTAGTCTGGCAGTGGTTTAACGATCCGGATTTATCACTAATACCTCGTGCGGCATCAGGTGCGGTTATGCTGTTTGTTTTAGCCAGTTTACTTTTAGTCTTAATCGTGCTGGTCGAAAAACTACTCGTCGGTCATTTTGGTCAATGGCAATACTCAGGTCGAAGAGGGTTTAATCTCCCCGGGAAAACGCTGTTTACCTTCTCGGCCATTTTAGCCGGCGTCATGTTTCCACTAATGTTGATCTGGAGTTTCGCTCATCGATGGCGCTTTCCGGACCTTCTCCCTACCCGATATAGTGACCGCTTTTGGAACAATGAGTGGCTCAATATATTACCGACGATTAACCAAAGTTTGATCATTGCTGCCGTCACCGCTTGTTTTGCTGTGATATTAGGCGTTGTGGCTCAGGAAAGTCGTATCCGTTTTCGCTTGCATTTGCCAGGTTATGTCATTGCTTTACCTATGCTTATCCCGCAGCTTTCTATCTTGTTTGGTATCCAGATAACCACTCTCTACTTGTCCGGTGACGCCTATTACGTTTGGGTTATATGGTCACACGTGTTCTTCGCGTTTCCATTTGTGTACTTAGCACTGGATGGCCCATGGCGAAGCTATGACAACAACTATACTCGAGCAGCATTAAGCCTTGGGAAAACACCTCTTTTTGTTTTTTTTCACATTAAGGTTAAGTTGTTGCTGCCTGCCATCTTGTACGCGTGGGCTGTCGGAGCCAGTGTGAGCTTGGCGCAATATCTACCCACTTTGATGCTCGGTGGAGGCAGGATTGCAACCGTGACCACGGAAGCTGTCGCTCTTTCGAGTGGCTTCGATCGACGCGTTACTGCCATCTATGCGATTTGGCAAGCCATCTTGCCATTTGTATTCTTTGTCTCTGCCATCCTCATTGGTAGATTCGCATTGAGACAACCTGATTATCAACAACAAACGAACAAGGATGCCCTTACACATGACGCTGTCCCTAGAAAGCCTCGCCATCCATAAAACCAACGGTGAAGCCCTATTCTCTGATTTGAATATATCCGTTTCAGCACAGGAAGTCGTTTGTCTAATGGGCCCCAGTGGATGTGGGAAATCAACCTTGTTGAGCTTAATTGCAGGGCATATGAGTAGCGAGTTTGTCCATTCCGGGCACGTGCTACTGAATGGCATTAACTTGGCTGAACTTGAACCTCATCAGCGACAAGTTGGAATTCTGTTTCAGGATGATTTGCTATTTCCACATTTAAACGTGTGGCAAAATCTCGCTTTTGCCCTTCCTAACTCAATCAAAGGCGATGAAAGACGCCATCAAGCTATAACTGCATTGAACAAGGTTGAGCTATCAAAACTCTCGGACTCTTTTCCTGACCAGATCTCCGGCGGCCAACGTGCGCGTGTCAGCTTACTCAGAATGTTGCTGGCCAAGCCTAAACTGGCGCTGTTGGATGAACCATTTAGCAAACTGGATAAAGAACTTAGAACACAGTTTCGTGACTGGGTCATCGCTCAACTGGTAGAAGCAAACATCCCTACTCTGATGGTGACACATGATAAAGATGATGTTCCTGAGAGTGGACGGATATTGAGTTGGCCGTGGGAGACTACTCATCATGCTTGATAGATTTAGTATCAAAATCATTCGCTCTCCTTTAGCCATTGTTGCCGCTGGATTGGATAAACTCGGTGTGACCGCAAACCAAACGACGCTAAGTGGTTTTCTTCTTGGGTGTCTGGCGTTTCCCGCTTTGTGCTTTGAGCAATACGAGCTGGCACTTGTGTTGATCGTTATTAACCGAGTGTTTGATGGTTTGGATGGCGCATTAGCTCGGCGTCAAGGCATCACAGATGCAGGTGGGTTTCTCGATATCAGCCTCGACTTCTTGTTTTATTCTCTGATCCCATTTGGCTTTGTGGTCGCCAATCCAGAGCAAAACGCGGTAGCGGGCGCCTTTCTCATTTTCTCATTCATTGGTACTGGCTGCAGCTTCCTTGCTTTTGCTGTCATGGCAGGGAAACGGGGAATAGAGAATCCTGTTTATAAAAACAAATCCCTTTATTATATGAGTGGTCTGACTGAAGGCACTGAAACCATAGCGTGTTTCATCGCGTTTTGTCTTTTCCCGCAGCACTTTGCCATCATTGCTTACCTATTTGGCACAGCTTGCTGGTTCACGACCTTTACTCGCATCTATTCAGGTTTCCACACTCTGAAATAGACATAAAAAAGGTCGCTCAATGCGACCTTTTTTAAAAGACAAAATTGATTATCACTGCAACCAACAATCCAGAGAAGAAACTCGGAACATGAAACTGACGTTTCGGCATAGATTGATATTCTAGTACTGGCCCTTCTTGATATGTTTTCTTTGATAATTGCTTGATGTAGTCACTCTGCAACTGCGTTCTCCCAACTGAAGTGAATCTGAATTCAGCATAGAAGCTCAAGTTAAGTTGAGGTCAAGATGGAACGACAAAGATTTCAGTGCATTTAGCGAAACAGCATCACTTTAAGCGCCGCTTCACTATCGACATCAGCAAATTCTGGCGGATTATCTAACCGTTGAACAAAGCTCAGCACGGGTGCTTCTTCCTTCATGCTTTCAATCAAGAAATCACTACTAACCTGAGGAGAGTTCACACATGCAAGCACTTCGCCCTTTTCGGTGAGTAACTCAGGCAAACGACGCAGAATTCTTTTGTAGTCTTTGGTTAGCGCAAAGCTGCCTTTTTGAAATGAAGGTGGATCGATGATGACTAGATCATAAGGTCCGGATCTTTTTATTTTTCCCCATGACTTGAATATATCGTACGCGAGAAATTTCACTTGATTAAGGTTGTGCTCATTCAATCTATGGTTATCTCTCCCTTTCGACAATGATGACCTTGCCATGTCGACATTCACTACTTGATCAGCGCCACCATCAATAGCCGCAACAGAGAATCCACAGGTATAAGCAAATAAATTGAGAACATTTTTATGTTTAGCATGCTGCTGAACCCACTCTCGACCTAGGCGCATATCGAGAAACAAACCAAAATTTTGGTTACGACCAATATCGAGTTGGTACTTCAACCCTGATTCAACCACAACAGGTTTAGTGTTCAGTTCACCGAGGATCACCTCCGATGGCGCACCTTCGCTGTATCTATGCTGGATAACCGCACATTTAACACCTTTCTCCTGCCATAGCGCAGTTTGAGATAACTCATGCAATCCCTGTTTGAGCTGTTCAAGAAACTTATCGTCAACACTCTTGAATATATTGATCAGCAACTGGCAATCGACCCAATCACAAGTGATCTGCTCTAAACCTTGGTAAACACGGCCTCGACCATGAAATAAACGCCTGACTTCGTTAGAAGCACTCGATAACTGCTCCGAAATGTGAGCAAAGAATGTAGGAAGTTGTTCAACCTGCATACTGGTTCCTGTTATTTTTTGATTTTCGGCCATGAAAGATCCCAAGGTTTTAACCAAGCATTAATGCCTTGGCTGACATTTTCCTGCTGCCATTTTTCTCCAAGCAGAGCACTTTCTCTAGGATCACAGACAAACTGGAATGTTTTTCCATGAAACTCAAATTCAAGCGCAAATGCATGGAGGTAACCTCGGTCTGATTTACTGGCGGGGGTATAAATCGCATCACCGACGATAGGTGAACCGACCGACTTTAGTGCTACCCTGATTTGATGCGTTTTACCTGTATGGGGCTTGCACAAGAACAAACGCTCTCCCGGTTCCGCGCTAGCTGAAAGAAACTGCGTGATCGCAGGATTTGAATGAGAGTTGGTCAGTTTCCATGCCGAGCGACGCGAACGCTCCATATCACCACTGACAAGCCCTTGTTTCTTTTTAGGCTTCTTACTACCAATCGCCAAATAGAATTTCTCCACACGACGTTGAGCAAATTGTGCCGATAACTCACTTGCCGCCGTAGCGTTGCGCGCAAGCAAAAGAAGCCCAGAAGTCATCTTATCCAATCGGTGCACAAGGTAAAGTTGCTCATCTCCAGTAAATAATGCCACTTCATGTAGCAACATGGTTTCGCCATCATCTTTATGAACTGAAACATTGGGGTGTTTGTTAATGACGACAAAGTCTGAGTGAGAAAAAACGATATCAAACATAGAGGGCTCCACTTTGGACGCATGAGTATACCTGTTATGCGATTGAATTCCATGAGTAGATAAGCAAATAAAAACGGGAAGCCATACTGGCTTCCCGATTATGCTGTTGTCTGGATTCAGCGTTACAGTTTCTTAGAGAAGAGACCAGCAAGCGCAATGATACCAATACCCAGTAACATGATTTCACCTTTGCCACTATCGAAGCCAGATTTAATGCCCATGAAAGCAACGATTGCGATAGCAACAGGAATAACGAATTTCACTAGGTTGTACCATAGACCAAATAGAGGGAAAGGTACTTTACCGTCGTTAGTGATTTCTTTCTCAAGCTCGGCACGACTTAGACGCCAGCCCGCAAAAATACATACCAACATACCGCCAACAGCTAGGAAGATCTTGTCAGTCAGTAAGTCGAAAATGTCGAATGCACCTGTACCAAACAGAGTTGGACCTACACCATTCAGAGATAGAGAAGCAAACACACACAGCGCCGCCATGACCGAGCTGGCTGCGATTACCGCTGTTGGTCGTTTCATACCTTTCTCATCGATTAGGTAAGAAACCACTACTTCAAGCAATGAAACTGACGATGTTAATGCTGCAACAGTGAGACCGATAAAAAACAGCAGCGCGAAGATAAGGCCAATAACACCACCCATTTCAGCGAACAGCTGAGGAACAACAACAAACACTAAACCAGGACCGGCAGCGGGCTCCATACCAAATGCGAACATCGCTGGGAACATGGCCACACCAGCTAGAATAGCAACACCCGTATCCATTGCTGTAACCATACCGGTAGTCTGTACTAGATTCTCTTTCTTCTTCAGGTAAGAACCGTATGTCATCATACAACCCATACCGAGACTTAGTGAGAAAAACGCCTGGCCTAGTGCAGCCAATACGACATTGCTATCCACTTTAGAGAAATCTGGCATAAATAGAAACTCTAAACCGGCCATTGCACCTGGCAGCATTAAGCCTTTTACCGATACAACGATCAGGATGAGGAATAGCAGAGGCATCAGAATCTTGCCCGCCTTTTCGATACCGCCAGAAATACCTTTAATTACGATAGCGATGTTAAACATCAGGTAAATACCCATCCACATCAATGGCTGGAAAGGGTCAGAGATAAAACCACCAAAACTATCGCCGATCGCTTCTGGAGTATTGAGTAGTCCACCACCAACTTTAAAGATGTACGCCAGTGCCCAACCACCTACTACTGGGTAGAAACCCATGATAAGCAAGCCACTGAAAACACCGATGACGCCAGCAAATGTCCAACGACGATCGGTAGACTTAAACGCACCGACTGCAGATAGACCTGTCTTACGGCCAATAGCGAACTCTGTCAACATAACGCTAAAGCCTATAAAAATAACAAAAATCAGATAGATAGCTACGAACGCACCGCCGCCACTCTCACCTGCTGTGTAAGGAAACTTCCATATATTGCCCAAACCCACAGCAGAACCTGCTGCGGCCATTACGAAGCCTAATTTAGACCCCCATGTATCACGGGGCTTTGCACTTGTACTGGTAGCCACGGTTACTCCATTAATAAATTCATTAGTTGTGTTTGCTAGGTTAGGCGTCGAAAAGTTGAGTGTGCAATTTTGTTTACACCTTTTAGAATTCTGAGTGACCCTAACATTGTGGCAAGTAAAGCAGTTTGGGAGTAAAATTGAAACCCCAAAAAGTATAAATTCCCACCACGACACGGTGTAGCATGCTTAAACGCTGCTTTTTTAATCAAAACCCTCCTCTTTTATCTACAATTTACATTCTCATAACATAATAATTCTATTCCTGATATTTATCTAACCACTTATGTCACATTACTCATAACAACATTTAGCAACGAAATTTTGTTGTCGGCGCTGTGAACTGGATTTAATATCTAAGCTAGCCATCCACTACGCACAACCAATTGATTTATTCAGGAAATTGAATGGAAAAGTTCTATCACTTCCTCACATTAGCAGGCATTGTCTTTTACTGGATTCTAGTTGCAGGAGTGACTTTGCGCGTCGTTCTGAAACGGAGAGCCGTTAGCGTCTCTCTCGCATGGCTAATGATCATCTACATCATTCCCATTGTTGGGGTCGGATGCTACTTCCTATTTGGTGAATTGAATCTCGGGCGGAAAAGAGCAGAACGTGCAAAAGAGATGTTTGCTCCTTTCGCTAAATGGTTTTCCAGTCTTAATGAATGCCATGCACACGATACTAAGACCTTTGGACGCCACATCTATCGCATTGATGAGTTGTGCAACAATCGCTTGGGCCTGCCAGCCTTGAGTGGCAATACACTGTCTCTTCAGAGCTCGCCTACTGAAATACTCCACTCCATCATTAATGATATTGAGAGTGCGCAGACAAGCGTACGAATGGTTTTTTACATCTGGCACCCGGGTGGGCTTGCTGATTCAGTCGCCTCCGCACTAATAAGGGCTGCAAAGCGTGGAGTGGACGTCAAACTGCTTCTCGACTCAGCAGGCAGCCCACGCTTCTTCCGCAGTCCGTGGCTCAAGATGATGCAAACCGCTGGTGTGGAAGTAGTGCAAGCATTGGAAGTAAGTCCTTGGCGTATTTTTCTGCGTCGCCTCGATCTCCGTCAACACCGCAAGATCATCGTTATAGATGACAATATTGGCTATACAGGCTCAATGAACCTCGTTGATCCAGCTTTCTTCAAACAAGAGTCAGGCGTCGGGCAATGGATCGATATGATGGTCCGTGTCACTGGCCCAACCGTAAATGTCCTTTCTGCTATCCACTGCTGGGATTGGGAAGTGGAAACTGGTTCTCGTTCACTCCCTCAGCTACCTGAATGCCGGCTGGATCCAAATGAACCTCAACATCCAGTGCAAGTTGTTCCTTCTGGGCCAGGGATGCCTGAGCATCTGATTTCACAGGTGCTGACACTCGCGATTAATCAGGCTAATCAATCCGTGAGGATAACCACTCCCTATTTCGTCCCCAGTGCAGATCTACTCGAAACCCTCAAAATGACGGCGCAAAGAGGCATTTCCGTCGAACTGATTATCCCGCACAAAAACGATTCACTGATGGTCCAATGGGCTTCGAGGGCGTTTTATGCTGAGTTAATGGAAGCTGGTGTAGAAATTTACGAGTTTTATGGTGGCCTATTGCATACCAAATCGGTTGTTATTGACCAACAGTTCTGTTTAGTAGGAACCGTTAATATGGACATGCGCAGCCTTTGGCTTAATTTTGAGCTCACATTGGCTATCGATGACGAAGCATTCACTAAAGAGATGTATTGGCTTCAAGAGAATTATATGCAAACCTCCCATCAAGTGAAGTTAGAGGAATGGAAAAAGCGCTCTCTATATTCACGTTTCTTAGAGCGTACTTACTACCTATTTAACCCACTTCTGTGATCTGTTATTTCTTACTCTTGCCCCTCTTGCTATTCATGCGTTGCCATGTTTTAAATAGAGCAACGCATTTTCAGGTAAGGACTTCCAATGTCAGAAGGCAAGCAAACAAAACTCATCACCGCAGGTCGTGATGAAAAATGGACCAATGGTGTCGTTAATCCCCCCGTTCAACGAGCTTCTACTGTCGTGTTTAATACGGTTGCTGAAAAACACCATGCAACCGTTAACCGCGCAAACAAAACACTCTTTTATGGTCGTCGCGGCACCAACACTCATTTTGCTTTCCAAGATGCAATGGTTGAAGTTGAAGGCGGCGCAGGTTGTGCTTTATACCCTTGTGGTACAGCGGCGATTTCAAACGCGATTCTCTCTTTTGTCGAGTCGGGTGATCATATTCTTATGGTTGATACCTGCTATGAACCAACCCGCGACTTCTGTGACAAGATCATGAAGAAGATGGGAGTAGAAACCACCTATTACGACCCTGTGATTGGAGAAGGTATTCGCGATTTGGTTCAGCCTAATACCAAAGTACTTTTTCTAGAATCACCTGGCTCTATCACTATGGAAGTGCAAGACGTTCCAACCTTAGCCAAGATCGCTCACGAACATGACATCATTGTGATGCTCGACAACACTTGGGCTGCTGGTGTGAATTTCTCGCCTTTTCAGCACGGTGTTGATATTTCTATTCAAGCGGCGACTAAGTATATTGTTGGTCACTCAGATGTAATGTTAGGCACTGCCATCGCCAACGAAAAGCATTGGGATCAACTGCGTGAGCAAAGCTACCTGATGGGTCAATGTGTGTCGCCGGATGATGCTTATTTAGGGCTTAGAGGTATCCGCACACTAGATGTCCGACTTCGCCAACATGCTGAAAATAGCCTTAAGGTTGCCAAGTGGTTACAAAGTCGACCTGAAGTCGATCACGTGCGACACCCAGCTTTAGAAAGCTGTCCCGGTCATGAGTTTTACCAGCGAGATTTCAATGGCGGTAATGGCCTGTTTTCATTTGTACTCAAAACCAGCTACCCACGGGCTACTACAGCACTACTTGATGGAATGAAGCATTTCAGCATGGGCTATTCTTGGGGAGGTTTTGAAAGCTTAATTCTGGCAAACGAACCGAAAAGCTTCAACAGCTTGAGAACCATTGCCAATCCAAACTTTGATGGCACGTTGATCCGCCTGCATATCGGTTTGGAGAATGTTGAGGATCTGATCGCTGACCTTGAGCGAGGTTTTGAACGCTACAACTCACTCATTTTAGAGCAGTCCGCGACGGCTTAACGCTAGCCAATTCAATCAAGCCCCTGACTCAGGGGCTTTTTTTTTAAATCAATGATATTATTGAATATTTTATCAATTAAAAATGTTATTAATATGTTAATTGATTGTGTTGTTTTGTATCTCCAATTCACAATTCTATTGCTTACTATCCATTCAAATTTCGTATAGATCAGTTTCTGCTCTACTGTTTAGTTACTCATCAGAGGTCAAACCAGAAGGAGCTAATTTTGAAACACAAACTGATACTTGCTGTGCTCTGTATTTTCAGTTTAGGGCTATCAGCAACAACCAGCGCATCCGGTGCGAGTGGTTACACTCAAACTCAACATCCCATCGTGCTAGTTCACGGGTTATTCGGCTTTGATACTTTGGCAGGCGTTGACTATTTCTACGGTATTCCTCACGCATTGACCAAAGATGGTGCCAAGGTGTACGTCGCCCAAGTTTCCGCGACCAATAGCTCGGAAGTTAGAGGAGAGCAGTTGCTTGAACAAGTGGAAACTTTACTTTCAGCAACAGGCGCAGCAAAAGTGAACCTAGTCGGACATAGCCACGGTGGTCCTACTGCGCGTTACGTGGCATCTGTCAGACCTGATCTTGTCGCTTCTGTCACCAGTATCGGCGGTGTCAACAAAGGCTCTAAAGTCGCTGATCTCGTTCGTGGTACCGTACCGGAAGGATCGGGGTTGGAGGCCTTGGCAGTCAAACTAGCCGAAGGACTAACGACATTGATTAATCTGTTGTCTGGTGGTGGCGACCTCGACCAAGATCCTCTTGCTTCATTGGATGCATTGACGACTGAAGGTTCACTTGCGTTCAACCAACACTACCCTGAAGGCATTCCTACTACTGAATGTGGCAACGGTGAATTACTCGCTGATAATGGAGTCTATTACTACTCTTGGACAGGTTCTTCTACCTTTACCAATATCTTCGACCCAACAGATGCCGCAATGACCATTCTAGGCTTAGCATTCAATGAACCTAATGATGGACTGGTTGGGGCTTGTAGCACTCACTTAGGTCAGGTTATTCGTGACGACTACAAAATGAATCATTTGGACGAGATCAACGGCTTGCTAGGTATCCACCATTTATTCGAAACCGATCCTGTTACCCTTTATCGCCAGCATGCCAATCGCCTGAAACTTCAAGGTTTATAGGAACGACAAGATGAAAAAGACCGCTCTAATAACAACAGTGATGATCGCCTCGATGAGTCTTGGAGCGGTCTATTTTGTCAATCAAGAAGACGGCGAAACTGTGATAAACCAATCACAATCTCAACGAGATACCCAGATCGACACCTCCTCAAGTCGAGACTTGTTTGATTACGCGCTAAGCAGCTTAGGTGAACAAGAGTTAGACCAAATTAAAGCTCAGATACAAAGCTTTCCTAAACACCAACAAGGTCTAGTCGTCGATGAAGCACTCTTCGAGACCTATTTACAATACAAAACCGAACTTGCAACTTTAGAGTCTTTTACCTCACTTAAAATCACCCTAGCCGATCTAGAACAATTGCATCGGCAGATTATGGCGCTACAAAGCCAGTATTTTACTGACGAACAGATACAGACATTGTTTGGTGAAGAAAATAGATTACGCCAGCTCGCGATCGATAAACTCGCGATAGCCAATCAAAACTTGGATGCGGAGTCACAAGCGCAATGGTTAGAAGAGACCTTAGCCGACCAACCTGACTACATTCAGCAAGCAGAACGCAACAATCAGCTCATTATCGGGCTTAACCAATCGGCTCAAATGGATGAACAAAACAAACATTTGACGCGCGTAGAGTTAGTAGGGGAAGAAGCTGCAGAGAGGCTTGATAAACTAGACGCCAAACGTGAAAAGTTTAATACTCAGCTCGACAGCTACTTGCAGCAAAGAAGCGTAATCCTATCTGACAACACCTTATCGGACGATGACAAGCAATCTCAAATCGCATATCTGAGAGAGCAAAATTTCGACTCTGTGCAATGGCGAAGAATCGAGGCATTAGAACGCATCCATGATCAAAATTTGTAGGTCATAGGTTGCGTCTAAGCCGTCAATACTTGGGTTTCTTAGGGCAACTCACCAGATGGTCATCGACCATGCCAACCGCCTGCATAAACGCGTAGCAAATGGTCTCGCCCACAAATTTGAAGCCTTTCTTTTTCAGGAATTTGCTCATGGCTTTTGACTGCTCTGTCGAGGCTGGCACTTGGCTCATCTCTTGCCACTGATTGACCCTAGGCTTGCCATCCACAAACTGCCATAAGGCGTGTGATAAGCTACCGTATTCTTCAATTAATTCTTTCGCGGCTCGCGCGTTACTGAACACGGACTTAATTTTGCCTCTGTGCTTAACCACATCATAATTTTCAACAATATGCTCAGCGTGCCCATCCTCATACGCTGCCAATATATCCAGATCATAACCTTCAAAGGCTTGTCGGTAGCCTTCGCGTTTTTTTAGAATGGTGATCCAACTCAATCCTGCTTGGGCTCCCTCTAAAGTAATAAACTCAAACAATACCTTATCGTCATAAACGGGAACGCCCCACTCTTTATCGTGGTATTCACGCTCAAGCTCATGATTCATCGCCCATGCACAAGTGGTATCCATTGCTTTCTCCTTAAATAAAACGCCCCCGACAAAGTCAGGGGCGTTTTCGATGTTAGTTGAATCAGTTTGGCACTTTTACTTTGTGAAAGATACGATACAACACTGGTACGACAATAAGTGTCAGTATTGTCGCAAATCCCAAACCAAACATGATGGTAACAGCCATTGGCTTAAAGAATATATCCGGTAGCAGCGGAATCATACCTAGGATCGTGGTAATAGCGGCCATACACACGGGACGTACGCGGCTCAAAGAAGCGTCCACGACGGCCAGATAGGGTTCTTTACCTGACTTCATTTCAATTTCTATTTGGTCGAGCAGTACAATACCGTTTTTGAGTAACATACCGGATAAGCTGAGGAAACCGAGTAATGCCATAAAACCAAACGGAGTGTTCAATGCCAACAGGCCAGTTGTCACGCCAATAATAGCAAGTGGAACGGTCAGCCACACAATCAGTGGTTCCTTCACGGTATTGAACAGGAACACTGTCACCAGAAACATAAACAAATAACCCATAGGCATGGTTGTGAACAATGAAGCTTGTGCATCACCAGATGACTCATACTCCCCCCCCCACTCCAACTTATAACCTGATGGAAGTTCAATCGCTTCAATCTGAGGCTGCAAGCGTTTCTGCAATGTCGCTGCCGTCTCTTCGCCAAGCAAGTCTGGGTCTGCCATCACTGTCAGCATGCGTTTTCGGTTCTTGCGTACTATGATGGGATCTTCCCAACGCATGTCGTAACCTAGGGTTACTTGCTGCAATGGGATGTATTCGCTTAATGCCGGGCTCCAAATTTTCATCCCTTCAATATTTCGAATATCCACACGCTCTTCTTCTGGTAACCGAGCCACAATAGGCATAAGCGTTGTACCATCACGATACACACCGACTGATTTTCCTGAGAATGACATAGCAAGAAATTCGTCCACATCTGACTTAGTGATACCATAACGTCGAGCCTGACCCTCGTTAAACTGTGGTTCCAATACTTTAGTACGCTCGCGCCAATCATGACGGATGTTGGTCGCACCCGGGTCAGCATGCATAATGTCTTCAACTTGCTTGGCAATAGTTCTTAATATAGTCGGATCAGAACCGATAAGACGAGCTTCTATCTTAGCGCCACCACCTGGCCCCAATTCAATTTGCTTGAGCTTGTAATTGATTTCTGGAAACGTTTTTTCGACGTGGGCTCGGAAATCAGACATCAACTTAGCCAATTGTTCATAGTTCTCGACCCGAGTCGTGATCTCGCCATAAGCCGCATAACTCTTCTCTGGCGCGTAAGTGAGCATGAAACGTTGCAAACCTTTACCCGCTGTGGTCGTAATATGCTCAACACCATCCTGTTCAGACAGCCAAGACTCCAATGCCTTAAGCTTTGTATTGGTTGCTCTAATGTCTGTCCCTTCCGGAAGCCAGATATCTGCTTGAAATATTGGCGTTGTTGATGATGGGAAGAATGACTGTTTTACGAACGTGAAACCGTAGATACTGACCACTAAGCCCACAATCATTACAGCAACCGTCAACCAAGCGCGCTTCATACAGAACTCAAGGAAGCCCTTATACAATACGAATATCATGCCGTTATACGGATCGCTATCTTCACCTCCACCTTTCGTCTTCTGTCCTTTGAAAAAGAGGTCTGCAAAAAACGGCGTCAGGGAAATCGCAGTAAACCAGCTGAGCATGAGAGAAATGAGGAGTACAGTAAATAGAGTGCCACAGTACTCACCCGTTGCATCCTCTGATAATCCAATAGGAGCAAATGCGGTTACAGCAATAACAGTCGCCCCCAGTAACGGCCACTTTGTTTGAGTGACAATATCGGTGGCCGCTTGTAACCTTGTTCTACCTTTTTGCGTCCCTATGAGTATCCCTTCGACCACTACGATGGCGTTATCCACCAGCATACCAAGTGCGATGACCAGGGCGCCGAGTGAAATACGTTGAAGATCGATGGCAAAATACTTCATAAAGATAAAAGTGCCCAACACAGTCAGCAGCAGAATCAAACCAATAAGCAGACCTGAACGCAGCCCCATAAAGAACAGTAGAACGATAATGACGATCGCAACAGCCTGTCCGAGGCTCACAACAAAACCACTCACTGATTTATCTACTTCTTTTGGCTGACTATAGATTTCAGAAATATCAACACCAACAGGTTGCTGGTACTTGAGCTCTGCGAGGCGACGATCGAAACGTTTCCCTACTTCAACCACGTTAACACCTTGAGCAAACGAGACACCTAGGTTCAACGCCAATGAGCCGTTGAAGGTAATAATATTGTCCGGAACGTCAATATATCCCCGCTTAATTTCGGCAACATCACGAAGATAAATCAATCCCTGAGCACCGCTCTCCGTGATGATCAAATCACCCAGTTGATCGACATTCTCAAACTCACCCGTCGGTTGAATACGTATATACTCACTACCAACCCGAATGGCGCCCGCATCAGAAACCACGTTTTGAGTCGACAGCAGATTAAACACGGTGTCAGGAGCTAAACCTAAACTGCTCAAACGCTTCATTGAAATTTCGATGAAGACTTGCTCTTGTTGCTGACCAGAAACAGAGACCTTACTTACACCATCAATCAGCTCCAATTCACGCCTTAAATAGTCGACGTAATCGAGTAGCTCCTTGTAACTGTACCCTTCTCCCGTTACAGCAAGCAAAATACCGTAAACATCACCAAAATCGTCAATCACCTGAGGGGGATTCACACCCGGTGGAAACTGGCCTTCTAGGTCATTAACCTTGCGGCGCAACTCATCCCAGATTTGCGGTAAATCGTCTGGGCCGTAGTTGTTCTTCATTGTCACCGTGATTTGAGATAACCCACGACTAGAAATCGAGTTTACCTCATCAACATACGTAAGCTGCTGAATCGCTTTTTCGATCGGATAGGTCACCTCTTCTTCGACTTGTTGGGGCGTCGCCCCAGGGTAAGAAGTCACGACCATGGCGTCTTTAATAGTAAAGGCAGGATCTTCCAAACGACCTAAGCCGAAGAACGCTGCTACCCCACCAATCAAAAAGATCAGTGAAATCATCCAACTGATGACACGATTGCGAATAAAATACGCGGCGATACCTGTTATCTCTTCGTCTTTTAGAGACGGTTGATTATTTTGCTCAGTCATTGCCTGCCTCCTGATGTACGATTTCAACCTTCATCCCTTCCCTTAAACGAGAAATGCCCGCCACTATTACCTGCTGTTGACTTTCAAGGCCATCAAGAATTTGCAAATCATTTTTGGTCACTTTACCAACCGTTACTGCTTGTTTAGAAACAGTGTTGCCATCGTCTAAAACCCAGACATATTTGTTCGAACGGCCAATATCGTCGCCATCAGCATTGAACACAGCTTCAATAGGTACCAATACACCAGCGTTCAAGCTGAGGCCTACGTCATCACCTTCAGACGTCACTTCAACCGCCATACCGTCCAAAATAAACTCTTCATCAGGCATAGGGAGTGACAGGGTCACGGTAAATGTACCAGTGGCAGGGTCTGGCTCGGTGGTGAATTCTTTTATAGAAGCTGAATATTCATTTCCACTTGGTACTTTCACCAAAGCTTGAATACGTGACAAGGTTTCGGGATCCGGTTGATTGACATACAATCGATCCGGTAACTGAATCAGAACTTCAACATTTTCGAGGCTATGAATATTAACAACCTGCTGCCCAACCTGAACATTTTCAAACTGATCAACACTGACGCGGGAGATAATGCCATCCACGGGAGCAAGCAACTCGGTGAAAGAGAGCCTTAGCTGGGCTAGCCTCAACTCTGCAAAGGCAATCTGTCGATTTGCAGCAATTTCATCGAATTGAGATTTCGCTAACAAGCCTTTATCGACTAAAGGTTTCGACCGCTTGTACTGGCTATCAACCACGCTGTACTTTGCCGATGCATTGTCAACAGCCAGTTTATAATCCGTAGGGTCTAGCTTGGCTAACACATCACCCTTTTTAACTTGGTCACCTTCTTTAACATTGAGCTCACTGATTTCTCCTGCAACACGGAAACTGAGATGTGAGCGTTCTGCGGCATTGGCCACTGCAGGGAAATACAAATTGTCGCCTTGTGTTCCACTGCCTACTTCCATGACTTTTACTTTAGGTAAACCAAAATCCACATACTGATTTTCAGCACCACAGCCAGCAAGAATTGCAGCTGTGGAAAGCATACTCAGGCTAATCCAGTGCTTCATATTACAACCCTCGCTCCTTGACCCACTCTCTCACTTTGATACCAGGCTCAATTCCGCTGACACCAGAGATAATGATACGGTCACCATCATTTAAGCCACTTTTCACCTGACGTTTGTCGTTTAAAACAATCGCGGCTTTCTCAACCACGCCTGTCTGACCGACACGCCACACGCAGGTTTTGCCGTTTTCTTCGAAGATAGCGGCACTAGGGATTCGAGTCGCTCCGGTTGCATCTACTTTGACATGCACCTCACCCGCCATACCAGGAAGAATACCGATGTCGGTTGGACGTTCCATTACCATTGTGACTTTGTATGAACCTGTTTTAGGATCGGCTTCAGTATCGACTTCTTGGAAAGTGAGTTCGTAACTATTCTCTGGGAAAGCATCAAACTTCATCGTAGCGGTAAGGTTGATACCACTCGCGAAACGATTAAGTAAATGATCTGGAAGCTGGAATTGCACCTTCATCAGCTGATTGGTCTGGATGTTCATCACGCCTTCTTTAGCCGCAATATATTCATAGTTCTCAGCTGGAATGATCGAGATAGTGCCATCATATGGCGCAACTAATTTGGTATAACGCAGATTGGCGCGCGCTTGTTCTAAAGTCGCCTTTGCCGAATTGTGGTTGGCTTTAGCTTGATCAAAGTCTTGCTCAGAAACGACCTTATCAACGCGAAGCTTTTTATAACGTTCATATTGAACGTCGGCCAGACGATATTGCGCCTCAGCTTGTTTGGCCAACAACGAATATTCGTCTGGGTTTAAAGAAGCTAGTACTTCACCTTTAGTTACAGGTTGACCTGAAAGCACATCGATAGATTGAAGTTGACCCGGGACTCGGAAAGCTAAAACGGCTTTGTCACCAGCTTCAGATGTGGCGGGAAAATTTCTTTCAAACTGAGCATTGCCAACTGAAACAGTAAAGAGTTTTGCAGGTCTGGAGTCGGGTTCAGGGACAGGAGGGAGCTCCTTACCACAGCCGCTTAGGGCTGCAGCCATGGCGAGAAGCACGAGATTCTTGTGCATAGTCAAACATCCATTTGTCACTTGTAGATACAAAGATAGATGAATGATTACCCGACTGCCAGATACATACCAGTAAATTATTATGAAAATTAGTAATTTGCTGAAAAAAGATAGTCGCACTTCTCACTATGAGCTATAAACTTTTAAACTCTCGGTCGACTTTAAATGTGTCAGATGTTACATACGCTTCTAGATCACGAATGTTGCCTTCGAGCCTATCAAAATCTCTCTCAAGCGTCTCTAGCAAAGCGCCTGGAGTCTGACCTTGTTGCCATGGCTTACTTTTCAGCTTATGCTCCTGCTCACTCTTCAGAGACTCAACATAATTGGCAGGCTGTTTCTCAATCATAAACGTCATCGCTACATACGCCAGCAGTACCAAGAAGCTACCGCCTAGAAGCGCAGCAGATATGACCAATATTCGAATCAACCAAACTTCAGTACCAAAGTAGTTTGCTAAGCCTGCACAAACCCCAGAAAGCTTACCATTGGTAGTATCACGATACAGTTCTCGTTTATTCATATCTACGTCTCCAATTGGGGGTTTCTTCATCAAGAATGCGCTCTAGCGTGTTCACTCGCTTTTGCATCTGATCGGCTTTTTCTGACAAGGTTTGTAGCCTTTGAAAATCGTCTTCCGATAAACCACCTGCTGTTTTCTTCTTACTGCGATAATGCAGTAGCAGCCACAATGGAGCGACAAAAATCAAGAAGACAATCAATGGTCCAGCAATAAGAAATGACGACATAAGCGACTCCTAAATAGGCAACAGTTTTACTGTCAGCAAATCCTCTGCTTAGCGTAAACTGTTATAAAATCAATTAAATAAAACTAAGTACTTCAATACTTTTTAATGAAACGATCCTTTAGGCTAAGTCAGGTGGTGCACCTGACCTATGCGCTCGGATGAAGAAGGATATTACTTCTTTTCGCTCATCTGTTTTTTCAGGTTTTGGAGCTCTTTCTCAATCTCATCTTGAGCTTGAAGTTCAGCAAACTCTTGATCTAAAGATTTCGAATTTCCTGACTTAGCGTACACATCAGCTTCAGCTTCTAACTCATCAATCTTGCGAGAGTATTGCTCAAATTTCGCCATTGCTTCAGACGTACGCGCAGTGTGCAAATGCTTTTGCACATCACGTCTATTTGATGCTGCCTGAGAACGAATAGTGAGAGCCTGCTGCTTAGCTCGAGTTTCGGTGATTTTACTCTCAAGTTTACTAATTTCACCAGTGAGTTTTGCAATCGTTTCTTCTACTAACGTTTGTTCAGTATGCAGACCTTTTAGTACATCTTGCAGCTTTTGCTTTTCAATTAGCGCTGCCCTTGCTAAGTCTTCACGCTGCTTAGTCAGAGCCAAAGTTGCCTTCTCTTGCCATTCAGTGATTTGTTCTTCAAGGGCTTCAACTTTACGTGACAACTCTTTTTTATCCGCAATAGCTTTAGCGGAGTTTGTTCTTACCTCAACCAAGGTATCTTCCATTTCTTGAATGATAAGACGAATCATTTTTTCAGGATCTTCAGCTTTATCCAATAGGGCGCTGATGTTTGAATTTACGATGTCGGCGAAACGAGAAAAAATACCCATAACTTAGCTCCTTATGCTGTAATCAATCACTACTGTCGCAAATTGATTGCATCTAATGTTCATAGTAGGTTTCACTTACTCATGAACTAACCAAGATACGTGCCAACTTATAATTTCCATATAAAACAATACATTAAGAAAAATTTCATTGTAATTTTATCTAATCTATGATGAATTTAACTAACAATAGGTAAATTTCACCATCGGAGTGGTTTCATGCAACAGAATCTCATTGGCGAGTCACCGGCTTTTCTTTCGGTCCTAGATAAGGTATCCAAACTGGCCGCTATAGAAAGGCCCATTCTGATCATCGGTGAGCGAGGAACGGGTAAAGAATTAATTGCACAGCGCCTACATTATCTTTCGAAACGGTGGGACCAGTCACTTATCTCTCTCAACTGCTCGACTTTAAGTGAAGGCTTGATTGATTCAGAACTGTTCGGTCATGAACAAGGCGCATTTACTGGTTCTAAGGGTCGTCACAAAGGGCGCTTCGAGCGTGCTGAAAACGGTACGCTATTCCTCGATGAACTCGCCACCGCTCCGTTGTTGGTCCAAGAGAAACTACTGAGAGTCATTGAGTACGGACAGTACGAACGTGTCGGTGGACACCAACTGCTTAATGCCAACGTGCGTTTGATTTGCGCAACCAATGCAGACCTTCCCATGATGGCTGAAAAGGGAGAGTTCAGAGCAGACTTGCTCGATAGACTCGCATTCGACGTCATCCATTTACCACCGCTTCGCCAACGCCAAGAAGACATCTTGCTGTTAGCAGAGTACTACGCCATAAAAATGTGTCGAGAGTTAAGCTTTGAGTACTTCGTTGGCTTTTCTCCCAATGCTGAGCGGTCACTACTTGATTACCAGTGGCCGGGAAATGTCCGTGAACTGAAAAACGTCATAGAAAGAGCCGTCTATCAGCATGGGCAACAAGACGTACCCATTGATAACTTGATATTCGATCCTTTTGCATCCCAGTGGCAAACGAAACCCAAACGCACTGAGATAGGATCAGGCGCAACGACAGAGCAAGCTACTTATCACTTTCCGATCGACTACAAAGTTTGGCAGGAAAGCCAAGATATCGAACTGTTAAAAGCAGCACTTGAAGAGAGTAAGTATAACCAACGGAAAGCTGCCGATATGCTGGGTCTGAGCTATCATCAGCTAAGGGGGATGATTAGAAAGTATAACCTCTCCAATCTCTCCTAAACACATGGCGTATTATTTTGAAAACCACAAACTAATAATGGTAAATTACTGAGTTCTTGAGGCATAATGGAAAGTTATATTATGCTTTGTCTCCGGCAATTGTTCTTTCTATGAAAGCAATCATTCAACTGACATTGAGTATCTTCGGTATCACGCTACTTTCTGGCTGTGGTGAAGAGCTTGATCACAATAAAATTCGTCAAAGTGGTTTCGTCTACTGTGGTCAAGGTGGGCCAACTAGCTTCAATCCGCAGTTAGTGGACAGTGGTATTACGTCTGAAACACTAAGTCCTCAAATTTTCGACACCTTACTAACGCTAGATTCGAGTAATTTCAAACCCATCGCCAATCTTGCCACGAGTTGGTCAGTTAACAAAGCGGGGACGGAGTATACGTTTAACCTGCGTGAGGACGTCAGTTTTCAAACGACCGCATGGTTTACCCCCAGTAGAACCATGAATGCAGACGATGTGGTGTTCAGTTTCCGTCGCATCATCGACAGCGCTCATCCCTATCATTACGTTGGTAGCGGTCTATACCCTTGGTTCAGTGGTATTGACTTTCAAGACCTATTGATTAATGTTCAAGCTGTTTCAAAACATCAGGTTCGTTTTACCCTAAGTCGTCCGGATAATACCTTTTTGTCTAACATTGCCACAAGCCACGCTGTCGTCCATTCAGCGGAGTATGCAAGTCAGCTTGAGTTAAGAGACGATAAAGCCATGCTAGACAGTCACCCTGTTGGAACCGGACCATTCTATCTAGATGATTATCAGGTCAACGACCTAGTCAGACTTAAACGCCACAACGGTTACTGGAAAGGCAGACCCAAGATGGCTCAAGTGGTATTCGATATTTCCCACCGCGGGACAGGTACTTTAGCTAAACTGCTTCGCAATGAGTGTGATGTATTGAACTCACCTCTGTCCAGCCAGATCCCTATTATTGAAAAGCAGAGCGATATTGAGCTGACGGCTAAACCAGCAATGAACATCTCGTTTATAGCGGTAAACACAACCCATCCCGCGCTCAATGATCCTAGGGTAAGAAAAGCACTCAACTACGCGATTAACCGCCAAAATATTCTGGAGTCTGTCTATTATGGAACCGGTAGTCAGGCATACTCTGTTTTACCACCAAGCTCATGGGCTTACCTCAAAGACAGTGTGCAAATTCGCTATGATCGCAATTACGCCATAGCTCTGATTAAAGATGCGGGATTCGACAAAGGACTTGAGCTAACAATGTCAGTACCTCTTGAGCCAAGGGCATATAACCCGAGCCCTCGTAAAACAGCAGAGCTTATTCAAGCTAATTTGGCAGATATTGGCATTACACTCAACCTGCTTACAGATGACCGCTATGATCGCACTGACATAGCAAACAATACCAATATTGATCTATATCTTACCGGATGGATTGCCAACACAGGTGACCCAGATAACTTCCTTCGACCGTTGCTTTCGTGTGACTCAAAACGGGTCGGTTTGAATGTCTCCAGTTGGTGTAACTCCGACTTTGATTTCCTGCTCGACCTCGCGTTAGAAGTCGATAAGCCTCGTTACCGTCTCAACTTATACAAACAAGCGCAAAACATTCTCAACGAAGAGTTTCCTGTGATACCACTGAGTCATGGCATGCAGTTCCAAGCGCATGATGCTTCATTGAAGGGCTTCAAGGTAAGCCCATTTAACGCACAGCCTTTTGATGCAGTAGAGAGGGCTAAATAATGTTTCTTTATACCTTTCGACGCATCAACCTTTTTATTATTACTTTACTGATACTGACCATGGTGGGCTTTAGTCTTCTTCGCCTTGACCCTAACTCTCATTGGTCTCTTCAAAGTTTTTGGCCTGGTTGGTTAACTTACATTGGCGAGCTCATGCATCTTAACTTTGGGGTGACAAAAAATGGCGTTCCAATCGCCGATGAACTCGCTTTGGTCTTTCCTGCCACACTTGAGTTGTGCTTGATTGCATTTACGCTTTCTCTCCTCATTGGTATTCCAATAGGAACGCTGGCGGGGATGAAACAAGGAAAATGGATTGATACAGCGATTTCCTTTACTTCTATGTCCGGTTATTCTGCGCCTATATTCTGGGTGGCACTGCTAATGATCATGGCATTTTCACTTCATTTTGAGATGTTGCCAGTCGCCGGACGTTATGATCTGCTCTATGAAATCGATCACGTCACTGGCTTTGCCATCGTAGATGCCTTCTTTACGCGTGGTGAATATCGCGCCCATGCCCTACAAAGTGTTCTCGAACACTTAATATTACCCTGTCTGGTGTTAGCGCTAGCCCCCACAACTCAAGTCATTGGCTTAATGCGAGCTTCGGTCGCTGAGGTCATGGGGCAAAACTACATTCGAGCCGCTCGCATTAAAGGTCTTTCAACACATGAGATTGTTACTCAACACGTATTGAGGAACGCGATACCACCTATTATTCCCAAGATAGGTGTTCAGCTTTCAAGTATGCTGACGCTGGCCATTATCACTGAATCGATCTTTAATTGGCCTGGTATTGGGCGCTGGCTTCTAGATGCGTTGTCCAATCAAGATTACGTTTCGATCCAGGCAGGCGTTATTGTGGTCGCGACTTTGGTTTTGACCGCTAATATTCTTTCAGATTTGATCGGTGCAATGGTCAATCCGTTAGTAAGGAAAGAGTGGTATGTTAACCGATAACGTATATCAGGAAGAACAGATCCCGACTCAGTTTGAGCGTTTTTGGCGCAGTTATCGTGCCAATGGACTGGCCATGTTCGGATTGTGGTGCCTTGTCTTAATAACACTGGTCACTATAACTTCTCCTTGGTTGACACCGCATGACCCTCATGCACAAGCCGGTGAGTTATTAGTCCCGCCTTCTTGGGATCCAGCAGGCACAGTCGAGTACTTCCTCGGTACCGATGATTTAGGTCGAGATATTCTCTCCCGTCTCATTGAAGGCTCACAATTAACCTTCGGTGCTGCGGTTATCATCACACTCATTGCAACATTTGTAGGTTGTCTAATGGGTATTTTAGCGGGAATGACAAAAGGGCTAGTATCGAGTACGCTTAACCATCTACTCGACACGGTTATGTCTATCCCCTCTTTACTACTGGCCATTATTTTTGTCGCATTTTTAGGCTTTGGTGAGTTTAACATCCTACTTGCGATATGCCTTGCATTGATCCCAAGGTTTGTCCGCTCGATTTACATAGCGGTCCACACTGAAGTGGAAAAAGACTACATCATGGCGGCACGTCTCGATGGCGCAAATGACTTTTATCTACTCTGGAATTCCATCTTACCGAATATTTTAGTGGTGGTTGCGTCCGAGGTAACTCTCGCTCTTTCCATTGCTATTTTGGACATTACTGCGCTGGGTTTCCTCGGTTTAGGCGCGCAAGCTCCAAGTACCGAATGGGGAGCCATTCTCGGTGATTCGGTAGAACTGATCTATTTAGCACCTTGGACGGTGACACTTCCCGGTCTTGCCATTATGTTTATTGTGATCGTCATAAACTTGGTGGGTGAAGGGGTTCGTCAAGCTCTCAATGCGGGGATTGAATAATGCCATTACTAGATATTCGCCACCTGACGATTGAAATTGAGACACCTCAAGGGCTGATGAAGGCGGTAGATCGAATGAGCCTGACCATGAATGAGGGTGAAATTCGTGGTTTAGTAGGCGAGTCCGGGTCAGGTAAAAGCTTAGTTGCCAAAGCCATTGTTGGTGTCTGTAAAGAAAACTGGAAAGTGACCGCCGACCGGATGCGTCTTGGCAATGTTGACTTACTCCAGTTAACACCGAAAGAGCGACGCAGGGTCATAGCGCGCGATATCGCAATGATTTTTCAAGAACCTTCCACTTGTCTCGACCCTTCGGATGAGGTCGGAAAACAGCTGATTGAGTCGATTCCAGCTCATTCTTTTAGCGGAAAATGGTGGAAACGTTTTCAGTGGCGAAAAAAACAAGCGGTTGCCCTGCTCCATAAGGTTGGAATCAAAAATCACGAACAAATCATGTCGAGTTACCCATATGAGTTAACAGATGGTGAATGTCAAAAGATAATGATTGCCATGGCTATTGCGGCCAAACCTAAGCTCCTGATCGCTGATGAACCGACCAATGACCTCGACCCAATCACACAATCTCAGATCCTGAGGCTGCTTAGTCGCATGAATCAGATCAACAACACTTCGATAATGTTAATCGGTCATGATCTTACCACCATCACTCAGTGGGCAACTAGAATTACCGTTATGTATTGTGGACAGTCGGTCGAGTCAGCAGATACGAAAAAGATTCTAGAGAAATCTAAGCACCCTTATACAGTGGCTTTACTCAAGGCGATGCCTGACTTTGGTGAGTGGATCCCCCACAAAGAAAAACTTCAGTCTCTACCCGGAAGTATTCCACCATTACAACATTTGCCTATCGGTTGCCGCCTCGGGCCACGTTGCCCGTATGCACAAAGGCAATGTGTTGAAATGCCAATGACAAAACAGGTTAAAAATCACAAGTTCGCCTGTCACTTCCCGCTCAATATGGAGAAGAAGAAAGTATGAGTGCGCTGCTAGAAGTCAATGGTCTGGGCAAAGAGTTCGTTACTCGATCCGGTTTGTTTCGAAAAAAAGTCCATCAAGCAGTTAAGCCTGTCAGCTTTACACTTGAAGCAGGCCAAACCCTTGGTTTCATTGGTCAAAATGGTTCTGGAAAATCGACACTAGCACGGATGTTAGCAGGTGTAGTAGAACCCACAGCCGGTGAAATTCGTGTCAATGGGGAGCGTTTAGAGCACAAAGATTATTCAACTCGCTGCAAGTTGATCCGGATGATATTTCAGGACCCCAATACCTCTCTCAATCCACGCATTCAAATTGGGCGAATTCTTGAAGGTCCTTTAAAACGTAACACCAATATGACGCCTGATGCACGTATGAAACGGGTCAAAGATGTCTTGCTTCGGGTTGGACTACTTCCAGAACATGCGTATTTTTACCCTCAAATGCTAGCCGCAGGCCAAAAACAGCGTATATGTCTCGCACGCGCTTTGATTCTTCAACCTTCGATTATTGTTGCAGATGAAGCACTCAATGGTCTTGATATGGCCATGCGTTCCCAGATTATTAATCTATTCTTAGAACTACAGGAAGAGATGGGCGTATCGTTTATCTACGTATCGCAGCATCTCGGGGTCGTTAAACACATCACGGATAAAGTGATGGTTATGCATAATGGTGAGGTGGTCGAGGCTGGAGAAACTCAGCAGATTTTGAGCTGCCCAGACCACATCATCACTCAACGTATGGTGGAAAGCCACTTCAACAAAGCGACCTGCTTTAAGTAATCGGTTTTAAGATTGACAGGAGTCCCACATGCTACGGATAGCGATTGGATTCATATTTGGTTTACTGCTACTCAGCCCTGCACTTGCGTACACCACAACCAAAACGTGGTTAGATCCCAGCTTTATCAACCAGGCATTTTTGGACGTCGCCCTAAAGAACGAATATTCAGCAGGCAATAAACCTTTGGTCAAGTGGAAGCAACCGATCAAAGTTTGGGTTGAGCACAAGGTAGCTGACCAAGATCTTCATGATGAACTCACCAATGCTCAACTGAGAGACCTCTCATCGATAACTCGCCACCCAATAGAACGAGTCGCCAGTAGAGAACAGGCCAATATTGTCTGGATCTATACCCGTGAGTCAGAATGGCGAAAAGACATCGAAAGAGAAATCGGTCCAAGTGCGCTGAAAAACATTCGTGGCGCACTTTGCAAGGCGGGGTATCGAATAAACCAAACCACGAGTGAGATTGATTCTGCGGCCGTCATTATCCCCGTCGACCAAGCAAGAGAACATGGAAAGCTATTGGCTTGTATCGTAGAAGAAATCACCCAGGTGATGGGCTTGCCCAATGATGCCGACTCAGCCTACCCCTCAATTTTCAATGATGAAACGCCCGAGGATCTTCTTTCTCCTTTGGACATCATTCTATTGAAAATGCTGTACGATCCAACGTTAATACCAGGAATGGAGAGAGCTCAAGTGAAAAAGCTCGCTAAGAAGATTTTAGACCAGTATCAACGTCAAGGGTTACTCAGCGAAGCCGTCGCTATCTCGAAGTCTGGAGAGTTGTTCCAGCTCGCTGGATATTAATCTGGGGAAATTAACGCTTATTTTCCTGCTTTTTTAGTTCAAACTCGAACTCATCCGGGTAGAGCACCAAACCTTCTTCATTTTGGTTTGGAAATACCACGATGGATAGTTCATCGTCTTCAAGACCGTAAGTCCAGCGGCTAAACCATTTTGCAGTTGAAATCGACTCTGCTTTACAGTGTTCCCAATCGCCTGTTGCCCATTGATTGGCAAACTCTTCGTGAGGCCAAACAGGCACACAATCTTCATCTTCAGTGTTGAGCATGACACAGCCGTGTTCATCAGTAAGAATCCATACTTTTCTATGCTTCGCGATTTCTTTGACTGTGTACTTCAGGCGCTCATCTTCACGCATTTTAAGCACTGATTCAATCTGCTGCGGTGAAAGTGGTTCTGACATTTCCTTACTCCTCAAATAAAACGCCCACGGAAGTCCGTGGGCGTCGAATTTTGTTATTGCACTGACGATTTAAGCCAGTTCAGTCTGAAGCCAAGGCCAACCTTGCTTCTTACGGCTTAGCGTGTTTTCCATCATCAGCATGCCATCTTTTTCATGCTGAGTCAGTTTCTCAGCCCACTCACCTTTGTATAGTAGACGAGTTTGAGCTGTAGTGATGTCAGTGAGCATGACTGCAGCAAAGGCTAGGCTTTCTTCAGCACAGCGGCGTTCTAGATCAGACTCCAGCGCGTCAATCATGCCGTCGACTTGCTCTAAAGTCGCAAGTTCAACCTGACCGACAACTACATCACGACCGTTAAATGGGTAACCTTTCAGATCTTTTTCTACAAGCTCAGCCGCAGAAAGACCTTCGATGTTTGTTTTTGCGATAAGAAGATCTTTGATGAAAGCGTCAACGTCACATACATCGGCAATTCTCGCTAGCTCTTCAACAGCATCTTTATCTTTCTGTGTACAAGTTGGAGAAGCAAAGCCGACGGTGTCAGACAGGATAGCCGACATCATTAGCTTAGCGATTTGTGGCGAGATCTCATGACCTTCGATTTTAAACATGTTGAAAAGTACTGTGTTCGTACAACCAACAGGCCAAATCCACGCTTCCATTGGGTTGACAGTCATAACATCACCTAGGCGGTGATGGTCAACAATACCTAAGATTTCTGCTTCAGCCACATCATCCGGTGCTTGTGCTAGATCTGAGTAGTCAACCAACCAAATTTTCTCACCAGCAACAGAGGTACGAAGTTCAGGAACTTCAGCACCTGCGACTTCAAGAATGTGCTGTGTTTCACGGTTGATTTCGCCTTGGCGAATCGGCATTGCTTCAACGCCACGGGCTTTTAGCAGTTCAGTGGCTACCAATGCACTACAGATACTATCACTATCAGGGTTCTTGTGACCTACAACTAGAATCATCTTATTTCCTACTACGACTTAAATAGGCCCGTATTGGGCAATTACTCACAAAGGCCGATACTTTACCTGAATTTTGAAATTTGTCATGAGTTAGCAAAAAGAAAAGTGCAAATCACAACTTTTAGTTGCAAATAATCATGATTACAATATATTGAGAATTATTCGTATTTGCATTTAAAGCCCAATGGACTCGATAAGACTTTCTCACTCATTGCCAGATTGGCTGTCTTTTTCCCAGTTTCGGCCTGCCTATAAGCGCCTTCTTCTGCCTGTAACTCTACTGGCACTGGTATTGAACGAAACCACACGTGAAGTGACTGTTTCCACTCTGTCTGATGCGTTCTGGGCAGTGTCTGCGTACGTCGCTTTTACTCTGGTCATCTATCACTACGTTTCCCTGTGGATGAACAAGGAGAGTAAGCTGATTAACCTATACCAGAGCTCACGTAGCTATCAGGTTTTTTTTGCTGCTTTGCTAGGTGCTCTGCCCGGATGTGGCGGCGCCATTATCGTCACCACTCAGTTTGTCAGCGGGCGAGTTGGGTTTGGCGCGATAGTGGCTGTATTGGCTTCGACTATGGGCGACGCCGCTTTCCTTCTGCTTGCCAGTAAACCGGACATCGGACTAGGTGTCGTCGGAATGGGTATTGTCGTAGGCAGCGTTTCTGGTTGGGTTGTTAACGCTGTCCATAAAGATGATTTCTTGCGTCCGACAGTAAAATCGGCGATCGCGGAAAAGTTCAACTGTCGTTGCAGTGACAATGAGCAGTCCCATTTCGAGAAGAAAGCTATCAACCTGCAAGGGGCCTTCTGGAAGTGGCTCATCATTCCTGCGACTGTGGTAGCGGTATTGGGTTCATTTCAAGTCGATATCAATCAACTGCTTTCTTTACCTGCTATGAGCATTGAGTGGCTTGGGGCTGGGCTGATCATTTTGAGTATGCTGCTTTGGTCGCTGACAAAAGAAATTAAGGACTACCAGTCAACCGTATCAGAAGATAAGAAAACCGTTTCTTCACATCCTTTACAGAAAGCAGCTCAGGATACCAACTTCGTTACAGCGTGGGTTATTTTAGCCTTTATGGCGTTCGAATTGATCGCTTTCTTTGGCCACATCGATTTAGCCACCACGTTTTCTGGTTGGGGAGTATGGATGCCAATGGTGGGCTTAGCGGTTGGGATGCTGCCTGGATGTGGACCGCAAATTCTGGTGACCAGTTTATATATATCTGGAGCAGTACCACTGTCTGCTCAATTAGCCAACGCGATTTCAAATGATGGTGATGCCCTATTCCCTGCCATTGCTCTGGCACCGAAAGCCGCTCTCGTCGCCAGCATTTATACTGCCGTACCAGCACTACTTGTAGGATACAGCTACTATTATCTTTTTGAAGTTTAATCAGTAGAAAGGCAAAGCTGACTTTGCCTTTCCGATTAACATTTTAGTTAATATAAAATCTTGGGTTGCTATTCCCCCAAATCGTATAAAGCTCAGGGAATATAAGCTCCGCATGATTTTCCATCTCACTAATTGAGATAGACTGCTTGTCTTGTGAGCCAAACAGTATGACTTCATCTCCGGGGAGAACCCCTTTAATATCGGACACATCAACCATCATGGTATTCATCGAGGTTACTCCGATCACCTTAGCCCGCTGACCATTGATCAGTACCTCTGACTTGTTGCCCATTTTTCGTGGATAGCCATCTGAGTAACCTACCGGAATATTCGCCAACACACTGTCTTTTTTTGTCACAAATGTGCTCTCGTAACCAACTGTACTGCCTTTCGGCAACGCATGCAGCGAAGCCACACGTGTCTTAAATGATACAATTGACGGATATTCAGGGTTTGTTGGCAGATCGCCATACAACACGCCCCCAGGGCGAACCATATCTAGCTGAGCTTCAGGTACATTCAGTGCCGTATATGAATTAGCCACATGGAGCAGAACATCTTTACGCTTCACATCACTGTTTTTTATCAGCCAAGATACGTGTTGCTCAAAAGTAACCAGCTTTGCGCGAATATCATCTGCATCATAACTCGGGAAGTGAGTCATGATACCTACGATTGATACCCCCTTTTGTTTAGTAATGCGTACAGCCGCTGTTTCACCACTTTTATTGCTCATGTCTAAGCCATTACGGCCCATACCACCATCATTGAGGGCAAGATGAACTTTGATATCACGGCCTTGCTTCAACGCCAACTCAGAGAGCGCTTTTGCTTGCTCTTCACTACCAATCATTTCTTCAATATCTAAATGCAAACCGCTCTCTACTTCAGACAGGCTGGCTGCACGAACTCGCATCAGTTGACCCGTAAATCCGCTATTTCGTACGGTTTCTGCTTCAATGTTACTGGCAATGGCAACACAGGGAATGTTTTGTGCCAGTATAGCTGGCATAAGGCCTTCAATGCCGTTGCCGTATGCGTCGGCTTTCATTACCGCACAAAACCGAGTTTTCTCGCTTAGGTGTGATTTGAATTGATCAATATTTTTATTGAACTGCGCGACGTTTACCTCCAACCATGCATTGGTTTTGGCCAACTGGCTTTCATTTGAGACAGGGTGAGTTAACGAACTGGGCGCAGCTAGCGTATTGACTGACGGGGTCAACACAGCCGTCGCCACAGCCATAGACAACAAAGATTTTTTTATTAGCATAGGTCCTCAAATGCACAAATTGAGACAATGATTGAATGAGCCCTGATAGTTCAGGGCTTTAGTGAATTGGCATTAATTCAGATTGAAACGAGTCATGACTTTTTGAAGGGAATGTGAAAGCTGTGTAAGCTCACGACATGCTTGAGAAGTTTGCTCTGCGCCTTGGGCAACCTCTTCTGATGACATGTGAATACTTTCAATATTTCGATTTAGCTCTTCAGCAACGGAATCTTGTTGATTACAGGCTGTCGCAATTTGAGTGCTCATATCAGAAATATCTGAGATGGTGGACTCTATTTCAGTCATGATCACTTCAGAATGAGTGCCTTGTTCGACGCATTTAGATATCGACGAAATCGAATCATTGGTGGTCGACTTGGCTTCTTTGGTTAGTGATTGTAATTGCTGAATGATCTCGGCGATTTCGCTGGTTGACTCTTGAGTTCTTCCTGCAAGTGTTCTCACCTCTGAGGCCACAACTGCAAAACCGCGTCCATGTTCACCCGCTCTCGCCGCCTCAATGGCCGCGTTGAGTGCAAGAAGATTGGTTTGTTCCGCAATATCACGAATTACATCAACGATCATAGTGATTTGATTCGATTGCTCTTCAAGCTCAGTCACTTTCTTGCCAGCTTCTTGCATAATGTCTGAAACGTTTTCAATCTCAGCCACCATGGTTTTGATGTTTTCAACACCCTGTCTAGAACGAAGATTAGCGGAATTAGCGCGCTCAGCAGAATCGTCAGTATTGCGTGCGACATCCGCAACTGCCGCTTTCATTTCTGTCATTGCAGTCGCAACTTGAGTCACTTGTAACTGCTGAGAAGTCATACCCGATGCAGATGTCTCCGAGACTTGTGTCATTTCTTCTGCCGCGCTGCCAAGTTGCGTTACCGCTGCAATCACACTGTGAATAACATCACGCAGATCGTCCTGCATTTTACTGGTTGCATCGGCAAGTGTACCCAGTTCATCATGACCAATGGCTTTGCGGTCGATAGAATGAGAAAGATCACCTTTCGCGATTGCGTTCGCTTGTTTCACGACTAAGTTCAATGGACCACAAATCAAACGAGTCAATACAATCGTCACTGCGATCATAATACAAAGGATCGTCAGGTTACTGATAATACTGGACACATTGAGGTCATTAACTGACTTAAGTATGTGAGTTTTATTGCTATCCATCGCTTGCTTTAAGATTTTAACAAGCTTGGAAAGTTCATTGTCTAAACTTATAAACTCTGGCAGAGAGTTGGCCAAGATTGGATGAGCGGCCGCTTTATCATTCGCTAACATAGCTTGGTTGTAGCGATCCATGATCTTCAGGTAATCACGCCACTCACGCATTAGCTTGTTAAAAGTCTGTTCTTCTTCACCAGGCCAAAGCGTTTTACTGTAAGCATCAAGCTTGCGCGCAATCTGTTCCCTTTCTTGAATATTACTGGCAATTTTCTCAGCCACTTTGCCACTATTCTCAAAGGTATAGGCAACAAACTGAGACCTGCGCCAACGAGATATATCATCACGAATGGCATCTACTCGCTCCATCGCTGGAAGAGTATCATCAGTGTAGTTAAGCAACTCTGACTTGATGTTTTTGAGCTCGACCGATAAGTAGATACCAAAGACGATGTTAATCAAAGCAATGATAGAAAAAGTGAACGATATCTTTTTCGGGATTGATAAATTCTTAATAAACATGGGTGATACACCTAAAATAATGCTGTTTTGGCAACCAAAATAACATCCATTAACCGTACAAAAATCACACTTTCCATTGCAAAATCCGGCAAAATGTATCACAAGCGAGAATCAATTAATATAAAAATCAATACATCGGATGAGTTGTCAATAGGCAGAAGAAATACAAATGAGCAAAATATCGTTGCATGTCTTTACGGCAGGGAACACAAAAAAGCCGTGACGACTTGTCACGGCTTCTTTGATTTGTAATAGGTAAAATGTCTGCTGCAGTAGAAAAGTAGTTAGCGATGACGCTCCTTGAGCTTATTGATCACGTCATTTATTGATAACCCTTGGTCTTGCAACAAGACCATTAAGTGATAAACCAAGTCGGCTGATTCACATACTAGCTCCGCCTTATCACCCGACGTCGCCGCAAGTGCGACTTCAACGCCTTCTTCGCCCACTTTCTGCGAAATACGCTTGGTGCCACGGGAATAAAGGTTGGCAGTATAAGAAGAATCAGGGTCGGCAATCTTGCGGGCAGCCAATAGTTGCTCAAGTTGATGAAGCCACACCATTTGCGACTCCTCTTGTGGGTCGACATCCCAGCAAGTGGAGTTGCCCAAGTGACACGTAGGACCAATGGGATTCACTTTCACTAGTAGCGTGTCGTTATCGCAATCTAGCTGCATGTTCACCAATTGCAATACGTTGCCTGAGGTTTCACCTTTAGTCCACAAACGCTGCTTAGTACGAGAGAAAAACGTCACTTGACCTGTTTCACCTGTTTTCGCTAGTGCGTCTTGATTCATGTAACCCATCATCAGCACTTGGCTCGACTGGAAATCTTGCACAATGGCAGGTACTAGGCCATCCACCTTGTCCCAGTTGATGCGCTCAGCTAAAGAACTTACTTCGGCGGTGTTTACACTCATAGTCGCACCTCAATACCTTGTTGTTTCAAATACTGCTTTAGTTCACCAATATTGATGACTTGTTTGTGAAACACCGATGCGGCAAGCGCCCCATCGACATTTGCTTTTTGGTAAGCTTCTGCAAAGTGCTCCATCGCCCCTGCTCCGCCAGATGCAATCAGCGGCACATTACACACTTCACGCACCATGTTCAGTTGTTCGATGTCGTAACCGTTACGCACGCCGTCTTGGTTCATCATGTTCAATACGATTTCACCTGCGCCACGTTTCTGAACTTCTTGTACCCAATCGCGCGTTTCCCATTGGGTCGCTTTGGTGCGTTCTTCATCGCCAGTAAACTGGTACACCTGATACTTGCCGGTCTCTTGGTCGTAGTATGAGTCGATGCCAACCACGATACATTGAACGCCAAATTTATCCGCAAGGTCAGTAATCAGCTGCGGGCGTGCCAATGCTGGTGAGTTGATAGACACCTTGTCTGCACCGAACTCAAGAATACGCGCTGCGTCTTCAGCTGACTTAATGCCACCAGCGACACAGAAAGGAATATCGATCACTTCTGCAACGCGAGCCACCCAGCTTTTATCAACCACACGGCCATCGCTTGAAGCGGTAATGTCGTAAAACACCAGCTCGTCTGCGCCTTCTTCAGCATAACGCTGAGCCAGAGGAACGATGTCGCCAATGATTTCGTGGTTGCGGAACTGAACGCCCTTCACCACTTGTCCATCACGTACATCTAGACATGGAATTATTCGCTTAGCCAACATGCAAATGCCTCCTCTGCTGTGAACTTGCCATCAAGTAGTGCGCGACCAACAATTACTCCAGCGACGCCAGAACCTTTCAGCGCTTCAATATCCGCTAATGAGCCAATGCCACCTGATGATTGGAATTGCACTTGTGGGTATTGTTTGCATAGGTCTATATATAGCTCAACGTTTGAGCCTTCTAGCGTACCGTCACGAGAAATATCAGTACAAAGCACATGCTGTAAGCCAACGGTTAGGTAATCATTAATCAGAGCTTCGATAGTCACGCCTGAGTCTTCTTGCCAACCAGAGATCGCTACCTTACGAGTACCGTCTTGAGCGATGTTGATATCTAGCGCGAGAACAATTTTTTCCGCGCCGTATTTTTCCATCCAACCTTTTACTAGTTCAGGTCGCTTTACCGCTGTCGAGCCAACAACAACGCGCTGAGCACCTGCTTCGAGTAGATCGACAACGTCTTGTTCTGTACGTACACCACCACCGATTTGGATATTCGCTGGAGTGCTCGCAAGTAGCTTGGCAATCAAATCAAGTTGGCGCGCTGTCGTGTCTTTCGCGCCCGTTAGATCGACTAAATGCAACCAATTAGCACCGGCTTGGTGATACAAGTTGAACTGTTCTGCTGGGTCGACTTTGTACTCGGTTACTTGGCCGTAATCACCTTGATAAAGGCGAACCACCTGTCCTTCAATTAAATCAAGAGCTGGAATAATCACACTAAATCCCTTTTATAATTCTAAGAAGTTTTGAATAAGCTTTGCGCCCGCTTTTGAAGAACGCTCAGGGTGGAATTGCACACCGTAGTAGTTACCGCTTTGCACTGCAGCCGTGAATGGTTTTTCGTATTCACATTCTGCAATCGTGTACTCGCCAACAGGCATGGCAAAGCTATGTACGAAATAGAAGTACTCGCCTTCTTCAATCCCTTTGAATAGTGGGTTGCCCGTTTTAGCTGAGACAGTGTTCCACCCCATGTGGGGCAGTGGTAAGTCACCGGTTTGAAGCAGCTTCACTTCACCATCACAAAGTCCAAGGCACTCAACTAGCTCATCCGCTTTTTGCCCTTTTTCTTGAGATACTTTGCCTAACAGTTGCATTCCTAAACAGATACCTAACAGCGGCTTTTCCACCTGTTTTACCAAGCTAATTAGACCTCGCTCTTCGAGATTCTTCATCGCTTCACTTGCTGTCCCTACACCCGGTAGGAATAGCTTGTCAGCCGATAATACAACTTGTGGCTCTTTTGAAATTGTTACTTCATAGCCTAGGCGTTCAATGGCAAACTTCACCGAAGAAACGTTGGCACAACCAGTATCGATAATAACAACTTTCTGTTCTGTCACTGCTTTTCTCCTTACTAGCGCTAGCCTTAAAGCACGCCTTTACTACTTGGTAGCTCAGTACCTTCTACTTTGATTGCTTGACGCAGAGTACGACCAAACGCTTTAAATAGACTCTCAATGATGTGGTGATCATTGTCGCCAGCAGAAGACAAGTGCAGTGTGCACGCTAGGGTGTCAGTTAGAGAACGGAAGAAGTGAACCACCATCTCGGTTGAAAGGTCACCCACTTGCTCACGGCTGAACTTCGCGTCGAACTTAAGGTAAGGACGCCCTGACAGGTCTAGAGCACATTGTGCCAAACACTCATCCATTGGCAGGCTAAAGCCAAATCGGCCAATACCACGTTTATCACCTAGCGCTTCTTTAAGCGCTTGGCCCAACGCAAGTGCGGTGTCTTCCACAGAGTGATGATCATCAATGTGTAGGTCGCCCTCCACTTTACACACCATCTTAAATCCACCGTGTGTTGCGATTTGATCAAGCATATGGTCAAAGAAGCCTAGGCCCGTAGAAATATCATTACCGCCTTGGTCATCAAGATTTACCGCGACTTTAATGTCAGTTTCTTTCGTCGTACGGACCACTTCAGCGACGCGAGCTTTCACCGTCAGATCTTTCAGGATCTGTTTCCAACCCATGGTTTCTGGGTTGTACTGAATGCCGCGAATCGCCATGTTTTCTGCAAGTTGAAGATCAGTTTGACGATCGCCAATCACAACAGAGTTTTGGAAGTCCACTTTGCCACCTTGAAGGTACTCTTTCACCATGCCTAATTTAGGCTTGCGGCATGAGCAGTTATCTTCTTCAAAGTGAGGGCAAATCAGGACGTCATCGAACGTCACACCTTGAGATTCGAAGATTTCCATCATCATATCGTGCGGTGCATCAAAGTCTGCTTGTGGGTAGCTCTCGGTACCCAAACCATCTTGGTTAGTGACCATCACTAGGCGGTATCCTGCGTCCTGCAACGACAACAGGCTTGGGATAACAAATGGCTCTAGCTTTAGCTTATCTAGGCGGTCTACTTGAAAATCAACCGGCGGCTCAACAATTAAGGTGCCATCACGGTCAATAAAAAGGATTTTTTGTTGTTTGCTCACTCGAACTTCCTTATTGCTAATCTTTGGCGCCCCCACTTGTCAGCGAAGGCAATTAATTTTGTCTCTACTTATGAGTAGTAGTTTCTAACAAATCCGAGTGTTTTTTCGCACTCGTCACGGTTACCGACACTGATACGCACGCAGTTCTCAATTGGCGTGTTACGCAAGATAATGCCTGTCTCCCAAGCGGCTTTGAAAAGATCATCGCCATCTGGGAATTTCACCAATAGGTAGTTTCCCCACCCTTCAAACACTTCCAAACCCGGAATCATTGAAAGACCAACTTGCAAGTAAGCACGGTTTGCATTCAGATCGAGAACTTGGAACTTCGTTCGCGCTAGGCCTGCTTCAGAAAGCGCTTGGGTAGCAATTTCCGCCACTGGAACCGGTACTGGGTATGGTGCGATCACTTTCAGAAGTACATTAATCAGCTCTTCGTTCGCAAGCGTAAATCCACACCGCAGACCAGCAAGCGCAAAAGCTTTCGACAGAGTGCGCAGAATCGCAAGATTCGGGTACTGCGCCAGTAGGTCTACCGTTGACGCTTCCGGACAAAAATCGATGTACGCTTCATCCATCACCACGATTGCACGGTCTTTTGTCATCTCAAGCAGAGACACAATATCTTCACGCTTAACCAAGTTACCTGTTGGGTTGTTTGGCGAACATACAAAAACCAGTTTCACGTTATCTAGATTGGCTTCGATACCTGCAAGATCTAGTTGCCAATCTGACGTTAGCGGCACAGTTTTACGCTCTACACCGATGGTTTCTGCACTGATGGCGTACATGCCGTAAGTCGGTGGGCAGTAAAGAATCTCATCTTCACCCGGCTCACAGAAAGCACGGATCAGTAGTTCAATACCTTCATCCGCACCGCGAGATGTTAGTGCTTGCTCTGGTTTGACACCTGCATAGGCTGCGTAAGCAGAAATCAGTTCTTTAGGCTGGCATTCGCTGTAACGATTAAGACGAGCAAAGTCTGTTTTGTATTCATTATTAAATGGCGACTCGTTGGCATTTAGCCACACATCACCTGTACCACCGATACGACGAGCCGATAAATAAGGGGTCAGCTTTTGAACCTGTTTGCGCGCTAGCTTTTCCATCTCAATATCCTCTTACTTAGCTGCCAATTTTTCTACACGGATAGTCACTGCTCGTTTGTGTGCATCCAAGCCTTCCGCTTCTGCCATGGTGACCACGGTTGGTGCTAAACCTTTGAGACCGTCAGCAGACAGCTCTTGAACCGTCATACGTTTCGAAAAGTCCGCTAAGCCTAAGCTTGAATACGTACGTGTGTAACCGTAAGTAGGAAGAACGTGGTTGGTGCCCGATGCGTAATCACCTGCTGATTCAGGCGACCAATCACCTAAGAAAATCGATCCCGCGTTATCTAGCAGCGGTAGAAGCTCGCGTGGATTCTTTGTCTGAACAATTAAGTGCTCAGGACCGTAATAATTCGAGATGGAAACCGATTGAGTAAGAGACTCGGCAATGATGATCAAGCTTGAAGCCAATGCTTGCTCGGCGATGTCCGCGCGAGATAGATCCTTAAGCTGACGTTGAACCGCATCCGTCACTTGATCTGCAATAACAGGCGAAGGAGTCACAAGTACCACTTGAGAATCAGGACCGTGCTCCGCTTGGCTTAGCAAATCAGCAGCGATAAAGTCAGGATCCGCAGTGTCATCGGCCAACACCAGCACTTCAGATGGGCCTGCTGGCATATCAATCGCCGCACCGCGGAAATCATTGCTTACCTGACGTTTTGCTTCCGTCACATAAGCGTTACCTGGGCCAAAGATCTTATCAACTTTGGATACCGTCTCTGTACCATAAGCCATCGCAGCAACTGCTTGACCACCACCGACGTTGTACACTTCATCAATACCACACAGTTGCGCGACATAAAGGATCTCGTCTGCGATTGGCGGTGGAGAACACAACACCACTTTACGACAGCCCGCAATTTTGGCAGGAACGCCGAGCATCAAAACCGTCGAAGGCAATGGCGCACTCCCGCCCGGAATGTACAAACCCACTTTTTGAATCGGGCGCGTTACTTGCTCACAAAGCACACCCGGTTGAGTCTCTACTTTGATTCGCTGTGGCTTCTGTGCTTTATGAAACTTCGAGATGTTTGCATAAGCTTGCTCAAGCGCATCTTTCATCTTTTCAGAAAGGCGAGCAGACGCTTCATCAATTTCTTGTGCTGAGACACGAATGGATTCCGGCTTCACACCGTCAAACTTCTCAGTCAGTTCCAATAATGCAGCATCACCCTCTTTACGAACATTTGCGATTACTTCAGAAACCGCAGCCGTGATGTTTGCGCCCTCTGCGATTGCCGGACGCTCTAGAATCGATTCTTGCTGCGTTTCACTCAGCGATTGCCATACGACGGTTCTCATTGCAATTACTCCATCATTTTCTCAATGGGTAGGACAAGAATTGAGCTCGCACCCAGTTCTTTTAGCTGTTCCATGGTTTCCCAGAACAGGTTTTCAGTACTAACCAAATGAACCGCAACTTTTTGCTTGTCAGCAGATAGAGGTAATACCGTTGGGTCTTCTGCGCCAGGAAGCAATGCTTTGATTTGGTCTAGCTTCTCAGCTGGTGCGTGTAGCATGATGTACTTCGACTCTTTTGCTTGCTGTACGCCTTGCATGCGAGTCAACAGTTTTTCGATTAGTGCTACTTTATCTGCATCGAATTCACCGGTGCGTTGAATCAGCGTCGCTTTTGACTTGAAGATAATCTCAGCTTCTTTTAAGCCATTCGCTTCTAGCGTCGCACCTGTAGAAACCAAATCTGCGATGGCGTCGGCAAGACCCGCGCGAGGGGCAACTTCTACAGAACCGGTCAGCATACAGGTAGAAAATGGAACACCTTGTTGATCCATGTAAGCTTTAAGCAATTGTGGGTAGGTAGTAGCAATTCGTTTGCCTGCTAAATCCTGAGGACCGTTGTATTCTTCATCTTTGTCGATAGCGATAGATAAACGGCAACCACCGAAATCGAGACGACGAAGTGGAACAAATTCACATGGCTCGCCAAGCGCCTTACGATCAAGACGAACTTCTTCAAGTTCATTTTCACCAATAAAGCCAAGGTCAACAACACCATCCATAATTAGACCAGGAATGTCGTCATCACGGACTAACAGCAGATCAATAGGCATGTTCAGCGAGTGAACGACCAGACGTTCCCCCATGATGTTGAATTTTACGCCGCACTTTTTAAGCAGTTCTTGGCATTCTTTGCTTAGGCGACCTTTTTTTTGGATTGCGATTCTTAGGCGTTGTGTTTGCATTGCTGTTATCCCTGTGCAAATTAATTTTTAAATCGTTAAAACTAAAAAACCCTCGGAAGAATTGGTCTCCCGAGGGTTCTGAATCTTGTAGTTTGCGATTTCTGCCTCCGGGAGTTTCCTATCTCCCGGGTATGCGTACATCTCCCGAAAGACTAGACTGGGTGATGATGGTGATGAATGTTCATTACAAAATTACGCATACTTATAAGCTCTTCAGTTCGCTTGCTTGGTAACCACACTAACTAAGGCAAATCCATTTTTCAACTAAAAATTGAAGATTTTTTCAATTTGTATAAGACAAATAAAAAGGGAGCAAAAGCTCCCTTCAAAATTCTTTTATCGTTCAGCTCATTAAACGTTTTGACAGCTTGCCATCTTCGCTTTTGAAAGAATCGATAGCAAAACACAAACGCCAACAAAAGCAACCGCCGAAACAGCGAAAGAAATGCCTACTGATGCGGTCATACCCAATGTGATGAAACCAATACAAGAGACAGCCGCGACTGATAATGCATAAGGCAGCTGAGTCGCTACGTGATCAATATGGTTACAACGTGCCCCCGTTGAAGAGAGAATTGTCGTATCTGAAATTGGTGAACAGTGATCTCCAAATACTGAGCCTGCCAACACAGCACTTAGCATAGGCAGCATCAAAGCAAGATCTGTGGCACCTGCCATATCACCAGCAATTGGCAGCATAATACCAAACGTACCCCATGATGTACCGGTAGAGAAAGCCATAAGACCAGATAGCAAGAACAGGATAACAGGTAGCCAATCAGGATTGATATTGCCTTGTGCTAATGTCGATAGGTATTTACCCGTGTTCATATCGCCGATAACAGAACCAATAGTCCAAGCAAAAATAAGGATCAAAATGGCACTAAACATCGATTTGGCACCAATCCAAAGAGTACGCGTTATTTCGCTAAATGCGATGCCCTGCTTAAGCACCGTAAACAGAGCTACAGCCAACCCGACAAGACCACCATAGATCAACGAAGTGCCTACATCTGTGTTCTCAAATGCACCGAGAACATTAAAGGCTTTGTCATCTGCGGCTAATGCCTGTCCGCCTGTATATAGCATTGAAGCAATAGTTGCGACAATCAGGAATACAATCGGTAGAACTAAGTCGGAAACTTTACCGCCTTCACTTTCCTGAATATCCAATTCTTCATTGATATCATGCGCTTCCTGAGAGTCGTCAGCTTGTTCTTTATCAAAGCCGTGTCCCTGAGATGCTGCAATTTCATGGTTGCGCATCTTACCAATATCAAGACCAAACCAAGCCACTGCAAATACCATTAGCAAAGCGAAAACAGCGTAAAAGTTCATTGGGATAAGACGTACATAAGCACCAAGTGCTGAATACTCAGTAATACCATGGGATACCAAAATACCAGCGATAATCGTCATGATGTAAGCCCCCCAACTAGAGGCTGGCATGATCACGCACATAGGTGCTGCTGTTGAGTCTAAGATGTAGGCCAACTTAGCGCGGGATACATAAAAACGGTCTGTAACAGGTCGAGAAATCGCGCCAACGGCTAGGCTGTTAAAATAGTCATCAACAAAAATGAATACGCCTAGAAAAGCGGCCAGTAACTTGGAGCCACGCTTACTTTTCACTCGTGATTGGGCCCACTCAGCAAAAGCGCGAGTCCCCCCTGACAAGGTTAACAACGCTGTCATCATGCCCAGTAAGAGTAAGAAACCAACAATACTCATGTTCCAAGTATTAATACCGCCATCTTCGATAAAGACGCTTGATACCGTTGAACCGACGTAGCTGAGCGTACTCCCCATAGAATAATCATTGAGAAGGATAGCGCCCAGCGTGATACCTACGCCCAGAGACACCAGCACACGACGGGTAATAATTGCTAGACTCAGAGCCACCAGTGGTGGTAACAAAGAGATAGGAGATGATGCAAAATCAATTAAATTCATGATCTTCAAAAACCAGTAATAAATGGTTAGAGATCTACTGCAGACAGATTGGAGGAAAAGTTTCCATACAATCAAGTTGAACCAAGCGAAAGGGAAGCGAAAGCTTCACCCAGCCCTACAGTAGCGCTCCATAGTTTTACAAAATTATAGACTATGGCAGTGTTACCCCTTTCGAGTGTAACCCCAGCAAGCATCTTTGATTTGATTACTCACTTCGGCAAAATAACCTTTCACATTTGTTCATTGGCATCACCCCAACAAGTGCTACTGATCTATCTCGCGCCTCTACCGCGATTGTTGGTGTTTAAAACTGTCATTAACAAAATCTTACAACAATTTAACCAACCTATCGCATTAGGTGGCGCCCATTGTACTCATCTAAAGCCCTATTTCAATACATCATGCCAAAAATTCCAGCCTCTATATTGTCATCTCAACATGCTGAAGGTTTCTTAGCTATTGCATAAAGTTCAACTAATATCATAGCCAAACTGTCACAAGTGGCACTCATTATTCATAATTTAACTTGCGAATACTGATTTATACGTCTAAATCTAGGTATTAAGCTCTAAAAACGAAAACTCTAGAGAAAAACTCGTGAATTGATGAAGATTTGTTACTATCTTGATAATTAGCTGACAAAAGGATAATTCAAATTATTTTGATACTGTAAAACAAAATACCTGTTTACGTATGAAACTTATTCGCTATAAGTATTGTCAAAATCACAAATCTCCCGATATTTTATGCAACAAGAATTGGTTGATTAATTAGAAAGGTCTCATTATTCAAATGACCTAACGATTAATTAATAATTTTTTATAACAATTTAACCAGAAAATATTGTATTGCGAATAATACGGGTTTAATATTTATTTTATCGGCTCCTTAAATAAGTGGGAATTTACATGTCGGAACTAACTAAAACTCTATTAAACATTCGTAGTCTACGCGCATTCGCACGTGACTTAACTCTGGAACAACTAGAGGAAGCTCTAGACAAATTATCAACCGTTGTCGGTGAACGCAAAGAAGCAGCAGAACGCGAAGCTCAAGCGGCACAAGAAGCCAAGTTGGCAGATATTGCAGAACAAATTAAACAACTTGGTCTAGATAAGGACATGGTTATTTCTGCGCTTGCCGGTGAAGCAGCAGGTAAAGCAAAACCTAAGCGTGCACCTCGCCCAGCAAAATACAAATATCTGGACAATACTGGTGCTGAAAAGACTTGGACAGGTCAAGGTCGAACTCCTTCAGTAATCCAAGAACAGCTAGACGCTGGTAAGTCACTAGACGACTTCCTAATCTAATCCGGCTGAATTTATAAAACGCTAGCTGCTAGCGTTTTAACGCTCAATAAAAAGCCTCGCTATAGCGAGGCTTTTATATAATTAATACCCTAACTAACGTTCCCAGTATGCCTCTTCTAGGCTGTCTTCTCGCTCAGGTAAACCTCGAGACAAGCGCGGGGAGTGCTGAACTAACACTTCATAGCTGGCACGATTTGAATATTTGCATACTTGGGAGAAAGAAGAATATGTCAGGTACGCATGAGCATGCTTACTCGAGTTAGGCACATTTTCTTTATGGTATTTATTCGCAGCCATATCGTGTAACAGCGCTGATAATGCAGCGTCACCAGCACCATTGGTATTTTTAATCTTTTCTGGCCCACCCATATAAGGAGATATATGTGAGTATACTTTAATTGGATTATCACAGGCCCATCTTGCAGCTGGACGACTAAACTCATATCGGTTGAATTCAGCAATGCTTCCAGGAAGTAACGGCAGAGAAGTTTGACGCTTAGCGGCTTCTTCCGTGTAACCCGCCATAAACAAACCTACAGGGCCCGCAGTACATAGCACTAGGTCGACCCATTCTAGCGTTTTATCTGACGCCGCTAATGGATCAGATTCGCCCGTTAACGCCTCTGCCTCGTCTTCATTCATAGCCACAACACTCACGTGGTCACGTAAAAAGTTTTGCCAAAATACCGGATCATCCTGAATAACGAATTTGGTTCCAAGTGTGAGCACGACAGGAACATTATACTTCTTCGCATATTCAATCGCTTTCATCGTAGCTTCTGGCATTGGGTCACCTTCTTTACAGCGGACCAAATAAGCCGTAAGCACTAAAGCAGAAGCATTTTCAAAAATCTTCTCTGGAATGCTATTCGGATGCAGCTGATTCATCTGACCTTCGCTAATGGCAAAAGTGCGCTCACCATCATCAGAAATCAGAGCAAAACAGCGACCAATAGCACCATCAACACCCTGTAAATAGTTCAGGTCCATTCGACTGGAAGTGTTACACAAATAGCGGAAACCATAGCTACCAATCTTAATATCTTGACTCATGACACCCAAAAGTGTTGAGCGGTCATCAGCAAGAACAGAATAGTTGTGAAGAGTATTACCAATAGTACCACCCGCATATTCATTGGTAATCAGTCCATTTTCCTTCAGCTCGTTGTACAGCGCTTCCGCGGTCACATCGTCAATAACGAGTGAGTGACCTTTACTCAACTGATATTTCTCAATGAGTTCCGTGCTGACTTTCGCTTCAATATCAACCAAAGTCTGGTCAATACCGATAATATGCGTGCTGGACATTTTCTTGCTCTCTTGAGATTGACTCACTAAAGGGTCGCGCGCATGGACAGGAAAATAGTGCTTGGACTTTCGTTGGCCTGGAAACTTCATAACAAAATATTCTGAGATAAGGGGTCAAAAGATGCCGGATTCTACCGCGCACTATCTAACGCGGCAATAACCGGAATTATAGCAAACGTTTGCGGGGGAAATTAAAATTCTATCTCTTGATAGGTAATAAACAGGAAGCACTTAATGTACAAATAATTTTAAATAGGAAACCACTAAGGTTTGACGAGCCACGCCGCGATTTAACAAGCCAACTGATGACCAGTTGGCATGGGGTTACCGCTTATTCACCTTCCATAAAACTGATATCTGGCAAACGGTCAAGGTGTTCTGAATAACGTTTGAGATTAAACTCACCTTCGTTTTTCATTACATCGAAGATCTCAATAGAGACAGCACATGCCATCATCGCGACAGCCTCGTCTCGCGGCGTTCCCGTCATCATCAAACGCATCAAAGTTTCTTTTACTTTTAGCGGCTCACCATCTTCCAGCTGATTCTCAACAATTTCAATCAGCTCTGCTTCCGCCATGAATTGACTATCATCACTCACGTTTTGTACCTTAGTTCACTTGAATTTTGCCAACTATGCCACATATAGCCTGTCTGTAGTGAAAATTCGCAGATTAAGATCGTGAACGAGTAAAATTGCGGCAAAATTGAAGTGTGAGTTCGATCTCGGAACTGTCACCTCGAAACGCTTTCTGTTAAAATCTGCCTCCAGTTAAATTTTGTGGTGTTTAGTAATGTCTGAGAACTGTACTGACAACAGTAAAAAGAAAGTTATCGTCGGCATGTCCGGTGGTGTGGATTCATCCGTTTCCGCGTATCTCCTAAAGCAGCAGGGCTATCAGGTTGAAGGCCTGTTCATGAAGAATTGGGAAGAAGACGATAACGAAGAATACTGTACAGCTGCAGAAGACTTAGCTGATGCTCAAGCTGTTTGCGATAAATTGGGTATACACCTCCACACCATCAACTTTGCCGCCGAATACTGGGACAATGTATTTGAATATTTTTTGGCGGAATACAAAGCTGGTCGCACACCGAATCCTGACATCCTTTGTAACAAAGAAATCAAGTTCAAAGCTTTCCTTGAATTTGCAGATGAAGTTCTCGATGCAGATTACATTGCGATGGGTCATTATGTTCGACGTACTTTCCCTGAGAATAGTGACAAGCCGCAAATGTTGCGTGGCCTAGACGGCAACAAAGATCAAAGCTATTTCTTGTATACATTGAGCAGTGAACAGATCGCTCGCAGCTTATTCCCTGTTGGAGAGCTGGAAAAACCTGAAGTGCGCCGAATCGCCGAAGAGCAAGATCTAATTACCGCGAAGAAAAAAGATTCGACGGGCATATGCTTCATTGGTGAACGTAAGTTTACTGACTTCCTATCTCGTTACTTGCCAGCACAACCGGGCAAGATTGAGACACCTGAAGGCAAAGTGATCGGTGAGCATCAAGGTTTGATGTATCACACATTAGGGCAACGTAAAGGTTTACATATAGGCGGTCAGAAAGGCGGCGGTGGTAATGAAGAGCCATGGTACGTCGCAGAGAAGGATCTTAAACGTAACGTACTCATTGCAGTGCAAGGTGCTGAGCATCCACTGTTAAAATCTCAAGGATTGATTGCTTCTCAGCTGCACTGGGTCGATCGCGAAATTATCAAATCTCCACTTCAATGCAGTGTGAAGACACGGTATCGCCAAACGGATATCCCTTGTACCATTATCCCAATTGATGATGAAAATATTAAAGTCATTTTCGACGACCCACAGGTAGCCGTAACCCCAGGTCAATCAGCAGTATTTTATAAGGATGATGTTTGCCTTGGTGGCGGCATCATTGAAAAACGTATTTAATTCAATGTCTTTTCAGGAGTAATACGACGTGACTAACGCTCTTTACGACCGTACCATCGCATTTGCAGGAATATGCCAAGCTGTCGCTCTGGTTCAACAGGTCGCGAAAAACGGTCACTGTGACTCTGATGCATTTGAAACTTCGCTCAAAGCGATCTTAAACACAAACCCAAATAACACCGTCAGTGTTTATGGTCGAGAGTCGGATTTAAAACTTGGCCTAGAATGTTTGGTGAAGGGCATCGATAGCACACCTTCTGGCAGTGAAGTGACTCGCTATATCATCAGCTTGATGGCGCTTGAACGTAAACTGAGTGGACGCAACGATGCGATGTCTCAATTAGCCGACCGAATTAAAATGATAGAGCGACAACTTGATCATTTTGAACTCTTAGATGACCAAATGATAAGCAACCTTGCCAGCGTCTATTTGGATGTCATCAGCCCGATTGGTCCGAGAATTCAGGTTACTGGAACCCCTTCTGTACTGCAACAGACAGGTAACCAACATAAAGTTCGAGCCTTGTTACTATCCGGTATTCGAAGTGCCGTGTTATGGCGCCAAGTAGGCGGTAAGCGTCGTCATCTCATTTTCGGACGCAAAAAAATGGTTGAACAAGCTCAAATCCTTTTAGCCAGAATGTAATCATTTAAACTTTCCAGCTCGTGCCTATCGCGAGCTGATTTTTTCTACCAAAACAAACTCAACGCAAACGATTGCGCAATATGCGTGACAATCCACGCAGTTATTGGTATAAAGCACACAAAATTTAGAAACTCAATTCAGGAGAACATCATGGAACTGTCAGCACTGACTGCTGTTTCACCAGTAGACGGCCGTTACGGAAGTAAGACAATCGCACTTCGTAGTATTTTTAGCGAATTTGGCCTTCTAAAGTACCGTTCTATCGTTGAAATTCGTTGGCTGCAAAAGCTTGCCGCAACTGATTCAATCAAAGAAGTACCAGCGTTCAGTGCAGAAGCCAACCAGTTTCTTGATGATCTTGCCGTTAACTTCAGTGAAGAGGATGCAGCTCGAATTAAAGAAATTGAGCGTACGACAAATCATGACGTCAAAGCTGTTGAATACTTCCTGAAAGAAAAAGTGGCTGACATCCCAGAGCTTCATGCTGTCAATGAATTCCTTCACTTTGCTTGTACTTCAGAAGACATCAACAACACGTCTCACGCGCTAATGCTTAAAGAAGCTCGTGATGAAGTGATCCTGCCAGAAATTCGCCGCCTAATTAACGCCATCAAAGGCTTAGCAGAAGAATATCGTGACATTCCTTTGCTATCTCGTACACACGGCCAGCCTGCTTCTCCTTCTACTATGGGCAAAGAGATGGCGAACGTGGCATACCGTATGGAGCGTCAATACAAGCAGATCGCTAACGTTGAAATCCTAGGTAAGATTAATGGTGCTGTAGGTAACTACAACGCTCACCTTTCTGCTTACCCAGAAGTAGATTGGCACCAGTTCTCTGAAGAGTTCATTACAGAATCTCTAGGCGTAACATGGAACCCTTACACAACTCAGATTGAGCCACATGATTACATCGCAGAACTGTTCGATGCGGTTGCACGTTTCAACACCATCTTGATCGACTTTGATCGTGATGTTTGGGGCTACATTGCACTCGGTCACTTCAAGCAAAAAACAGTAGCTGGTGAGATCGGTTCATCAACTATGCCTCACAAAGTTAACCCAATCGACTTTGAAAACTCAGAAGGCAATCTAGGCCTTGCGAACGCGGTATTCGGCCATTTAGCGCAAAAACTACCAATCTCTCGCTGGCAACGTGACCTGACAGACTCAACCGTTCTACGTAACTTAGGTGTAGGGGTTGGCTACGCGGTGATCGCTTATACTTCTACTCTAAAAGGCATCAGCAAACTTGAAGTGAACCGCGAAGCGCTTCTTGCTGAACTAGATAAGAATTGGGAAGTGCTCGCTGAACCAGTTCAGACCGTAATGCGTCGTTATGGTATCGAGAAACCGTACGAGAAGTTAAAAGAATTAACGCGTGGAAAACGTGTTGACGGTGAGGCAATGCGTCGCTTCATAGATGGCCTTGAACTGCCAGAGCACGAAAAGGCGCGTCTAAAAGAAATGACACCTGCCAACTACATTGGCCAAGCAATCGAGCTCACCGACAAACTGTAATACAATCTATGTAAACGTAGGGTTGACGTCAATTCGTCAACCCTTTTTTACATCGATTAGACACCACTATCGAATCGACTAACCGTCTACTTTTTGAAAGAACAGCGTAATTTTGCCTACCTCAATGCCGAACTTTCGTATGCTCGTGATATTGAATACATGCTTCTCGTCTTGCCTGAACAACCAATCATCAAACGCAACCGTTATTGTAGAACCGTCGACGACAAGCTCAAAATCATAGACCCAGTGCAATGCATTACCCTCTTCTTTGCCTCGTGCGACACCTAAGATGTCTCCAGCTTCTCCCGCGTAGGTATTATCGCTGAGTCTCTTGATCTTCCAAATCCTTTGGTCGAGCTCGCCATCATCGAACTCAAAGTCTTCGACAAGAGTTAGGGTATCACCATCGATACTGCCGACAATATCAACTTTAAAACGACGTTGCTGCTTGTTGGTATAATCCTGAACCATTCCCCAAGCTGTCACTTCTCCTGCAAAATACTCAAACAGATTGAAGGCAGGTGTACTGCCTTTGTATTCCGATATATCCGTAGAGCACCCGGTTAATAGCGTTAATAAGCCAACAACAATCAGCGTTGTAATCTTTCGCATTTTATCTCGCTCCAATGAGGTCTTGTCTTAACTTGGGGTACTGTGTTTGTGGGGATAACCATATCGCTAGAAATGCGTCGTTCAGAAGTGGATCATTGATGGAACCTATCAACTGGTTTTGGTCATTTTGTGACGAAAAAAAGAATCGCCCAGTGTCACCATCAGAGACATAAGTCAGCTGTTGACCGTCTTTAACGTCGGGGAATATCCTCTCGATCTGAGTCACCCAAGGGCCCGTATCAGAGTACCCTAACTTGTCCCATTGCTCTCTCGTGGCATCAACCAACTGTTTCTGGCTGATATCTCGTTGATATTTAATAGATAAAGCAAGTGGGTGTGGTGAGATATCTTTGCCGAGTATATACTCACCAGACGGGGTGAAGAGCTGAGATTGGTAAACGTCGAAAAAGAGAAAAGTGAGCTGTGCGCTCCCGACTTTACGCCATTCCTGCCATTTATCGTCACTAGCCATGGTGGCTTTTGCGCCTGTGCTGAACAACAAGACGCTAACGATCACCCCTATCAGCGTAGTCCATTTGATCCGATGCATTTCCATAAACCTTTATAATGGCTGCCACAATGAGCAGCCACTCCACCATTAATACAATCAACGTGGTTGACGTTGGTAAAGGGAAATAGACCGCGCCAAGTTTTTCTCCCGCCAAGTAGCTCAACGCCCCACCAACGCCTCCTACTATAGATACGAGTATTGTGGGAAATCGGCTCACTATCGGAGCGAGAAAATAGGCGTACCAAACAAATATAAACCAAAGTGCCATCAGCCAAATTGGGAAATCACTATCGGTGAAACGAAATACACCCAGCGTCATGTTGGCATAATCGACCATGACACCCAATACCGCCACTAAAAACACTCGTTCAAGCTTTATTGGTGCAACCAACTGGCTGTATACATAGGTACCGACGACCAGACCGACAGCTACCCACTGCAACTTCTCTTGGCCTAGTACAGCAACTACCCAAACAACTTGGAACCAGAGGGAATAACAAATCAGCTTTTTTGTCGTCATCATCACGCCTTTTGAAAGGTCATATGAACAGTGCTTATGCTTTTGGCACGAAATCCACCTTCACAGTAACAGAAATAATATTTCCACATACGCATAAAGGTGTCATCAAAACCTAGCTTCCTGACATTGCTTTCTGATGACACAAATCGTGTGTGCCACTCTTTCAATGTCTGCGCATAGTCCAAACCAATATCATATAGGTTGCGCAAAACTAAATTGCTATGCGCTGTTGTTGCTTGGGTCAAAGCCGTAATCGAAGGTAGGAAACCACCTGGAAAAATATACTTTTGTATGAAATCGACATTGTTGCTGTAATAGTCGTATCTCTGATCGGCGATAGTAATTGCTTGTATGGCCATCAACCCTTTTGGCCTTAGAAGAGACTGACACTTTTTAATATACGAGCCTAAGTATTCTTTACCAACCGCTTCGATCATTTCAATGGACACCAACTTGTCATAGTGCCCTTTTAATTTTCTGTAATCCTGCTTTAGCAAGGTTATTTTGTGCTCAAGTCCCTTATCGATTATCTTCTGCTTAGCGTACTGATACTGCTGTTCTGAGATCGTCGTGGTGGTTACGTGGCACCCATACTTTTCCGCCATATATATAGCCATGCCACCCCAACCTGTCCCTATCTCAATCACTTGGTCGTCAGAGGACAATTCAAGCTGCTGGCACAATCTTTCCATTTTGTTGAGCTGAGCCTGCTCCAAACTGTCTGATTCCGTATTAAAGATTGCAGCGGAGTACAACATCTCTTTATCAAGAAAAGTTTCGTAGAGTTCATTGCTCAAGTCATAGTGGGCACTAATATTCTTAGCAGCATTCTTCTCAGTGTTGCGGTTGAACCAGTGCCCAATCTGGTATGATATTCGAGAGAGAATACTACTTTGGCCTTCAATAGAATCGAGGGTTGCTAAGTTCACGGCCATCAGTTCCATCAGCGCCGTCAGATCTGGGCTGTCCCACCAGCCATCCATGTAGGCTTCGCCTGCTGCAATACTCCCGCCTTTAAGCAGCCTAGCGTAAAAGTCTGGATTTTTGACCTCGATTGCCGCCTGTAAGCGTGATGCTCCTGCGTCACCAAACGTCACCCTATTTTCTGAAACGGAGAAAGATTCAATGACCGTTAGTGAACCTGATTTGATTTTCTTGAGGAGTGACATTGCTACGCTACGCGCTGTTTTTTGTGTCGTGCTTAGTGACGTTGAGTAATCTATCGTTTGGGAGTTAATCATTACTTATGCTCCTTGCCCTGCTCTCTCGATTTATAGTTTTTAGAAGGTATTTCTGGTTGTTTTTTATTATTAGGATGGGAGTAAAATGGAGCACCCTTACACCATAGCTTAAAAGCCTGCCAGTAAATGCCAATCAACATTTTTACTGCCAATAGCGGCGTTTTAATCAAGTGTTTGAGAAGCACTCTCGACGTCAAAGCCTGCTTACCCATGCTAAGCGTGGCATCAAATTCCTTTTGATCCCGATGGCACTCTAGGTGAATCGAAAGCTTTCTCCCTAATGGCTTCAATCGCCAAACATAGTCTTGATCTATAGGGTTAAACGGTGACACATGAAACGCTTTGCCGTGTCGCCACAATGTTTGGTCAAAAGCAGGAATCGCATAGTAGTGTCTTTGATTCCAAGGGGTATTACTCACTTCAGCCAACAAGTAACGCCATTCTCCTTCCTTGTTATAAACATAGTAGAAGTTTACAGGACTGAAATAGATACCAAGATAACGGAGATGAATGACGGCTTTGACGCTCCCCTCGACAGTCTCTCCCGTTAGCTCTTTGATCTTGTCAAATACCGCGTGTTTTAAATCTCCTTCCCCTAAATAATCAGAGCGTTTAAACCTCGCCCAATGCCACCACTTTCGTCCAAAGCCCCAAACAGATTTCTCCACAGCATGGATCTTATCCAAGTCGATACATGGCATAAAGATAGGGTAGCTTAACTGATGCTCTACTGGGCTAAAGCGCCGATGTCTTACATCACCCACAAATAAAGAGCCGCCATGCTCTGCGCTCATTATGCTGCTCCTCGTTGGCGATCAACGTTTTTGAGCAGTTTCAACTCACTGACGATATCTAGAGCGCTTCGAACTCCGTCTTCATGGAAACCGTTGTACCAGTAGGCACCGCAGAACCACACCTTGTCGTGCCCATTGATTTCCTTACGTCTCTGCTGGGCCTGCATAGATTGCTCGCTAAACACAGGATGGTGATACGTGAATGTTTTGAGCACTTTACTTGAATCAATAAGATGACCACTATTTAAAGAAACACAGAATGTCACAGGCGCTTGTATATGTTGTAGAATATTCATGTTGTAAGTCAGGGTTGGTGGGCGTTCACTTTCACCATGCTTGCCATCTAACCAATAATTCCAAGACGCCCAAGCCGAATTTCTTTTAGGCAGTAAACTCTCATCAGTATGCAGTGTCACTTCATTCGCTTGATATTCCAGCTGGCCTAGAATTTCACTCTCAAGATCACTGGCATCACTAAGCAGGGCAAGCGCTTGGTCGCTATGACAAGCAAAAATCACTTGGTCAAAGCGCTCAGTCCGATCGCCAAGATCAATTCGCACGCCCATTTGCTCCCTGCAAACCGATTTTACAGGTGTAGAAAGGTGAATGCGGTCAGCATACTCCTTAGTGAGTGGCTCGACATAGGCATTTGAACCGCCTTTTATCACGTACCACTGAGGCCTGTTCAACACATCGAGTAGTCCATGATTCAGAAAGAAACGTGCAAAGAATTGCAGCGGAAAAGCGCGCATATCGGCAAGTGTGGAAGACCAGATTGCAGCACCCATGGGTAAGATATAGTTGTTGCAAAAATAGTCGCTGAATTTCTCTTCCGATAAAAAGTCGCCGAGCGTTTTCTCACACTCACTGGATTGTTCGACTAAACCTTTAACCTGTTTATTGAAACGCAGTATCTCGAAAATAAAGGCATAAAACTTGGGATTGAACCAATTTCTTCTTTGTGCGAAAAGCGTCGACACTGTGTGTCCATTGTACTCCAATCCACACCCATCGTTTCTTACACTGAAACTCATCTGTGTAGGCAAGCCCTCCACACCCACCTCATCCATCATGGCAATAAAGTTGGGATACGTTCTGTCGTTGTACACAATAAAACCGGTGTCGACCGCATAATTCTCGCCTTCAACTTCAACATTGACCGTCGCAGTGTGCCCACCGATGTAATCATTGGCTTCGAATAGAGTGACATCATGTTGTTTATTCAGATGATAGGCACATGTCAACCCAGAGATACCTGTCCCGATTATGGCTATTTTCATTTTGGAATCCTCTTACTCTGAGATCAATTTCGCGGTTAAATACTTTTGCCAGCGGTAAGGCAAGGCGCCAATCAGGCGCAGTAGCGTTGTGAACCTTCGCGGGAAATATATATACGGTTTACGTTCAGCAAGCCCTTTACGTATCGCTTGTGACGCCTGTTGTGTCGTCACAAGCATTGGCATTGGAAACGTGTTTTTATCGGTCAAAGGCGTTTTGACGAAGCCAGGGTATATCACTGACACACAAATATCTTTTTTATCTAAATCAAGCTGGAGCGTTCTACCTAAATAGCTGACAGCGGCTTTAGATGCGCCATAAGCTTCAGCCCTTGGTAAGGCCAATTCGCTCGCAATAGAACCGACCAGAGCCACAATATGTCCGGGCTGAAAATGGTGCTGGCTTGCTTCTATCGCGCTAGCAAGCCCAACCACATTGATGTCAAATACACGCTTTATCAATTGTGCGTCAATGACACCATCATCTATATACTCACAATCGCCAGCATTGAAAATCCAAACATCAGGGGTAACGACCAACTTCTCTAACGCCTTTTTGGTGGCCGATAAATCAGTGAGATCAAATTGAAGCGAGGTGATCTTGGTAGAGATGGAGGCAAGCGCTTCTAACGCTTGTGGGTTCCTCCCGCAAGCAACGACTTCATGTCCAGCATTTGCATAATCTTCCGCTAGTTGCCTACCGATACCGGACGTGGCGCCGGTGATTAACACACAAGTCATTGCCCTAGCCTCTGTTTGATGGTCTTGATCACTGAACCTAACAGAGGAAGGTTTTCATAAAGCATTTCACCGAGGTCGAAGTAATCTCTGTGATAGATAACCCTACCATCTTTGAATTTGAGGTGGCTGACACCGTTGACGACCACGGTTTTACCTTTTTGCAGTTTCGGATGCTCCAGCGACATAGACCACGTTAGAAATCCACTGTCACCAGACTGCTGTTGCTCTTTTATGTCAAAGTCGCAGCGCCTGACGTTAGTGTAAAGACTGTCAAAATAGCTTTGTAACGCTTGCCAGCCTTGGAGACGATGCGCAGAATCTTCGAAGACAACATCTTGATGGTAAACACCGTTTAATAAGTGCAAATTGTCTTTGCTAAGTTGCTGATATATTTGACCAACTGACTCGACGTTCATATCCTCTCCAGATAATTATACAAAATAAAATAATGTACAATCCTAATGCAAGCTTAGGGTAATTTGTTGGCGTTGTACAAACATTAATTTTGTAAAAGTTTAGTTTGCAGCTTTGTACGGCGGTTAAATAATAAGGGATCAAAAAAGGCTTGATATAAAATCAAGCCTTTTATTTAAATCATAAACTTATGAGTTTCGCAGCGCTGCGATGCGCTTATCTAATGGAGGATGACTCATCAATAATTCTGTTACTGAACGCTTACCATTGATACCAAATGCCATCATTGAACCTTCTAGCTGAGATTCATGACTCACTTTTAAACGCTCCAAAGCAGCAATCATTTTGTGCTTACCGACCAACTGCGCAGCACCTGCATCAGCATGAAACTCACGATGTCGGCTATACCACATAGTAAGGAAGCTCGCTAGGAAGCCAAACACGAGTTCAAGAACAATGGATACACCAAAGTAAACCATCATGTTGCTGCCACCTTCTTCATCATCGTTAGATGAAACAATATTTGCAATAAAGCGTGATAGGAAAATCACAAAGGTATTCACCACACCTTGCATTAGCGTCATGGTGACCATGTCACCATTGGCAATATGACTCACTTCGTGAGCAAGTACAGCTTCAGCTTCATCACGAGTCATATTTTGTAAAAGACCAGTTGAAACTGCCACCAAAGAATCATTACGCTTAGCTCCTGTTGCAAACGCGTTGATATCAGCGGAATCATAGATGGCGACGGTTGGCATACCGATGCCCACTTGCTCAGACTGTCGGCGAACCGTTTCAAGTAACCAATGCTCTGTTTCATTACGCGGGCTTTCAATCACCATCCCCCCGACAGAGCGCAGCGCCATACCTTTTGACATCATCAATGAGATGAATGAACCACCAAAACCAAATACAGCGGCCATAATAAGTAGCCCAGACAAGCTACCAGGTTGCATACCTGTGACCGCATATACAATATTTAAAACAACACTCAGAACCAGAATAACGGCCAAGTTAGTGGCCAAAAATAACATCACTCGCTTCATTACTTTTCTCCGAAACAGGAAGCTTAATTATCTGCCGTTGCAATACGAATATCACACTGAGGCTTTATGTCTAACTTATAGATATAGTCTATTCCTTTTAAACACAAGGGATAGACGTAAATTGAAACATTTATTGTCTCAACGGAAAAAATTGTTAAAACACTCGACAAGTATTCACATAAAAAATGATTCAATTTCAATATATTAATCAATAGCAGCAGTATTAGACTTTAGTCTTATTGTACCTAGACGACAGCGTGCTAGATTGTACTCAGAATACAATACCCATGTGTGAAAAGGACAAAATCATGGTTGAAACTAACAACTATCAAATGGCTATTGACCTACTATGCTGCCACCTTGGTATTTCAGAGGAAGAAGCAAAGCAGCAACTTGGTATATCTTCAGAGCAACAAGCGCAACAACGCATCTCGGATACCCAGCAAGCACTGATGGGCTTGCACCAAGACAAGTAATCGTCAAAATTTAGATAAAGTAAAGGCTGCCATTGGCAGCCTTTCTATTTTGGTAAGGTCAACACTACTCTTCGCCAACAAGAGTAGAAACATCAATATATCTGGCTAAGTCTTTTTGTTTGACACTTGGCACGTAAGGGATTTCCCCCAATTTGGGCGCGCCAATCTTCTGTTCCAACATTTGTATAATGTCAGCATAGTGTTCAGTACCAGGGTTAATTCGATTCGCAACCCAGCCTACCAAGAATAAACCGTCTGCTTTAATCGCATCCACTGTTAGCATCGCATGGCTAAGACATCCTAACTTGATGCCTACCACTAGTATGACAGGCAAACTTTCTTGCTGCACCCAGCTTGAAAGACAATCAGATTCTGACACTGGTACGCGCCATCCTCCTGCTCCTTCAACCAAAACCACATCCGCTTTCTGTTTATGACCTGCTAATTTTTCACTCAACACTGAATATTGGATGTCAATGCCGTCATGCTGAGCAGCAATATGCGGTGAAGCGGGCAACGCCAAAGCGTATGGATTGACCTCATCATAAGCGACGTCAACGGTCGATGCTTTTTGCAAATACAAAGCATCCGAGTTGCGATAACCTTGTTGCGTTTTTTCGCAACCGGCCGCAACAGGCTTATAGCCAATCGTTTTTAAGTCCTTTTGCGCTAAAGCGTTAAGAATTGCCTTTGAAGCGACTGTTTTACCAACATCGGTATCCGTACCAGCAATAAAAAATGCATCAATCATAGATGTATAACCCCTAAACAAACCTGATAAGTGGCAGGCAGAAGACCTTGATGGTTTTTGAACTGTCGATACGCTCGCTCGACTTTAAGTAGCGCACTACGGTGGGTTAGACCATCAGAACGACCATTAACATGGTTAGCGCCAATCCCCTTTAAGTCACGCATTAAGGCGAACGCAGTATCATACCAAACTATCATGGTAGGTAAGTCTAGATGATTGCGGTGATTGCCAGATTGCGCTAACGCAATTTTTACCTGATTGCTGCTGATAAAATCGTTGACGTGTTGATAGGCATCCACTTCACCCCAAGCACTCTTTAGCTCTTTCAGCGATCCGTCCAATAGGGTGGAAAAGTACGCTTTGCCGTGAGGCTTTAATACCCTGCGTATTTCGCGTAAAGGGCGTGACAAATCATCACACCACTGCAATGCCAAGCTAGAAAACACATAATCGATTGAGCAGTCACCGAATGGTAAGAACTCAGCATCACCTTGGCGGTATGCCATTCTCTCAAAGCCACACCGTTGTTGCGCTTTGTCCAACATTGACGGTGACAAATCACAACAAATGACCATAGCTCCCCGTTCGCGGAGTTTCTCTGAAAAATACCCAGTGCCACAACCCAGATCGAGCACGGTTTTACCCCCCAGATCTTGGGGGAGTTTTGTTAATAAACGTTCTCCAACTTCTCTTTGAAAAGCAGCATGATTATCGTAGGTGCTTGCCGCCCTACCAAACGCTTCAGCGATGGCGGATTTGTCTTGCTGCCAACTATCATGCATCAAGGTCGCTTGTTCCATTAACATTCCTTTTCTATCGCACTCTCTAGGATGTTCGCCAATTTTCGCACGTGTTGCACAGAGTGATTTACAGAGAGCGTCACTCTTAGCCTTGCTGAGTTTTTGGCGACCGTTGGTGGCCTGATCGCAGTCAGCCAACACCCCGATTGCCTTACTGATTCGGCAACGTTGAGCGCAGACTGACTGTCACCGATTAGTAGGGGTTTTATTGGTGTGGGTGTCTCTACGTAACCTTTAAACGAAGAAAAACACCGCTGGTACTCTTGTTGCAGTTCTTGAAGCTTCTCTCGTCTCCAATCTTGCTTTCGTGTCATATCGATCGCGTGTATTAATGCAAACGCTTGGGAAGGAGGCATTGCCGTCGAATAAACATGGTGACGAGCAAACTGGGTTAAATAGTCCCCGATTTCTTTGCTGCACATAATCGCGGCCCCTGAAACTCCTAGCGCCTTACCAAAAGTCACAACAAGCAGATCTGAGCGGATTCCCGCCATTTCACAGCTGCCTCTGCCTTGATCGCCCAACACACCGATACCATGAGCGTCATCAACCACTAACCATGACAAGCCTCGTGTCACTTTGTGTATGTCCTTTAGAGGCGCCAGATCACCATCCATACTGAATACGCCTTCGGTAACGACTAAAGCACTTCGCTGCATAAGCTCTTGCAGATGCGCAGAATCGTTGTGACGAAAACGTTTCATTGTCGCACAAGAGAGCATACCGGCTTCCATCAGCGAGGCATGATTCAGCTTGTCTTGAATCAGAAGGTCATCTTTGTCTAGCAGGCTAAAGAGCAATGCCTGGTTCGCTGAGAACCCTGAACTGAACAATATTGCACGTTCATAACCTAACCAGTCACAGAGAGAAGCTTCTAATTCTAGATGGGCTTTTGAGTATCCTGTAACAAGTGGAGAAGCACCGCTTCCACTGCCATACAAATCCAAACCACGCTGCCAAGCTGCCACTAGACTTTTCTCGGCAGCTAAGCCCAAGTAGTCGTTATTGGAAAAGTTCACATAGGGTTTGCCTTCAAACAGTAACTCAGCACTATTACCTGATTCAACAATACGAAGGCGGCGTTCCAATCCCTGCTGCTTCCTGAGACTCAGGGATTGGCGAATACGGTCGTTAAACACTGGCATCGTAGAAAAGATCATCCTTCTCTGGACGAGCAGCGATACGCTCAACGACACGATCAAGCAGATCATTTTCTTCAATCTCATCTGGCCGCTGAGAGACTTCTTGGCTGTTGATACCCAGCTTGGTAAATAACTGCATATCTTTGTCTTCCGAAGGGTTGGGCGTTGTCAACAGTTTACATCCATAGAACACCGAGTTGGCTCCAGCCATAAAGCACAGAGCCTGCATCTGTTCATTCATATTTTCGCGCCCCGCTGACAAGCGCACTGCTGATTTTGGCATCAAAATACGCGCAACAGCGATAAGACGAATAAAATCAAATGGCTCAACATCTTCAACCTCTTCAAGTGGCGTTCCTTTAACTTTGACCAACATGTTGATAGGGACGCTTTCAGGGTGAGTAGGTAAGTTGGCTAACTCCACCAACAGTCCAGCACGATCGTTGGCACTTTCTCCCATACCTATGATCCCACCAGAGCAGATTTTCATACCGGCGTCACGCACGTGAGACAAGGTATCTAAACGATCTTGGTAGGTACGTGTCGTGATAATACTGCCGTAAAACTCAGGAGAGGTATCAAGATTATGGTTGTAATAATCCAAACCCGCATCTGCTAATTCCGTCGCTTGTTCCGGCGTGAGCATACCGAGAGTCATACAGGTCTCAAGACCCATACCTTTTACCCCCTGGATCATTTCGGTCAAATGCGGCATATCACGAGCCTTAGGGTTTTTCCAAGCCGCCCCCATACAAAAACGAGTCGAACCCGCATTTTTGGCTTTTTGTGCAGCATCTAGCACTCGCTCCACTTCCATCAAGCGCTCTTTTTCGATATCGGTTTGATAGCGGGCACTCTGCGGACAGTACTTACAATCTTCAGGACATGCACCTGTTTTAATGGAAAGTAACGTACTGACCTGTACGTAGTTGTGTTGTTGATGCTGGCGATGGACTAGCTGCGCTTCAAAAAGAAGATCCATAAACGGCTTTGCCATTAGCTCGCGTACTTCAGACACGGTCCAGTTATGACGTACTTCCACTTGTATTCCTTACTATTATTGTTAGTTTCTAGACTTGGCTAGTCTACCGACGCGAGGTAAACTGTCAACACAATTAAAATTCAAACGTTTACATGTGATTAATAATGAATCAACTCAATGTTAAACAAACATCGATGGATCTCGAGTTTGACCGTCGCCATATATGGCACCCCTATACTTCGACACTAACACCTCTGACCTGCTACCCCGTGACTTCAGCCAGTGGGGTCTATTTACAGCTCGAAGATGGTAGAGCACTCGTTGACGGTATGTCTTCTTGGTGGTCAGCCATTCACGGTTACAACCACCCTGCTCTCAACGAAGCGGCTCACCAACAAATAGGAAAAGTGTCACACGTGATGTTTGGCGGCATCACTCACGAGCCTGCGATTAACCTGTGCAAAAAACTCCTATCACTGACTCCCAATAATCTTGAACATGTATTTTTAGCAGACTCGGGATCCGTGGCCGTCGAAGTGAGCCTCAAAATGGCCCTTCAGTATTGGCATGCAAAAGGAAAAACACGTCCTAAGTTTTTGACCCTCAGAGACGGCTATCATGGTGATACCTTCGCCGCAATGTCAGTGACAGACCCAGATAACTCAATGCATTCGATTTATAAGGGCTTCCTTCCGGAGCATATCTTTGCTGACTCTCCGCGAACTGGGTTTCATCAGGAGTGGAATGAATCCGATCTGGATGATTTCACCGCTAAACTGAAAGCTCATCACAACGAAATCGCCGCCGTGATCCTTGAGCCCATTGTTCAAGGCGCCGGTGGGATGCGCATTTACCATCCCAACTTTCTAAAAGGCGTGCGCCAGTTATGCGACAAGTATGGTGTGCTATTAATACTTGATGAGATCGCTACAGGATTTGGGCGAACAGGTAAAATGTTCGCCTGTGAACATTCGCAAATCGAGCCCGATATTCTGTGTGTTGGCAAAGCGCTGACAGGAGGGTACATGACATTGTCAGCCACTCTCACCTCAAAACACGTCGCCGACACTGTGTGTGGCGGTGAAGCAGGCTGCTTTATGCATGGACCAACTTTTATGGGCAACCCACTTGCGTGTGCCGTGGCGACATCAAGCCTAGAATTACTTGAAATGGGTCATTGGCAGCATCAAATACGGCAAATCGAATCGGCCTTTAGTGAGTTGCTGCCGAGATTAAAACAATATGACTTGGTCGCTGATGTGAGATGGCTAGGCGCTATTGGCGTCGTTGAGGCAACACGGCCTGTTAATATGGAAAAAATCCAACAACAATTTGTTGATCAGGGGGTGTGGATCCGCCCCTTTGGTAAGCTTATCTATATTATGCCACCATTTATTAGCCAGCCTAAACACATCGAAAAACTCGTGAATGCGATTGAAAGTGCGTTACTAGAGCCTGACTGCTTTGATTGAATACTGAGTATTAAAAAGGCTTCCAAATGGAAGCCTTTTTAATTCAAATTAGTCTTGCTCGATCATCCAGCGCTTGAAATTCTTGCGATCTTCATCACTTGCGCGCAGATACCAGAGTTTTAGTTGTAAGGTATTTTCTGACTCAGTAACACCTGCAATCGTGGTAGTTTTTCTTTCGCCTGAAGCAAGAGGTTGGCTTTGCTCTAATTTGGCTAACTCTTCTTTTAGCTCAACGACTTTTCCAGAATCGAATACCAGTCCACGCTCTTTATTGTACGTATCCACTAAAGCCGGAATATTTGAGTATGGGAAGGTGCCTTGAGCAGGAGGCAACATTTCTTGGGTATCAGCGATGGTTTTACCATCAATTGTGAACTTAAAAATTGGTTGGCGCTTATTAACCTTTCTTTCAATGGCACTGTACTTATTTGACACCAACTCTACTTTCAACATGTTTGCATTCTCCAAGTCCAAAGTCACAATATATGGACGTGAAGAATAATACTCTCGTTTGTGGCCGTCTTTCAGTTTGCCATTAAATTCAAAGACAAACTGGTTGTCACCTTTGACCAATTCGTAGTTTTCGTCTTTGACTGTTTTGCCATTCAATACATCTGCTGAAATACCACTGCCTAAATCTAAATCAAGCGCCATGGAAGGTAGAGAAATAGCAGTCGCCAGTACAGCCAGAAACAGAGGTTTTATTTTTTTCACGTGGTATTTCCTTTTCAAATAACAAAAAGCCAACGCTTACGCGTTGGCTTTAACCTATTCTAAATGACTAGCAATTAGAATGTGTAGTATGTACCAAGTACAAACGTATCTGCGTCTAGACCTTTAGCACCGTTAGCACCGTCGAAGTCGTTAGAAGTTTCCGCAGTTTGGAATTCACCAAAGATAGCTACGTTGTCTTGAAGAGCGTATTCAACACCAATAACTAGGTTAGTAGTATCACCTTCAGCATTAGCACCAGATACAGTGTACTCGTCTAGGTCCATTACATCGTAAGTTGCGTATAGGCGAGTTTTGTCGATAGTGTACTGTGCTGCAACACCGTACGCGTTACCATTCATGTATGCGTAGTCGTTATCAACAGTAGACTTAGCACCAGTTGTTGCGTCTGTGAAAGTTGTAGTAGTCTTGTCACCAAATAGACCGAACGAGTTTACACCTTCAAACTGTGCAAATGTTGCAGCAAAGTAGAAACCGCCAACTGTTGCAGAACCAGAAAGGCCAACTACTTGGTAGTCAGTGTTTTGAGCTTGCTCACCGTTGATAGCAGAAGCACCAACAGAGAACATGTCGTTGATAGTCCAATCTAGAGACGCACCGTAAGTGTTGTCAACGTCTTTGCTAGACTCAGTGTTAGCATCAGCTACGAATACTAGGCCTTCAGTGATTTCAGCTTTGAATACGATGCCGTTGCCGTTTGACTCAGCACGGTGACCGCCAGCTGAACCGAAGAATTGACCTTCGTTAGTGATATCACCTTTTTCGATTGCGTCTAGAGACTCAGCTAGGTCACCAACTTCACCGATTGCAACACCCCAAGTGTCAGTCTTAACACCGATGTACATGTCGTCGAACTTAGCATTGTTATCTGACGCAGATGAATCGAAACCAGTGCTAGATTCAATCTCGAAAGAAGCGAAGCTAGTTAGAGTGTCGCTAACTTTGTGCTCAGCGTCTAGTTGAACTTTACCCCAAACTGTAACAAATGGGTCTGTCTCAGTGCGTTCTACACCTGAAGTACCTTGTTTTTCGATATCTGTAGTTGCAACGTATGCATCTACTTCACCCTTTAGAGATACTTTAGAAGCATCTGTAGAGTAAATTTCAGCTGCATTTACGTTTGCTGCTGCCGCTAGAACTGAAAGAGCTACTAGAGTCTTTTTCATAATAATCCACTGCCTTTTCTATAGAAATAGGGAAATCCTTATCCGGTTCCCTTTATGTTTTTTGATGACAACTCTGAACTCTTACTGGTCAGATGTTGTCGCCACTAAAATTCGGGGTCTAGATTGCAAAAGAATCTCTTCACTGTCAAATGGTATAAATAAAACAAATAAAAAAACATAAAAACCAACAATTACAATAACTTAACCATATGCAAAACAGATTTTAGAACAAGTTGTAATCAAACTAACTAAATTATCATTAAAAAGAAAAAAACACTTTAGCGATACAATAAGCTGAAAATAGTTAATCAAGCGTTAACAGGCAGAGTTTTTATCTATACAAAAAACACTTATGAAGAGATATATTTTTAGATCAAAAAATATGAGCTAAGTTTATGAAGGTTCAGTTTTTTTTTGTGAACGAGATCTAGATTTTATATGAAAAGCTATCATTTCGTGAACTACTTACCGTTTTAAAAAATGTGATAACATCGCTTTCCCCAACTGAAGGCATCCGTATGACAACCAGTAAAATCCAGCAAATCATCCGTACCAGTTATCAAAATTTACAATCTCAGCTGGATAATTTCGTACCTCGTCGAGCTCAGAACTATCTCGTTGCAGAAATTACTAAAACTTTATGTGGTGAATATCACAAATCTACGCGCATGATTGTCGCAGAAGCTGGAACAGGCATAGGAAAGTCACTCTCTTATCTTATGGCAGCGATCCCGGTAGCGTTACTCAACAATCGTAAGGTAGTCATTTCAACTGCCACGGTGGCGTTACAAGAACAATTGATCAACAAAGACCTCCCTCTATATAGAAGATTGGTTGAGCGAGAGTTTTCTTTCATACTGGCTAAAGGAAGGCAACGTTATTGTTGCGCGGAGAAGCTCGCCTCGGCTTGTGGCGCGGATGGCGGGCAAATGGCGATGTTCGACAGCAAACCAAAGCGCAAAGACATCGAGCAACTCGAGCTGATGTACAACAGGCTGGCACAGAATAAATGGGATGGTGATCGAGACTCTTGGCCTAAACCCATCCCAGATGACATTTGGCAGTCAATCGTCAGTGACAAACATAGCTGCAACAACAGTATGCCTGCTCATCGCGATTGTCCGTTCCAAAAAGCACGTTCAGAGTTAGACAAAACCGATGTCATTATTGCCAACCATAGCATAGTGATGGCTGACGCCGACCTCGGCGGCGGCGTTATTCTTCCAGAACCCGAAAATACGATTTACGTGTTTGATGAAGCCCATCACCTACCCCATGTGGCGCGAGATCACTCCTCGGCAGCCGCGAGTTTGAAAGGTGCCGCCAGTTGGCTTGAGCGTTTAAATCAATCTGTAACCAAGTTTGCCAACCTTGCAGATGAAAAGCGCGTCGGCCGCTTTCGCAACGATCTGCAAGATGCCGTTCAGCAGTTGATTCCCTCACTGACTCAACTTGCCAGCCGCTTTGATGCGGATCAGTTCGAAGATGGCTGTTATCGATTCGAAAATGGCGATTTGCCGACTTGGCTCGAGGAAGAGTCCAAACAACTGAAAATCGTCACACAAAAAAGCGCACAAGCCGTCGCCAAAATTGCCGACCTGATCGCAGAGCGAGTAAAAGAAGGCGAACTGGCCAATCGACTAGCGGAACCAGCTCTGGCAGAACTCGGCTTCTACATACAAAGAATGGATAACCTGGCTCAGGTCTGGAACCTCATGGCAGAACCAGCGCGAGAAAAAGGTGCCCCCCTCGCAAGATGGTTAGAAGTGGCTCCGGAGCGTGAAGGAGACTTCGTTGTCAATGTCTCCCCATTAGAAGTGGGTTGGCAATTGGATCAACAGCTATGGAGTCGATGCATTGGTGCTGTCCTTGTGTCAGCCACCATGAGAGCACTAAACTCCTTTAGTTTTTTCTGTCGACAAGCCGGTATCAGTGAAAAGCCCGAAGATGGTGTGAAATTCCTCGCACTGGCTTCCCCGTTTGACTACCAGAATCAAGCTGAGCTTCGTGTGCCTAAAATGAGTTACGAACCTCAAGCTCCTCAGTTCACGGAACACTTGGTCGATCGTTTACCAGAACTCATCGTTGAGAACAAAGCTAACCTAGTCTTATTTTCATCGTACTGGCAAATGAATCAGGTCACGGATGCCTTATCGTCATATTTTATAAAAAAAGGTTGGGAACTACAGGTACAAGGTAAGGAGTCTCGCTCCGAGATCCTAAAAAAACATAAAACCTTGGTTCAATGTCAGAAAACCAGCATTCTATTCGGCACGGGTAGCTTTTCCGAAGGGCTTGACCTCCCCGGAGAGTTGTTAGAAAACCTGATCATCACCAAAATACCTTTTGCGGTGCCGACGTCTCCAGTTGAGCAAGCCCATGCAGAATACATTGAAAGTAAAGGTGGCAATCCTTTTATGCAGATTACCGTACCTGAAGCGAGCAAAAAAATGATTCAATCCGTCGGGCGACTGCTGCGTAAAGAGCGCGATTCTGGTACAGTCATCATCCTTGACCGCCGTATTGTCACGAAGCGATATGGAAAGGCACTACTCGACTCATTACCGCCATTTAAACGTATCATCGAATAACTAGAATTAAGACACTGTATGGAATTTTTTGAACCGACAATGTTGGTGGTGTTAGCCTTGGTTGCCTTTGTTGCAGGCTTTATCGACGCTGTCGCCGGTGGAGGTGGTATGCTCACCGTGCCCGCTCTACTCTCATTGGGCTTACCCCCTCATATCGCCTTGGGGACCAACAAGCTCGCCGCCACTTTTGCTTCTTCAACAGCCGCGGTGACCTATTACAAAAAACGCCTATTCAAACCTCACTGTTGGGGACGGGCCTTTATCGCAACATTAGTCGGGGCCACGCTCGGTACACTGGTGGTTGATCTTATTAGTACCGAGTGGCTGGAAAAAATTCTGCCCATCATCATACTACTGGCGGCGATTTATACCATCTGGCATAAAACACCACACTCAAATAGCAACGAAATGCCACAACCTTGCCCTAAATTCAATAAGAAGCAATACATCCAAGGCTTCAGCATAGGTTTTTATGATGGGGTAGCAGGACCAGGGACAGGCGCATTTTGGACCGTCAGTTCGATGGCCTTATATCGACTCAATATCTTGTTAGCCTCTGGCTTATCGAAGGCGATGAACTTTACCAGTAATTTTACGTCGCTGGTCACCTTCGCCATCTTAGGTCACATTGATTGGGTGCTAGGGCTCACCATGGGTATATGCCTCATGGCTGGTGCCTTTGTTGGGGCCCATTCCGCCATTCGATTTGGCGCTAAATTTATTCGCCCTGTATTTGTTACGGTAGTCAGTATATTGGCCGTTAAACTTGCCTATGAAGCTTGGTTTGTCAACTTATGAATCCATTTAGCCAGCTATCGCCACTTTTAGAACAGTTAGAGCAAGACGCCGCGCAACTCGACGTCAATGGAGGTGAACACCATGACGATCGATTTGATAAAAAGCTATTTCGCTGCCAGTCCAAGCTATTGACCCCATGTGTGCATGAAGCACATGAGACGCTCGACAAGATCCTTTACGAACAGTCAACCGGAACATTAACGCCACAACAGGCCGAATTTCTCACTGATCGCCTGCTGTGCCAAGTCAGTGCTATTAAACGAGAGCTCGCGACTCAATCTCTGAGAGCAAGCGAACCGATCAGAAAATCGTTCAGCCAACAGAGCCTCAACGCTCTGTATCAAAGCCTTGCTCAACACCAGGAGTGGGAACAGCGTCTGCAAGCACTGGTTCAAGAGAAAGAATCGCAACACAAATGCGCCCACCCCAAAGACAAGTCCTTCGCAGCCCAGACATTGCAATCGGCTCGTCGGCGTTTACAGAGATGCCAGCAGGCTAAAATCAAAATCGAAAAACAGATCACCTATAAAGAACGGAATCAGTAATATGTCATCGAACTCAACCGGTCTGGAGAGTGCTCCAGATGAAATTAAACTCGCCGTTGATCTGATTTATCTGATCGAAAGTAACGAGATCGATCCTCACGTAGCTCTCGCAGCAATAAAAATAGTCGAGTCTGATTTGAAGCAAAAAGTGGAGTCTAACTCGTGAGCTACTCATTGCGTTTCGACATGGCTGAGTTTCTGGCTCAATACTGGCACAAAAAACCCACGGTCATTAAAGCTGGGTTTAGTGATTTTGTTGACCCAATTTCTCCAGACGAGTTAGCCGGGCTTGCGATGGAAGAAGAGGTCGATTCACGCTACATTGCTAACGCCGACGGTCAGTGGTCAGCGCAACACGGCCCTTTTGACGATTCTCTGTTTGAAAACCTGCCAGAATCCCACTGGCAATTGGTCGTTCAAGCCTGCAACCATTGGCACCTTGGCGCCGCACAACTCATAGAGCCTTTTAAACAACTACCGAATTGGCTATTTGATGATCTCATGGTGTGCTTTTCAGCACCTCAAGGCGGCGTCGGCCCCCACATCGACCAATATGATGTATTCATCATTCAAGGCAGCGGGCAACGTCGCTGGCGCGTTGGCGCTCTCGATAAAGGCCAATATAAAGAATCGATTCAGGCTGGTGCTTTACGTCAGATTGAAGGGTTTGATGCGATCATAGATCAAGTCCTAGAACCCGGCGACATTCTCTATATTCCACCAGGGTTCCCTCATGAAGGGGATACGCTAGAGCCAAGCATGAGTTACTCGATGGGCTTTCGTTCACCAAAAGAACAAGAGCTGCTGAGCAACTTCGCTGACTATATACTCGCCAACGAAAAAGGCGATGTGCACCTGCACAACCCAGAGATGAAACCTCAGCATCAGTACGGTGAGATCCTCAGCACAGACTTAGACAAACTAACGTCGATGCTAAGATCGGCTCTGCAATCAGAGTCCGACATCCGTGAATTCATGGGGAGCATGCTCAGCCAATCGCGCCACCAGCTCGATATCGTTGAACCTGAAGCACCGCTCAACACCCAGGAAATCTATAACCACCTCAAATCGCTAGGCAGTGTGCGTAAAGTCTCGGGCCTACGTGCTCTGTACCATCAAAATCAACCTGCTCACGTGTACATAAACGGCGAAGCCTATTCCGTTGAGTCACCGCATCTTGCCGATCTGTTATGCAATCAAGAGTCAATCGAGTTGCAGCACATCGACGGCCAGTTATCTGACCCACAACTGCAGCTTCTAACGACACTGGTTAATCTCGGATACTGGTATCTAGATTAGTCAGCAAAAGGGCCTCATTAAGAGGCCCTTTACGTTACACTTTAAATTGACTGACCAGTTGTTGCTGCCTTTGTGAAAGCGTACCGATTTGCGTGCTGACCGTTTCAGACTCTTCTGCTTGCGATAAGATTTGAGCACTCAGATCACGGATGTTACTGACACTCTGGTTGACTTCTCCTGAGACCGATTGCTGTTCTTCCGCGGCCTTCACTATTTGTGAATTCATATCATTAATAGAGGCAATCGCATCAAAGACCTGGTTCAGTTGTGAGACCGCTCTTTCCACTTGCTGCGCAGAATCGTTAGCTAGGTTATTACCATCCTGAATAGCATTCACCACATCTTGCGTGCCTTGCTGAACATTCTCAATCACCTGACGAATCTCACCAACCGAAGACTGAGTGCGACTGGCTAGACCGCGAACCTCATCGGCTACGACAGCGAAACCACGCCCTTGTTCACCCGCTCGCGCCGCTTCAATCGCTGCGTTTAACGCCAGTAGATTCGTTTGTTCTGAAATGCCTTCAATGACCGTCAGGATCTCAGTGATATTGGCGTTGTTTCTCGCCAATTCTTCCACCACAGGGACCGCCGCCGTCATTCTCTGAACCAAACGAACCATCTCGGTTTGAGATTGCTCAATCACCTTCTTACCTGAGTCTGCCGCATGGTTAGCTTTTTCCGCTTCACTTACAGCAATTTCTGCATTTTGAACCACAAGGCCTGCCGTTTGTGTCATCTCTTCAGAGGCCGTGGCAACCAAATCCACCTCTTTGAACTGAGAGTCACTGCTTGAACGGGTTTGCTGCGCGGCAACGTGGGATTGCTCAGTCGTGGTGCCAATTTGCAACGTCGTTTCGACGACATCACTAATAATGGATTGCAGCTTATCTAAAAACTGGTTGAACCCGATAGCAAGCTGACCAATCTCATCTTGAGATTTAACATCCAAACGCTGCGTTAAATCCCCCTCACCAGAAGCAATGTCATCCAATCTTGCCACCACTTCACGGATTGGCTTGACCAAACGAGATGCCAGCAAAGCAATTGTCGCTAGCCCTAGAATGACCAATACCACACCGGCAAACAATTCTGTTTTTACACTAGACTCCACTTGATGACTGATCGTCTGATCAAGCATTTCAGCATCGGCTAACACACTGCTTCTTGGCATATCAAACAGGACACCCCAAGTCTGATTGGCCACCATAATAGGCGCAAATACGCTCAACCACTGCCCATCACTGCTCCACTGGGTTTGAACCTCTTGGCCGAAAAGAAGATCCGTCAGCTGATCACCCGACAAGGTACTGCTACTGAACGACTGCCCAATGGCAGCAGAAGGCTCATCACTGGCGATCAACGAGCCATCTAAACTGATAATATTGACGTGGCCGTTGCCATTAAAGAGCTGATTGTCCGACTCGGCGACAATATTAGCCATCGCATCCAAGCGTAGATCAATACCAAAAAAACCAATCACAGTATCATCGATCATGACAGGAACCGATATCGACGTTGCGAGCACTTGCCCACCATCTTGATTGATCAAACGGGGTGTACTCACACAAGAGCCACCGCTCGAGAGTGGACAGAAAAAACGCTCGCTATTTTGAGTCGCGTCTAGGTCAGCTTGGCTCAATACATTAGACACCACGTTCTCGCCATTTTGAGCAGTAACCCAATAAGGGGCAAACTGCCCTCTTTCGTTTGAGCCAACATACTCCGCATCGACATAGTTGCTGTCTTCGCCATCTAACATGTTTGGTCTAAACACAAGATAAGCGCCATGAATCGAATCAAAACTCAGTACTGACCTGCGTACCATCTCATCTAAAGCGGTACGTAACTCCTCACTGTCACCAAAATTTTCTTCCGTATTGGTTTTCAGAAACAGCGCATTAGAGGCCAACATTTCTGCTCGATACAAGGCCTCATTGAGATACTCAGCGACCTCAGTAGCATTGAGCTGAGCTCGTGTTTCAAGCAGTTGCTCAGATTTATTGATCACAGACTCAGCACTTTGTGCCTTAATCTGTTGTTGGTTAGTCACTGCGTTGTAGACAGAAAATCCGATCAGGGATAAAGAAGTGATAAGCAGGCAACAACCTGCAAGAAGGGTTATTTTCCATTGAACGGAAAGGGTTCGCATAGTACATCCTTATGAGCAAACTCATTCATATCGCATCAAAAACGAAGGCTAAATTCTACATTTCGAGACCAATTACAACATATTGCAATCATTTATCAATCGAAAGTTTACAAATATGTTAATGCCAATACACCAAGTGTTAACTTTAGGTAGTGACTCAAGAAAGTGGTAATATCTGGGGAAATTTCAATTGGTTGAATTATTTCAATAACAAGGAATAAAAATGAAAGTGATCAGCTTTAACATCAATGGTCTTCGCGCACGCTTGCATCAATTGCAAGCGGTCATCGACAAACACCAACCTGATGTGATCGGCCTTCAAGAAATCAAAGTGCACGATGAAGCCTTCCCGGTCGAAGACGTTGAAGCCATGGGCTACAAAGTCTACTTCCATGGGCAAAAAGCACACTACGGTGTCGCCATGCTATGTAAGAAAGCACCGCTTTCTGTTCAGAAAGGCTTTCCAACCGACAACGAAGATCATCAAAAACGTATGATCATGGCGACGTTTGAAGACGACAACGGCGAGAAAGTCACCGTGCTTAACGGCTACTTTCCTCAGGGCGACAACATCAGCCACGAGACCAAGTACCCATACAAGCGCCAGTTCTACCAAGACTTGATGACTTACCTAAATGATCATCATAACAATGACGAGCAGCTGATCGTGATGGGCGATATCAACATCAGCCCAATAGATGCTGATATCGGTATCGGCGAACCCAACCGCAAACGCTGGTTAAAAACAGGCAAATGTTCTTTCCAACCAGAAGAGCGCCAATGGTTGAAAACATTAATCGACTGGGGATTTGTCGATACCTTCCGCCAGCTTCATCCACAGGTTGAGGATCGTTTCTCGTGGTTTGACTATCGCTCACGCGGTTTTGATGACAACCGTGGGCTACGTATCGACGTAGTACTGGCGACACCAAAGCTTGCTGAAAAATGTATCGAATCAGACATCGACTACGAACTGCGCGGTATCGAAAAGCCGTCGGACCACGCCCCGATTTGGGCGACGTTTAAATAACCAAAACACAACAAGCTCAAGGGGTGACGTCTTGTGTCGCCCCTTTGACTATGCCCAAACCTAACCTATTAGATAGATACACTTTCAGTGGTTTTTAGTCTTGCTCGGATTGCGTATCGACTAAATTCCAAAAGTCACTCCACGACGTGTCTTTAATGGCGCGGTGTTTGATTTGATTGGCTCCCAACGTATACATGACGCGTCCTGTATTTTGCCCTTCAAGCCTATTTTTATGGATTGAAAGTGGCGACCCACTATCATGTCTCTCAAACAATTGCTCAAGGATGCCAGTCAACCATGCCTGCGTTTGTTGAGTGAATTGAGGCTGGTGTTTCAGCTTTCGGCGTACCAATAATTCTGCCGCCTCAATATAGGCCCTTTTGGCTTCCTTATCTTCCACCTTGTCCCAGAACTTGGTCTCATCTACCCCAGCACTGACAAAGATTCGATTGAGTAACCTTTTTACCGCCTGATCATCGGATATCTCTATGTCATCGATATAATAATACTTGTTGCAAAACACAACGTAAGGCTCTGACTTATCCAACTTCTTCTTTGGGATATGAGGCACCTCTGACTCCCAAGCATAGCGCCCTAAAACGTCATCCCATACCGTTTCAAGAGAAATATGATTGTCTTTGTGCATATCCAATTTGAGCTGGATTGCCGCTAGCACACCGTCAGAAGTCAGAAATTCACAGTTACGCAAACTGTAAAAATTGCCAAAAGCGCTGTATGCCCCGCCCATGCCCAGTTCGTTTTGATACTCAGGATCCAGCTGAGATCGTGCTTCAACCCGACTAATACCAATTTGCCCAAGGTGGAGATACTCACTTAAGCTGAGCACATTAGTTCTGGGCAGGATGTTCGCGTCTTCATTAACGCCAGATTGATGACCAAAATAGAGGGTACTTTTGTAGTTATCCGCTAACGCAACATGTACGCACCTTTGCTGAGTGCGATTCAAACCATAAGGCGCATCCATCACATCGGTCAGATCAATCAAATTGGTTCCCATATTATTGCAATATTCCCGCCATTCAGTGACCTCATCTGGCGTTAATTTGCTGCCCACGAAACCAATATCATGCATAGGTAACTGCTTTTTTGCATTCATTGCATTGATGATTTCGATAATGTCTTTAAAGGCTTGCATGTAAGTGCTGTGCCTTTCATTTCTCGGATCCCAAACCTCGCTTTTGGCTCGCCGATTAATGTTAAATAGCACCAGGCACTTTTCTCTGTTTCTAACCGGCCCAATGTGTTTCGAGGCGAGATATTGTCCGACACTCGGATCATTGGCGATTTTGTCTTGATAGAATAGCAACGCTTGTCGGCGGATATCGCGGTCATAAGTGTTGTTGTCATACTCTTGGTAATGATGGACTTTATCAGCGTGCTTTTTTACTTCGTTGACATCCTTGGTGGTCAACCAAACATAGTCCCGCCCCTCTTTGAGTAAACCAAGATCTCTGATGTGCTGATTGATTGCCGGGATATTTCGATTGAATTCTTCCTGCTCAGACCCTTCTCGAGGAGAATCAAAATATTCAAATACCGTAATCGGTCGCGCCATTTCCTCTTTAAAGGCAACGTATTTATAGGCATTCATATCGCCTCTGGCACTGGGTGGATAATGTACAAAAGGCCTTTTCGAATTCAAAAGTCTTAAGACCAGATTGTTTTTGTACTGCGCTATATCTGGCTGTGAAACGATGTCAGTTAAGTATTTATTGCTCATTGATTTCTCACTTAGAAAATGAATATGATAAAAATCAAAACGCACCACCTAAAGATATCGACTTGATAAAGTAATATACGTCAAGCCATTAGCTCTACACCTGATGTAAATGATTCGCTAATCCTCAAAATTAGGTCGTCCTACCAACGTTATATACAGGCCATCTTAATGACTTGGAAGACTCGATAATTGGGCTGTTGGGTGAGAAATTAGGAGTAAGCGACGGGATTGCAGCCTATCTCTAACAGGGTACTGATAGTCGCCCCCTGAAACGCAGCCTGCTTATGCGTAAAATAGGCGCATTGAACTAAAGGAACAACAAATGAAAAACAGAGGGTTAGCTTTGGGGTGTATGCTGCCACTACTGGCAGCGTGCAATACCAATAGTTCCGTTATCCATGTAACCAGTGACACCGTTTCCCAGCAACAGTTGGATACAATCGTTAAGAACATTGAGCAACACTACCCCGATGCAACCAACGTGCAACGACAAAGAGCGGCGGACGTAGTGGTGCGCGCTATCGAAACACTGATATTTGTTGAGGGGGGCAGTTTTGACATGGGCGACTTTGGTGCCCCCTGCCTAGTACCCAGTGGTACTGTCAAGCGAATGGATTGGGCACCGGGTGTTGAGTGCTTAAGTTCCCCCTCCAGTACAGAAACAGGCGCTCATCAGCTGCATAAGGTGACATTGGATTCCTACTCAATCTCAAAATTTGAAACTCGCTTTATTGATATGGAATGGATGCGTTTGATCAATAGTTTGCCAGTCGCTCGTGATTGGTCTAATGATGGGCGTCATATCGAGAGAAACTCTGAGCGCTACCAGATACTCACGACGAAACGTAAAGATAACCCAGCCTCCACAAAAGAATGGCAGGAAGCGAAAGACTATTGCCAGTGGCTTGGCTCTATGAGTGGGTTGCCGTTCGATTTACCAACAGAAGCCCAGTGGGAATATGCCGCCAGAAGCCGCGGACAAAAAACTTATTTCGCCACCAATAATGGCTATCGACAAGTTTCTGAAGATGTCTATATCGACCCTACGACAAACTCCTACGTCGAGTATAACCAGTCTCAGGCGAATGCCTCGACAGGCATAGAAGATGTAGATACATTCCCACCTAACCCTCTCGGTGTCTATGGCATGTCTAATCAGGTCAGTGAGTGGGTCAATGATTGGTACTCGCCCGATTATTACATTAACTCACCCGAACATAATCCACAGGGTCCAGAGACTGGCACTGAAAAAGTTCTCCGAGATGGAAGAGGAATCACAATGACCTTTTCTCGACTTCATGATGCCCCTGAAAAAGAAGACTACTTCCCATCAGTCAGCTTTCGCTGCGCTTTACAAAGTACAACGCCGCTCCACTGAGGGTGGCCCAATAGGGCCAAGGTTTTAGCCATAAAGGTAAGCGTAAAGCTTGATTCCGAAATTCCTGCGTTATCACTGGGCTTATGGTGTTTTTGCAACTGTTTTCTCAGCATGTTTGTGCGTAAAATAGGCGCATTGAACTAAAGGAACAACAAATGAAAAACAGAGGGTTAGCTTTGGGGTGTATGCTGCCACTACTGGCAGCGTGCAATACCAATAGTTCCGTTATCCATGTAACCAGTGACACCGTTTCCCAGCAACAGTTGGATACAATCGTTAAGAACATTGAGCAACACTACCCCGATGCAACCAACGTGCAACGACAAAGAGCGGCGGACGTAGTGGTGCGCGCTATCGAAACACTGATATTTGTTGAGGGGGGCAGTTTTGACATGGGCGACTTTGGTGCCCCCTGCCTAGTACCCAGTGGTACTGTCCAGCGAATGGATTGGGCACCGGGTGTTGAGTGTTTAAGCTCCCCCTCCAGTACAGAAACAGGCGCTTATCAGCTGCATAAGGTAACATTGGATTCCTACTCAATCTCAAAATTTGAAACCAGCTTTATTGATATGGAATGGATGCGTCAACTTCATAGTATGCATGTTGCCAGCAGCTTTGGCCCAAAAAATCTTGATTACGTGGTACTTCGTGACAGCGAGTGGTACAGAACATTGACGACCAAGCTGAAAAATACTCCGGCTCCAACCAAAACATGGCAAGAGGCGAAAGACTATTGCCAGTGGCTTGGCTCTATGAGTGGGTTGCCGTTCGATTTACCAACAGAAGCCCAGTGGGAATATGCCGCCAGAAACCGCGGACAAAAAACTTATTTCGCTACCAATAATGGTTATCTACAAATTCGCGAAGATGTCTATATCGACCCTACGACAAACTCCTACGTCGAGTATAACCAGTCTCAGGCGAATGCCTCGACAGGCATAGAAGATGTAGATAGATTCCCACCTAACCCTCTCGGTGTCTATGGCATGTCTAATCAGGTCAGTGAGTGGGTCAATGATTGGTATTCGCCCGATTATTACATTAACTCACCCGAGCATAATCCACAGGGGCCAGAGACTGGCACAGAGAAAGTGTTAAGAGACGCTGCTGGCGTTACCATGACTTTTGACCGTATCCATCATATACCTGCTCAAAAAGAATACTATGTCTCGGTCAGCTTTCGCTGCGCTTTACAACAACCATCTCCAGCTCAATAGAAACGATGCAGTCAAAATAGGCCCTAGCGGGCCTATTTGTGATTATCGGTAAGGTAAATACTCATCACTACGAGCCATTATCTGGGCGCGTTTTCGTGACAATTGCTCACCAGAAACGGGAAGATAAGGGTCTGCGTTATCAGTCAGCCTGTTTTTGTGCGCCAATTGAGTCACCCAGCGGTTAAACATTCGTTGCTGGGCTTCATCCAAAATAGCATTAATGCGGTCAAGGTTATCAAACATCACTTTATCACCCGTCTGTTTTTGCCCAGCACTGTTCATTCGCTGCAAAATCTCTTCAAACTTATGCCAGCTATAGGTGCTCTCTTTAAGCAGTTTACAGATCGCCTGCTCCTGCAGCTCATTAAAGCTCAGCAAAAACTCCTCCACTAGAGTGTCTAACATTACCCCTATCGCCTCTGGCAAAATCGAGTCAAATGACATACCTGACATAGTACTGCTATCTAAAATATGTTTGGCCAGCGCATTGGCCTTTTTCTTTCGATCACTAATATTGTCAAGCTTCAGCTTCCATTTCATAACCTGTTTCTCACCCGCTTGGACAACACTTTCCAATGTTTGAGCAGGAGAATCAATCAACTCTCTGGTGAACGCCACCAGTGTACAGTCCAAAAGGTAGTCGTAGGCTAATTTATTTAGGTTAGCGAGTACTCGATAGTCAACATATTGAAGCCCTCGGAAAATAACTTTGGCCAACTCCCACAACTGCACCATGTCGATAAGGGCACCGAAACCGCCCCCGCCGCCAGCCCCCCAAACCAACTGACCTGAACATTTTAAATAAAATTTTCCACCCGCGAGTGAGAGCTGAAAATCTGCACCGAATCCAGCCCCGGCTGCGATATTGCCCGAGGCACTCAGCTTTAAGAGCACTTTAAAAGTGGTAGGTTTGTCTTCTTCAGGTGCTTTCCATTCCATCGACCCTGCCAACTGCCCGCTCGCTTGAAGGCCAGCAAAGCCTTGTGCACGTAGGCCAATTTCCCCCTTCGGTCCTTTGGAAAGATCGACATGTGGTGTAAACATTACCCCAACACTGCTGCCATTTTCCTCTTCTGCCTGACCCACTTGAGCGCTGGCACCGACGGCTACCCCAGCAAAACACCCCACAGAAACGGTTCCTTTGAATCGAAAGCTACCGAACGAGTAAGTGGCATCTTTGCCCTTGGCGTCGCGGTAAGTCAGCTTAATCGGATAACCCGCTTCACAAGGTAAGAACAGATGGGCTTCCGCTTTGGCTTCGGCTAATGACACGCTGGCGTCTGCCCCGACGCCCAAATCAATTTTACCTTTGCTCGGCTCGAACGTGGTAGCCACACTTGCTTGGGCTCCCCAGCGAAACAGCTGCGCCTCTGCGCTGACTGCGAACACCGTTTCCCCCTCATCATTGAGGTATGGCTGAGTCGCTTTCCATTCAACGAATTTTCCTCCCTCTGCTGTCCATCCAGCCAATTTATTCTGAATCTTGAGTGACTTGTTATCCTCAAGGATGTCTTTAGCGATGGCTTTGCCGAAACCTTTAAAATCTCTTTGCTCTAGAGCTTTCATCGCGGAGGTGTGATGATAATTACGCTGCCAGCGCCTTTCCTCCCGCTCGAAAAATTTTGAGCGCATGTAAACAAATTTACTGTGCTTAACCGAATAGGATTCCACCACATGCCTACTGATCCGACGTGTGGTCAATCGTTTTCCATCGCTGTTCAAGTTTTTTAACGGCACGCCCAGTTTAGTGGTGAGCACGGGAGGTTTGGCCTGTGCGGATTTGGTTTCCAATGCCGTGTAAGACTGAATATCACTTTCAATTTCCGCTAAGACTTGCTGTCGCAGCACCTCCATAGAACTTTCAGCAAACCAACGATTACGATAATTTTCTACAAACCGCTGCCGATCCCTCAGTAATTTGAGTTCACTGTTCACTCTGGCTTGATTTGAATTGGCCAACGGTTTAGCGGCGGCGACTTGTGCAACACGCTTGGTCGCACGGCTTTGAGTCGTGCCCGCAGTGGCAAACATACCGGCATACTGAGCATCTTTAAGCCATGCTTCCTTCTCGCGAGCATGTAACTCCAAGGCTTCAGGCGTCGCTGTGTCACCCTGAGGTACTTTAGCCAGAAGGGTTTTATAGTTGTTGAGCAGCAGGTCGGTCTGCTGGCTTTCTTTCTCTAGTTCTAACGCCGCTTTTTCATCAAGTAACCAGTATTCTAATGGGCCATCTCCGGTGAGGAAAATGACGTCATGTACATCAATCGGTTGACACAAAGGAGGTGAAATCAGCGGCTGGTTGTCCTGCAGTTCTCGAACTTCTGAGACAGGCTCTACGGGATAGCTAGGCTCAATCGGCTCGGCCTCTTTGTCTTTTGGTAACACCAGTGTATCGCCGATGTGAATGAGGTCTGGATTGGACTGATAACGAGGATTTAGATCCAGCAAGGTGGCAAAATCGACATTCTTTTCTACTGCGACTTTTAACAGTGTATCACCGGCTTGGACGGTATAGCTGAGGCTCATCAGACGGATACTCCCTGCCATTGGTTGGCAATCATAGTCATGGTTTGAACTTGGTTTTCTTCTACTACCCAGTTAGTGAGTGGGCTTTGAGCGTCTCCAGCTGGCCATTGCGCCGAAAGCCATTGCTTGTCATACCAATCGATTCGGTTTAGTCGAGGGAAAAACTGTTGACGTTGCTCAGTCGAGAGAGCGCCCAAGAACATTACCAACTTCCGAGGTTCGTAAAAACGCAACACCGTAGCCGCTTGATTGTAGGTGACGGTTACGCGGCTTCTTAATGATTCGGCGAGAGCGTGAAGGCCAACATGATCAGGAGTCATCATTAAACAACCAGCAGGCGCTGATTCAAAATGACGCTGTAGCGCTTCAACCTTTTTGAGCTCTTGACCCAAATGAACCAGTTGAGGACCATTAGTCACCGATGCAAAACGGGTTCTATCAAATAAGGCCTCCGACTCGTTATCCGCCAGCACTGATTGAAAATCGGGCCACAGCAAAGGCTCAATAAGGGCATATATCCGTTGTTCTGATACGGTCGACACTGGAGAGACACTATTGATATTCCACTCTGGCGCTAGCTGTGTAATTGACATGTTTTACCACTCCCACATTGACATAGTTCCATCATTAAATTGCCTTCTTCCACCAATCCTGCATAAGAGGCGGGAGACATTTCGGGCCGCGGCTTCTTGGCAAGAGACGGCTTTTTCGGTCTGCGCGTTGTCACACCGACTTGACTGCCTACGGCAGCACTGTCGTTAATATTGACCTTGCCCCCCATGGCCTTAACATCGCTCGCCCCATCAATGGTGATCGCCGTTCCGTTAAGGTGGATCGCTCCGCTGCTTTTGAGCACTAAGCTTGATGCGCCCACTTGTACTTTGATTTCATCCGCCGCAACGATGGCGGTGCTGCCCTCAGAGCGAACCGAGGTATTGCCGTTGACTTCAACACTGAGGTGGTTGCCAACCGTTAATGAGTCATCGCCACCAATGTCCTGAGCACGCGAATCCAAGATGACACTGGATTGGTCTTCCCCTACCTCTAGGGTGTCATTTTTGCCTATCTGAGTGCGGCGATTATCATCAACATACCAATCACGATTGTGCGCGAGTGAGACCGCTTCGTTGGCGTTGTAGGTCACCGTAACATCTTGTTCGACTCGCTCCATGAAGGTCTGCTTGGTCACCGAGGTTTTGTGACCATCAATCTCCTCTTTGCGATCACCGTGAACCACGTTTTCTTGCAGGTTGCCAACCACTAACTCTTCATCGTTACCAATATCTCGATAGCGATTGTTGAGTACCTTGGTTCTCATGTCCTTCTGAGCACGCAGATACACCCTTTCTTGGTTATTTTCGTCTTCGAAATAGAGCTCGTTATGGCCTTCTGCTTTGTGGCTTTGAGTGCGAAAAACGGTGCGCGTTTTGTGTTCTGGCAAGGAATAAGGCGGTAAGTGCAAGCCGTTGTAGACGGCGCCTGTCACCAGCGGCCTATCGGGGTCACCTTCTAAGAAGGTCACCACTACTTCGTGACCAATTCGCGGCAGGTATACTGCCCCCCAGCTTGGGGCAGCCATCGATTGACTGACGCGCAGCCAACATGAACTGCGTTCATCATTTTTTCCGTAACGGTCCCAGTGAAATTGGACTTTAATTCGCCCCAGTTCGTCGGTATAAATTTCTTCGCCCGCAGGGCCAACCACCACCGCGGTATGCGGCCCTTCAACCACCGGCGGAGCGATTTTCTTCACCCGATAAGTCACATCACGCGGCAAGCAGACGAATTGATTGCGGTATTGGGTAGGCGCGTCCGACCCTTCTTCTTCGTGGACGCGAGGGTTTTCTCCAAAGTGCATCACAGAGAGCATCAAATAATCACGATTGACCGCCGCACGAGGGTACTCACCTATCTCAAAGCCAGTCCCTGATGCTAAGCGCATAATATTGCTGGAGGCGTAAACTTGGTGGCTCTCTACGATGTATTGTGACATCCACTCGTTGCTGCGCAGAGCGCCAATCTCGGGCGCCGTGTAGCGTCCTGGGTAGTCGTAGAGTTGTAAGTCGCTGTTGGCAACGTCCCCCGACTCTTGGCCTTGAGGAACCTTTGGGGTCAGGTAGTTGTAGTCGTTGTAGCTCACATGCCCTGTCAAAGCACGGTGAACTTGCGCTAAATCGAAAATGTGTTCTCGGTCGGCAACACCGCCGCCTTGAGCGTGAAACATCAAAGGCCCAAGGTAAGAGCCGTTCTGATGCGTGCTCACCAGTTCTGGAATGGCATCATTGCTGTCTACAATCACCATGGTATGCGCGCTATCGCTGTGCTCAAAGTAGAACCACAAGCCATGTTCTGCCAGCAGGCGCTCGACAAACTTATGATCACTTTCACGGTATTGCAACACGTAGTCTTTTGCTTGGTACTGCCCCGTCAGTTCAAAGCGATAATCGCTCATTCCGGCGTCATCAAAGACATGGCGAATGATATCTGGCGCCGTTTGGTGTTGAAAAATTCGGCAGTCTTGGCGATAGGTCAAAAACCACAGCTGCGGGACTAGGGTTATCTGATAGCGAGAGTAACGCCGACCCGTGCCCAAATAGCTCAGCGCTGAAATGCAGCCGTTAAACTGCCGAGCTGTCGCGAGACCTTGACCAAACAAACTCAGCACGCCGTTTTTCCTGCTCAGCGTTTCAAAGGTAATGTCATTGCTCTCTGATAACACCGTGAGGCTGATTTCAAACGCGGTGGACAGGGCTTCCTTGACACAAAAACTTTCAACTTTGAACCTGGTTAACACACCAGAAACTTCAAAGGTAAACTCAACATCATTAGCCATACAGTTTCACTCTTGTGACCATAAGCGATTGCGGACAATAAACTTATATGCATATCAAACAGCAGAACGGTAACAAATAGTGAGTGAGGTATCACTGGGCGAAAGTAAGGTGTTAGCGCGAAGAAAAACCGACAAATTCACCAAATTATCAGTGTTTTGGTCTAAAAGGGTAACTAAGGAGAGCGTATTAGTAGTGAAAAGCACGGTTTGCCGTACGCAGATAACTGTGATTTTTCGAACGAGTTCACACTATCGGATTAGGCGGACCTTTGACAAGGGGATAGAGGCTGTATGCACCTTGCCGCTATTGCTACACAAACTTAACACCGAGTGCGTTTAAGTGAAGAAGAGCAATAATGGAGCACTTTTTTATGCTAAATAATTATATTATTTAGTACAAGTTCAAGACTAAAGAATGTTGACAAGGGTCATGCTTTTGCGAGTTTGGCGCAACCCATGATGACTACCCATAGCCACACATCGCGGCGCAAAAAAAATCCGGAGCCAAGGCTCCGGATTACGTGACTCACTGAGTGCCATCAATTAGATAGCAATAAAGTCTGCTTTGTAGTCTGGGTTAACGTCCGCGTCATAATCGACACCTTCAGCACCAAAACCAAACAGCTTCAAGAACTCTTCTTTGTACTCAACATAGTCTGTCAGTTCTTTCAGGTTCTCAGATGTAATTTGTGGCCATAGCTCACGACAGTACTGCTGGATATCATCACGCAGTTCCCAGTCGTCTAGGCGTAGGCGATTTTTGTCATCCACTTCAGGTGCAGTGCCATCTTCTTTATACAAGCGCTGGCTGAACATGCGGAAGATTTGTTCCATACACCCTTCGTGTACACCTTGTTCGCGCATTTTCTTAAATACCATCGCGATGTAAAGCGGCATAACAGGAATCGCTGAACTGGCTTGAGTCACAACAGACTTCAATACCGCAACGTTTGCTGTTCCGCCCGTTGCCGATAGCTTCTCGTTTAGCGCTGCTGCCGCACGGTCTAGGTCCATCTTAGCTTTACCTAGCGCACCATCCCAATAGATTGGCCATGTCAGCTCAGTACCGATGTAGCTGTAGGCCACTGTCTTACAGCCTTCAGCTAGAACGCCAGCTTCTGAAAGCGCGTTGATCCATAGTTCCCAATCTTCACCGCCCATTACCGTGACAGTGTCTTTGATCTCTTCTTCAGTAGCAGGCTCAACGCTAGCTTCGATAATCACATCTTTATTGGTGTCTACCGCTGTCGAAGTGTAAGTCTCACCAATTGGCTTAAGCGAAGAGCGAATCACTTCACCTGTTTCCGGCATTTTACGTACTGGAGAAGCCAGTGAGTAAACCACCATATCGATTTGACCCAAGTCTTGTTTAATTAGGTCGATGGTTTTTTGCTTCGCTTCGTTAGAGAAAGCATCGCCATTAAGGCTCTTTGCATAAAGGCCTTCTTCACGAGCAAGCTTTTCAAAGGCAACGGAGTTATAGAAACCTGCAGTGCCTGGCTTTTTCTCTGTGCCTTCTTTTTCGAAGAACACACCGATAGTTGAAGCGCCGCCACCAAATGCCGCAGCGATACGAGAAGATAGACCGTAGCCACTTGAAGCACCAACCACAAGAACACGCTTAGGCGCATTTTTAATTGGGCCTTGTGCTTTTGTGTAAGCAATTTGTTCTTTTACGTTAGCTTCACAACCCACAGGGTGCGTTGTCGTACAGATAAATCCACGAATTCTAGGTTTGATGATCATATTCAACTTCCTTTACAAAACCCCGCTAGGATAAAAGGTTCAAGGCCAGTTCGCATCTAATTTCTGTAAAAATGTCGGCAAAATGCAAGTGGTTGGAGCTGTTTCATACCAGTTTTAGATTTCGAGCAAAAAGAAAGGCACCGTGAAGGTGCCTTTACTAAATACAGATTATTCCAACTTAAGCCACGCTATCGAGCTTCGGCTTTGAGCGATCGGTACCAGTTCTTACTTCGCTGAAATCATGGCTAAAGTCATCAACTTGAATCGCTTTGTAACGCAGCGCGTCTGCAGCTAGGATTTGGTCGACTTCATCCTGCGTTAGTACATCCGCTTCCAGCGCTTGAGCCAGACGATCTTTGAGCAGGCCTTTACGAGCCACTTTACCGTCTTTCGCCGCTCGCATCAGTTTACGTTCTAAACTCTGTACGCCATACATCGCAAGGAAAGCATTTTCCATCAGGCCAACGCTGTCGTCTTCGGCTTTACCGATGTAGCAAAGGTGCGTTAAACGATCTCGATGAGCGCCCGGTGTCATTAGGCTTTCGGCCAACTTCACAGTGAGCGTGTCGCTTGGTTTAGCGAAATGATTCCCCAATGGGAAGATCAACACTTTCAGCAGGCCACCCACCGCTTTTTGCGGGTAGTTAGAAAACGCTTCTTGAAGCGCCTTGGCCGCGTTATGCAGACAGTGCTGAACCGAGTAGTGAACGAAATCAAGATCTTGCTGCTGACGTCCTTCGTCTTCGTATTTCTTCAGTGCCGCTGATCCCATGTAAAGGTAAGCCAACACATCACCTAGGCGCGCAGAGATCATTTCTTTTCGTTTCAGATCGCCACCGAGTGTTGCCATCGCGATATCTGCACTCACGGCTAACGCGCGGCTTAGACGAGTCAGATCTTTGTAGTAGTGCTGAGTTGGACCACTCATGTCTGCTTTGATAAAACGTGACCCTGTCAAAGCAGCACCGAACGCACCCAAGGTGTTTTTAGTCGCATGGCCAATATGCTTAAACAACAAGTCATCAAACTCTTTGGCACCTTGATTTTGATCTGGGTTAGCGGCGGCTTCCATCTCCTTAAGTACATAAGGGTGACAGCGAGTCGCACCTTGACCGAAGATCATCAGGTTACGGGTCAGAATGTTGGCCCCTTCCACTGTAATCGCAACAGGAATCCCTAAGTAAGGCGACGCCAAATAGTTCATTGGGCCATCTTGAATCGCACGACCCGAATGGATGTCCATTGAATCATTAAGGATAGTACGCGCCATTTCAGTCATATGATACTTGGCAATGGCTGTGACTATGCCCGGCTTCTCTTTCAGATCGAGTGATGTTGTCGTGAGCGTGCGGGTCGCTTCCAGTAAGTAAGTTAGACCACCGATCCGGCCCATGGCTTCTGCCACCCCTTCAAACTTACCAATCGACATGCCAAATTGTTTACGAACATAGGCATAAGCCCCCGTGGTGCGTGACGTTAGGTGGCCGATTGCCGTGCCTAATGCCGGTAGAGAAATACCCCGACCTGCAGACAGACATTCCACCAGCATACGCCAACCTTTACCAGCGTACTCTTGACCACCGATCAGCCATTCCATTGGGATGAACACATCTTTACCACGTGTTGGACCGTTCATAAACGCAAGACCTAGTGGGTCATGACGCTCACCAATCTCAACACCTTCATGATCAGCAGGGATAAGCGCACAAGTAATGCCTAACTCTTTCTTATCACCGATCAAACCCTCTGGGTCGTACATCTTAAAGGCAAGGCCAAGTACCGTAGCTACTGGCGCCAGCGTGATATAACGCTTGTTCCAGTTAAGGCGAATACCTAGTACTTCTTTGCCTTCGTGCTCGCCATAACAAACCACACCATCATCTGGAATGCCGCCTGCATCAGAACCCGCTTCAGGGCCCGTCAAGGCAAAACACGGAATGTCTGTACCGTTCGCCAAGCGCGGCAACCAATAATCTTTTTGCTCCTGAGTACCATAGTGAGACAGCAGTTCACCTGGGCCCAAAGAGTTAGGCACCATAACAGAAACCGCCGCACTGATACTGCGAGTCGCAATACGAGTCACAATGGTAGAGTTAGCTAGCGCCGAAAATTCTCGACCACCGTACTCTTTGGAAATGATCAATGAGAAGAAGCGCTCTTTACGCAAGTATTGCCAAACTTCAGCTGGCAAGTCGCGGTCTTGTTTGACGATTTTTTGGTCGTCTAACATGCTAAGTAGCGTCTCCAACTCGTTGTCTACGAAGGACTGCTCTTCCGCGCTCAACGTAGGGGTTGGATATTTGTGCAGCTTAGTGAAGTCTGGGCGACCTGAAAACAGCTCCCCATCCCACCAAACACTGCCAGCTTCCATTGCTTCCTTCTCAGTGCTGGAAAGTGGTGGCAGTACTTTTTTAAACATTTTGAAAGCTGGGTCACTGACCCATTTTCTGCGTAGAGAGCCCATAATCAGATCCTTTTGTTCACTGTTGGTGGTCCAATTTATATTTGTTTTATATTTCGTTTGTTCTATTACTCAGCCGCAACACCTGCGGCTAAATATGGGATAAGCTGATCGACAATAGACTTAGCGTCGACCGGCTGCCCGAATGAATTTTCTGCAATGTCCATCAGAGCTTGACTCGAGGCCATGGTGAATACACACGTACCTAACGTAAAATGAAGTCGCCAAAACAACTCTTCCTGAGTCAACTTAGGGTTGGCTTTGGTCACGGATTGGGTAAACAAAGTCAACGTCTCTTGATAACGAGTGGTAATAAACCAGCGCAAATGGCCTTGAACATCGGTGTATCCGCGGCCAATCAGCAACATAAAGCGACTGGTCCCATTTGGTCTGACATCATTCAGTGCGCGCAGCGGCCCTCTTAGCGATTCAAACACATCCGCCATTTTGTAACTTTCGTTGAGGTTGAGAGTGATCAAGGCATCTTGAACCGCTGGCATAAAGGCTTCGAGATAGCGGTTCAATACAGCACGTACCAGTGTTTTCTTATCACCAAAGTGATAGTTCACCGACGCGAGGTTAACGCCCGCTTTACTGGTAATCGTACGCAGTGAGGTGTCGTTGAAACCATGTTCTGCAAACAGAGCTTCCGCAACATCTAGGATTTTCTCTTTGGTCGTATTTCTCATCGACATTTCAATCGCTCGTATTAAACATCTGTTTGAAATATACATCCGAAACAAATAACCAACAAGTTTTTAACATCACATTTTTGAAGATTGGTCCGACCAGATTGCAAATTGTGCGAGATAAGCCTTTGAAGAAAAAATTAAAAAAATTTTGCCAACTATGGAACTGATTTGAATTCGGTGGGTCTCAATAAGTGTAGTTAGCAGAGCCTTCTTAAGTTTACAGGCCGTAACACTTGTTTTCTTGACTGACGCTACTAATTTACGCTGCTTTTTCTTCATTAACTCCTATGTTTTGTATCAGCCCAGAGCGCGATTGCTCTGGGCTTTTTTTATTCGTCACTGAGACTCTGTGCGTGGAAGAGATTGTTGACCAAACACCCAGCAATGACAGAACGCAAAGTTACTCACCATGCCAGCCAACACACCAAGGGCTAAAGCCAGCATCGCCAACATGCCGTCACTGCCACAATAATACTTCGTCAGTTTGAATACTCCGACATTAGGCACAGCGGACAACGTCGCGCATCCGACGAATTTAAGCCATTGCGAGAACTTCCTAGTGGTTTGTTGATGTGTAAAGGTAAAGACTCGGTTGCCAAACCAAGTGACTGTGGCCGCGAAGAAAAAAGACACCACACGCGCCCCCAGTATCGGCCACCCGATGCCATAGAAGAATAAAGCAAACAGAGAGGCGTCGACGGCAAAGCCAACACCTCCAACAACCGCAAAGCGCCACAATTTGCTCATCATCAATGTCGCGCACAGCGATACAAAGCTCGTTTGCTTTGTGCCACAAAATCTATCGAGCAACTGAGCTTATTTGCCTTGACCAGCGGCTCTACTTGGCTTTTCTCGCCGATCAACTGCACTTTGTTTAAACCATCCAACAGCGAACTGTCTGTGAGCTTTTTCGCCTTGCCCTGACTATAGAACTGGCCCGAAAATGGCCGATTGCCAACGTAATACGTGGTGATCTGAGGGTCGGCATTGCGAAAAATGACCTTGTCACTTTTGCGCTCCCCCACTCCCAACTGGATATAAATTACAGCGGCAATCAACAAACAGGGCAAAATACCCGCCGTTACTTTGAACCACTTCGTGTCCTCTCGCGCATCCGAGAGCACGATCGCCATTAGCATGCCGATCGCAGGTACACCCGGTAACACATACGCAGGGAGTATGTTGCCTGAAAAAGTAAACAACAACAGAGGTGACAGCATCCAGAACACAAGAAAACTGATGATGCCCTGTTTGAGTTCGATGTCTCGCCCCAGCGCTTTGCGTTTTAAGAACAGAGCAACAGGCAATACCAACGACCATGGCGCGGCCGAATAGAGCCAGAACAGCCAGATGGTACCTCTCGGTTCATCGTGTGCCGTGCCATAGAGATCTCCCTGCCAGCCGCTGACAAGAAAACGGTGAAAATGTTCACCAACAATAAAGTAATCGAGAAAACCTGGCGTGGCCGCTTCAGCCGCGACATACCATGGCAATGCGAGAGCCAACATTACAACCGTGCCGCCCAAGAGTGGAAAACGTTGCCAAAGCACAGCCAATGCCCCTCGTGCACCATGCTGCAATAACAACCATGGCACAACGGCCAAACCCATCAAAACAAGCACTAGCGGCCCTTTAGCCAGTAACCCGATCGCCAAGCCCACAAAACCGACATACCCCCACACTCTGGCCCCTTGCCAACAGAAGTAAAAGCCGATCATCGCCAGCGACAGCCCTAATGTCAGCGCCATATCCGTCATAACCGCGCCCGCCGCAACAGAAAAAATACCGCAGGTCGCTAACACCACCGCCGTGATCAAACCACTAAGCCCTTGCCGATTAGCAAAATACGCCATCAAGGCAATCACCATCACTCCAGCTAACCAGTGTGGCGCGCGCACCGCAAATTCATTGATACCAAACAATTCGATACCGCCAGCACTTAGCCAAGTAAATAGCGGCGGCTTGCCCCAAAAAGGCACCCCATAATCAAACTGTGGCGTGATCCAGTTATTGGTTTCAATCATCAGACGCGCCATTTCGCCGTAGCGCGCTTCTGTTGTATCCATCAACGGATACGCGCCTAAACTCAGCAAGCGAATCAGTAACGCAACGCCTAGCAGTGCCCATAAGTGGACTCGGTTGATACTCACGCGCGTTTCTCCAAGGCTGGCTGTTGAGTGGTAGCTGGCTTCTCATTGACGGATTGAACCAAATACAGTGGCCGCCCTTTGGATTCAATAAAAATGCGGCCGATGTATTCGCCGAGCACACCAAGACACAACAACTGGATCCCGCCTAGTGCAAGCTGAACCACCATCATTGACGGGTAGCCGGTGACCACTTCACCAAATACCAAGGTTTTAAACATAATAAAGGCCCCATAGCCGAACGCACTTGCCGCAATAAAAGCACCAAACAAGGTGGCCAAGCGCAATGGTTTGATCGAGAAAGAAGTGATGCCGTCCACTGCAAGACCAAGCAGTTTGAGGTAATTCCATTTGCTTTCACCGCAGCGGCGTGCTTCTCGTTGAAAAGGCAGTGTCGCTTGTTTAAAACCCGGCCAAACAAAGAGCCCCTTCATGTAGCGATTGCGCTCTGGCAGTTGATTAATGTGATCCACCACCTCTCTGCTCAACAGCCTAAAGTCACCGACATTTTCAGGAATGTCCGACTTGACCAATGTATTCAGCAAACGGTAAAACGCCGCGGCAGAAGTCCGCTTTAACCAGCTTTCCCCTCGCCTTTCGGTACGCTGCATGTTGACCACATCGTAGCCTTCTCGCCACTTAACCAGCATCTGAGGGATCAACTCCGGCGGATCTTGCAGATCGGCGTCAATCAGTATCATCGCCAGTCCTCGGCTATGCTCAAGACCTGCGCTCATAGCCGCCTCTTTGCCGAAGTTACGACTTAGCCCAATGCTGCGGATGGTGGTGCTTTGCGCACTAAACGATTCAACCAACGACAAACTGTGGTCGCTGCTACCATCGTCCACATAGATAATTTCACAGCTCTCAGACAGCGAGTTCAACACCTGAGTTAACCTTTGGTGTAGCTCAGGTAATACCTCCGCTTCGTTGTAGTAAGGAACAATAACCGATACTGTCACCGCTGTTAGTTTATTTGGTACCGAAGTGACTAGCCCCATAGAAAGACTCACTCTAGTTGCATACGTACCATGAGATGCTTCACTATACGTATTGTTTATTTAAACAAGGCTGAGACGATGATTTCACTCATCTTGACGCTCAGCCTTTGCGACGTTTTGCTAGGTTACCAATCGCAACGTGAAAACAATGTTGTTCACGTTTTTTCCACGTCGGTTTTGCTGTCATAGGGCGATAGAAATAGAGAGCCATTGCATGAACAAAATTTTATTGGTTGAAGACAACCGGGAAGTCGCCGGTATTCTGTTTGATTACTTCGAAAGTATCGGCATGGAGCTTGACTACGCAGACAATGGTGAGCTGGGTTTGCAACTGGCCCTCAGTGGCAATTTTGACCTAATTTTATTGGACTTGATGCTACCCAGAATGGATGGCCTGACCGTGTGCAACAGACTCCGTGAGGCGGGTAACAACACCCCAGTATTGATGCTCACCGCCCTAGACAATCGCGAGGACATGCTGAAAGGGTTTGAACACGGTGCCGATGATTACCTCACCAAACCGTTTGATTTGGACATTCTGGAAGCCCGCATGCACGCCCTAGTCAAGCGCTACCGTGGCCAAGTCGCCAACACAGTCCTGAGCTTTGGCAGCCTGAAGGTCGATCAAAAAACGCGTCAGGCCTTTCGTGAAGGCAAGTTACTCGCCCTCAACCCAACCACCTATACCATTCTTGAGGCACTGTGCCTCAAAGCACCTGAGATCCTCACTAGACAGGAGATCTCTGAAAAGCTCTGGCAAGAAAAAGAGCCGAACCATGACGTGTTGCGCAGCCACATCTATCAGCTACGTAATCAACTCGACAAACCATTCGCTCAGCCGATGTTGACCACCTTGCCCAAGATTGGCTTTCGTTTAGAGGACATCTAACTTGAACCGATTCCTCTCCAGTACCAAGACGCTAACCGGTCGATTGGCGCTGTTTTTCACCAGCCTCTCCTGCATTATTGGCGTGGTCATTTTTCTCATTTTTACCTTATCGCTCCAATGGTCGGAAGACAGAGTCGGTGAACGCAGGATCTTGATTGATAGAGACGAAGCCGTAGCGCGCTTTATTGCGGGTGAAGACGGCGAAATACAGATTGATGCCCTAACCCGAGCGTATAACGACTTATCGTTAGTCCCGGATTTTTATCGTCAGGTTACCGATGCGTATGACACTTACCTAGGCGAAGTTGGCTCCACCTTGTCCCCCAACGGCCATATGGTTTACAAGGGCTACTACACCGATCAGGGTGAAAAGAAAGTCGTGGTGCTATTGTCTCTCATTGATCAAGTTGAATTCGCCACCGATGAATTCATCTACTCCGGCGTGATCGTGATTTCTTTTGTCTCAGTTTTAATGTTCCTGTTCGGTACTTTGCTCTATCGGTTATCAACCCGGCTCATCGAGCCCGTCAACGAGATTGCCAAACAGTTGGAAAGCCACTCCGGGAGCGCCACACAAGCCTTCACCATACGTGAAGGGGCCGCCGACGAATTTCAGACCCTGACACAACAGCTCAATCAATACCGACAAGACCTCAACCTTGCTCTCAAACGCGAACAAGCCTTTGCCCGTTATGCCAGCCATGAACTGCGCACGCCACTCACGGTAGTCAAAGGGGCCAACAAACTGCTGACTCGTTCCGAACCGTGCGAATTTCAGCAAAGACAAATCAGCCGCATTGACGATGCGACGAATCAAATGACCACTATGGTCGATGCCCTGCTCTCCATCGTTCGCTACGAAAGAAATGTCGATGACGCGCCGCTAAGAGTAATCGAAAAAAATGAGCTTGAATCGATTGTCGAGGCCAATTCGGTTCAGGCGACCGAGAAAAATGTCACCATTCAGCTCATGACTTCTGGCTTGCCTAGTGTCAGGGCAACCCCTGCGGTCATGAACATGATTGTGGGTAACTTGATCCGCAATGCGATCGCTGCCACCACAGAAGGGACGATCACTATCGACGTCTCCGAGCAGGAGTTAGTAATTATTGACGATGGGCCGGGGTTGAGCGACACCCCCAATGCTGACGGACACGGACTTGGGCTGTTGATTGTCGATGATCTGAGCCAGCGCTATGGCTGGTCATTTGAACTGGAAAACCACCCTAGCCGAGGCTGCGTCGCTCGCATCCGGTTTTGATCCATATTCAGGCTTTTGCGGCGAAATCAGGTAAGATAGGCCCCCATTTTACTGGCCAACGATTCAGATGAAATTTTGCGACACACCAATCACCCAGCACCAATTTAACGGCACCACGTTTTACCTCAAACGGGACGACCAGCTCCATAGCCATTTCAGTGGCAATAAAGCTCGCAAGTTCATGACGCTGTTAGAGAGAAGCTACCCAGAGGTGACCACTTTGATTAGCTATGGCAGTGCGCAAGCCAACTCACTTTACTCATTGGCCGCTCTATGCGCCATCAAAGGCTGGACCCTTGAATATTACGTTGACCGTATTCCGCCGTGGTTAGTCGACAGACCGATTGGTAACTATCGAGGCGCGCTCGAACTGGGCGCGCGTGTCATCCCCGTAAATGAATCCAACCTTCACCCAGCACAATTCATTGATACTATTCGCCAGCCAGATGCACGCTGCCTCATCATTGAAGAAGGCGGCCGCTCCACCGACGCTAGATTGGGCATTGAGCAGCTTGGCCGTGAAATCCTATCTTGGAGTCGCTTCGAAACAGGCAAAGAATTTGTTGTGGCGCTGCCATCCGGCACGGGCACCACAGCACTGTATTTGCACCGTTTTCTCCATGTGCACGGTATCCAAGTCCTGACCTGCCCTTGCGTGGGCGGCAAAGACTACTTAATCGAGCAATTTAAGCAGCTCGGTGAACGCGATTTTCCGCACATACTCGAACTGGAAAGCAAACATCATTTTGGCAAACTTTATCGTCAAGATTATGAAATCTGGCGTAAACTTCTCGAACAAACCAATGTGGAGTTTGATCTGCTTTACGACCCTATGATGTGGCAGTGTTTACAATCTTGGTCTGAGCAACACCGAGACAAAACCATTATCTATGTGCATCAGGGAGGCGTGTTGGGCAACGAAAGTATGTTGCCTCGATATCAGCGCAAATATGGCGATTAAAGAGGCATCGCCACCCGCGAATGTTTTTCTCGCGAGTCATTTAATCTTCACTCACTATCGGTCGCCCATAATTAATGGGTTAATCTAAGGAGAGTTTATGCGCATCCATCTATTCACTTTGCTACTACTGGCATCGGCATCCACTTGTGCCAACGTGATCACCACACCCGGCAATGCCGTGATTGCCATCGATGGCAGCGAAGCCGCCAAGCGAGTCTGCTACTACCAAGATCAGGGCTACTCTCTCGGCGCCGTTATTCAGGTTGGTGACCACTATATGACGTGCACCCAAGCCAACGACTTTGAAACCAATGGTGCGTTAAAATGGGCGCCTCTCGACAGCCAAACTCAAGCTGAACCAAAAGAGAGCCAACCCAATGTCAAACGTTACTCCGTTAAGTAACTCACTGGCCGAGGGAGTGCAAAAACGCCGCCCCTCGCACGCCAGATGAATCACCATGGACACTTTTGACAATGCGCGTTTGGGCAGATTTATTAAAGGTGTAGAGGTTAAGTTTGGCGTTCACCAACGGGTAAATAGCGTCAACATTGGACATACCGCCGCCAAGGACGATCACTTCAGGATCGACAAAGTTAACGATTGACGCACACACACGTGCCAGCTGATCACAGTAGAGATCAAAGTGCTGCTGTGCGGCTGTATCGCCCTCGGCGCAAAGCGCCATGATTTGTTTGGCATCCGCAGGGCCGTGTTTTTCTGCAAACGAGCGGCTAAAACCCGTTCCTGATACAAAGGATTCTGTGCAGTTTAATGACCCGCAGTAACATTGTACTGGCGCGCCATCTTTGTCTTTATCGAAACCCGGTAAAGGGTTATGCCCCAGCTCTCCCCCCAGCTTGTTTAACCCCGTCACTAAGCCGTTGTTGATCACCACACCAGAGCCGCACCCAGTGCCAATAATGATAGCAACACACGAATGCTGGGCGTGTTTCGCCGCCCCATCTTTAAATTCAGACAGAGCGAGACAGTCTGCATCATTGGCTAAGGCAACTGGCACATCGATATAACGCGTTAAGTCACCAATAAAATCCTGACCGTTGAGAACCGTAACGTTCGCCCCTTGCATCAAACCATCATTGCCGACCGAACCACAGCACCCAATGCCAATAGACTCGATCTCACCGTGTTGCGCCACCTCTTTTATGACCGCTAATACCGAATCAAGAAACCCCTGATAGCTGTGTGTATTGGTCGGCTCACGATGTTTGACTAAGGTTGCATAGCTCTCCTTATCAAGACCAACACCTTCTATTTTTGTCCCACCAATATCTAGCCCAACAAGCATTGTTTTTCTCTCCATTCACCACTAAACGTTTCACCACATCATGACACAGTCACACTCTTATCTCTTTTATCTTGCTCATGGTATTGGCAAGTTTGTAAACTAGGTGTGTTTAGGCCTGTTTGGGCTTTTTGCTAGCTGTATTTTTTTAAGGTATAAGAATGTCTAACCCTGCTCCATTTTTCCTGCTGGAAAATGTTATTCAACCCTACCCTTGGGGTAGCCGAGATTCGATCAACACTTTGTTTGGCATTGCCAACCCTGAGCAACAGCCTCAAGCTGAAATCTGGATGGGTGCCCACCCTAACGGATGCTCAAAAATTCAAATCGCGAATGAGACGGTTTTGCTGTCTGATTTTATCAACCACAACCCAGAGCAAACCCTTGGTGCCGAGACCCAACAGCGCTTTGGTGAACTGCCCTTCCTTTTTAAAGTACTGGCCGCCGCTCAGGCGCTTTCCATTCAGGTTCACCCATCCAAAGCCCAAGCTGAAGAAGGGTTTGCCAGAGAAGACGCCGCTGGCATTGCGCGCAACGCGGCTAACCGCAACTACAAAGATCCAAACCACAAGCCCGAGCTGGTTTACGCGCTGACGCCTTACATGGCGATGAACGGTTTCCGTGACTTTGAAGAAACCATTGCCCTGTTTGATGCGTTGAATGCCCCCGCGCTAAAGCAAGATGTTGACGGTTTTCGTCATAACCTGACCTCACAAGGTTTACAGGCCTTCTTTAAAGCCATGTTAGAACTGGATGGCGATAAAAAGTCTCAGGCCCTAGACGCACTGCTTAGCTGGGCCAATAACAACCCAGATCCGTTGGCAGTGCTGGTGGTGGAGCTAAATAGCCAATACCCGAACGACGTTGGCCTGCTGGCCCCGCTGATGCTTAACGTACTTGAGCTTCAGCCCGGAGAAGCCATGTTCTTGGATGCGGGCACCCCGCACGCCTACATCAAGGGCACAGGCCTTGAGATCATGGCCAATTCGGATAACGTATTGCGCGCGGGTCTAACGCCAAAATACATGGACGTTGAAGAGTTGGTCAGCAGCTGTAAATTTGCCGCGCTGGATAAAGATAAAATCCTCACGCAACCAGTCGAAAGCGACGGTGAGTTCAACTTCCCAGTGCCTGTGGAAGATTTTAAGTTTTCTGTGCTGAAGCAGCCAAAAAACAAGCCGCTGACGCTGAACCGCGCTGAGATCTTATTTGCGGTGGATAGCGATGTTACACTGCAAGCTGGTGATGAGACACTTGTCTTGACCAAGGGGCAATCTGCTTTTGTACCACTATCGACTAAGACGCTCACCGTCAGCTCACAAGGCACAGTAGCAAGAGCGCATTAAGCCGCTGCTTGGCAGACAGACCCAACATTTGAAAGGAGCAAACCATTTGCTCCTTTTTTACACACCACATAGATACCGGAACCGACTATGATTCAGCCCATCGCCGTTCGACTCACCAAAGGCCAGGACTTAAAAAAGCAAATTCAGTCTCTGGTAACAGAGCATAAGATTCAAGCCGGCACTATCGCCTCGTGTGTCGGGTGTTTAGAGCAAGTTAGCCTTCGCCTTGCGGGCGCTGAGCAATCCATCACGCTGACGCAACCTTTTGAAATAGTGTCGGTGATGGGAACACTGACGCCAAACCACCAGCACATTCACATCTCTGTTGCTGACAGTAACGGCAAAGTCATTGGCGGCCACCTTCTCGACAACAGCCTTATCGATACCACTGCCGAACTGATCCTTCACACATACCCAAGCCTAAGCTTTTCTAGAGAGCAAGATGACACTACAGGGTATAGCGAGTTAGTGGTTGGGGAGTGTTGAGATAACGGTGATGGTTATGGCTCAATCAAGAGTCCCGTTCAGTAAAGGCCGAACGTTAGCTCATTCGGCCTTCTTGACCTGCAACCTATTCAAACTCCATTCCTTTACGGTAGTCACTCAGCTTAAAGAATTGAAAAGCTTAAATATTAAACGTGGCGAGTGCGTTAACTATATTTTGATTGAACAATAAAGCGCCGCCTGTTACAACCGCTAGCTATATCATTAGCCTATATGCTTCAGGGATTGCATCTCACACACTGTCGTCAAGTTGGTATTGTAAAACAGTGTTATAGATATTTGTCGCCCAATCTATATTCACTCAGTTGAAAAAACCTAAAAGCATCAGGGTCTATGTAGCGACGAATCTGCGTCACTAGATTTTCATGAAGGAGTAAACCACCGCCAGCGACTTTGCTTGGGCGTACAATCAGACGATTTTCCAATGGAATCGCATCTAACACGTCACTCTTTAATTGGTATCGGATGATTTCATGCCTACTGTCTTCTGGCGAATAATCAAGTATTTCACTGCGATCAAAGTCAATACAGTCGAGGTTGTCATAAGCATTAAAGAAGAAAAAATCTTCATGCCACTTCTCATCATCACCAATCAACACCGCTGGAAACAACTGAAAACCATTAATGGAGTAAGGCATTATTATTTCGGCAATTTTCTTAGAGACTACAGGGAAAAAACCATGGAGCAAAAAATCACTAACAATGAATGGCATCTCGCCTTTATCTGCATTGGTAAAGAATATGGGCCCATCGCCAACATCTAATTGAGTGAAGCTATAACGACGGCGCCCCGTATCCTGTGATGCCTTTAAATGCAGGTAAGTTTTCCGGCATGGGGCTTCAAACACTTTGTAGTATTGTTGTTCGTAGTTTTTCATATTGTTACCTCAGGAGCTCAATCACCTTGACGTTTGTCGTTTCACCCTGTGTCTATAACGCCCCCCGCCCAGAGGCTCCCGTTAACCCATGCGATATTCCATGCCCAGCCTGTATTCACTGAGTTTGAAAAACTGGAAAGCTTCAACGTCGAAGCGGGCTAATGCATCGACTATTTTTTGGTGGAAAATCAAGGCGCCACCTTGGACACGAGCCAGTTTGATCATCAGGCGGTTTTCTTCTGGTATACCATCCAGCACATCGCTCCGCAGTTTGTAACTTATCACCTCATTGTATCTAGCATTGGGCTTATATCCACGGACATCACTATTTTCAAAATCAACACAGTCTAAAGGAGAGTAAAAGTTAAAAAAGAAAAACCCCTTATGCCACTTGCCATCATCACCAATAATCACCGCTGGAAAGAGCTGGAAACCATCAATATTGTAATATCGAATAGCAGACACGACTTTCAAGGACACCACTGGGTAGATTCCATCAAATTGACCGTCTGTCAGATTGAAAGGGACTAAACCTTTAAAGCCATTTTCAAAAAAAACCGGACCGTCACCAAAATCAAGCTTTTTATAAGTATGATTGCGTACTCCTGTATTTTTTGTTGCTTGGAGTTCTAGAAAGTTTTCTTGAAAAGCAACCGTTTTAGAAATGTAGTAAATATCTTCGTAGTTATTCATATGCCTCTCTCAAGCGTCCAAGCATTGTCGAAATCAATAGGCCCATCTAGTTAGTATGTCTTGCTCAAGCAGGATTGATGGTTATATTGGCTCATTGTTTTACCTTGGATAATTTAACCTTTCAGAAAAAAGAATGCAGCACTGCTATTTTAGAACTCATCACCGACATGATACTCACTCGCTTTAAAGAACCGAATACCTTTAACGTCATATTTTTTAAAAATATCAACGACTTTTTGATGAACAAAGATTTCTCCGGTTGTTGTATTTCCCAATTGAAAAATTAAGCGTTCATCTTCTGGAATGGCATCGAATACATCTTCTCGAAATCGGTAATTACTCATATGAGGGCTAATTGCAAAGCCATCAATTTCTGTCGTCCCATCACCTGGCATATAAAATTGACTTCTTTTTAGATCAACACAGTCTAAGTCATCAAAAGTATTCAGAGCCCAGAGGCCTTCAACCGAATTATTGTTCTCATCTTGAATAATTGCTGGAAAAAACTGACTGCCGTAAAGGCCATCTTCAAGCAGTTCTTTAAGTTTGGTTGTGACGACAAAGTTCTTTACGTTAAACGCTAGAGCGTAATCTTGCTGCAAAAAGTCCAAATTTTCATTATCGGCAACAAAGGTAAGTGGCTTTATACCAAAGTTAAGCTTTTCAAACTTCCAATGAGTATTGGCGGTATATTGAGTCGGTGTGAGGTCATTATCATATTCTTCAAAATCATCATCGGGGAATATAATATAATAAGACTCATCGTAAATATTCAACGCACTCAAAGCTATTTTCCTCGTTCTAGGTTATAGGTTATAGGTTATAGGGTATCTCATTGAAAGAACTGAATTTATCATGTTTTCTTCCATTGCATGTACACTCTTTTGGGCTAACCTTTAACTTTAAAATTAGCTCTGGCACTGTTGTGGCGCCCAAACACCCCACCCCGCCACGCTTAAAGGCATTGGCAACATTGGTTAAGGGCAGTTCAAAGCTACGAATTTTACGTAATATCAGCAAACTGTGGTAATCCATATGGCGCTGAATACCAGGGTTATCCTGCTTTTCACAACGTTTACTTATGGTCTTATAAGCCTCTTTTACTAACTCGGTTACTTCTATGTGGTAACTCTTAGGGTGTTCCTTATCATTATCATTGGTATCAATAACAGCAAAAGTTCACGAAAATATTGGCCGAGGTAATGAGCAATCCTTTATAAGTAACCAAGCTTAGGCTTTTCAAGAGAGCAAGATGACACTACAGGGTATAGCGAGTTAGTGGTTGGGGAGTGTGGGTAGCGCTTGACTGTTCTGAGCACTACAACATTGATTGGTTTTGGCCAAGATAGAAAAATGGCGAGGTAGATACCTCGCCATATGTTAGAACTTGTAGGTGGCTGCAACGTACCAAGCACCAACAGACTGCTCATACGTTTTGGAGAAAAACACATCTCGAGTCTCAATCTCGTAGTGGTCGACTTCATAGGCAGAACGTAGTGATAAGCCTTGAAGCTGTGGCGGAGTATATTCTAGACCCAGGCCTAAACGGACTAAACCGCCATCATCAGAAAAACTGCCCTCCGTATAATCCATCGACCCAAGCCCGATAATCGCAAATGGTCAAACACCGCTATCAAACGTGTAGCCTAAGTTGGCTGCCACCGTATAGCTTTTATGTTCGATTTTGCCACTGATAGTATCGTATGGCGTGTGTACCTTAACGTTCGTATCCCCATAGCGGGTGAATTGGGTTTCTAAGCTAACAACACGGTTGAACTGGTAACCCGCGATGATTTTGTATGAATGTTCAGAATCCGTTGAAATAGGCAGAGTGGTGTCACTAAAGTATCCATCATCATCAAAGTCTGTAGTGCCGACACCAGCACCTAGGTAAAAACCGCTGTGGACGTTTGCAGACGCAACACTAGAGAAAAGAGCAGTAACTAAAAGGAGTTTTTTCATTGTTTAGAGTCTCGATATCAATGAGGTTGTTTTCGCTGCAGACTCTATAAAAATGAGATTTTTAGGCTAAACAAAATTCAAATAAAAAACTCACATTATAAAATTGTGCCATTTATATTTTTATATATTTTCTCAAGCCATTGTTTTAAATGGAATTTATTAAAAACAAAACCTTATTTACAATCTTGATTTATAAAAACAGCACAGTAGAATGTGCCGCTCAATAAATGATTTACCACTATGATATAGGTTTTAGCACACACGCTTTGACGGGTGGTTACGGCTAAATGGCAAGGTGTAGCGATTCAATGAAAACCATTCTGTTCTCTTCACTAAAACTAGAATGTGCAACTCGAACCTTGTCGAACGACAGCGGCGATAAGCTGGTACTCAGGCCATTACCGTTTGATGTTTTGGTGTATTTATTACTCAAAAACGCCCCGGCATCGAGAGAAGAATTATTCGAAAATTGCTGGGGAGGGACGATTGTCACAGACCAAGCGTTAACCAACGTGATCTCTGGACTACGTCGCCATTTTGTTGCACTAAAAGCCGAAGGCATCAACATTCAGACCATCAGTAAAGTGGGTTATTTTCTTGATGTGGAAGCCAAAGTAGTTGAGCAACCAGCGCCTGATCACACAACAAATGAGGCGGCGGATGCCCAACCACCTCCTACGACGCCGCCACAAAGGCAGGTTGTTGGTTTGCCAAAGCCTAGGTCAAACGGCAAAGCAAGCTACTTTTTGGCCGCGGCTTTGATGGTAATGATTGCCGCGATTTATATTTTTCAACCTTTTAAGCCTCGTTCACCGTTTACTGACCCCTCTCAATATGTGCAACTCAAACAGGGAGAGCCAGCGTTTTATCTAATGGATGCAACCAACGCTAGTATCGACACAGCATTATTGAGAGAGCAACTGAGCAAGACACCATTCACTGACTGCCCTGTTGACGCCTTTATACGGATTTTCCCTTCTATTTATGAGCCTGATGTGATTGCCATGACCGTTAGGCTGGCCTCTAAAGTCAGCTCTGATTCACATGTATTCCAGCATTTTAATGTCACGAATCTAACACTGGCAGAGTCGATTATGATGGCCTTTGATAATCCGGAGGTAACATGCGATTTACCCTAGCAGGATTGGTACTCATCCTTATCTCAAGCGTGATTTATCAGTGGAAGTTTGCGAGTTATGATTTTACAGGCACACGCTGGCTGTGCTCTGAATCCAAGTCTGGCTTCACCTCTGAGACCTACCGTCAGTTTAAAAAAGTGACTGAAATCACGAGTGTCTATTTCAATTCAAAAGAGAAAGTGACCTACTTTCAGACTGGCGTTTTGGTTCATCCAGATGGTATGGAAGATCCCTATGAATTGATTTTAACCGCGGACAACGAAACCAGTGGTAATCGGCTTAAGCAGACGTTTACCCGCATTGATTGGAATCTAAAGCCAACACACGCTCCGTTCTATATCCGAGATAAAGACAGCTTAGTCGGCTATAAATCCGATTTAAGGTATGAAGTGGATGGCAAGCGGCTGTACTTTTTCAACCAAGCTGGCAGTGAAGACGTCAACATCGCTTGTCATCAGTCATAAAGAAATGGGCACATCAGTGCCCTGTTAGCGTTAGATATTTCTAGAAGACGGCCGTATACATTGGTGAACTGGCCTTTCGTGAGGGTTCAAGGCCTGAGTTTTGTGAGAGCTGGGTGTTGGGCTTGGGCTTGGGCTTGGGCTTGGGGCAACGATTGAATGTAGAGAGAAAAATGACAAGCTCTTTCTTCACCCAAAACAAGTTAAGTATTTTTATGAATCACACAACTCAATTTAAGGCTTCAGTACTTGCCTGCTAGCCCTGGCCGAAATGTTGTCGGTTTGCATCAGAAAACGATCTCACTATCCTACGAAGATCACCACCTCGATGAAAATCTTCTATCACTTCGCACATAATATCCAACTGCATTTGAATAACACTATTGCTTCTATATCCATTGGATTCCATATGAGCACAACATTCTCTCATCCTTTTCATCGTTGATGCATTCTTTTTTAACAATGAGGCGAATGTAGGCTGATCTGCACATTGGAGATCTTGGTAAAAGCGTTCTATGTGTTCATTTAGGCTAGATTTAAACTGAGAAAGTAGCGTTCTAGTTGCTTGCTGATACGAGTCCACTTTTTTCTTTTGAGGATCTCGTTTGTGTAGTGTCTTTTTACATAGGGTAAAAGCAGCATCAAGCTCGATTTTGTATCTCTGTTCACATTCCCACCCCCTTGACAACTTGGGAAAATATTTTTTCCCAAAATCAAAGTAAGCATTGCTAACAGCTGTATTGAATGCCTGATCCAAATCATCGGCCTTATCACTAAATCCATACTCCCTTGCCTTACGTGCAATGCGATCTTTTTTTATTCTAAGCATCGATAAATCTTCTGGTATATCAGAAAAACCAACAATAAGTTTTTCGATAAATGCCTCTCTTTCGTTTATGTGATTATCGAGTGATTTTTGCCTACTAACCTGTTTAGCTCGGTCCAATTCTGAGCATTTTATCCTGAGGTCTTGTAACTGTTTTTCCAGCTTAGCAAGAGATCTATTGATGTACGAAATCAAGTTTGGAGATTGATATTGCTGCACGGCATCCGCTAAATTTGTTATTTGCTTGTATCGTTCTCGAAGAAGAGAGTCTGATTGAAGGCATTCTATATCAAGTAAATGCCTCCTGATTGCGCTGCGAATAAAACGAATCTCTTTAGCCGCTTGCCTGCGCGTTTTGCTTGCCATAAATTTCGCATAAACGTTGGCAAGATTTCTAATAGCCATTCGTTCATAGTCAACTAAGCGTTTGGTGCAACGTAAACTGCCTTTATAATCAGGCATACTACGAACTAGCTGCATATTAATGTGATAATCACCTTCACTAGTAAGAATCGGTTCTGCGAGGGCCCATTGTCTTATTTGTCTTATTTTTGCAGTAAGATCACGACGGTCACTAAACCGTTTTTGAGCTATTGCATCTTTAAAGCTCTTCGAAGTTTTGACAGCAAAAGGGAGCCGGTATTGAGGTTCTAGATTGAGCTCTTCCAGAACAGTCCACTGGCAACGCTTATCAATATCGATTTTTTGTGAGGCTGGATTATAAGTCGGAACTGGATATACAACCTCGAATGTCAGGTTACGATCTACCCTCATTTTACTTATTGCTTCATCAGACAGCACAAAAGCGTTACATTCAACCTTCGATAACACATCAACAGATGCTTCTTCTCTAGATGCAGCTGAGCCATAAAGAATCATATTTAATGTTACAGGATTGGCTTCTTCACAATTAGGACTGAATAACCAAATCAGGTTATACCCTTCCGTTCTGAAGAATTTTTCCCGTTCGTAAACAACTTCAGGACTCATCCACCAGCGTGTTAATTCAATAACAAACCGATTCCCATCTATATCCACAAAACTGATATCAGGTTTGCGTCGTTTATCTGTTTCAGGATCTTTAGAAAAAATAAACTTCTCGATACAAACGTCTTTGTACCCAATAGCTTTTAAGTGTTCAGCTAGAAAATGTTTTGTCTCGAAATGCCACTTCCCTTCACCCTTGTATATTTTTCCTTTACCAAAAAAGGCCTCGGAGTTTGAATAAAAAGAACATCGATGCATTTTTTCTATAGACGGAGCCCTGTTGGGAATGTGTCGGAAATAGGCACCTATGGCTGCATTAGGAGCAATAAAATGCACAGGGCATTTGCAATTGCTACACTTTACATAAACTCCACTTTCAGCAAGTCTTTTAGCAATAAAACTCTTCAAAATAGATTGAGAAATATCTGCATCGGATGTATCTGAACTCATAAATTCTATGAGCTCGCTCGCAAGTACTACTCGATCAAAGTTTTCTACTTCCAACTCCCAAAGGTCATGTTTTTCTCTGGTATCCATCTGAATTTACCCACTGACTAAAGCATATTAAGGCATTGAAATTTCTAATTTTCGCAAATATTCAACTACTATAATGCTTTCAAGTTGTCCACTCCAATCAAAATGACACTAAACGCACAACATATCGCTACAAATAAAAAAGGTTGGTCCGCCACATGCAAATACGTGCATTATCGATGGGTAACCGTAAACAAAACAATAGCTTAACTAGCCTCATAATTTCGAGATTCAAAATTGTTCTTTGAACTCAGAAAATTTTCCACTGCAAGATCCAGTCGACTTAATTACTAATCAAAGCAATACTAAAATGTATGATAGATCAAACCATGCGCTTTTCTTTGAGGTAGCTTAATACTTCAGCGTTAGGCTTTAAGTGCTGATGCTTGGGCTGCATACTATGGCATTCGACACATAATGCTCTAAGGTTCGCAGGATGATTATTAGATTTAACGCCATCAATATGATGAGTATGAAGCAACTCTTTTCGTTGTTTTAATTCTACGCCGCATTCCTCACAACTGTAATTCTTACTTAGCTTGTATACCTCGCTCACACTCTTCCAATCACTTGTGTAGGAAAAGTTGCTAAATTCGGCATGTCGAAGAGGTAAACTTTCCTCTGGGAAGTTGTGTTGTTTTTTCAGGAACTCACGCAAATTAAAGTCCAACTGAACACGCTTTTTATCATCATTATCCCCAGCGTCTAAATATGGGGGGTATTTCAGCTTACGAAGACATCGACCACATACAACGAGCTTTGCATCCTCGGTAATGCCTTTATCGTCACAGATAGGAATACCTCCTTCCGTATAACGGAGAGCCACTAAACGACCAAAACGTTTGTCTTTCTTTTCATCTTGAATAGTTTTACAGTCGGTCATATGATATCGCTTTGCTTCGTTATATGGGTCAGCTACAGCTTTAGATAAGTCAGAGTGCTCTTTGATATATACAATGACACCGTGACCATCATAACTAAGCAATTGCCCATTTATAGAGATATCTAAGTCAAAATCTGTAACCAAATGAGGGGCTTTACTCAGTTCATCCATTCTGTCAAAGTTGGGAGAGTCTAAACTAACTGAAAACTGACTCAGGCGCTCTGATACATTTTCATCAACTAATTTGTTAAATTCACTTAAATCAACGTTTAGCTTCATTGGGCCTCTAAAATATCTTTCATGATAATGTCTGAGTCTGTAATTACTCGAAATGAAATCCGGCGAGAACGTTCTTTATCTTCAACCTTATTTTCAGTAAAAATAAGCTTTGATGGACCATAACCGATCGCAGATAGTTTTCCTCTTAGCCAGTAAAGATGTACGTTAAGTGGTTCTTCATCTTCCATTAAATAATCAAAAAGTTTTTTCGACCGTTTTTGAGATAAGTCCATATTCCTTTTATAAGCGTAGAACAATGGATCATTCTGGTTCCACCCAGAAGACGTATGACCTTCAATTTGTATAGCTTTAATGTCTTTTCTGTAGGCCTCCAGTACATTCAGATACCGAGGAAAAAACTCATCTAATACAACAATTAGCTCAACCGGTAATTTAGATTTTCCTTTTTCGAACTTGTAACGTTCTGCATTAAAGTCGATACTCAATGGCCTTTGCTCATTGAAGTCAACCTCCCAGCGTTTAAAGTCCTCTCTAAATTCCTCAGCCAATGCCCTATGAATTTCTAATTGTTTTTCGCTTATTTTTATGGCAATACGCTCAATAGCCCTTTTTTCAATATCTGTTCTGTTCATCAACGCCACACTGATCAACAAAAAAACCACCATCAGGCCAGCCATCAAGTCGGTCACAGAAAGCCAATGCCCCTCACCTGAAGATGCAGTCCTTGATTGAAAAAGCCCGCTGTGCATGATCAGCTTACCTCTTCTAATACTTCAATAGACTCAATTCGGTGTAACTCTTTGCTCAATCGTTGTGCTGCTTTTGAGTACTCTGCCGTGATATCGAGTAAGCCTTTCCCCATATCACTCAATATACGTTGCAGCTCAAGTTGAATGTTTTGCTGAAATACATCTGAGCTTCTAATCAAATTGCTCTTGATCGTCTCTTGCACTTGAAGCGAGCCCATCATTTGCTGATTCATGGTCTCTTCAATTCGCTTGTCTATTGAGTCATGTGCTTTTGTTAACAGTTGTTCGTTTTTATCTAATTGCTCTCGATGCTTATCTATTAAACTGTCATTCACGTTTGACAGTGTTTTTGAAATATTGACAACATCGTCTCTAAGGCCGTTCACCAAACTGTTCAACCTACTGTCTAGCTGACCAATTGAATCGTCAAGTGTTTGTTTGATCTTATCGGAAGACGTAGCTAAGTGGCTGGTCATCGACTCTATTTGCCCAGAAGCATCACTTAAATCACCGCCTATTCCATCTGTCGCTTCAACCAGTTTTTCACTCAATGCCAACGCTTTGTCCTGAAGCTCTGACGAAGCTTTAAATACACCTTCTTCCAGATTTTGACACGTATTCAATATAGATTGATCAACTTGTTGACATAGTTCATCCAGTTGCCTCTGAATCTCTGGCATTGCTTGAACTGCTTTATCGCGCATAGTGCTGAAAGCGTCTAAACGCTGATCTAGATCTGTGATTTGTTTGTTCCATATATCAGTGGTATCCGATAGCTGGTACATTGCATCAGGAATTGCTTTAGTATGAGAGCTTATAACGCCCAAGCTTTGTTCAGTAGCCACAACACTTTCTACTGCATATTCAAATGCGTTGGTCAGCTGCTCTATCTGAACCTTGTATTGCTGCTGCCATTTCAACATTTTCAAAACGGACTCATCTAATCGTTGGAAATTGGCACCAAATTGCCCCATCAAACCTTGATTAAAGCCTTCAATAGAGCTTTGTAATGACTCGGCAATTTGCTGTGAAGCTTGTGAGGACACAGATGCAGCAAATTGATTTATTTCGTTAGTTAACTGATTGAAACTCTCTTGGCTTTGAGCGTGCTCTTGCGATGAATAAGCTCTCAACTGTTGCATTTCACTAACGAGTTCAGAGAGTAACTTTTGGCTACTCTGGTGATGTGCTTTGGATTCAGATAACTGAGAACAGAGGACATTCTGCATATCGTCAGCTGTTAGTTGCGATTGCCGACTGTAGTACTTAGGGAGATAACGTATCTTAAAAAGCATGGAAAAGCCCATACCTGCAATACTTGACCAGAAAGCGAGTGTTAAACCACTCAACAACGTAGATATACTGCTATTGAGATTATCTGGATCAAAATCGTACAGACCAAGGGCAATACCAAAGAACGTAAAAAATACACCTCCTGAAGTAAGTAAACCCGGCACTGTAACCACGACATTTGAAGAGGATTCTTTATTGACTAAAAAAACACCCCAAATAAACCCTATAAATAGAACTGCTAATGAAATGCATAGCATTACATAATTAAGATCATCTATCACAAAGCATCCTTGTTAAATAAATAGCTTAAAGTTACAAATCGTATTTTCGTTGCTTAAAATCACGTTGTTAGATTGGTCTATCCTGCATTCGCCCTAGCACTTCTTTCATAGACTCTTGGAAATCAGTCATCGACTTCATATCGGTAATTTGAGCCAAGTCTACCTGGCCTTCGTCTGCGAGCTCATTGAGTTTTTCACGAGTCGTGGGTTCAACAAAATATGCTTCCAATTAGCCTTTTGAAGAATGAGGGAAATTGTCATTATTCGAACAAACTTCAAATCGATCACTCAACTCGGTTTGCTACTTGCAACTGCAATTAATCATGATGCTTTAAGAACTCGAAATTACTTTTATCCACGCAAAGTTCCTTTCACCAGATCCAACAGGCTTTAAATGCAACTAGATTAGCATTCTACTATGTTTAAGACTGTAAGTTAATTCAGAGATTTAGCTAACCAACATCAACCTAGCTGACATCATAGATAACGCTATAGCCTAACTAATCTTGCTCTTGAGAGTACTTTTCTACATGCAGATTAAGGAAGTGCATACCTGCTGAGCTCAAAATGTAATGCTTATCACCACATTGATAGAGAAAGTTTCTGTCAGCAAGGTAGTTTAAGGCCTTGTCCCATGTCTCTATTCCGAGTGCTTGACGGATATCATCATAAATCGTTTGTTCAGCAATCTCTTCTAGTGCCGTGCGCCCTAACCCAATGACTGGCGTCATTAAATCATCGAGGTCAAAACCTTTGTCTACCCAATAGCGGGCGATAATCAACAACATTGCCTGGATTTTGGTGGCATTTGTGTCGGCGTCCTCTTCAGCTTCGCTACGGCTAATATAGAAAAACTCGCCCTCGACATTGAAGTTAAGCGTGTAGCCTATATGAAGGTAGAGACTGGTAAAGTGCTCTAAATTGTTGTAAAGCTCGGTATAGAGTGGGCTCTCTAGAAAACTCTGCTGATAAAGGTCATAAACCTGCTTGGTTATCACCTTACCATTTACGAAGGTGGCGTATATCTGCTGGCTTTTCGCCATGTTGATTTGAGAAAAGGGGCTCATTACTAAATTACTCGCTGTGTTCGGATTTTGCGGTATAAATAAATATTGTCGCCTTGGACGAGACGCTGACGAAAGTTGGTCATTTTTAGTGTATATCCATCAAGCGTTGCCTCACTTCGCAATATGAAGTTGAGACCCTCCAATAGATCAACAAAGTGATAGTCAGAGAAATAATCTTTAAGGCGACGATGAAGTGAGAGTGTGAGATCTTGATACTCTGCCATTTTCATATCCTTAACTAACTCAAAAATCTGCTCTGCGCGCGCGAGCCTCTGCTCAGTGGAGTCATCTTTTACGCTAACTAGATCCACATAACGGCTCTGCTCTAGCAGACTCCTATCCACAACTCGTGCTTCAATATCACTCACTACATTATTTAAGTAGGCTTCTGAACTACTGATACGCAGCACTTTGGGTCTAGCTTGCTGCATTAATCCCATGAAACTTCCGTTATCACGAGCAAATTGCCCTTCAATTTGGCTACGCTTGAGATTTTGTTTTGTGGCATCCAATGCATTCACTAACTCATTAAACGCACCTTCAATTGCATTAAACTGTTGCAGGCGTTTTTTGGAACGAGCCAAAAACTGGTCCACCGATTGAGAAACTTTGCTTATCTGTTTATGAAAGCTGTTAAAACTCACCTCATACCTTAGCATCGCATTAGCCCGCTGATGGTCTCGATGGTGATCGAACTGACTGCGTAAGCTTTGCAAACATTCAAATAAGTTCGGGCCATCTTTCAAACGGCTTTTTTCATCCAAAAACTGCCTAGTTGGCAATATGTGACGCGAAAGCAGTAAAGATATTTTTTCTATCGACTCTTGCTGAAGAGCAGAAAACACTCTTTGGTTATGAGACTTCGCAGCAAGTTCACTCGCATCGCTGAGCTCTTGGTTGATGGTCTGCATTTTAACCAAGTTCAAACGGATGCTGTTAAGCAGCTCACTCAATTGATGAAATAGCTCATCAATTAACTCCTTGAAATCTAGGTCACTATCGCTATATAGCATAGAACTCGATTGGAGCTTTTCTAGGAGTAACCGTATACCCCCGAGCTGGATCTTAAGTGCCACATCGGTAAGGTCTTGAAATAAGCTGCGGTCAAACAGACGGAATACCCCTATAACCGCACGATCAAAAATCAAGCGACTCTCGCCCCCGAACTCATCTTTATCCACCAAAATATGGGAAGCTAATAAGTTGTCGGTAGAAAAGGCAGTACGTAATTGTTTCTGCTTCTCTTTACTTTGCCCTTGTATGTAACGGTGCAATCTAGAGATAAAGGAGGCTTCTCTCACATAAGGCTCACCGCTTTCATCCATTGTGCGAATCACATCTCTCATGATGGTGTGATGCTCAAGCATTATGGAAAATGTAGGGATGGTTAGCAGTCGTTGATCACTCATATGCCTCTCCAAACATATCAAGCTGCTCTCTATCCAACATACTTCCTTTTGTCACAAAACTTTCTGGCATGCCAGTAAATGCAATGGTTCTTGCTTTACTATAAGGTGTTGCTGTACGCATGGCATCTAATCGAAAATGCTGCCCAAACTTGAAGATGATCTCACTGGATGCAGAGTTAGTCGATGCGCTTAATACTCTAAATCCTGCTTGTTTCATATTGGGCAACAGCCAGTCAAATTGAGAGCTATCAACCGAAGCACCTTCGTCAATAACCAATGGAAACTGAGTAGAACAAGCGCTGTTTCTCAATCTACCAAGTAAAATTTCTACCAGTTTGATATTGATAAGCATAATGGTCGAAGTAGATTGCGATTTACTCTCCCAACCTTCTTGTCCCTGTTTTTTCACTCGGTATGAAATTCCAGATACTATCTGCTCCATCGTTAACAATGCAGCTTTGCCCTCTGGGAAGAACTTTTTACTAAAGGCCTTGAGACGTTCAATAAATTGTTCGGAGGCTTTTTGATCAGAATGCGTATCAAAAAATTCTATTTCATTCACCAAGTCATCAAATCGAGCTTCCACTTTGATTTTGGCCGCTACCTCCGACAAGTCATTAATCACTAATCCCTCAAACGCGCGATTAATACTTTGCTCAAATTGGCGAACCATTTCTCGATTGTTTTTTAGCTCATTGATAATGGCGTGAACAGAGTGCTTATGTTCAATAAAGTGTTTACGCAGAATATCAAACTCCTCATCTAAGCCTTGATAACGCGTTTGAAGCTGTTGAAATGCATGTTCTAGAAGTTCATCATCTAGGTGAGACAGCATCAACTTATCGTCATTTTCCAGCACTTGCTCTCTAACGAAATCTTGAAGCTTCTCTGTAATATCAGTCTTTGCTTGACGCTTACTGTTTAGGCTCTCAATTCGCTTGTGCAATGTTTCTTCCGACAAGTCCACTGTTTGGTCGGGTAAAACTGAAAAATCACTTACTGGCAGATGATTCGCCTGAAGTTCCGCTTTGACCCTAACGCTGTATCTGGTTAATTTTTCTAGCTGTTCTTTTTTCTCGGTTAGTTTGTCAGTTTGCGCCTCTAATAATTGCTTCTCTTGTGTCCACAAAGCATTTTGTACATCCAACTGTTTTTCTAACAAGTCACCAGCTTGGTCAGCTACAGCGAGTTCTCTATTAGTCTCATGAAGCTGATGTACATTGTTTGTGTATGCTTGTAGTAAGTTGATTTCATTTTTAGTACGCTTAATTTCAGTTTTCAGCGCCGTAATTTCTTTGATTTGCTCAATGCGAGATTGACTACCCATCGCACTGAGCTCTGCGACTCGCTTGCGTTTTTGGTCTAAGGTCTCTTGTACTTTAGATAAACGGATTGGATCTGATTCTCGATTGTCAGTTTGAATTAGATCGAGTTTTACCCCCCAAAGCGTATAACACTGGTTGCTCGCTGCTAATAAATCAGTAAAAGATTCAATAACCTGTTGTTCACAGGATGTTAAAGGGCGCGCTGGATTAGACTCCGCTATATCAATATTAACAGCGGCTAATTTCATCCAAACAGCTTCGGGTAACTGATTAAGCAGCTTAAACTCCTGAGCCTCAATGGAAGCTTGATAACGCGTTGCCAGCTCTTCAAGTTCTTTAACGTCTTTCTTGAGATCATCCAGCTCTTCTTGTCGTTTCTCCGCATCTTGCTTTAATTCTAAAGCTTGCTCTTTTTCCTCAAGGTGTTTACGGTGGCCCGAGATAATTTCATCAATCGTCTCACTTTCATCGTATTGGTTGATGATAAGCTTCGTTTTTTGCACAGCTTCATCGAACTTTTTCTGTTGAGCTGACCAAGTGTTGATTTCACCTTGTAGCGTCTTTTGCTTATCAAGAGTGCCATCACGCGCTTTCTTGGCAGAGCTCACTTTTCCGTTCTGTAAAGCAAGCTGCGTCTCTTCTTGCTCAAAAATCTGGTTTTCTTGATTTATTCGGCTGCCTAGCATCATCGCGTACTGCATCAACGCATCTTCAGCATCTTTATTACTCACTAATTGTTGATGACTGAGAGCTAGCTTTTCGAATTCAGGTCTTAAGCTTTCTATCTTTTTGAGTATCAGCTCACGACGTGACAACATTTCGTTATGATTAATAAAGGCATCAATATCAAAATTAAGCTCGTCTTTTCGCTCCTTCTTTCTGGATTCAATGATGTTGGCGACCGCTAAACGAACCGTGTCCGAACCGGTCTTCATATCGAATAACAAACGAACGAGTGCGCGAAAGGCATCGACATCAGCATCTTTAGTTGAACTAAGAGGAAACAAGCAGAAACGCATCGCATCAATATCGAGTAGTTGATTAGCGTATATAACCTCTTTAATCGCAGATGAGCGCACCAATGACTTAAAATACTTGTCCTCACGCTTGAGAAAAGCCTGTACTTTGCTAAGCGTTAGATCATCTACTCGACCACCAATACCATCGTCTCCGGCGTTGTCATCCCAAAAAAGGTGGCGTATTTGCTCATACTTTAACGAGGTAAACATGCGGCGATAGTCGAGCTTTTCTGAACTTCCACGATAAAGTATCTGGCAGTGAGGTATAGGTCCGCCTAAATAGTTATCGCACTCTAAAATTAAAAAGCTGGTACTGCTCGGAAAGTAGTGTTCAAAACACTCATCATTAGAGTAAAAGTTGCCTTCTTTATCTGAAAAGCCGAACTTGTTTTTTGAATCTTTGAAGTTTTCTTCAGGCAATAAAAATAATCGGATCGCATTGAGGATCGACGTTTTACCAATATTCCCGCCACCAATTAAGATACCGCCCTCTCTGAGGTCGATCTCTGCGATGGCCACTCCCGCCGAATCAATAGCAATTAAACGCGAAATACTAATAAGTAAATTGTCTATGGCATTCTTTAGCATAAATTAATCCTGTTTAAGCACTGGAAGGAAGGCTTCCTGCTCCATGAAATGACGAGTTTGGTTCATTAGATCGGCCTCAGTATTAAGATCTAACTCTCTGGCAAGCTTAATAGCTTTAGCTAGATGGTTACTATTTTTAGGTTTTAACTTGAAGCTACTTCTGAAAGCTTCCCAATTAGCAGGTGCTAACCATTGACACTGTGGCAATGTGTTTTTTAGGGACTTGAATGTAGTAAGCCCGCCAAGCTCAACATCTTGAGCGCAATAAATATCTTCATAACTTGATAGAAACGAAATATTTAGGTGATGACATATTTGATTCCCAGAACCAAAAATAACATCACTATCTTCTACCAATCCGGAGTGACCAAGAGCCTCTAGAAACTCCTGATATCTGTAAAAATTTTCAATATTCTCAATCAGGACTGCTCGCTTGCCTACAAGCTCTCCTTTTGTTTTGTAACCATTGACATCAGATACAACCACAAAAGGAACTTGTGACTTGGTAGTTCCGTTTAAAACTAAAACATGCGCGAAATTGCTTGGAAAATCATGAGAGCAACCAGAGTGAGCCCCTGCAACTCTATCATTTGGCATTGGTTCAAAAAGCGCAAGATGTCGTTTTTCATCAAGTATCGTCAACTGATGTCCAGATTGAACACGAGTCGCACTATAGACTTTCCGCCACTCGTTCATATCCGAATATGGCAAGCACTCTATAAAGCGATCTAGGTTGATCGAGCTTCCCTGCGAAATCTTGCTGAGATATTGGTTAAGTTTCATTTTGAGTCAGTCCAAATTAATCAAGATAGATAACACTAAATGTTTCATAAAACCTTCAATTCAGTTACGGAAGAGCTACTTGTATCAGAGTATTTTTCACTCAAACCTTCATCCGTTGACTAGAGTGTTTCGTTAAAATAATATGACGCCATCAACGACAGGTAAATACTGATTACATACACACGTCGCATAAATAGACAGGAGTTACATGATGAGCAAGTGGCCAATACGCTGGGATCTGCTGTTCCGCTACAGAATGATAGAAATCATTGCTCTGTGGGAAGGGCGACTTACGACTAACCATTTAATTCAAAGTTTTGGTATTGGCAGACAGCAAGCATCAAAAGACATCAACACTTACCTCACCGATATCGCGCCAGGTAACCTTGTCTATGATAAGCAGTTAAAAGGCTACAAGCCCAGTGACAGCTTTATCCCACAAGTAACAAAGGGTCATGCGGATGAATATTTGCACATTCTTTCAAGAAGTGAAGATATGACCATCACATTTAATGAACTTGATATGGGGTTTGAGAATACGGCTATGGTTCGCCCTGTTGCTCGCAATATATTGCCACAAGTATTACGTCCTTTGGCTCAGGCTATTCGCGAAAAAAAACGTGTCGACATAAGCTACACATCAGTCAAAGATGGTGTTGAAGTTGAGCGAATTATTTCTCCCCACACTCTTGTTTGTACCCCACTTCGTTGGCACATTCGTGCCTATTGTGAGCATGGAAATGGCTATCGCGACTTTGTACTTAGCCGCATACACGGCGTGCCAATTCTTGAGGCGAAACAAGTCAAAGGGAAAAAGCATGATGAGTTATGGAATACTCCCCTAACCATTGATTTAATGCCTGATCCACGGCTGACAGAAGCTCAAGCTAAGGTCGTTGCTCATGATTATGGAATGGATAAAGGCATCCTCAAAATACCGACCAATGCGGCATTAGTTCGCTATGTGCTTGACGCTTATAACATCGACATTAATGTATTGGATTCGAATCCTAAAGGTCAGCAGATTATTGTGGGTAATTTTGAGGAGCTAAAACCGTACTTAAACTTTTAGGCAGAACAAGCACAATAGTTAAGGCGGGTTATGCCCGCCTCTACGTCGATCTTCCTCGCCCTCTAGAACGTAGCCTGTAGCTTTTCAACGGCCGGTATATCGGCCGCAGCCCAATCCACATCCCAAAGTTTCTCTTTAGACAGCCAGCGAGAATCGATGTGTTCAGTGAGAACCAAATCTCTTGTGGGCACCTCGACAACAAAGCAATGCATGGTGATATCAAAGTCTGGGTAGCAATGTTCAATCGTTAACAAAAGCTGAGGTTCGGTAACGGCAACTCTGATTTCTTCATCTAACTCTCTAATAATCGCGGCAACCAGCGTTTCACCTGCTTCTACCTTACCCCCTGGAAACTCCCATTTTTTGCTAACATAATCTAACTCCGATGGCCCTCTTTGTACGGCTAGGAATTCGCCCTTGTTTCTCAACACAGCAGCGACAACTTCAATGTGCTTCTTAATCATTGATTATGCTCTTCCAATAATTTTTGGCTGCGGATTTTTAGTGCCTCAACATCCTTTTTATCATCGACGATGTGCATTTTCTTGTGGCAGTTAGGACACAATGCGATGGTATTTTCACTCGTGTCATCGCCCTCTCTGGAGAGCCAAATAATATGATGTGTCTCCAGATACGGCTCACCTTTATTGTTTTTAAACGGCGCTGGCTGTAAACAGAGTTGGCATTGGCCTTTTGCTAGGCGTTTAGCCAATTCAGCTACCCATACGTTTCGTTCATAGCTGGTTGACTGTTGTAGATAACGAGTGGCTTTTTTGCCAGACTTGACCGCCAATGTCTTGAGCTGCCCAAGAGTTAACTTTTTCGCCTTGCGAGTACGGATGGTCTCTACATTATCTCGATCTTGCTTTTTAACCTGACGCACTCCCGAGACGAGTTTCAAAGGAAACACGTAAACCTTTCTTGGGTTGCCTTGTTGATCATCTTGCACTTCCGAATAAGGTTCGCCTTCAAGTTCGACCTGACCGATATAGGTATATTCTTTATCTTTAAACACCTCGAATAAGTGAACGGCGACACCGTTGGAACCCGACTCAGCCAAGGTTTTGTTTTGCTGAAACGTTAGGCTTTGGTCGCCCTTAGTTCCCATGCCGGTGTAATGCAGAACGCCACCAGACCAACGGTCATCATAGATTGATTCGACATGATTAGAGACAATAACCAAAGTATTGGTTTTGTGGGCGCGGCGCATACCGCCTTGTGGGCTACAGCCAAATGTTTCGCGTAAATCGTTATTATTAAGTTTTGTGCCTGGGGCAGGTAGTGAAAAATCAACCATTATATCTATCTGTTTTACTTCGTTGTTGGGGTACTGCGGGTATTACCATTCCGAAACCAGCAAGCGGGCCTTCAGGCCTTTCACTTGCAATCCCATCGCTTCAAACACTTGTTCAAAGTCATCGCATTGCGCTGTTACGTTAGGTAAAGAAAGAGCGGCTTGATTAAAAAAGCGTTGTTGCTGTAAGGGGTCGCTGCCCCACGCCATCTGCCACCACTGCAAGATGCGTTCACGGGATTCGGATAAACGCTGAGCCTTAGGCACACGATCACTTTTGCTTCGATTCTGTTTTGAGGTGGTCGGCAGGAGGTTCCACTTATCGTTATTAGGCCAATAGGTAAAAGGAAGGCAGTGGTCCACATCGTATTGGCTCGTTAGCTTGGTGTTACTCCAAACATTCGGCACCGCTTCGCCTTGGGCGCGTAACTCATCGACACGTTTACGGACTTCACGCGTATCACGTGATGAATCAAGCCACACTAAGCATTCATGGTAAGTTTGCAGAGTAATGTTGCGCGCTCGATTCAGCTCAAAACGCTGCATTTCTGTTATCCATTGGTTCACCACCAATGGCTCTATCCAAGCACAATACAGCCGCAAGCAATCCCACAGCTTTTCATCCAAAACAAACTGACCAAAACTGGCAAAAAACTCGCCGTCTAATACAATCGCTTGTGAACGTTTTCCGCGCCTTGATGCAGATTCTATTTGGAACAGCTTGTTATGCTTATCACCCTGATAGATATAGGTGACTGGGCCTTCCTTTATGGTCTTTAACGTCTGAGTAAACAGTGCCTGAATAGCCACCGCCTCTTCGCCGACAAAGAGTGAACCGATGGCAAGGTCATCAGCCGCAAGGTGCTTGAGCTTATTCCAGCCATCATCTTTGACAAACCCCAGCCCCTTACGTGTGTTGGAGTTTTGTTGAATACCAGTGCCTTCAATATCAATGTCGATAAGACGCTTGAATTGCCTCACCCAATACAAGGCCACAAGGCCAGCAGAAATACTGACTTTGCCATCCGTCCTATCTAAAACGGCGCCGGGATGGGCGTCCGCAATACGGATCAACGTTCTTAGCAATGCCAACTTATAGGTTGCCGACTTGTGGTCATGAACAATGATGCGTCGAACCTTATTTAGGCTGCCGGCTCCATCATCAGACAAACTAAACACCACCGTCTGCCAAGAGACATCCGTCCTATTTAGGTTATCCTCACTATCGGAAACCAGTATCGTGTTGAGCGCATAGTCTTTTGAAAACTGTTCCAGTTCTGCCACCGAAACCGGATGGCCTACTCGACCGTCGGTAAACGAGCCATGCCGTAAACTGATCACTAATTTTCCATTCGGAGACAATAAACCAGATAGTTTTCGAAAAGCTCTTTCACGCACTGAAGGCGCTAGATGCATCCAAACGGCGCTGATAAGAATAAGGTCAAAGCGCATTCCAAGGCTTTGGACGCTTTTTAAAGCGGGCAAGGAATCATTGAGCCAAGTCACTTGTGGTGCAGTGCCTGCTTGCCCTATTTGACGCAGTGCATCGCTGGGCTCAACGGCAATCACCTCACAACCCTGTTCGCTCATCCATTGGGCATCTCGCCCAGAGCCTGCACCGATATCTAAAACGGCATCGCCAGATTTAGGCCAATAAGCAGACCAAGACTGATGGACAGATTCAAAGTCTAGGGCGTTGTATTGCTTGGCAAGCTGAAGGGCGTTGTTATCGTAAAAAGAACTCGTTGCGGACATACATCAAACCACATATCACAATGCACACATGATATATCTCTCAGTGATATAAGGCGATAAAGTATTAGAAAAGAATGATTTATTGTGATGGTAGTCGTATCAGAGCCGAGACAGTTGGGAAGAGAAACATCGATCACAAATTGAGCATATACTCTACCCCTAATCACCCTACAATTAATAAGTGCGTGGTAGCATAAAAAGAAAAGCCATAGGTTCAATCATGATAGTCAAAGAAAAAGCCCTTTCTCCCACAAGTGACTACAAGCAAAAACTGGGTAATAAGGTAGAGAATAACGTCGCTTTCTATTTAAAAAGACAGTTTTCAGAACAGAGCAACGTCCTCATTTTTCACGACTTACGATTCGAACATAAAGGAGAAGCGGCCCAGATAGATCACTTAGTGGTGTACAAGAAAGGCTTTATTGTGATTGAGTCAAAGTCTATCAAAGGTACGGTCACAGTGAATGAGCAATTGGAATGGCAAAGAACGGTCCGAGGACAATGGATCGGTATGCCCTCACCCATTACTCAGGCATCTATTCAGGCAGAGCTACTCAAAAACTTGTTGAATGATCATGCCGATACCTTGTTGGTGAAAATACTCGGCCTACAAGGCTACTTTGGCGGGCGCTGCTGGGATACGCTTTGCGCGGCATCGAATGATGCCATCATTGACCGAGCTCATATCCCCTCTAAGCTCTCACAACAGATAGTCAAAGCAGAGGGTATTGCTTTGCGCGTCAAAGAGATCATTGCTCAACACAGCAATGTGTTAAAACCCAACCCCTCTTTTAATAGCAATGAATTAAATAACATTAAGTACTTTTTGCTTGCTGAGCATAAGCCACTCAACAATCTCGATAGCGAACCAGAACCGCTCGATAGCCCAGAACCGACGGCTGTTACTCCGCTCACCGAAGAAATAAGCACCGCTCATTCAACCCACTTTGGTGTGGTCTGCAAGCAGTGCTCTAGCAGTAACACTGTGCCTAAATACGGTAAGTTCGGCTACTACGTTAATTGCACTGAATGCAACACCAACACGTCGATGAAACTGCCTTGCCGAGAGTGTGGCAACAAGAAAACGCGGGTGTCTAAACGCAAACAGGTTTACACCTTAAGCTGCTCGTGTGGTCATGAAACCCAATTTGAATACCGCGGCTAACAGACAACCACAATCAACCATTCTGGATACTAATCCTCATCATCAGCCTCTGCCTAAAATCGGGCGGCGGCTGGTGGTGGTGATTTTTCTCGCAAACTAAGCTTCAACTCTAGAAGTGATTTAGGAACAGGCACCAATGCCTTACAGATAAACCACTGAGTACTCTATAACTTACTGCCAAAAGTGTTCAATCCTCGCAAATTTGGCTCGGCTAGTTGTCGTAAAATAGCTTTGTCGGCACAGTCAGCTTGAAACGGTTGCGAGGATTTAACATGAAGATCATTCACCATGGCGGCAAACAAACGATTACTGGCTCTTGCCATGAGCTCAGATCAGAGGCCCAAGCCATTCTTATCGACTGCGGGCTATTTCAAGGCGCTGATGCTCGGCCGTTGGATATTGAATTTGAAACCTCTCACTTGACCGCGATTGTCATTACCCACGCCCATATTGACCACATAGGTCGATTGCCGTGGTTACTCGCAACTGGCTATAACCAACCTATTTACTGCACTACCGCAACAGCCGAACTGATCCCGTTAATGCTCGAAGATAGCCTAAAGCTGCAACTCGGTTTAGACCGCAAACAAACCGAGCGAGTGTTAAGCAAGATACGTCGTCTGATTGAGCCATTGGACTACAATTGTTGGCATTGCCTAGACGAGATTCACTCAATAAGTTCGATGACGATACGTTTTCAACCCGCGGGGCATATACTTGGTTCCGCCTATGTGGAAGTGCGCTTGGCGAATCAAGAAGTGGTGGTCTTTTCTGGCGATCTCGGTCCAAGTAACACCCCACTCCTACCTGATCCTAAATCTCCACAGCGTGCCGATTACCTACTGATTGAAACAACCTATGGCGACAAGCAGCATGAAGACATTGCAACACGCGGTGAGCGGTTAAAAGCCATCATAGATCGCTCTCTTGAAGATGGAGGAGCGATCTTGATTCCTGCGTTTAGTGTTGGACGTACTCAAGAATTGTTGTTCGATATTGAGCAGCTCATCCACCACCATCAAATTGATGTTTCTATCCCTATTATTCTCGATTCACCCATGGCCCAACGTGTCACTCGCTCCTATCGCCATTTCAAACAGTTATGGGGCAAGGAAGCGAAACAGCGTCTAGAGAGGCATCGCCACCCACTCGCGTTTGAGCAATGTATTACGGTCGAAGATCATCGTACCCATCAGCGCTTGGTTAATCGCCTCCAATCAACCCAAGAACCTGCGATAGTCGTCGCGGCCTCTGGAATGTGCCAAGGTGGTCGTATCATGGACTATCTGAAAGCGCTACTGCCTTTGGAAACAACCGATGTTCTTCTAGCAGGTTATCAAGCACAAGGGACTTTGGGCCGAGATATTCAAACTGGCGCGATGGATGTAGAAATTGACGGTGAAAAGGTCGAAGTCAAAGCGCAGGTTCACACAATGTCAGGTTACTCTGCCCATGCAGATAAACACGATCTACTGCGCTTTATTAATGGCATTGCTGACAAACCGAAGCAAATTCACTTGATTCATGGCGAACCCGACACGCAAGCGCAGTTTGCATCTGAACTTAAAGCACTCGGGTTCGAAGTGAAAAACTACTCCGACTAACCAAAGCGAACAGCCTTAAGCTGTTCGCTATATACCCTTAATATTGGCTAAATGGCTGTTACCAGCTCGCCTCCTCAGCCTCTGCCTAAAATCGGGCGTTGTCTGGTGGCGGTGATTTGTCTCGCAAACTAAGCGAAAACTCTACTATGAGTTCTAACAACACAAGATTATGAAATTTAATTAATAATAAATATCGATCGATTAAATCAAACACATCACCCATTCATATCCAATAAATTACCTATTAATTACTCAAATCCACCCTGCGTTTCGTTTTGAATATTTAAATTAAACACAGGGAAAACTAAACAATGGACAAGCAATTTAACGTTAAGGATTTTTTGCTCCTCATGGTCTTGACCATAGTAGTGCTACTCCTTCTTGGCTGTGGAGGTTCAGACGAAGGGGATAGCCCCTCTTCATCAAACCCACCGTCTTCAGGTTCTACTAGACCAGCACCGGATCAAGGTGCGACCGCGCAATTGGAGCGGCTCACTCTTACCGCCTACCCAATTAAAACTAAGGGAACGAGTGAGCTCACACTGCTCACGGGCGGCGAGCAATCATTTCTCGCTGTGGGTGAATACTCGAATGGCCAATCTAAAGTGCTAACCGAGGAATTAACGGTTGAGGATTGGCTATCCAGTGACACAGAGTTAGGCGAATTTATTCAATCGGGAGTATTGAAAGGGAAGGCGTCGGGCGTAGTAACGGTATCTTTTAGCAAAGGTAACCTTACTAGTAACTCACTAGAGGTGACGGTTACCGACGCTACCATTACTGATATTACCATTACACCCTCAGCAGTGAGAGTAGCCAAAGGGTATCACCAGCCTCTCACCGCCACCGCGACATACAACAACGGCCTGTCGATGAATATCAGTGACTCGGTCACTTGGGTATCGGACGACCCCTCTAAAACCACCATCACACCACAAACCGATCACGGTTTACTCAACGGTGTTGGTGTCGGCTCTACCACCGTCACTGCAATAAAAGAAGGCATAACCAGCCAATCAGTAGGTGTCGAGGTTTCTGATGCCGTGATCACCGCCATCAACGTCACGCCCGCTGTTGTTAGTATCGCAAAAGGGCAACACCAAACGCTCACCGCCAACGCCGTTTACAGTGATAACACTTCATCAGATATCAGTGATTCCGTTACTTGGCGCCCCGTCGATAATAGTACCGCGATGGTCACCTCGAGCGGGGTTTTGTCTGGCAGCAAGGTCGGTAAGACGACCCTCACTGCAGTAAAAGACAATATCACTAGTAACACGATCGGCGTGGTGGTCAGTGATGCCGTGATCACCGGCATTAGCGTAACACCTTCTGCCGTCACCGTCGCCAGAGGGCAAACCCAATCGTTAACCGCCAACGCTATCTTCAGTGATAACACCTCATTGGATATCAGTGATTCCGTTAGTTGGCGCCCTGTCGATAACCACACCGCCACGGTCACTTCTGATGGTGTTCTGTCAGGCGGCAATGTCGGCATCACGACTCTTACCGCTGTCAAAGATGGGGTTGCCAGCAATACTGTTGACGTCGAGGTGAGTGACGCCGTGATCACCAGCATTAGCGTCACGCCACCTATAGTGACGCTCGCCAAAGGGCAAAACCAAGCGCTAAAGGCCACCGCCACATACAGTGATAACACTTCATCGGATATCAGTGATTCTGTTAGTTGGCGCCCAGTCGATAACAGTACTGCCACTGTCACTTCTAATGGTGTTCTGTCAGGAGGCAATGTCGGTACCACGACCCTTACCGCTCTCAAAGATGGGGTTGACAGCAACACCGTTGACGTCGAAGTCACCAACGCGGAAATCACAGGGATTAGTGTCACGCCCCCTCAAGTGAATATCGCCAAGGGGCAAAACCAAGCGTTGACCGCCACCGCCACTTATAGTGATAACACCTCATCGGATATCAGTGACTTCGTCACTTGGAGCCTCATCGATAACAGCACCGCTACGGTCACTTCTGATGGAGTTCTGTCGGGCGGCAAGGTCGGCACCACCACCCTCACCGCAGTGAAAGGTGGCGTCACCAGTAACCCGGTGGGTGTGGTGGTGACGGACGCGGTGATCACCGGCATTAGCGTGACGCCGCCAAATGTTACGGTCGCCAAAGGCAATAATCAGCCATTAACCGCCACCGCCATTTACAGTGACCTTACGTCTTCCGATGTCAGTCGTTTCGTCACGTGGACGCCCTTAGATACCTCCACGGCCATCGTGACACTCGGAGGTTTATTAACTGGCGCGAATGTCGGCACTACCAGCGTCACCGCGAGTAAAGACGGTGTCACCAGTAACACCGTGAGCGTAGATGTTTCTAACGCGGTGATCACCGGTCTTACCGTGACCCCTTCAATAATTAATGTCGCTAAAGGGCAACATCAACCTTTGACCGCCACCGCGACCTACAGTGATAACACCTCATCCGATGTCAGTGGCTCAGTCACGTGGACGTCTTCTAGGTCCAAAGTATCAGCCTCTCCATTATCAATAGGTTTTACTGCTCCGGCTTATTTTCTAGCCCATGTGACGCCTCAGGGTTTGTTGACTGGCTCAATTGTCGGTACCACCAGCGTCACTGCGTCTAAAGACGGCATTACCAGCAACACTGTAGACGTCAATGTCACCAATGCCGTTGTCACGGATATCAGTGTGACACCAACAATGGTTAGTGTCGCCAAAGGCCAGAAGGAGCCATTGAAGGCCAGAGCCACCTACAGTGATGGTACCTCGTCCGATGTGAGTGGTTTCGTCACCTGGATACCTGTCGATAGCAGCACGGCAGCCATCACCCCGAACGGTTTGTTGACCGGAGGCAAGGTCGGTACCACCACCCTCACCGCGGTGAAAGATGGCGTCACCAGCAACACCGTCGATGTTGACGTCACCAATGCCGTGATCACGAGTATCAACGTGACACCGGCAACGATCAGTGTTGCCAAGGGCTACACCCAACCGTTAACCGCCAAAGCTACTTACAGTGATAGCACCTCGTCTGATGTGAGTGATTCCGTAAGCTGGGTACCTGTCGATAACCACACTGCCACCGTTACCTCGCACGGATTGTTAAGCGGAGGCCAGGTCGGCACCACTACCCTCACCGCGGCTAAAGATGGGGTCACCAGTAATATCGTCGATGTTGACGTCACCAATGCGGTGATGACGGGGCTGACTGTAAGTCCCCCTGCAATTGGTGTGATCAAAGGTCAAACCCAGCCGTTAACCGCCACTGCACACTACAGTGATGGCACTTCCACCGATGTTAGCAACTCTGTTATGTGGTTGATACCTGTGGATACAGACAAGATCTCTATGACTTCTGATGGCATAGTCTCAGGGCTCAATTCAGGCAGTACGACCATAACAGCATCTCATAATGCTTTTACCGCTGATGTTGATGTCAATGTGTGCAATGGGGATAGTAGCGGTTTGACGGGAAAATGCATTGACCTATTTAATACGGGCAATGGGAAGTTATTTACCAATCCACCCTCCGTTGCTTATCTTAACAGTCTTGGCCTAGGAGGAAGCACTCATACGGAGGGCACTGATAACGGAGGTATGTTTTACAAATTCACTTGGACAAAAGCGAATGCGCTGTGCCCTAAATACAATACAATCAAACTGGCAGGACGCTCAAATTGGCGTTTACCGACAGTTGACGAGTTAAGTGATGAGCTCTATGCCTATTGCGGGGTTAGTCCTTCTATACGCGGAAAGTTGTCTACCGAACGCGGTTGGACACTTGAAACCCATTACTGGGCCTCGACAGCTGGAAATAGTAGCAACACGTACTGGAGCGTATACATGTACAACAACTGGAAGAGCGATTACGTCAACTCTTTTAGATTCTATGCTTCATGCGTTTCTGAACCTTAGACCTCAATTTCTTAAATGGTTAAGTTGAGCGCAGCCAAAACGAAAAAAGACGTCTTCGGACGTCTTTTTTATTTGTTAGGGCGAGAGCCATAGCCACTAATCTTAGTATTCACTATGTTGCGTTCTTGTCGACGCCTGTTATCTACTGCCTCACTAGCTTATAGCACTCCACTATTGGAGCAATATGCTTTGGGAAGTTCCTTCTTTAACGTTAAGGTTAGAATACGTGCTTTCTCGGCAGTTATTTTGCTAGGATCAAAATATTCCGTTTTGAATAGTTTTTGGTAAAGCGGAATAAGTCTTTCAGATTGCAATATATAAGCCATCGACCAGTCGCCAAATTCTCTGTGTTCGATACTTGAGACCTCAATAAGTCGAACATCTGTATGTCTTTTATCTTTTGCTATGGATTGGAATAGTTGTTCAATATCATTGAGCTCTCCTTCAAGGTATTGAAAGAAAAACTTATTTGAGTAGTAAAGTATGCCAGTTATGTTTTTTATCGTATTCCGACTGCGCGACTGAACGAGAATGTTTTCAATCTCTTTCAAATCACAGCTATGCGACATGGCGCTAGTATAAATTAGTTTTGAGAGTGCCATAACACCCTCCCTATGCATTGAGTTGCTTAAAATATTGTAGACCACTATTGATACAATACAAATTTAATTTCTTAGTGAAAATGATTTAGGCACAGGCACCATAAGCTTAAATGTTAAAAGGACAAGCGATGCTCCCTCCTTTTTTGCGTGTTATCGGCATAAAGGGGGTAAACATAACATTGTGTGACGGCCCTTATAGTTTTCTTCTTATAAGCACTTAGTCCCATATTAATTACTACGCTCAATAGGAACGTGCACCACAGTGTGCTTTGGCTAGTAAACAAAAAGGACTTCCTATGAGCCTTCCAAAATTATGCTCTTTGCAAAACGCCGATAATAAGAAATATCGTTGCAACCATGCCACTAAGCTGGCATCTGATTATAAACCCCCACAATGTCTGTTTGAGCTGTTGCCGTATGGCAACGAAACCTATGCGATTAAGAATGTGGACAATGGGGAATTCTACCAAAATCATATTCGTTCATTGGCCAGCAGTGTTAAGGGAGACGGTCAGCTTTGGACGATTGTGCCCGATGCTGAGGCTGAAGGAACGTTTACAATTCAAAATGTCGAAAATGGCGAGTACATGACGAGTCATGCAGGTCAGTTACATAAGGGCAAGCCGGGGGCGAATGAGCGTTGGATAATTGAAGCACGTGAGGAGGCAAAGCCGGATCTTAAGGCGTCTTTCTATGGCTTCTTGAAGAACCAAAGTAATAATGAGTATCGATGCAATCACGCCGCGCAGTTGAAGGATAAGCCAGTTGTGCCCAACTGTTTGACCAAGTTTATCCCGTACGATGACGGTACAGTAGCGATTCAAAACCAAGACAATTACGAGTTTTTCCAAAGCTCGATTGTTACGATGGCTGACCGCGTAACGTCGAATGCGCAAAAGTGGCGTTTAATTGAGGTGGACTCTGAAGAAGGCAATACATTTTATGTGAAAAATGTCCAAAATGAAAAGTACATGACCCGTAAAGCGAGTCAGCTTCACGCCGGTAAACCCGGTAAAGATGAAGTATGGGTGATTGAACCATTTGACTGCGCACAAACCTCGTCTTGGATGAGCAGTAATGCGACGCTTCTTGGCAATAAGCCGCTCAGTGAAATTTGTTTGCCAGCGTCTCATGATTCAGGGACATACAAGTGCACCTACCACACTCGGTATGGTACTCAAGCAGTGACAAAAACTCAGATCTTTGATATCCAAATGCAACTGATGCAAGGGGCCCGTAAGCTCGATTTGCGCCCAGCACTTTGGAATGGTGATTTTTATACTGCTCATTACACGGACATTAGCAAAGATAGCGGTTTAGCAGCAACATTTAAGGTTGGCTTTCAAGGTGCTGCTGGAGTTGCGTTATCAGAGGCCTTAAAGCAGGTGGCGGCGTTTATTGACAACAATCAAGGTGAACTGGTGATTTTGAAGTTCAGTCACTTTATTGATTGGGCGAAGCGTGATGATCGTAAAGATAACGGTTTGTCTGCAGAGCAATCGAGGTTGTTTATCTCGATGGTTCGTGATGTTCTTGGCGCGCACCTTATCACAGGGGATCCGGCGAACCTGTCGAGTTTGACGGTCAATGAGCTACTCAGTAAAGGCAATGTTATTGCGCTGATGCCGAATGATTTTGAGGGCATTGATTCAAAAGCAGGGATTTGGGCCAGCGATCAGTTACCTGGGGAGGGAAGCTATTCAAATACCAATGTGCTTGAGAAAATGGTGGCCAATCAAAAGGAGAAGTTGACTTCTCATTCCCATGATAACCAGTCTTTTATGATGAACATCTCTTGGCAATTAACGTTGGATACTAGCAACTCTATTTCTGGCGCGACTTTGGGAACGCCGACGATTTTGAGTTACGCCCAAAAGGCAAATGCGGCTTTGAGCCCGACGCTTTCTGAGTGGCTTGTCCATGGCGTGATTAATGGTACGTATTATCCGAATACGTTGCAGACGGATATCTGCTATGAGGAGCAGACTCAAGCAGTCGCCCTTTCTTTGGCGGTTACCCGTCAGGTAGAGAGGTTACTCCATGAGCGTCAGGAGACGCTGCCAGCCTAGCCTTTCTAGTGTGTGATAAACCAACCGATAGGTGAAGGCCTATCGGTTTTTTGTGTTTCAGGAAAATGATTTAGGGACAAGCACCAATGGCTTCCCCGCCCTCTTGCCAAGGACCAGTGCCTGACGCCGTGCACTGTCAGCAATAGTTTCACTCAGAGACAAGACACAACCGAGTGTCATTCCATTTTGAGACATGCAGTCAATAACCATTAATTTGGTTAATTTAAAGGTCAAATAATGCATTATCACTGCTCTTTTAGTTAGATTATTGTGCACACAATTTAATATCATTACTCCTCTCTCTTTCAATGACTTAAGGTGCATCATGGCTGTAACAGTTAACGCAAATGGACTTAGCGTAGTTCATAAGGGGTCAGGCGGTGAAGCCAATGCCACATTGCCTGACGTTTGTCTAACCACTGTCGGTAATGCCGTTGTCCCTATCCCCTATGGTAACAATGCGAAATCTGCTGATCTGGTCGATGGAACGACCACCGTCACTATGGATGGTGGCAACAGCATCGCGATTAAGGGCAGTAAATTCTCTGCAAGTACCGGAGATGCAGGCGGCGATAAAAAAGGGATTGCTTCAGGCACCATCGAAGCCGCAGCCAAATTTATCTCTGCCTCCCCCACGGTTTCAATAGAAGGCAAAGGTGTGTGTCGTTTGTCTGACCAAATGACCATGAACAACGCCAACACCATGTGCCTTGGTGGTGTACAAAACCCTTCTGTGACCATCACCGAAGATGACGAAGGGACGTATACTGTTGACCTAGAATATCGTTATCCTGATGGGGATCCCGTATATAAAGCCGATTTTAAAATTCTCGACGGAAAGGGCCAAGAGCATGTAGGTAGTTTAGATGATAAAGGTAAAGCTACAGTCAGAGGGCTTCCAGCTGGTTCTATTGACCTGTTTTTAGGTGAAGACAAAAGAGAAATCGAACCTACAAAGCAACCGCAAAAGAATAGGGATTATCTTGAAGTACCGGGACCTTTGGATCTCATTGATTTCGCACGGCAAGGGCTAGTCACGTTTTGGGATGCTATTGAAATGCCGAGTGACTATGGTACATGGTCTTGGGGAGCCATAATGGGAGATTTTAACCAAGACCGAACAGCTGGACAGATTGCTTTTGATGCAGCCATTACCGCTATACCAGTTATTGATCAGGTGGGCGATGCCCGTGATATTAGCGCCAACCTCTATGCCTTTTACAATCAAGATGATATTCGAGAAGATGGCGAAAAGTATACAGACTTAGTGATAACTTTAGTCGGATTTATTCCAACTGCGGGGAGCTTACTCAAAGGCCTTTACAAGGAATTGAGAATATTAGGTAAAGCTGCCGATTTAGATATGGTTGCTGCTTTTCTTAGAGCCGGCGCAAAAGGCGATGTGGTGAAGTGGCTGCAAAGCCTTGACGTTTCGGTTATTAAGAAAGACATCTATGGGCAATTAGATAACATCACTCAATACGTTGGTAAATTGATGGATGCTCTTGAAAAAGAAAGCCGTATGCGGGGGTATCACGTGGTCGCAGATGCTTATAAAGCGTGCAAAGGCCAATTAGACGAGTTTTTCAAAAAAGCAGATGGCCCAATTTCACGTGTTTTAAGTGATTTTGACGACACGTTGCAAATGATCTTGCCAGAAGCGCCTTTAGTTACCTCAGGAAGCTCTTTCAGCATATCAAGTGGAACTGCTCAAGCGGGTAGTCGTTCAGAAGTCATTCACACTCGCAAAAAAACGAACAAGAAAACGGACTGTTGTCCATTATGTAACCAAAAGATTGGCAAGGGGAAGAAAGAGTGTGAAGGGGCTAAAGTCGGCAGCATGAGAAAAGCGGTCATGGATGATGGTGATTCGAATAAGCTATGGAAGCAATTGGAAACACGTAATGGTTGGAAAGACAAACAGGAACACCCTTGGTGGCACGGTTCTAACGCGGTACAAGCTCATCACCTTATTCCCAAAAATGCATTTAAACTTAAAAAAACAACAAACGCTCAAATTCGAGAAAAGATGATGTTCCTGCGGCGAATAGCCCAAATGTGTGCATACAATATTGATTTCTGGAAAAATGGCGTCGGACTACCTAATAAAAAAGAAACGGCATGTTTTTTAAACAAGCCAAGGCATTCAGGTGGCCACGATCGAAATGAATTCAACTATACCAATGAATGTGTAAAGCTGGCTCATAAAAAATTAAGTACAGACATTAAAAAAAGAGAAGTTAACGGTAGCTGCTCAAAAACGACCAACTCCTCGTTAATTACTAAATTCAATGAGTCTAGCAAATACATCTTCGAAAAAATTGCAAACTTTCGTTGGTTTATTACTAGTGATGGACAAAATTATGACCCTAAAATCCAGCCATATGTGGGATGTCGCGCAAACTGTAACAAAGGACATAAGATTCTACATCTAAAAACGAAGCAGCAAATCGAAAACTATGACCTACAAATTGGACAATAATAATGTCAGATATTAACGAAGAATATTACGTGCTTGTATGTGGCTCTGGTGAAGTTCCTTCCCCTTACGTTTCTTGTAGTAAGAGCCACTACCTAATTTATCAAAAACCTATTTCACTCAAGGTTCCTATACAGATTGAATCCGCTGCAGAAGCGCAAAAAAGTGTGCCACTTATCGAAGCAATGGCCGCCCCAAGTGACCCTGTACTGTCGGAGAGAATAACAAAAGTACTAGAATATTATGATCTTTATAAGGTTCAACTACTTCCTGCTGTGTACACCCATAATGATGATAATGAGTACCCGTATTCAGTACTAGTCGTCGATAATGATATCGATGCTTACGATTTTGATAACGGTCAATACTCTAAACGTTCAGATGACGGTGACGTTAGAAACCCTAGAAACTGTCGATTAGACCCCACTAAGCTCGCTTCCATTCCTCTGGATAAGCGTCGTATTTTTTTAATACCGGGCATGATGAGTTACTTGGTCCATAGCAGCATCGCAGAGCCATTAATTGCCTTGAATGCAAGTGGGCTTCACCTGGTGCCATTATTGCAATGGGATGATCGCTTCGGCATGACAATTTAAAAGGAAAATAGTGATGAATGAGTATCAGGTTTTTCATCGTAGTGTTCACTATCAAAAAAATAATCGCCTTATACAGGCTAACAAAGTAAGAATGATGGAAATCCAACCGGATTTAGTGGTGGATTTTTGTCAATGCCCGCGGCTATTTTTTGCGGAAAAGTACGCGGATATTCTGTCCGCGATGGAGCCAGCAGGCGTCGAACGCCTGAAAAACCCTTATCGCCCAGCTTTAGATAGAGAAGCTCAAATTGATATCGGAACCGTGCAAGAGTTGGAAACGATTGATGATATCGACTATGTCTTTTTCCATGTCTTTAATCGCTATGATGTACTGGACAAAGACGCAACACAATGGCACTGCGATACGCCTTCCATCGGTGCCGTGACTGTCCCTGTTTTGGACGACAACAAACTCAATGCCATCCCCCTACAACAACGCCTGTTGTTTAAGCTTGATCAAGACCCATCATTTCTGTTCGTACATGATAGTGTCGTAGATGCGATGTTGAACGCCAAAATGCAAGATATCTGGGTGCGTTGGGCTGATTAATTTGTAAGACACATATCGGCGATAAAGGGCAGTTGTAAAGCCAAATCGAGCTCATATTGTGATGTAGTGGTCAAATGAACTTGGCTACTACATTTTTTACATCCCAGAAGACACAAAATTGGAGTAAAAATCGTTAAATATTAAAGACATACCTTTATGGATGATTTAAGGGCAGGCACCATAAGATCTAGAAATCAGCGTTCAACCTATTTTAGTTTCCTTTTCTAGCGAACCCAATCTTCAAGCTCTAGCCCTTCGACACGCTGAAACTCTCTCATATTATTCGTGACAAGCACACAGCCAGTCGACATGGCGTGACCTGCAATAGCAGTGTCGTTGTTGCCAATGGGTGTACCTTTCGACATTAGATCGCGTTTAACTTCTGTAGTTGAATCAACAGCCGCTTTATCCCAAGGTAAAATCTCATCAACTCGCTTTAAAAATTCTTCAACAAGCACAGCATGTTTAGGTGAAGCTTTTTTCCCCAATAACCCGTACTGCATTGCTTGATAGGTAATGGCTGAAATAACGATTCGATGCTGTTCACCAACCACTGTTTGAAGCTTTTGAAGCACCGCAATTGGTTGCTCTCTCATAATGAACGCGCAAGTACATGTATCGAGCATATAGTTGATTTTTCTACTCAAAATTGAATCGTCCTTCGTCCGTCATCACATCTTCACGGTTTACCATGAAATCACTATCAGCCTTTTCTTGCTCACCAAATGAAAGCCAATCTGGACGAACTGGGCGCAAGGTGATGACATCACCCTCTTTGTGGATTTCAAGCTCATTGACGCCGTCAAACTCAAAATCTTTTGGCAAGCGCACTGCTTGATTCTTGCCATTTTTAAAAATAGATACTGTTCTCATCACACCCTCTTTTTGAGCATATGCCAAACCTATGCTAAGTGTAAAATATACGCTATCTCTGTCAAGCATAGGCATGCGTTTTACAGCGCAATTTCTGCGGCTTATGAATTCATTAAGAAGTCATTTAGGGATAGGCACCAATGACCTAAGCCTCGCCCTCTTGCCACTAAACTGTCGCTCTAAGTGCAGTTGAAAACGAAAACATAGTGCAACCTAGGTATTAATTTGTCGGGTTAAACCTGTATATTGAACAAGCCGCAAGTCACACTGGGCAATGTATTGCTGATGGTATTGAAACGTGTATAAGTAAAAACATTTTTAATGGCTTCAGTATGAGATCGACTTTCTAGGGGAACAGATGTCAGACATAAAACCACTATTAGGATTGCTATTTTTCGTGTGGGGAGGGGTCTATTTTTATCATCTTGTCGTTTACTCTTTGGGTGATAAAAAGCATATCAATCAATTGGTCGACAACTTGGCTAAAGAGCCTCAACGTTTTAAGAGCATCAATTACATTGCTATGAATAGCGTTGGCGCTGGGGGGCTATTCTCCTATTTCTGCCTGATTTATCCTTTTATCAGGCATCGAAGAAGAGAAAAGAAACGTTCTTTTGACGTTTTTATGGGCTTAAATTGGGTATTTTTTATGACCATTGTTTACGTCTCTGTTTTTGTCTAGAAATAGCGAGCGCGGTTCCTCTAAATGAAACCGCCCTATCACCTCTATCTTTGGTCCAGCTCCATCGTTCGGCAAGCTTTAATACAACAATGTCTCTGAGAGTCAGCGAGTCGATCGCGTATAGTATTGAGGGGAAAACCTCAGACTATCCAACCAATTAGATTTAGCACCTTCTATCAACTCATAGAGCTAGCCACGTATTACCAGTCTCATAAATTTTTGTTATCCTAATGATAGAAAACTCTAATTTAGATAATGCTAAATCTTATGTTATGTTGCGCGAAATTTGTACAACATAGTTATGAGACTAGTTAAATGAGCGTTAAAAATATTTCTGTTGGAAACAAAATTAGATTTAGTTTTCTTGTAGTATTTGTAGCATTTGCTGCAACTTTTGCTCTACTGCTCAAAGGATTGACTTCAATTGAGAATGGTACTTATGCTTTTATTAATAAAGCGGTGCCCTCAGTGGAAATTTTGAAAGGGATACAAGTAGATATTACTAAAGTTAGAAAAGATGAGTTTTCATTACTTCCCAACGTTGGTCACCCTAAGATCAACGATTGGTTGTTAGATCTTGACCAATGGCGAAGTGATGTAGCGAGCGGGATTGAGTCTTACGAGAACCTTGAACTTACAAAGGATGAGCGCAAATCGTTTGAGTTATTTAAGGAGCTTTGGCGTCAATACATCGATAGTACGAAGTCATATAACTATCTTCTTTCAAAAGGGGATAGCGAAGCCGCTAACAAAATAGTTCTAGATAGCTTCTCGATATACTCTAAGGCTTTGTCTTCTCTTGAGAGCACCTTACAGCTAAACAAACAGACGGTTGTTGATCTTGGCGATAGAGCTAATTATGAGTCAAGCAAGACTTATTCGATAGCGTGGTTTAGTTTGACTGCGATTATGATAATAATTTTGATATCAAGCACCGTGCTTACTCGAACAATTTGTAGGCCTATTTTCGTGGCGTTGAATTTTGCTGCCGAAGTAGCAAGTGGTAAGCTAAACATGAATATTGATCACAAATGGTTGTCAAATGACGAGTTGGGTAAGCTATTGAACGAGCTGTTGTCAATGCAGAGTAGCTTGAATTCTTTAGTTTCTGAAGTGAGTGAATCAACTATTCAACTAGCCAACGCAGTAGATAGAGTCAATATTATATCCTCCAAAACAGCGGAAGGAATGGAAAAGCAACAAATAGAACTAACATCAGTAGCATCTGCTATGACTGAAATGCAAGCAGCGGTTAGTGAAGTTTCACAAAACACTGAAGTGGGTGCTGAATCTGCATTTTCTGCTTCAGAATTGGCGAAAAACGGAAGTGCAACTCTATTTGAAACTATAGAAAATATCGAAAGAGTATCTACGAAGATTGAGGAGTCAGACCGTTTGGCTATTGAGCTGGAGTCAAGCTCTAAAGATATCAACGTTGTTGTTGATGTAATTAGAGATATAGCTGAACAAACCAATTTGCTCGCACTAAATGCAGCAATTGAGGCAGCAAGAGCAGGAGAGCAAGGTCGAGGGTTTGCGGTTGTAGCCGACGAAGTGAGATCTCTAGCTCAAAGAACTCAGGACTCTACTACTCAAATCATTGAGATTGTAGGCGTACTGCAGGCACACTCGCTAAAAATGATTGAAGCTAGTAAGGACTGCCAAGATGGTATGGCTATTTCGGTACGGCAAGTTAACGAGGCGGGCGGACAAATACGAAATATTGAAGTCTCGGTAGATAATATTGCCCAGATGAGTACGCAAATAGCTGCCGCATGTAGTGAACAAAGTTCTGTTTCGGAGGAACTAAATCGAAGTGTTGAATTGATCAATGAATCTTCTAAAGATATTTTAGAAGGGGCTTCAACAACATTTGAAGTATGTCAAGATATTAGTTCGCTGACACACCGATTAAAAAATCGCGTTGATACGTTTGAGTTATCTAACGTCTAGTATCGGGCTAATACTTTTTATTAACGCATATCGAATTTTTCGTAAAGGGGCTTTATCGCCCCTTTATCTTTGAGTCCTAAGTATTGCCATCTAGAAACAGTCACCAAAAGCGCTAATACTTACAAAGCCACGATTTGAGAAGCAAAGGGTTAGTATAAAATTGGCGATATTCAGTATTCATTGACTGCCAATTTTTAGAAAAATGCCAGTCAGCAGATACTGACTGGCATAATGATTTAAGGTTATAGGAGAGAAGTCATTTAGGGACAGGCACCAATGACCTAAGCGAATGACCTAAGCCTCGCCCTCTTATCGCTAAATGGCAGATGTGAATGCAGCCAAAACGAAAAAAGACGTCTTCGGACGTCTTTTTGGTGTGTGTCCCGAATCTCTCACGCAGAAAGTAAAGGAACTTCGATTGATTAGAGCTTTGCTGTACTGTTTCCAGTTGTTTGTTTTTTAACGAGGTTTCGGCATAAGACTACGGTGATTAACTTACGTAGCCGATCAGATCATAAGTTTCTGATTTAGTTCCATCGAATTACGCAACAAAGCCAGTTGTCTTACGGCGCTTGGCTTGATGCCAAATCAAGCCAAGCATTTGAATTAAAAACTATAATTCACACCCGCTGAAAGCAGGTATTCAGACTCATTGTAGAAATCAATGTTTGATGAACTGTTTCCATAACCAGCGAATGAGATAAAAGAGATGTCTTCCCAGCCCATAAATTGGTCATACTCATAGGCAGCGAACAGGCTTATTTCATTATCGCTGCGAGTCTTGTTAAACATAGGGTTTGAACCATCGTAGCTGCGGGTTTCGTAGCCAGCCGTTAGTGCAAACTGATGACGATCTAAAACTTTAAAGTAGGTAATGTCTGTTCCATAGGCTTTGTAGGCCATCGCTTTGCCATCTGCAGAGCGTACTTTGTAGCTTAAAGATGGAATCAGACCTGATGTCTGATTGAGCATATATTTATACTCACCTTTAACAAACATAACGCTGCCATCACGCTGAAGTTTAGCTTGCTCTGATGTACTCAAATCGGAGCCAGATGCTTCATCTTTCACATCAATGTTGGCGTAGGCCATATCCAGCGTGAAGTCACTACCCGCTATCGATTCCAGCTTTAATCGATAGGCATTGCCTGTTTCATCTGTTACTTTGCGTGCAGAGTTAATTGCGTATGGGTCGCTCCATGTTTCTCCTGATATCACAGTTGGAAGAAATGAAACGTCGATCACCATGCCAGACGCGAGTTCTTGTTTATAACCAATCTCAAAAGCGAAATCACCAACGGCGATATCCTCACGCGAAGTACCTATGTATAGCTGTTTATCTAACTTATGTCCGAACGTGTGATTGATTTGTCCTAGTGGCGCGACAAGCATTTTCCCATTGGATTTGCCTTTAGAATTGAGACCCGATATTGGATCTTTAACATCTGTATTGAAGTTAGACGATTGAGACATATAGCCAGTATTGAGAGAGATTTCACCACCAAATCCAGCCTTTGGCGCTAGCTCAGCAATTGAAGAAAAGCTCACAAAACAGCTTAGAATGGAAAATGAAAGGGTCGTTTTATTCATGATTAACATCTCTTTTTGATTGAAACTCAACTTTAAAAAGTGGGATGTCGAATAAATGTCTATTTCAGAGGAGAAGGTGATTTTTTATTTGTTAGAAGGGGAATCGACCTTAGTGAATACGTGTGCCGAGCTTTGAAATTACCCAGAACATTTCAGGGTCTTTCAGGACTCACAATGACCACCATGAGTTTTAACTATCTGTTGTTCTATTTAAACTTGCAGTGCACCCTTTGCTATTCATGTTGTCTTTCAACTTGAAGGACCAACCATATACATTACATAAGCGCCTTACGATCAAAAGCCCTAAGCCATGCTCGGTTTCATTTTTATCAGACAACCCAGTGCCTGTGTCTTGAACGGAAATTTGCTCACTAGCCACGTGGATAATAATCGAGCCTTTTTCTGTAAATCGAATTGAATTATTGACGATGTTTTTCAGAATCATTTTAAGAACAGGCAATGGAAAATTGAGCGTGGTATCTGGTGCAATACTTAGCGTTATTTCCACACCGAGTTTTGCCTTTTTACTGAGATCTGAAACAGGAATGTCTTGCTCGCTGACTGCCCAAACTTGATCGCTAGATGCTGCGTTCTCTTGCCTGACTATGTTGAGTAAAATATCAACGGTCGATTGCATATTGTCAGCCGCATTAATAATTCTATGGCGCTGCTTAGCCTGAAATTCTGCATCTTCTTTCATGGCTTGTAAGTTTGCCGCACCTGAAATAATCGCAATTGGTGTTTTCAGTTCATGGCTCGCGTATTTGGCGAACATCATTTCTTGTTTCACCACTCTTTCTTTCATTCGCGAATAGCGATTGAGATGGTTAGTCAGTTGCTTTATTTCATCAATCGTATTTTCCGACACAGAAAACTGCGATCTTTCTTCGTCTCTTAACTGTTGGCTCAACTCGACAACTGGTGACATGATTTCATCAAACATTCTCTTGGTCGATACGCTTAATACCCCAACAAGAAACAGCATTAATAACGTGGATATGCTCAATAAGATATCCCAATTATCATCGCCAAACTCGATCGATATAGTGTCTATTGTGAGATACAGCGGTATCTCGTTTCCATTCGACAAAAAGGTAGAGTGGTAAACCATGAAGCCATCTTCGGCGTATTGGCGAACTTTTGTGACTTCATCCTTGGAGAATGGCATCTCTAATTTGATGTTTTCTGGTAAAACATCGGAGTCGTAATACGCAGTAATAGCAGGGCTAACGGCGATACTACTTTTGGGCGCTCGTTGATAATATTGCTGAGCAAAACTCTCAAAGGAGCTTAAATAGCGTGCAATCTGGGTATCTTCTTCCCTCACTAGTTTTAATGAGAAGGTCAAAAACACAACAAAAGACGTTGAGAAAGCGATGGTTGCAAAGCGATAGATCAAGCGATTCTTTACGCTCTCAATACTGTTTTCTGTTGTTTTCCGCTTGGTAAAAAACATTACTTCTCCAAACGAAATCCTAATTTGGGTACTGTTTTCAGCATCGCCGTTTTAAACGGTTTATCAAGTATGTTACGTAGTAAGTAGATATGACTACGAAGTACATCTTTATCAGGGACATCATCCCCCCATATCTTGTGGATTAAAGCCTTTCGAGAGACAAGTCCACCTTGTGCTTTTACCAGTTCAACCAGTATTTGGTACATAACTGGAGTGGTCGCTAATTTATTCTCTTCCCGTTGGATAATCTTGGTTTTTTCATCAATTTTTAATGAGCCAAATGATAAGATAGAAGGCGCAACCAGACCTCGAAACCTTTTAATCAATGCAGACAAACGAACTTCTAGTTCGGAGAACTGGAAGGGTTTACTAATAAAATCATCAATACCATTACCAAAGCCCTTCACTAGGTCTTCTTGACCATTTAATGCCGTCAGCATAAGGATGGGGTTCGTACATCCATTTTCTCTCAGTTCCTTCGCGACTTGCATACCATCTTTTTTAGGCATCATGACATCGAGAATGATGGCATCAAACTCATTTTCTAAGGCCAGTTTTAATCCAAGTTCTCCGTTGCCAGCAAAATCAACCTCTGCACCTTTTACGTCTAAGAAGTCGGCTAAGATACCTTGCAGCTCTTCATTATCTTCAACGACTAGGATTCGACTGTTCTCAAGCATGGTGAGTTCTCTGAGTGTCCGATTATATGATTTCCATCATATTCATTTTATGTCGAATTTATGTGAAAACGCGTTAGTTTGAATGGTTAAGTCAAACCCACTTTGACGAAAACTCGACATCCATGGCTTTAAGCTGCGCCTATTACAAATTGGGAGGCCATGATGAACAAACAATTATTACCCTGCTTGATGAGTGCAATGGTGTTTGCACCCCATAGCAATGCTGTTGACCTTATAGGTAAAACAACAAGTACAGCCCCTTTAAACGTCGTATCTGAAGTCAGTGGCGTCATAGAACACGTTAATTGGCAAACCGGGGATATGGTTACTCAAGGCCAAAAGCTAACCACAATTAAAAATCAAGATTTTAAACTTGAAGTGCGTAAGCAAAAAGCCAACCTTGCTTTAGTCAAAGCCGACTTGGATATTAAGCAGTCGGTTTTTGCTCGTTATCAAGAACTGCGCTCAAAAAACAGCCTGTCTCAGAACGAACTTGATATAGCGAAAGCAGATTTTTCTGCCGCAAAAGCGAATTTGTCATTGGCTCAAATAGAGCTGGAAAAAGCGCAGCTAGATCTTTTCAATACCCAAGTGTATGCCGCAATAAATGGCTATGTAGTCGAGCGTTTGGTCGATGATGGGACTTGGGTCAACCAAGGGGATTTACTGTACAAACTCACCAATATTGATCGACTGAACGTTCGCTTACTCGCAAGCGAGTTTGATCTTCAAGAGCTATCTGTGGGTCAACCAATCCAAGTTTGGTCCGAGGCTCAGCCTGCTCAGCGTATTCACGCAAAAATTAACCGTATTGGTGTCGAACTTGACCCTGCAACGTTGGCCTATCTTGTTGATGTCGAAATCGACAATGAGCAACACCTTTTCAAGCCGGGTATGTCCATTCACGCGACGACAGATAATTAGGGCATGCACCATGAATAACATTCTTGCTTATTTCGCAGAGCGTAGCTTTTTGGCTCGTATTATCACCATCATGGTACTGCTGATTGGTGTTGGTTCGATGGGTATTTTAAAACTTCAAGAATTGCCTGATATTGCCTTTGCTGAAGTCGAAATTACAACCAAGTACCCAGGCGCATCTGCGCAGGATATTGAGTGGAACATTACCAATCGAATTGAAAAAGAACTGAAGTCAGTGCAAGGGCTAACAAAGTACAACTCTCAATCATTCGATGGTCAGTCATACATCAGTATTGAACTGGACGAAGGGTATGATATTCAGCAAACCGTCCGTGACATTCAACAGGCCGTCGATAGAGTACAAGGGTTACCTAAAGACATATCGAACCCACCGCTTGTGGCGCAAAAAAGCACTTCTTCATTCGAAGTGATGACGTTTGGCGTTACAACAGCGCTTGATAATTCAGAGCTGCAAAATTACGTTCGTGATTTAGAGAAGAAAGTACGCAGCGTTGCTGGTGTTGGCACGGTTTCAATGTCTGGTTTTACCGAGCGAGAATTTTGGATTGAAGTTGATCCGTCCAAAATATCTCGCTACCAACTGGCTTTGGCCGATGTCACATCAGCGATCAACACTCGTAACCTTTCATTGTCTGGCGGCGTTGTTGAATCTTGGAATAGCGAACAGCGCATCGTTACGCTCACTCAAATTCAATCTATTGAGGAGTTATCGAACACCATTATTAAGGTACTGCCTACTGGGGAAACCGTTCGTTTAGGAGATGTGGCGAACGTTTCTGACTCGTTTGAAAAAGCGACAGAATTAGGCATGGTGAATGGCGACAGGGCGGTTGTGTTTACCGTAGCGAAGAGTGCTGACGCCGATATCATCTCCACCATCGATAGAGTAAAAGCGCTGCTTGAAAGCGAAAACCAGCGCCTTAACGGCCAATTCGCTTTTCCTATCTCTTTGAACCTTGCAGACGATATGAGTGATAAGTTTTCTATCGTCACTACCAACGGTGGTGTCGGTCTGATTCTCGTTCTGATCGTATTAAGCATGATTTTAAAGCGTGCGGTCGCTTTTTGGGTTGCGGTTTCCATCCCATTTTGTGTACTAGGCGTCATGGCGGTGCTGCCAGCACTTGGTATGAATCTAGACAGCGTTACACTTGCGGCAATGCTACTGGTGATCGGCATTATTGTTGATGATTCGGTCATCGTTGCCGAGAGTATTTATCAAGAGCGTGAAATTGGCAAAGAACCTATAGACGCAGCAAAGTCAGGTGTGCAAAACGTGATTCGCCCTATCATTGCTAGCTTAACCACCACCGCGCTTGTGTTCATACCTATGTTCTTTATCCCCGGAACTATGGGAAAGGCGATCATGGTGATCCCAATTACCGTTATCGCGGCGCTTCTGTTCTCGTTGATTGAGTGTACATTTACGTTACCTGCTCACCTTGCGAATTCATTAAAGAAAGAAGAGAAGGAAAAGCAAAAAGAACCGCGTTTCAACCGTGTGGTTAACCAATACCAGTCTCTTTTAGCTCTTTGTTTAGAGTGGAAAAAGTCTGTACTACTGGTCGCTGTGCTCACGCTTACTGGGAGTGTTGCTTTATTGACGACACTTAAGCTGGATATCTTCCCAAGCGAAACGGCTAAATACATAGAAATATACACAGAGGTGGAGCCGGGAGCATCGCTAAAACAGGTGCGTAAAGCGCATTCAGTGTTTGAAGAAACGATAGCGCAGCTTGGTGACAATGAGCTGGTTTCTTATCGCATGACTTATGGCAGCCCAGCAAGCAATGGCTTATTGACGCTGACCAACTTTGAGCAACGTGATAGAACCGCCAATCAGATAGCCGACAGTTTAAACGAGAAATTGAAAGACGCTCCCGCGATTAATTTTGTGAAATTTACGGTCGACGCCGGTGGGCCCCCTCCGGGCGAGCCAATTGAAATTCGTGTGATCAGTAATAATGAAACAGAGCGCAATCATGCGGTTGGCCTCGTCATGGCTTGGATGAAAGAGCAACCAAGCTTAGATAAGGTGACGAATAACGAACAGCTTACTGATCCACAACTGCAAATATTGCCACAATATGAATGGTTAGCTCGTTACAACCTGACGGTTCAAGATCTCGCGACCACGCTGCGGATTGCTTTCGACGGTGAGAGTGTCACGTCAACTTGGATTGGCGATCAAGAAGTGAACTTACGTGTTTTATTAGATGAGGAATATCGCAATCTTGAACGTCTGAAAACGACCAAGATTACCACTCCAAGTGGGGTTAAAGTGCCTCTGAACCGCCTTGCCAAAGTGCAAGAGGTGCGGGCTCCGCGTGAACTTTTACACTACAACGGCGACCGTCAAGTACTGGTAAGTGCACAAATTGTTGATGAAGCGATAGGTTCAGGTGAGTTAAGCCAACAACTTTCAGATGCATTGGCGCAGCAAGTAGGAAAAAGTGTGCACTTAGACATTGGCGGTGAAGCTGAGAATACCAGTGACACTATGTCTGGCTTTTTTGTCGCTTTCCCTGCGGCTATGGTCGGGATCTATTTTGTACTCGCGATTATGTTTAGCTCTTTATTACAGCCACTGTTGATCATGGCGGTGATTCCGTTTGCGGTAGTTGCAGCGCTGATGGCACTGTTTGTTCACATGCAGCCATTATCTTTGTTCGCCCTGATCGGTGTGCTAGGTATGACAGGTGTGGTGGTTAACAATTCGTTGGTATTGATAAATCGCATTAATGAACTCAAAGCGGAAGGTTTACAAGTGATGGATGCAGTAATTAAAGCAGCCGCCAGCCGACTAAGACCAATACTGTTAACGTCCATTACCACTGTGGTTGGACTATTGCCACTCGCTTATGGCATTGGCGGTACTGACGTGTACATGGGTCCAATGTCTCTAACCTTAGGCTACGGACTCTTATTCTCACTGCCAGTCGTGTTAATTGTCATTCCATGCTTGTATACGCTTTGCTTTGGCCACAAAACTAAAACGTGAGGGTGGTAGTTTGGCGGGAGGTTGGAGTTAGGTAAACGGTTCTTCTCCGATTATATGAGCTTGATGTCATTTAGGGACAGGCACCAATGGCTTATGTCTTCCCCCCCCTATCGCTAAAAAGCAGATGTAAGCGCAGTCAAAACGAAAAAAGGCGTCTTCGGACGTCTTTTTTATTTGTTAGGGCGAGAGCCCAAATGCTCTCGTGACTGCTGGCAATTACCTTCAGGTCAACAAATTCCGTACCCTCACTTAAGTCGATTTTCGACCATCACTGGCATCAGAGCTTAAACCGTTAGCGTTTTGTCGTTGAACATTTCATCTATGGTGGAGGGTTTATCACCTAATTTGGTGTCTAGGCTCATTCAATTAATCCACAAATCGTTTAGCAGAAATAACAGGGAGGTGATGAATTCTACCTATACCCTCTGCGCCCGAATCGAGTTAAGTGCATTTCTGGCGGAATAGAAAATCCACCATATACTTTATGTGTCTTAATGCACATAGGTATCAATAAGCCTTTGTTGTGTTGGACACCAATTATAAAAGTATAGAAAGCAAAGGAAGCAATTATGGATTTTCAACGTTTGGCCGGGTTACAGTTAGAACGTAACGCGCAGTTAACGAACAGAGACATTAGCCATTTGTTGGCCGATGTAAACGCCGTGCGTTGCCTGACTCAGGCGGCGATCAATGTCGAGCTGTTCACTATACCGCTATACATGACCACTATGTATTCAATACATGGTATGCACTCAATCACAGGAGAGGGTAATGCGCTCTATCTCGGTCGCCGTTGGCCGGGTATTTCGCCCACGCCTAATCCACAAACCGCCAATGAGCAAGCATGCAACTTGATCTTCAGTGTTTTTATTCAAGAGATGCTGCACTTGCAAATGGCCGCTAATATTCACAATGCTTTAAGCAACACTGTAGCAGGTAGCGAAGCAAAGCCAGCAGATTTTAACTCGCCATTGTTGATGAATGCTGACTACAGCTGGATTTGTTACGGTGATGATAAAACCACCATTCCGCATGTTTTAGACCTTACCGATTTGTCCGAAGCGCCGTACAACAGGGTGAAGGTGGCGCTGGAAGAGTTAAATGATAACAGCATTGATCTGTTTCTTTTGATTGAGGAGCCATCGGATGTTCTCGCCAGTCGTATCTGCCCCAAAAAACGGGATAAGTACATTGCAACCAACGGTCAGGGCGTTGATGGTAGTGTGCCTTTTGCTGGTTGGAGTGCAAGCTCAACCGAAGCAGAGCTGCCGCTATTTGGTACGATTGCAACAATGTATGAATGTCTAGCTGCGTATCTAAACATCACTTATAGCGATGGTAATAGCCTATTTAGTAAACTTTTCGATCCGAACTCTATTCAACAGGACTTATTCAATACCGAAGAGGCTGGCCATCCACTCGCCGAGTTCCCACGCATGAAAACCGTGGTAGATTCAAAAGATCTCAACCAAGCGAAAAGGCAAATCTTTCAATTGATGAACGCGATCACGGATCAGGGTGAAGGAGCGACCATGAAAACGGAGCCAGCTCACGACTTGCCCGCCGGTTTGGTTGGCGCTCCGGTCGAGCCGAACTACCAGCCTAACTTCCATGCGTTGCAAACCGATTATAAGCAGTATGATGAACACGGTGACGAACTGCCGATGTCTGGTGCTGCCCATGCTCGATTTTTTGGTGGTGTCGTCGATCACTATGATCGTTTTCAGCAGGTGAAAGGCTTGTTGGAATCGGGCGAAATCACCACTTGGGTAGACTGGCACGGGAAAGATGCCAATCAATGGCAGGCTGACGATTTGCAGACAGCAGAGTATAAAGATAACCAATATGCTGCGGCGTTGCCCTCTGCTGAAGCGGTCTCAACAGCGCTCAATAACCTTAAAGCCGGAGGCGATGATCAATGGGAAGAAATGAGTCATGTCGCAATTGGAGCAATAGCTGGCATTACTACGGTACTTAACAAGTATTGGACAAACAAAAACGTCGACTTCCCTTTCCCATCCATGTCTGGCTCGGGTGATCGTGTCTCAATTTGCTGGGCGGTGTTTGGTCGAGCTCCCGATTTGTCGCTAACCAAAGATGATGCAGACTACCAACGTATTCCGGAACACGAGCGCGATTATCTTTATCATGCGTGTCAAGGTATGGCACTACAACCCGGCCCAGATGAACCGAAGAATGGCTGCGCATCGAAACAGATATTTCACACCTGTCGCGGCTCGAATAGCTGTAAAGCGGAAGGCGGTTGTGGATTCGTGCAGAAAACCTCCGGAGGTGGCGCTGGTTGTCGAAGCCTCAGCGCTACGCCGAGCAATAAGAACGCAGTCCAAGCAGGCTGTGGTGCGCCAGAGTTATATTCACCTCCGGCCGACAATGCCTGTGGTGGTCTAGGCGGTTGTGCGGTACCGATTTCTGCATCACAACTCTATCCCGACAGTGGATTAATGCCGATCTATCAACTTCGAGCCGGAAACGCTCCAGAGCAGATCCCCAACGATGGGGTACAGTTTGCCAAAGGCGATGCCGTGTATGACGTTGCTTGGCAAGCATACAGTAAAGCGTTAGCCGTGGATGGAAAAACCGCCGTTGAAAAACCAGAGCCTTCTGATTTACGTTTGGCGTTTCCACCCTCTACCTAATGGCGAATCCCAATTTGCAGATTGATTAAGCGTTTGGCCCTACCTACCTTGTGGGAGGTAGGGCCATGATGACCATAGATTCAGTTGGAAGGATGCCAATGCGCGACATCTCAGATACCTCCAGTTCTTCAACCGCAACGATCTCTAAATCTCATCAAGAACTAAGTACTTCAATGGGATTTGGTGTCGGCCTCCGCTCATGCCATTTTGCTTGGCTTGAGCAACACCTATTACCAGAGCAAAGTGGTGTTGATTGGTTTGAAGCCATCAGTGAGAACTATCTCGATCACCACGGTTATGCTCGTCACCTACTCTTTAAGCTTCGAGAACACTACCCGATAGCCCTTCATGGTGTCTCGATGTCAATTGGTTCGAGCGAACCTTTGAATGAACACTACCTCAGTAAACTGCGACAATTATGCCAAGACCTTGAGCCAACATTGGTTTCCGACCACCTCTGTTGGACAGGAATTCAGGGTATTAATAGTCACGAGTTGCTGCCGATCCCATTTACCCAAGAGAGTCTTAACCATGTGTGTGCAAGAGTGCAACAGGTTCAAGACTATCTGCAAAGGCCACTTGTTATAGAAAACCCCAGCACCTATTTTGCTTTTCAAGAAAATGATCTCCAAGAGTGGGAGTTTCTTGCTCAGTTGGTACAGCGTAGCGGTTGCCGCTTGTTATTGGATGTCAATAATGTATATGTGAGCGCGAAGAACCTGGGCTTTTCAGTGAACGACTACATGTCTGGTATTCCTATGGATGCAGTGGTGCAATGTCATTTAGCGGGTCCGACCGATTGTGGTACTCATTTGATTGACACTCATGACAAACCAGTACCGACAGCAGTGTGGCAGCTCTATCAACAAATGCTTGAACAAGCAGGCAGGCCAATATCAACATTGCTTGAATGGGATGCCAATATTCCTGAATTTCCAAAGTTGGTCGACGAGTTGAACATTGCCAAATCTGTATTACAAGGGCACATCCCACAACGCGAACCAATGAAAGTAAACCAAGATACGGTGCTATCGACCCCCATTTCCGATGCGCTTGGCCGGAAACAGTTTCATTCTGTGCAGGAGGTCGAATGAGCTCAACCAGTGAGTTAGCAGCACGCCAGCAGTGGTTGTTAGAGTCGATTCTACAAGGCCCCAAGGCCAATCAAATGGCAAGTCACTACATCATGGGAACAGCAGAGTTATCGTCGTCGGCACGTTTGGCTATTTACCAAGATGGTTATCGTTTACGTTTGTTAGAGTGCATGGAGGCAGAGTTTCCGGCATTGCAGCACTACCTAGGCGAGGCGTTGTTCCGCCTGTTTAGTTTAGGGTATCTGCAACAGCGTCCGTCACGTCACTATAGTTTGTATCAATTGGGCGAAGACTTCGCCAACTTTCTTGACGCAACACGCCCTCGTCAACATAGTGGTCAACCCTATGCAGTAGAACTTAAGATCCCGGAGCAATTGGCAAGGCTGGAGAGGGCGCAGGCAAACGCGATCCGCGCTCCTGGAGTTCAATATGACCAAGCGCCGGACTTGGGTGGCTTGCTTCAGCTCCCCGCGCTAGCATTGCCTGACAGCAGTGAATTAGTAGAGCACGATTTTGCCTTGCGTGACTATATACTGGCCGCAGATCGCCATACGACCGCACTTGAACAAGGTTTGTGGGCTGAAAAGCCGACTATGCCCACGCTTGGGGCCGAGTCTGTGCTCGTTTATCGTCATCACTTTCAGGTAAAGATGGCTCAGCTTGAGCCTTGGCAGGCTGATGTTGTACGGTCCCTCGGTCTGTTTGGTCAGAAGGAAACAAACCGCTCGCCCACCCCCGTTGCTTGGCAGACATTGGTTGAACACAATCAGTTGCCGGAGAGCGAATTGCTGATGAAACTCAGCTTATGGTTGCCTCAAGCCCTGAAAGAGAATCAGCTTATGTTGGTTAACTCACTCTAGGAAGCAACTGCCTCAAGACCATGTTTTAGGGACATGACTGTTTTAGTGTTTTAGGGAAAGGCACCATAAGTTGACGTCGTTGGAGTGGATGACATCCAACGCCCACCTCAGTGAGCGCTGGATGTTATCAAAGCGTCAAACACTGAGTTGAGGCTTAATCCTGATTCTCCTCTTTTTCCCGCATAAAGAAGTCATACGCTTCACTGGCGGTCAGCGTTGCACTGGTCTGAATCTCTTCCAAATGGCGGAGTATCACAGGGGTAAAGGGGTTTTCGTCAAAATACCAGTCCGTATCAAACGCCTCAAACTGACGCAGATAAAAGGCATAGGCCAGCTCACCCTCAAGCCCGGCTTGTGTAATAAGTCTCACCATTTCAGCTGCTCTTTTAGGCTCGTTTTCCGTGCCATCTGGGAACTTGTTATCCAAAATATCAAAGAAATCATCAATGTTATCCAGGTTATCGCTGGCAAATAAAAACGCCAATAACTTTTGCCATCGGGCGTCAGAGGCGCATAGCAGGGTTGCACAAATATTCCTTGTGCAATCCCAGGGTTTGCCTCGGCTGAGCCTGGTCAACACTGTGGGTGTTATGTCGGCCAGGGAGAGTTCGCCGATCAGGTAGCCCATCAATGCATGGACAAGCGCCTCACATTCAGCTTCATCCGCGTCTGTGTTATCAGAAAAAAATGCGGCCAATTCAGGGACAAGCTCAGCAGTGACGAGCACATTATACGCGGCTTCATCAAACCCCGGATACGCAAAACCGAGAAAACGCTGCCTGTGTTTGTCGTCTAAAAGGTCAACCGCTGCACTTATCGCCTCTGAGATCTTTCGCTCTTTTCTAGCCAGCATCTCTGGCTCGTTCGGGTCCTGCTCGTCTTTTTTTCTATAGCGATTGAGCAGGCGCAAATAGGCATCCCTCAGGCCGTTATCATTGTTAAACCCATCGACATGTTTGCGCACTTGGGCTTTTTGAATCATCACAATGCGCAGTAAAAATGCGTATTTCTCATTGATTCCCAGATCGGTAATAAAATCGCAAAACGCTTCAATTTCATCGTTCGTGGTTTGATAGGTGTAAACACCGCTTTCGGAGAACTCATAAAAGCTCACCAACAGGGTTTTGGCGGGAAACAGCTCCAGCATCAAGCCATACAGCGCTAATAGCTGTTTTTTCAACGGTGCAGGCGCCACTTTGGCGGCATAAAGCATAGAAGCCAATATCATGCCCACATCATCAGATACAACAAAAACATCGCTGTGCAGTGTACCTGTCTCCTCATCTGGGCTGGCTAACAGCTCGCGGATACAGGCCAGCGCCTCATCTTTAGACACCGCTTGCGCCGCAGGCTCCTGCTTCATCAGCTTGGCAAACAGGCTATTGCCCCCGGATGCCTGAGATTCAACATAGGCTTTGATTTTCTCGGACAGAGCCTGAGCTTTTTCATCACAGTCTAATTCGTGATGCTGCGCCATCTCCCGATAGAAGCTCTTAAATACGTGCTCGCTGTAAAACCCGGCCAGCGCACCCAGATGTTCGCTGGGGGTAAAGGAGTTCGCTTCCTGACACAAAATATACGCCACGCTCAGCAATTGAGTGCCTCTGGCGTAGTCAATCTGATTGAGACCAGGGGTCACTGCCAAAATATCTGGGTCGGTATCCTGATAGGCACGCAGAATTACCTCATCCAGCATCTCGCCAAACAGGGCTTCATCGCGCTTAAAAAAGTCGTGTAACTCCTCGAGCCTAGCGCGACCAAAGGTGTTTATGGTGTCTTCATTTATCAGGCCATACACCCTGTCTTTTATCTCATCTTTACTCAGCGCTTTCAGGGTATAGCGCTTCACCGCGTCTTTTTTCGAGCACAACTCAAATTCATCGACCACCTCTTTGAGTTCACTGCCGCTGAGTTCTTTTTGACCCAGCAAACGCACCAATACGTCTAAGGTTCGCAAGCACTTTTGGTCTTGCTCGGCTTCGCCATCGTCTACGATGCCAAAGAGCTCCGGGTTGAGATAGGCAACAAAAAAGCGCTCCAGAATATCTGACAGCTCTACGTCATGGTCAAGTTCTTCGGACGGCTCAAAACCACCCGAGCCAAAGTATTCAAAGCGTTTGAAGATGTACAACTTCTTGTCACGCGCCAGCTTGCGGATATTGGTGGGCACAAGCTCGTCCAATACCTCGGGGCACTGATTGTGTTCGATATAGGCAAGAATCTTCTCTCCGTTATCGAATCCCTCTAAAAAGAAGGCCTTGTTCGTCTCGTATTCGCTGTCTTCGTTGTACTCCTGATAGAAGGGATCATCACGAGTGTCACCTAAGGTTACCCCTTCATACACAGGTTCACTGTAGTAATACACCTCAGCCAATGGCACATCTTTGACCAGCTCGAACAGCGTCTCATCCAGCGCCTCAAGTACCTCAGACATAGGCCTGCCGTGAAAGTCCAGTTCACCAAACTCTTGATCGTCTTCGTCCCACTCCTCGTTTTGGTTCGCGGCATCATCCCTCATTTCATCAAAACAAGATTCCAACTCTTCGCTTAACCATAAGCTTTGCGTGTCCACAGGCCTGCGAGTGAGCGAGGCTTTCAGCGCCTGTACAAAATACTGATACTTTTGTTCATCGGCTAAAAAGCACTTGAGCAAATTGGGCCTAAACCTGCTCCAGTCAGAAAAACCTTCTGCCATCGCGCTCATGAGATTCGGACAACGGGTACTGGCAAGAATATCCAGCATCATGGGATCATAACCATACTTGTCAAATAGATAGGTGATATCCCCGGTACAGTGATAGCCCAGTTGGTGATAATCGCCGTTTGGCGGAACAAACTCCCCTATCAGGTAAGCGTATTCCGGATATTTTTCCGCCAGTAACACCAATAGATACGTGCCGAAGATGGAGCTGGAAGAGAAAAACAGCTCGTTAGAAGAGTTGACTCGAATACTGAACTCAACCAGCTCCTGACAAATACGCAGCACCAGAGGTTTAAACGCTTCATCTGCCAGAGCGTGTTGAAACACAGTGACATGCGAGAACTTTAAATACACATCCGAGCGGTTGAGCTGCTCTAATTCCAGCTCAGATAAGCGTTCCATTTGCTCAAAGCCGGGATCATTAATACTGCCAAATCTGGCCATACCCTGAATTTGCTCCGGGTCCTGCAGATCTGAGGTTTGAAACAGCCTGTTGTCATGTGAAACAAACCCTCCCACCTGATTAATTAGCTGGCCGGTCTTGTACACCGCCTGAAGGTGAGATTGAAAGGTTTCCAAAGCTTGTTGCAGTGAGGCTTTATCCTGAAGATTGACGGGAATTATTTGCGGTTTCATTTGCGCTCTCAATTGTGGTGACAAATCGTAATAAAGAATGATTTCACCACAAGTAAAGCGTCAAGAGTAACTAAATAATTCAATAAATTGAATCATTTATATTTAATTGACCCAGTAATACATGGAGGATAAAGAACTGCAACAAGTGATTTAAGGGAAGTGATTTAAGGACAGTGATTTAAGGACAGGCACCCGAAGTGATTTAAGGACAGGCACCAATCCTTCCCCCCGCCCTCTTGCCACTAAACTGCCGCGGTAAGTGCCGTTGAAAACGAAAACATAGTGCAACCTAGGTATTAATTTGTCGGATTAAACCTGTATATTGAACAAGCCGCAAGTCACACTGGGCAATGTATTGCTGATGGTATTGAAACGTGTATAAGTAAAAACATTTTTAATGGCTTCAGTATGAGCTCGACTTTCTAGAGGAACAGATGTCAGACATAAAACCACTATTAGGGTTGCTATTCTTCGTATGGGGAGGGGTCTATTTTTATCATCTTGTCGTTTACTCTTTGGGCGATAAAAAGCATATCAATCAATTGGTCGACAACTTGGCTAAAGAACCTCAACGTTTTAAGAGCATCAATGACATTGCTATGAATAGCGTAGGCGCTGGGGGGCTATTCTCCTATTTCTGCCTGATTTATCCTTTTATCAGGCATCGAAGAAGAGAAAAGAAACGTTCTTTTGACGTTTTTATGGGCTTAAATTGGGTATTTTTTATGACTATCCTTTATGTATCTGTTTTTGTCTAAAAATAGCGAGCGGGGTAAGAAATGACAAAAGACGTCCTAAGACGTCTTTATGGAAGAATGAAGCGGAGAGTGAAGGACTCGAACCTTCAACACGTCACGCGACGCTTTAAAAGCGATTACTCGATGGCGCAAATCACTTCTTGACCATGAGAGTCGATCTCTTCCTGGGTCACTAACATCACGTACGAACCGCAAGGCACTCTAACGGCATTGGGATCATCAAAGCCGGCATAGGTCGAGTAGGTGTGAGTCACTTCGTAGTAAAGGGTGCCTCCCCAAATCGTTACACTTAATGCTAGGAACCCAAGCACACTGGATTTGTTACACCACTTTGCTGGCATCCAGTCCCACAGCTGCTCATTGTGAAACGTTTTTCGATACAGGTCGTAGTTAGCCCACTGAGCGCATAGCGCAGAAGAGGGTCCCCAATACACCACATTGGGAATGACAACCCCGGTGAAAAATTCAATCATCGCTAGGGCTGCTACCCATAACAACGTAAAACAAAGGATCACTGCGCCTTTCAGGTGCATACGTTTATAGAAGTAGTACATGAAACCAAAAATAAACGCCGCGATGTTGAACATAATCGAATAAGACCATCGTTCTTTAAACGATAACTGGCGAAAAGCGTCGCTTTTTAACATCATTGCGTGGCTAAGTTCATCGGCACCAAATTGTCTTAGTAAATGAAAACGACGCTTCCACTTATCACTCATGTCTAATTCATCGATATCACACGTATTGTTTTCCAAATTACTCCCCTTGTGGATGTTTGTTTATACCGTCACCATTCACCACACGAACCATCTAAAATGAATAACAATGACAAATGCGGTTACAATCCGAGCCAGCCAATGGCTTGGGTAATAACGTTAGGAAAACTCTCGTTGAAGTGCGGAGACAATATCGAAGTAGCCAGTCACAAGTGCAACAAACACGTCGACCTCGACCAACTCGACGTTCTTTTATCGCTTTGTCATTGCGTGATGACTCAAACCCGGTGTCGGTGAGTCGAATCTTTATTGGCGTCGAGACTAACGAACTTTACTTAAATGATCAATACACAATGAATTTTATCTAAACCATTGAGTTAAAGAGAAAACCTTAACAAGAAATAGCTATTCTTCTTGCCGTTAAACTGCCGCGGTAAGAGCAGTCAAAAACGAAAAAAGACGTCATTTAAATTTGCTAGTCAGTACGAGAACCGCTTCTCGACGGCATATTGAATCATTTGAGGATTTGGTGATGTCGATGATTTTGGGTCATTAACCCTTTATACAAAAATTAGGACAGAGAGCACTGTCATAAAAAACAACCAATTTAAACACATAAAAATGTCAGAAGAATACTTCTTTTCTCTTCTTCGATGCCTTACCAGAGGATAAACTAAACAGAAGTATGAGAATAGACCACCCGCCCCGATACTATTCATAGCAATGTAGTTTTTATCCTTAAAGCTTTCTGGCTCTTTCGCTAAGTTGTCTATTAATTGATTAATATGCTTTTTGTCGCCTAAAGAATAAACGACAAGATGATAAAAATAGACACACATCCACACCAGAGAAAACATTGCTGCGCTAGAAGCTATTGTATCTGTCATACTTAAAAACCTTTGATTAACTGCTCTACAGATAAATTATTGAATCTTGCATTCAATATGAACTCACTCACCCTATCTTATACTTATTCAGTCAATTAGAAACAGGCACCAAAAGCGCTAATACTTACAAAGCCACGATTAGAGAAGCAAAGGTTTAGCGTAAAATTGGCGATATTCAGTATTCATTGACTGCCAATTTTTAGAAAAATGCCAGTCAGCAGAATACTGACTGGCATAATGATTTAAGGTTATGGGGGCAATGAGTTGCACCGCTGCCACCAGCGACTGGTTGGCCGTTAGTCACTCACCCTCAGGAATCAATGTGCCAAGCCACTGTCGGTTAGGCTATATAGCAGCTTGTTGACGGTACCTTTAGTATCACTAACTTTGTTTGTGCTCGCACGTTGGCTGATCAGTGTTGATACTTGAGCTGGTGACAGAGTGTTGTTTTCTTGCAGATACAGGGCCGCGACACCTGCTACGTGAGGTGTTGCCATCGATGTACCACTAATGGTGCGGTAACCACCATCGTACCAAGCCGATTTGATATTCGCACCGGGCGCAAACACGTCAACACAGCGTCCCCAATTAGAGGAACTTGCACGTCTATCGCTGCTGGTTGTTGAACCAACAGTCACACCGCTCGCTTCGCGAGCTGGTGAGGTGTTACAAGCGTCAGCGTTGGAGTTACCAGCTGCAAGCATAAAGCTGATACCTGACTGAACCGCGCTTGCTACTGCTTGATCTAACGCGGTTGAAACGCCCCCACCTAAACTCATGTTGGCCACCGATGGGCCAGAGGCGTTGGCCGCTACCCAATTCACACCGCCAATGACACCTGAAACGGTACCAGAGCCACGACAGCTTAGTACACGTACACCGACAATATTGACGTTTTTCGCCACACCGTATTGAGCACCACCAATGGTTCCCGCTACATGAGTACCGTGACCGTTACAGTCAGTCGCGTCACTATCGTTGTCGACGAAGTCATAGCCTGATCTTGCACGGCCACCGAATTCAACGTGAGTGTTTGTCACACCAGTATCGATAACATATGCTGTCACACCTGAACCATCGTAGTTGTAGGTGTAGCTGTTGCTGAGTGGTAAATCACGCTGATCGATGCGGTCTAATCCCCAAACAGGATTGCTTTGATTAGCGTTCGCCGAGATAAAAGGATCGAGCGAGATGATTTGGTCTTGTTCAATAAAGTCGACTTGTTGATCAGCACGCAGGGCTTTCAATTGTTCATCCGAAAGGGTAGCGACAAAACCACTTAACGAGCGGTCATAAACTTTATCGATTTTAACGGCGTGTTGGCTAGCAAGACCAGACACCGTTTGCTGGGTAAACTGCTGGAGGGCTTGTTGATCGTTACTCATCGTCAGTGGTTGTTTTAGTACAACGATGTATTGATTCTTAATCGCAGATTTTGCCGACGCTGTCATTAAAGGCGCAAGCATTGGGTCCTCAGATGCAATGGCTCCTCCTTCGTTTTGTTGCGCAAGCCCCGAGGTTGAGACGACTGAAAGAGTCGAGGCAATACAACAAGTTAATAATTTCTTAAACATACTGTCTTCCTTTGAATAGTAAAAGAGATTGTTGAACATGGCCTACTACAAACATCAAGCATGTCTAGTGGACTCTCTCGTTGTGCCAAAGAGAACCTGATAACAAAATCCACACTATGCACTTATTCACAATGTTGCATATTGTTGTTTTAGTTAATCTATGAATATGCGCGCGGTTTATAAAATTATTGAAATTGAGTTTTTACTATTTCTCAATTGGTGGGATAAGAATCAAAAATGAGAGCTTTTGCTCTATAAAGTGAAATCTAAGTGCTATGGCAATAGTGATTTATTTTGCATGAGTCAATGATTTAAGAAATAATTTAAATAATTTAGGGACAGGCACCAAAAACTCACACGATAAACGTTGCTAGGACTTGGTCTAACTCGCCTATATCCTATTCCGTGCTAGGGCGCTAAATGCATAAACTTGCTCAATACAGAGCCGAGCTAGCAATACTGAAGCAAGCTCATTTCTGGCCTAACATTTGAGAAAATCTTGTCTATGTACTGCTGCATTCAGCGCCTTTCTGCAAGTTTTAAACAATATGTTTGGTAACTCCATATGGAGGCACTGTTCAAGACTGTTTTAACTAGCTGATTCACGGTAAATAAAAAATAGATGAAGAAATGTATATCTATTTTTTATTTACCGTGTATAGTAAAAACAAGCTCAAACAGTGAGCTATTGATAACTTATTTAGTTCAAGCTTTTCTCAGTTCTCTATCGATTTGATTCATCATCTCTATCCTGCCCTGTGATCCCTTTTTCTTCATTTCTTATTTAGTAGCTTTATTTTTTTAATCAATCTATCGAGATATACATGTCAAATAAAACGACTGGCTCAGTAAAATGGTTTAATGAAACAAAAGGCTTCGGCTTTATCACTCCAGATAACGGCAATGCTGACGTATTTGTTCATTTCAGATCAATTGCTAGTGATGGCTTCAAAACATTAACAGAAGGCCAAAAAGTTACCTTTAACGTAGAGCAAGGTGGCAAAGGCCCCCAAGCGGCTGACGTTACTGTAATGTAAGATTTTCGAGAGATCTTGCTGACTTCCTAGTTACGGGGAGATCTCTCTGCTTTAGCACTTAAGAAGGAGTGAAGCGATCCGAAGAACGAATCAGAAAAAATACCTTAGGAAAAAAAGCTAATTGTACCAAATTAAATATTATCTTTATCGCAATAATACCTCTTGGTCTTCGACCATAAATCAGTTAAATAGTGATAATTTAAAACGTCACATCCTTCCCAGAACAAATACGGCTTGCTTAAACTTTTCGTTTTTTGAGTCCGAAGGTACTGGAAAAATAATGAATTCACAAAATGTAGTCATAGGACATTTTGCTATTTTTTAGGCCTAGGAGGCTATATTTTGAAAAAAACATCGAAACGTGATTTGAAAGCAAAAATTGTCGAAAGTAATGAAAACGGTGAGCGTAAAGAAACCGTTCACGAGATTAGAAAGAAGATCGAGAATATTCTATTAGAGCGTGAGCAGAAAAAACTATGGGATCTATGAAATGAAAATGAAACCAGCGGCTAAGAAATCAATTAAGAAAATTAAATAGAGCAACTTTGAAGAGAAATTTTCTCTTATGGTAGCTGAATACAATAAAGCTAAAGACACTCTTGATGCTATGGTGGAAGGCACTCCCGAGTACACCAAACAGAAAAAAACTGCGATAGGTTGTTTGCAAGCGCTCAACAGTTCATAAATGCCAATTAACCCCTACTCTTTCTATAAACACATCCATATTGCGGTATCTTCCGACATAATCGAGCTATCTCTTTTACCAAGCTTAGTGAGTACTCATTCGCATTAGCTCATAGCTCCAACTGTAAGAAGCATCACTCATTCCTTATCAAAGCTATCAACAACAATCGCTCCCATGGACGCTGGCATAGAGATAATAATGACTCGTTTGAGTGCAACTAGCGGCTCTGAGATAAGAGGAAGTTTATTGATGCAAAACAGAACCAGCATAACCACTAAAGTTGTGATGAGATAGGCAACAACGATACGCAGTACGAAAACAAATTTACGATTGACGATATTACGCTGAAATACACTTTCAAAGGTGTATAAAGCAAGAAAAACCATTGACAACAAGAGCAGCATAAATAGGTTTTGTAACGGCAATGTTTCTCCCATACGCCAAGCTTCTTCTGAAAAAGAAATTGGGACCGCGAGCGCAAATGCCCCAACAAATATCTGACTCGCGTCTTCGAAATTAAAACTGTACTTCACAATAGTCTCTCGGTTTTTTCCGTACTTGAGGACGACAGGTCATGGACGCAGGCCTTTTTAGTAAGTATGAGGTTAAGTTTAGCCTCAATACTAAATGAAAGCTCATTCAGGAACAAAGAGCGGCACTTTAAAGTTAGAAAGACCGCAGATTAGCTCAAACGTTTCATTCGCATTGAACGCAGTGAAAAGAGGGACTGGTTAGCGATCAAACAGCGACACTGCGTACTAGAGTTTGCTGGTCAAAAAACACCTCATGCAACGCGCAAATAGAAGGTTGATACTCATCGTCATCCACAACAAACTGAACATTCACATTTCTTACGGAAGAATGCACGGCGATGGGCGTGATGTTTTTTTCCATAAGCGCCAATACACCTTTTGCAAGCGCTTGGTTGGTATCAAACTGCGACCCTATCGCGGAGAGCAGTGCAACCATTCGACCTTTAATATTGGCGCTGGGAAACCTTTTCTCCGTTTTGTACAGTACCTGATTTAATGCTTCACTGCTGCCAGTGAGATAGTAGGTCATGGAGTTCGCATTCATCTCCTTGCCGACCAGTTTTACTCGCGTATCGGTGATGATTTGCATAAGTTCGTAACTGAGTTTGTCAACGCAACCGACCATGGTTTGGTCGAACAGATGTAGAGCAAACACTTTCTCTTTGCCTGCAATGATTTCTACTCTATCCATGGTTGGACGAAAAGATCCAGAGATCAGTGTCCCCGGATGTTGAGGTTCGAAAGTGTTCTTAATCTGAAGTTCAATACCGCTTTCACGTAGGCCGGCCGCTGCATTAGGGTGAATCGCTTCCATACCTAGATTGGCCAGCTGATCGGCAACGTCATAGTTTGTTTCACCCAGCGGTTTCACTCTGGCAGACCCAACAACACGCGGATCGGCGGAGCTTAAGTGGTACTCTTTATGAATGATGGCCAAGTCCGCTTTGGTGATTGAAGCAATCCGGCTAAACGTCATTTCGCTATAGCCACGGTCATAAGTCGACATAAGCCCTTCTTCACAGGAGGCATAACCCGTAACGATAGGTAACTCTTTACTTAAATCTATGCTGGAAAATGCGTCAACAATGCAATCATCCAGGCTCTTTGGTATCTGTGTATCCCAACCAGACAGATCAACAAGCCTTGCATTGATACCACAGTTTTTGAGCTTCAACGCCGTATTATAAGCACTGTGCACTTCACCAATAGAAGCAAGAAACTCTCTGACCTGTGGAAGGTAGTGGCGAAGTGAGAACTGCCCATATTGGCAAGTTTCCAGTATGTTTGAGATACATACTTTCGCTTCGGAAATTCGTGAGCGGATAAATTTATCTGCACGAAGACGATTCATTGGATCGGCAAAGATATTCTCGTTAACCAGAAGCATTCTGTGCTCTAAATAATCCAGCGCTTGCTTCCAACCTTCTTCTCGTTGAGCCACCAATTGATATACACCTGGCTTACCTGTTTTTTTACACTCTAATAAGGCATCGGTGATCCCACCGTAAGCGGATACCACAAATACCCGGTTGTACGTCTGATCATCGTTATCTTTAATCAAAATATTATCTAGAACAGCATCGAATGCTGTCATAGAAGTACCGCCGATTTTCTCTACGGTATAAGTCATGATAGGTCCTTTTGCTGATAGTATTAAGAGAGTGTTACTAGGCCGTCTCTAGGCCCAGCTTGTGCGAGTTGCTAATCAATCAGTGGGTAAACACCATTCTCGTCATGAGTCTCTTTTCCCGTGATTGGAGGATTAAACACGCACGCCATTACCATTTCTTTACCTTGGTAAGCGCGAAGGTAATGCTCATCATGCTTATCTAAAATGTATAGCGTCCCTGGTTTAATTGGATAGGTCTTGCCCCCTACCACTTCGATTTCACCTTCACCACTCATACAGTAGACCGATTCCAAATGGTTCTGATAATGGATGTGTGTCTCTGTATTTTCAAAAATAGTTGTGATGTGAAATGAAAAGCCCATGTTGTCTTCTTTAAGCAACATGCGGACACTTTCCCAAGTTTCTGACGCGACTCTACGTTGGCTGTCACGGCATTCTTCTAATGTACGAACAATCATTGATTTCCCTAATTACGATGCTTTTTTAAATTGCTGTTGGCGGACGATTTCAACCGCATTTTGGAAGATATCTAAGCCTTGTTTTAACTCAGATTTTGTAATAGTTAGTGGCGCAAAAAATTTGATAACTTCATTATTCGGCCCGGCCGTTTCAATCACTAAGCCATTATCAAAGCATGTTTTTGCTACTTCACTTGCTAAATGCCCATTGCAACACTCTATGCCGATCATCATTCCACGCCCCTTTTGTTTTACGAACAAATCAGGATGGCGAACTAGAGTTGAGGAGATTTGCTCAGCAACTAAGGCAGAGCAATTTGCGATGTGCTGTTCGAATGGTTGGCTATCAGCCCAGTACATTTCGAGTGCTTGAGTGGCCGTCACAAAAGCGTGATTATTACCACGGAAGGTGCCGTTATGTTCACCGGGGCTCCAAATATCTAATTCTGGCTTCATCAGAACAATGGCCATTGGTAGACCATAGCCAGCAATAGATTTTGATAAGGTCACCATATCAGGCTTTATCCCTGAAGGTTCAAAGCTGAAAAAGGTGCCCGTTCGTCCGCATCCTGCTTGGATGTCATCCACAATCAGCAATATGTCATTTTGTTTGCACAGTTTGCTAAGGCGTTGCAACCACGCATCTGAGGCGACATTAAGCCCACCTTCACCTTGTACCGTTTCAACAAGCACAGCAGCAGGTTTGTCCAAGCCAGAAGAGTGGTCGCTGAGCATCGTTTCAAACAATGTGAGGCCATCAATATCAGCATAACCTTCAAAAGGCAGCCGCGTGATGTTGTTTAAGCTAACCCCTGCGCCCTGGCGATGATGCTGATTACCCGTGGCTGCCAATGCTCCAGATGTACAACCATGAAAACCATTGGTAAACGCAACGACTGAACTGCGTCTTTTCACCTTTCTGGCTAACTTTAATGCTGCTTCAACTGCGTTAGTTCCAGTTGGGCCAGTGAACTGAACTTTGTAGTCTAGCCCTCTTGGACTAAGAACATAACTTTGTAAGGCTTTAAGGAACTCCCCTTTTGCACCAGAGTGCATATCGAGCCCGTGGGTAATACCATCAGACTCAATGTATTCGAGCAATGCTTGCTTAAATATTGGGTTGTTATGACCATAATTGAGTGCTCCAGCCCCAGCAAGAAAGTCTAGGTACTTTTTTCCTGACTCGGTTTCGAGCCAGCAACCTTTTGCTTTGGTAAACACAACAGGGAAGCTATTACAGTAAGATCGTACTTGTGATTCTTTCTTGTTAAAAATATCCATGATTAGACCGTTTATCTATCTTCTTGGTTGATTGTATTTAGTGGGATTCGATACAAATACTCTGTATCGTGTTTGCCCTTGAAATGCGTCTTTTGATCGAGAAACGTCGAAACGCTGCCTTGATTACCATTCTTAGCATCAATCTTTTTGAACAGTGCCCAGGATGCCCCGTTATCACGAGTGATCGTCGTTTCAATAGCCTTCACCTCCTGCAAAGCTTCTCTTGAGAGAAGCGCTCTTAGCATCTGGTACGCAAGCCCCTTACCACGATGTTTTGGAGAAACTGCGACTTGCCATACGAAGAGAGTATTTGGTTGTTCCGGTTTGAGATAACCAGAAACAAAACCTGACACTTCATTCTCATGGCGAGCGATCAGGCACGTTTTCCGAAAGTGGGTTGATTGCAGGAAGTTACAATACGAAGAGTTAGTATCAAGTGGTGGACATTTGGCAATGAGGTTAAAGATGTCGTCACCGTCATCCGCGCTAGGCTCACTAAACGAACCAAAATTGTCGGTCCCTTTTCCGATCTCAGGAAACACTACCCAAGGTGCTGAAATGATCATAGGAATGTGCATTTACTTTGTACTCTAAACAAATTCACGTTCATTATCACGCTAGCCATGGTCCAAATGGCAAGAATTGGCGTCATTAAGCCTAATTATTTGTGATGAAAATCACAAAATGTAGCCTATGTGATAATTTGAACACTAATTATTAGAGTTTAAATCAAATTCTCATTGGTAATGATATCACTCAAGATTCCCAGCCTACCTAGGGTTGAATGTTCAAAAGTCATGACACTCAATAAATTCAACTTTTTCATAAACTTAAATCAACCCTGAGTGGCGACTGCGGTAAGTGTTATTATGGAATGGTTAATTATTAGCACTGCATTGACACCAACTTTTAGTTAGAGATCTAATTATATTTAGCTGTGTGAGTCGATACTCAAGTTTTGCTGGCAATCAATTACACTGGATTGGGAAAAGAACCGTGTGATTTAGGGACATGCACCAATGGCTCAATTCCAGCATTTTTCGCTGATTTCCCAACCAATCCAGAGCGCCCTAGTATACTTTCCATAATGGACTCCTTTCATCGAGGTTTTGTGTCATGAGAAAGGTATTTTTACACGTGATTGTTCTCCTTTTTTCTTTCCAAGTGATGGCTTCAGCGACATCATGGAAAGAGTTAATTTGGATAACCGAAGAATACCCACCCTGGACCTATTCTGACAATGGCGTAGCCAGTGGTATATACGTTGAGCTCCTAGAGGCGATTTGGGAAAAAAAGAACGTCGAACGGACTCGACATGAGATACAAGTACTGCCTTGGGCGCGAGGGTTCAAACACTTACAGACGGTTCCTGGTACCGTGCTGTTCTCAATGTCCAGAACACCGGCAAGAGAGCAGTTGGGATTCTTATGGGTTGGCCCTGTGTTGAGTGAAAACCGCATTGCATTAATCGCGAAGAAGGGGCGTTTCGATAGCTTAACCACGATGGAAGCCATTAACGCAACGTTTGATTCTGATACCATTGGCGTCGTCAATAAAGACAGTGGTGAGAACTTTTTCTTAGAAAACGGCGGAGCAGATGTGTTACTGCACAAGGTTCATTCGGGGGAGCAATTAGTCAGAATGCTTCAATATGACCGAGTTGACGCGATTAGTTATGCGATGTTTTCAACTCACCATTACTTAGAAAAACTGGGCGAGTCCTTTTCTGATTACGAAGTTCTGTTATACCTAAGCCCAGTTGGGAATGGAGGCTACTTTGCTTTGCACAAAGATACTGACCCAAGACTGGCTGCAAGCTTTCAGGAAGCGTTTGATCAACTTCAACAAGAAGGATTCATTAAAGATCTGGCAGAAAAGTATGCGCCCAAATAGTTTCCCTCCCCGTTCATTTCGCGTCGTATGATTTAGCACAGGCAGCAAAAGCTTTTGCGATACTGGTAGCTATTCAAGCAACGCTTGTAACCATTCTATGAACTTAAAGTTGTGTCGAGAAAGGCGCTTTTCTTTATTCGCTATGTAGTAACAAAGCTGAGAACGGATAGCTAGGGTGTTCATTTCAGCTAACACACCAGCCTTTAAATAACCTTGAATGAGCGTTCTTGAACAGAATACATAAGCGTTTTCTAGTAAAGCTTGCTGTATACCAAATAACTCTTGATCGAAATATCTCACGTGAATTTGCTTATTCACCAAGCCGTTAAGTTCCAACCATGATTGCAATGGCACGTTGGGTAAGCTGCTGTTTTTCCAATCAGTGGTGTAAATCGTTATTTTCTCTTTTTGGTCAAATTTAGCATCAGTGTTGGTATTGCCAAATAGATTAAACTCTTCGAGTTTGATGATATCCATGCTTGATTGTTGAGCAGTTTCACCTAACCGGATAGGTAAGGTGAAGTTATTAGCATCAATGTTCTCACCACTTGTAATATTTACGTCAATCTCGGGGTATAACGCATAGAACTCTTGAAGAGCGGGGATCAAAACCAAAGCAGCAAATGACGACGTAGTGGTTACATTAATTTTTTTATCTTTTGTGGTAATTTTTTCGATTGCCGTTTCAATAGATTGAAATCCATGACTGGTAGCAACGGCGAGTTCTTTGCCGAGCTCCGTAAGCATCACTTTTCTTGCTTTTCGTATGAATAAGGTAACGTTTAGGCGCTGCTCTAGTTTATTTATATGATGTGACACCGCAGTTGGGGATATGGATAATTCAGCCGCAGCGGCCTTAAAGCTGCCTAGCCTAGCAGCCGACTCAAATGCCTTAAGTGCGGGTAAAGAAACTTGCATGATGGTGACTCATTAAACAATAAAAAGGAAATTTAGATGAATTTTACTCACCTGTAAACGCATTTTACTCGTTTGTGTTTGCCTTCATGAAGTAGAAAAATGGCAGACAGGTTAAACAAGAAAAGGCACCTAAGATGAGTGTTATTCTACATATAGATTCGAGTGTTAGAGCAATTACGAATGTAAACCCACAGCACGACTCCATTTCAAAAAAGATAGCTAAAAGGTTTATAACACAGTTTAAACAGCAAGCTGCGATAGATGAATACATCTACCGTGATGTTGGAATCAATCCTCCTCAGTTTATTACTCAAGATTGGATAGGTGCGGCATTCACACCCGAGCGGAAAAGAGACCATCTACAGCAACAGATCTTGAAACAGTCAGATGAATTTATTGCAGAGGTCGAAAAAGCGAATATCCTCGTCATTTCTTCGCCAATGTACAATTACGGAATGCCCGCGCAGTTAAAGGCTTGGTTTGATCAAATCATACGTATCAACAAAACCTTTGACTTTGATTTGGCGCGCGGCGATCAACCTTTGTTGCCTCTCTTGTCTGATAAGATTTTAGTCATCGTTACGTCAAGTGGTGAGTTTGGCTTTGAAAAAGGGGGAATAAATGAAACATCCAGCCATTTGGTACCGCATTTACGCACTTTGAGTAAATATTTAGGTGTGGCTGAGATTTACGAAATAACATCTGAGTATCAGGAGTTTTCTGATAATAGGCATGAAAAATCTTTGCAAATGGCAGAGTTAAAAGCCGATAAAATCGCGTCTAAGTTAGCTGGAAACGAGATACTGAGTCTTTAAACATGCTAGACAGTCCATTTCACTCGTTCAGCAATAAGTCGAAAAAGGTGGGCTACCTATTTCATCAATAAAATTGATTTAAGGACAGGCACCAAAAGACCCTAAGCTGACTGCTCTTTTGTCGTTAAGCGGCAAATGTGAATGCGGCTAGAAACGCAAAAAGACGTCCAACGACGTCTTTTTGGTGTGTGTCCCGAATATCTCTACTCTTGCTTTTTGTTATCTTTAGATTTACATACCTTACTAGTCTGGGCTGTATCCGTTTTGGGCTGCCCTATTTTTAGGTTGCTAATTGCGAGCTGACTTGCTTCTAGGTCACTTCTCAGCAAACGAATGTCTGACTTGATCTGGTTGTCCACCTTGGTCAGTAATTCAATCGCCTCACCATCAGGGTTCACATCTGTTGATGGCTGCCTTTTGACCTGTTGTATAGAGAAACTTATCTGGGAGTAATTGATAGATTTCACTTTGCCTATAAGTTCTCCACCAGTGTCCATACAATGAATGGCGTCACGAATGTCGTTATCTGACAACTCACCTTTCATGATCTGCAACTGACGACGATGATAGAAAGGAGTGATGTAGGTTGAGCCTGAATTTGCGCTTCTCATGAATAGTATGTCGCCACTCTGAAGATAAATTGACTTGGCGTTATCTGCATACAAGCCGCATGGCGTAAAGGTCATTTTGAACGAGGTCACGATATCATCTTTGAACATAGAGTTAACGGTCATATTACCAATATCATTGACGAGTTCTGTTACTTCTGGATTTTGAAGCGAAGTGCCAGAAAGTTTCACGAGCGACCTTGATAGAGTACTCAACTTTTTAAATGCTTCTTGTCCATTTTTTTTGTCAAACTCATGTACTTTCACTTCAAAAACAATGCTTTCGTTGCCATCGTTTTTACCTGTATAAACGGGTAAATTAATGAAGTTGGCTGGCTCACCTTTTTTTCTGCCATACGTTGTGTATACCAGATAATCTTGAATCGATGGTGTGTTCTTTCCACCGCTGACCGAAATGAAATAACCAAGCTCATTGTCGGACGTTTTTTTCGTCTCACCTTCGCTAAAGTTTTCCTTTGGACCATCTGCCCCACCCCAGAATACAGCGGAGTTTAGGATGATTTTAAACTCCTCATTTTCTTCAATACAACGGGACGGGTCAGGGTGGTGGTAATCTGGGCTATACGCTAGTTGATTTGAAGCTTTTGAAAAATAATACGTGGTTCCCACATACCTATCGTCCAGCGGGTTACTGCTACAACCCACTAATGTAGCGAGTATTGAACTAACAAAAACCACCTTCGCTCTTAAATTGACCATGCAATCATCCTTAATTGTTATGACGAATAACTTACTATGCACGAATACATAAAGCGTATGTGTATAAAAAGTGAAAATTGAGGCAATAGGCAAGTTAATCGGATACTTCACCTAGTCGTAAATGGCTAAGGCTCTAAAGGCACTTTTCTTAGCAACCCCTCCCCCCATAGGTCTTCTTCGACTTTCCCTCCTTGTCTAAATCGTCATCATCGGGGAAGAAGACAATGTCAATAACCCTAGGTATACGTTCACAATGTGATCGTTAGCTTCTGGTTGAGTTGATTCGCTTTCTTCAATACAGCCCCCACTAGCTCCGCCCGACTTTGGACTTAAAGAAGTTAAAAGATCTAATATATTTTTGCATTACCAATATTTACAAATTAATAAATAAAGTGTTATTTATTAATAAATGGCAAACCTAACCCTTATATTCTTTAATATTTATTCCACTATAATAATAAATTGATATATTTATTTATCACTAAGCATTACCTTTTGAACTGCGTCAACTTGTTCGTGAATTATTAACTATTTAAAATTATCTAACATGATAACATTTGATAATTATATAAAGTTATTAAAGGCAAGATTAGAATGCATAATAAATATATGCAATTGGCGTTACAGCAGGCTAGAAAAGGCTGCATGTCGACAACCCCGAACCCAAGAGTCGGTTGCGTGGTGGTTAAGAATGAGCAAGTCATCGCGACCGGATTCCATCAAGTCGCAGGAAGTGCGCATGCAGAAGTCAATGCGCTAACAGGCGACCTTGCTCAATACGAGGGCACCACTATTTATGTCACTCTAGAGCCTTGCTCTCACTTTGGGCGCACACCTCCTTGCTGTAACCTTCTCATTAGCGCTAAACCGAGCAAGGTTGTTGTCGCAATGCTAGACCCCAACCCTAAAGTGGCGGGCAGAGGTGTAAAAGCGATACAAGAAGCCGGAATTGCAGTAGAAGTAGGATGTTGTGAAGAAGAAGCGCTCCAACTCAATGAAGGCTATATACGCAGAATGCAAGGCTTACCGCCGCGGGTTGTAGCCAAGGTGGCCGCAAGCCTAGATGGTAAAGTGGGATTAAAAAATGGCCACAGACTTGGGCTTATCAATGATAAGTGTCGCCACGATGCGATGCGGTTACGTGCAGAAAGTTGTGCTGTTATTACCGACATCGATACCATGCTTGCCGACGACCCATTGCTGATTGCACGGTTCGAAACAGAGCATATCAAGCAACCTGACATTATTATTCTCGATTCCAAACTGAGTCTTCCAATAGACTCACGGGTCATTACACAACACTGCGACAGAAAAGTGATGGTTCTAACCACATCCCTCTCTGCACAACCAGAGAAAGAAAAGCGGCTGTCTGACCTCGGCGTTACAGTGATCAAGGTTGAGCATTATGAAGACAAGGTCTGTTTAAGCGACGTTAAACAGTGGTTAGCAAACACTGACTATCACAACATTTTGGTCGAGTCAGGGCCGACGCTAATATCAGAGTTTATTCAATCGAAGATGTTAAATGAAATAGTCATCTACCAAGCACCTATATTACTCGGTCACGATGCGATAGATTTATTTACATGTAAAATAACGGCACTTTCTGCCGCACCAATTCTACAGCTTGATAAAATAGAAAATATAGAAAGTGATATTAAATTAACTTATAAATTTAATATCGACTGATCATTTGAGACGAGGATGGTGCTTCATATAAAAATAGTAATGGAGCACCATAGTGGGAGTTTTTATTTATTTTCAGTTGAGCTTAATACTCTACCGATCATTTTTCTCAACCAAATATGAGCCGGATCCGTCGCCTTTCTACGGTGCCAAATCATATCGAAGTCAAAGGTGTCGATGTGGAAAGGTGGCCGAAAAACCGTCAGCTGTTGATTACTATCGACCGATTCCAATGCTCTGGCTGCGACCGTTAGGATAAGATCCGTGCCGACCACTAACTCACCGGCTGTTCTCCAGTGTGGCAGGATCATACTGATGTTTCGTTTGTGGCCTATTTTGTTGAGTGACTGTTCAATTTCGTTATCAGTCCCTTCTCTCAACGCCACCAGCAGATGAGATCGCGCCAACCAAGCGGCTAAATCTAAGTAACCACACTCGGGTATCGTTGAACTATCGGCGACACAGACAAACTCTTCATTGAATAGCGTTTCGACTTGCAGCTCTTGACCTATTTCAGGAAATACGCCAAACGCAAGATCGGTTTCCCCATCAATAACACTAGCGATCATTGCATCTCTGCTGCCTTGTGTCACAACCAGCTTAATATTGGGGGCTATGGCTCTAATTTGTCGAGACAGTTCAGGCAGGATCACTTTCGCACCGTAGTCCGACATCGCAACGCGAAAAGTACGACTGGCCAGATTAGGGTCAAACTCCGGCGGTTCAAAGAGTGTCGTCAACTGATTGAGCGCTTCGTCTAACGGTTTCAAAAGCTCCTCTGCTTTAGGCGTGAGCTCAAGTTTGCCAGACTTCCTAATCAGTAAAGGATCATCAAATGTTTTTCTTAGATAGGCCAACGAGTGACTCACTGCAGGCTGGCTTTTATTCAGCCTTACCGCTGCCCGTGAAATGTGTTTTTCAGACAACAATGCCTGTAAGGTAACCAAGTGATTAAGATCGACTCGTCTTAGGTAGTTCATATTATGCATTTGGATGACAACGATAACTTAACTCATTGTACAGAATATAAATTTCTAGACAAACCTATATTCGGTAAAGTCTTCTAGGTGAGTTTATGAGCTAGAACCGGCAGCCCTAGCTCGTATGGAGTTTATTCAAACACAAGCTGTCGTTGCAGATCAGAAATGAACTCTTTATCGTCTGGCTGGTTTTCTATCGTACCAAATGGCATTTGGGCGATAAGCTTCCAGCTCTCAGGTAACTGCCACTCATTGGCTACTGCGGTGTCAATCAGTGGGTTATAGTGCTGCAGTGTCGCACCAAGGTTCTCTTCAGCAAGTGCCGTCCAAACCGTTAACTGCGCCATTCCATTCGCCTGTTCAGACCATTTTTCAAAGTTGTCTGCATACAGAGGATAAGCTTGCTCAAGCTCTTTAATCACATCGGTATCTTCAAAAAACAATACCGTACCAAAACCAGAAGCAAAACAAGCATCAATTTTCGACGCACTGCTATCGAGTTCACTTGCCGTCAGTAATTTTCCTAACTCGTGTTTCACTAACGCCCAATGTCTTAAATGGTGATCGCCAAATAACACCACCACACGCGTACTTTGAGAGTGAAACGCAGAGGGTGTAAGCTTGACGGCATGGTTGATAAGCTCTGAAATGTAATCCTTAGCCAGAGTAACGTTGTTTCCTAAGCTATAAATAGAACGTCTTTTCTCTAAAATTGATAAAAATTGATTGTTCATCGTTATCCCTACTTGTTTTATTCCGCAATTGATATTTCTTGTGTCTTATGTTCAACCTTGGCTGAGAGTGTTGGCTTTTCTACCGTAAAATACTGCACCAGTGCCATTCCTAATATAATGAGTAAAACGCCCATTATTCGGCCTAAGTTCATTTCTTTTGCTGGTAAGCCCATTAAGCCAAAATGATCAATAAATAGTGAAATAATGACTTGCCCAGTAATGACACAAACAATAAAGGTTGTCGCACCTAGCTTTGGTGTTAGGACTAACGCTGCTGTGATGTAGATAACACCAGCGACCCCACCAAACCAAGCCCACCAAGGTAAGCTGCCTATAGTGTCAACCTTCATAGCTGGCACTTTCAATGCGATTAAAATCGGCAATACCACAGACAAACTGATAACAAGCGACACCACTGTCGCCCATAAAGGATGCCCTAGTTCTTTACCAAGAAATGCGTTACTCCCAGCCTGAAAAGGCACTAATGCACCAGCAATAACAGCAATCAGTGAAAAAAGCACCAGAGTCATTGAAAAGTTATACGACATATTGCTCCCCTTGATAACTTTATTTGATTTTATTGTTACATGATTAGTTTCATTTATGAAATTCTAATAAAATATCTTTATTATTCGTTATACGAATAATTTCAATTAAATAATATGACTCTAATCAAGGGAGAAAGGCTGCCAGAGGCAGCCTGATAGTGATTAGATAACGTAAGCTTGTCCATCATAAGAACTCGCAACAAATGATTGTTTGTCATTGCAATAAATCAAGCTCGAAATACCGCTGGTTGTTGGTTTAGTTAAAGGCGCCCATTTGCGTTCAACCGTATCAAATACCGCTACGCTACCCCCATAGCTGCCTGTAGCGAGATATCTTTCATCTTCACTGCTGGCGATACACTTTATTGAGTTCATATGCGGGCTGCTATAGCGCTGTGGTTCTCCGTCAATCCAAAGCGTTAACTTGAGATCCCGTCCGACACTCGCATACTGTTTGCCAAACGCCACACAAGCGTTGGAGATTTTCTCATGCGCTTCTGACAGATAACTGGAAAGCTCAAAAGATTCAATGTCGTGGTATGCCGCAGCACCCGTAGCACATACGCTAAAGATCGTCTCTCCGTTGGCTGCCAACCCTTTTATCGCATTGTCGTGCATGGACAGCGTCCCGTAGTAAGCAATCGCGCCACTGTTATCGAGATTAAATAGCAACCCCTCTCCGGTGTAGGTACCTATCACCGCGAACTCAACACCTTGACGTGAAAATGTTGCACAGCAGTTTAGAGGCGAGTGATGCTGGTGGATGAGTTTGCCTGTTTTTGCGTCAAAAACTTTACCCATTTGCCCACCTGACAGTAGGTATTCACCAAATGGTTGTAGGAAGTTACACAAGCTACCCATCTCTTGAACTGGATTGCCGTCTATGGACAGTTTCCCTGCATCTCCAATCGCGTAGAGGCGACCTTCAATACTTGATACGGCATTCAAGCTGGTTGAGTCATCGATATGCTCCGTCAACCACTCATCGTCTGCGTAATTCCATATCGCATAAGTTGAACCAAACGTGACAAAAACTACGCGATCAGATCCTAGGAATGCGCAGCTACGAGGCCAGACAATACTTGGTAAGTCTGTTTGCGACTGCTGTACTAATTGCCCATCCACCAGTTGCCAAATAATCGCACTTCGGTCATAACTCAAACTGATGAGCTTGCGACTTGATTCGTCCCATACCACACGCTTTACACCGGCTTTATGTGCATTAATGTGTGTTTTTTGTTCGCCATCGATGACCGTTAGTCGGCCTTCGTCATCACCAGCAAAAATCTTTCCGTCACGGCTTAACGCAATGGTATCGGTCTCGACGCCACCCAAATCGATACAAGCAAGTTGTTGTCCGGAGTCCACATCCCAAGTACGAATGGTTCCGTCATCGCTACTTGAAATCAAAGACGACCCACAGGCTGACCAACTTACAGAAATAACATCAGCTTCATGTCCACGCATAACCTGACGCGTCTCGCCATTGAGATCAAAAACCCGAATGGTATGGTCACGAGAACACGTCGCCACTAAACGGCTATCTGGCGAAAACTGCGACATTTCTACGTCATCAGTGTGACCATAAAGCACTGTTTTCAACCTTAAGTCAGGCAGTTGCCAGATGCGAGCACTATAGTCACTGCTCGAACTCACCAGGTATTGTCCATCTCCACTAAAGCTGCACTGATTGGCAAGATGATCATGGTTCACTTGATTAATCGGTGTATTGTCTAGTGCATTCCACAAAATCACACGGTTGTCATAACCCGCCGTTGCGATAAATTTATCCTTAAAGCTCGCGATCCCGCTGATTGAAGAAGTATGTTTCATTGTCATTGTCCTTATGTTTACAGCGCGATGGAGTGATTTTTTTTATCGGCTTTTGATTTTAGATATTTGTGATTGTGTTCTGTTAGATAGATACCTGAAGGGATAACCTCAATCACGTCGATCCCTAACGCTTTGAGTGTTGCCACCTTTTCAGGGTTATTAGTGATCACTCGACACTGAGAAACATTGAGCGCTTCCAGCATTCTTACTGCATCGGAAAAATCACGATCGTCTTCAGGCAATTGGAGGTGAGTATTTGCCTCAAATGTGTCCAAACCCATATCTTGAAGGCGGTAAGCATCAAACTTTGAGTAAAGCCCAATACCTCGCCCTTCTTGACGAAGATAAAGTAATACACCGCCCTCTTGGCTGATTTTTTCTACCGCTTCATTAAGTTGGGGTCCACAATCACAACGTTGTGACGCAAAAACATCACCAGTCAAACATTCAGAGTGAATCCGAATGACAGGCACTGTGTCTGCGGCTAGCTCACCAAATACCACCGCAAAGTGTTCTTCATTCCACTTTTCGCCTGAGAACGAATGAAAAAGACCTTTTTTGTTTTCACTTCCCATAGGGATAAGCACTGACGTTTTTACTTCAAGTTTATTCGTATTCATTGTTATGCATCCTCTGCCAATCTAAATCCCATCACGTAGATATCCCTTGGAAAGGCTCCGTGGCGGCGGGTATTTCTAGTTAAGTCTCTAAAGCGTGAAAAACTGCCACCACGCGCAATTCGGTGGCAACCTAATTTGGTAACGAGATCGTCTTCAATAAAGTCAGCGCCCGGATATGGGGCATAGTCATCAGCAACAAACTCTTCGACATTGCCTGCCATGTCCATACAACCAAACGGCGAAGCAGCGTGACTAAACAAGCCGACAGGCGTTGTGGTCAGCACCCCAAATTCTGCCGTGTTACAGTGGTCAGCTAGGAACTCATTGCCCCAGGGATACTGATAATTGTTTGGGCCTGCAGCTGCATATTCCCATTCAAATTCCGTCGGTAAGCGAAACTCACGGCCTGTTTTTCGATTGAGCCATTGAATATAACTTTCCGCATCTTCAACACTAATTCCCGTCACCGGGTGATTAGCACACTCCTGCGGATAACGGCCTAAAAACCAATGCTTAGGGATTCGTTGCTCTTCTGTGTCGCAAAGAAACGCTTTGTACTCTTGGTTAGTAATTGGGTATTTTCCGATGCGAAAATCACGCAGAGAAATTGAATGGCGAGGGGTTTCTTTCTCTATCCATATTCTCTCAAGTTTGAGATGCTCACAGCACACCATTACCTGATCAACTTGCTGCTCATCAAGCCCGACAGAAACCTGACCACCGGCGACGTCACACATTTCAGGATTGAACGTATCCAGTCGTGAGTCACCCTGGTAACAAAGTTGTTGACCAGCAAAATATCGAACATCAATGGCAGCATCTTTGCTTTCTAGGATTTCCGCCAGTTGCTGAGATGTTTTATCCTTTAATAGTGAACGAATTTCCTCGTTAAAAACGAACTCACGCAATGGGGTGAAATGTTCTGGATAACCGAGGAGTTCTCTATCGGTCATTTCAGGACAAGCCGTTGCACTCAGTGTTGGGGTGTAATAATCTTCGTTGTACTTCATAACTCTATTTCCAAATTATAAAATACAAACTAAGCCAGTCTGCAGGCAGTTACTTTGGAAGGTATCCCAAAAGCCTTCAGGACGATTAGCAACATCTTGCTCTTGAAGTAATGGCTTCTGCCAGTAAAAGTCGCTAAATCCCGCTTCTTTGATCGCCTGCTCATAATCGGACTGGCTCCAGCGGAAGAATGTAAATGGGCTCGGTGGTGTCGTGACGAACTCAGCCGTGTGTTTATGACCTTGCTGCCAAACCTCCTCTGTTTTGACATTGACCCCGTAGCGCTCAAAGTTACCTTCACCAAGAGAAAAATTAGGATCCACTGTATACGCAACAAGTTTACAACCCGGCTTTAAGTTCTTGGCTACGTTTTTGAACATCGCTTTAAGCTGTTCAAGAGAGTTCGCATAGTTAAAAAGCCACGCCGCATTGACCAAGTCGAATTCACCTAACTTTTCCATTTCTGCCGCATTGCGTACATGATAGGTAATATCGCGTTGATTGGTATCTGCATACCCTTGAGCCAACTCAATCATGGTTTCAGAAATATCGATACCGACTACTTTTCTCGCCCCCATCTGATAAAACCTATTCGCAAAGAAGCCATAACCACATGCCGCATCTAATACGTCCAGTCCATCAACATTTCCCACCATCGACATTATTGTTCGAACTTCAATCTCGCGCTGCGCTGCTGATTTAGTAAATTCGCCAAATAGCTTTCCTATTGAGTCATAATCCGCAGTTGTTGACATTTATCTTTCTCCTCATTATTGGTATTTTTAATACTTATAATTTCCTTGGAAATCATTCTATGTATGAATATCGGATATTATTATCAATGATCTTTTTTTATTAATTCCAATTCTTTTGACACATAAAAACTATTCGTAATACGAATAAACCGATAAGAAATTCAGGCCGTTTCATTAATTTTTCAGTCCAAAGATAGGTCTGCGCTGTTGGTTCTCCACTATCGTTGAGTGGAATTTTGATTCACTTATTCGACATCTTCGATGACTGCGCACCTCCTTGATGGGCCTTGGTATATATAGCATTGCTCGATTATTTTATTGTGTTCATCTCATTTAGCTTGGTTAGTGATTAAGCGAATCCACTACATAACTATTCCTGACACCAATGAAATAAATTCAACAAAATAAATAAATGAATTGCATGGTATGAATATCATGAATATCACCATGTTGATTAGTTGATGATAACGTGTCGGATTGTGACATAGTGCAAATCTATGAGCAGAACATTTCAAATATCGAAACGACTCTTCAGTGTGTATTCTTTGGTCTAATAACCACGTTGTTTTTACGCTATTTAATACATGGTTGGGGATGTGGGTAACAAGCAGCCAAGGTTCTTTTGCCCTCTGTTGAACACTTTCCTGATGAGTGCTTGTTGCACATACGACTATGTCGATGTGTGTTGCTTCCTTGCTGTTAATGTAAGCTCTGAGCCATCAATTAGCGTTTTATTTCCAAGCGTCTGAAATGTGATTGTTTTTTAAGAGTGTTGGGACATTAATTATCAAGAGTTTGCTGTAGGGTTTGGATATCGCGCTAAAATGCCGGTCACAGACTGATGGGCGATAAGTTATTGCGTCATTGAGGCTCAAATTGATGTGTTCAACAGCGCTAGTTGTCATAGTGAAGAACGAAACAAGCCGATTACTTTATTGTGTTTGATTGTCTAATTTTAACAGTAATAAACACCGTTATAATAATGGATACAATGTATCCAATGATGGATATTGCTAGTGTCCTCGTGACAATGTCAGTTAAGTAATTATCAGGGTCACACTCGATAGAGATGTTGTATTTCAAATAAAACAGTATTTCGGTAAATGACAAAAACATTGCGATGGGGAATACAATCACAACTAATAAAATAGCAATCCACTTAGTCATACTTTAAACATCTTAATTATTAATAGATATACCAATTAATTGTATTGATGTACCTTACGAAGGTGTTAAACACAGTCACTTATGGACAGGCACCAAAAGCTTATACGTTGCTCGCACTCTTGTCGCTAAACTGTCGCTGTGAGTGCGTCTAGAAACGAAAAAGACATCATCGGACGTCTTTTTGTTTTGATCGCGATACTGACAACCACCTGCTGTGATTTTCCCACCCTAGCTAAATGGTTTTTAGCTTATCCATGGCTGCCGACAGCTCAGACGCGACTTGTGCCATTTTAGCCAGCTTATCTTCTCCTAGTTCATCCACAAGCTGTTGCGCATAAGCGCTATGAAACGGTGTCAGCTTAGCTAACGCGTTATGTCCTTCTTGTGTCGGCTGTAGGAGCATGGCTTTTCGATGCAACGGGTTGGCCAATGTTTCGAGTAACCCTTCGTCAATAAGCTGCTTGCTGGTTCTTTGCACACTTTGGCGCGTTATACCCATTTGCCGCGCAATCTCGGCTTGTGTCAACGCAGAGTCGCCAACGGCCCCCAATACCTGCCAGCGAGTAGCGGTAAGCCCAGCCTGAGTGGCAATACTTTCAGCAATTGATAAAAAGTGGCCATGTAAAGAAAATACTGACAGAGCGAGTGTACTAAGGTGCTGTTTGGCTTCGCTCATTGGGCGTTGGACTCCATTAATTCATAAAAGCCAGCCAGATCTTTTTCCCCAAACAGCTTTATCCAAGCATTCAGCATGTCGTCTGAATAGATTTCAAGCTTGCGGAATATTTCTACGGCAAAAGCCACTGGCTCAATACCACTGGCAGTAATGATGTATTCGCTTGAAACGGCCGGGGCTTCAACATAGTGATGGCTTCCAGCATAACCTGTCATGGCTAGAAACTCTTTAGCATTACTGGTATGTGCCACATCGTCTAACAAGCCATTTTTGGCTAAGGCCGCCGTCGCCCCACAGATAGCAGCAACACAGATGCCATGCTCGACAAAGCTTTTTGCCTTGTGGACGAAGTCATCGATTCCTCCAGTGGCAGCACTCTCGGATCCCGCCAAGATCAGCATTGCACTTTGGTCATAGTTCAGCTCATTAAGCACCATATCAGGCAATAGGGTGATGCCGCCTTTGGTTTTGATCGGTTCTACGGTTCGGCCTACGGTTTTGATTTCGTAAGTCTGGGGATGTTTTTGAAACTCAGGAGAGTTGAGATGTGCCACAACATAACCGTATTCCCAGTCAGAAATACCATCATAAACCGCTAAATGAACAACTTTTTTCATGTTAACCTCGACAATAATGACAACAGGCTTACATGATGTAAGCCTGTTGTCATTGTGTCAAGTTATTCGTTGTCACAGCCAACGGTGGAAGATTTCTGAGTTTAACCTGGTAACCCTTCTATCATCGGAACCTTGTCTAAGTCTTGGTCCCACTCTGCCTTGCTAGCAACAAATATGTGAGCGTTTGGTTTGTTGGAGACTTTTGTGTCCATACTCCCCGCAGGTACCGCGATAAACGCCCCCTCCATTTGCACCGTTGGTAGCGCAGAGCCACAATTCGAACAAAAGCTCTTCACATGTCTTGTTGATGGCAAACTGTAGGTCTTGATGTGTTTTTCGCCTGATATCCACGTTAGGACGGCGCTAGACGAAAACAAGTTAGAAGCATGTGCTGAACCCGTATCTTTACGGCAGTATTGACAGTGGCACATGAAAAAACTTTCAAATTCACCGTCAACTTCAAACCTGACTTCACCGCAAAGGCATGACCCTTTATGTATTACACTCATTAAATACCACCAATCTAGAACATTGAAACCAACATACGATGAAACTCTTTTTAGACTGAGAGCTCGACCCACAAAGCACACCAAATTCTATAACGAAATGACGGGGTACTTTGATGTCGTTATTCTGTCTTCAATTGAAGTTCCATAATAAACTTGCTCTGCTCCAAGCAAACCACATGAAAACCATGTGATTCATACAGCTTTACGTTGCGCTCCTCGCAGCGTAAATGCAAAGTAGACACCTTCAACTCAAGCGCTTTAGATTTAGCAAACTCAATCAGCTGTGTTGAGATACCTTTTCCTCTATGTTTAACTGGAACGTATATGCCATCCAGCCAATAATGGAAGTCAGGGTACTCGGGCAACTCTCGATATTTGATTTCTCCAGCGCCTGCTAGCTCAGGTCCAACATGGACAACAAAAGCCATGGGAATTTCACTTCTATTGGCCCCCAAGGCTACTTTTTGAGTCACACTGTCTAGTGTTGCTGCTGGATCATTATGAGCCCATTCTCGTAGATACCAATCAGCAACATTCGCTGCTTCATTGGGGCAATCCGCTAATAGTGAAATTTTCATAGTTCCTCTATGACCCTTAATCTTTTCACTGTGCCGTAAACCATCATGCCCAATTACTCCGTCGATGCCAAGCGTACGTATCACACTAAAGTTCTGGTTAGGGTTTAAAGGGGTATTGTTGAATTTTTTGCAGTCCCTTGCCCATCACAACTATCACGACGGTACCAACCAAAACAGGTGTCACTAAAAATGACCAGCCATGACCTGCCAACATAATTAAAAGTGGGTTGGCTCCTGCTGGCGGATGGGTCGTTTTAGAGACTAACATGCAAGTGATACCGAGCCCTGTTGCCATCGCTAAACTGACAGGAGAACTCCCCATATACTGAAAGAACAGGATACCAATACTTGCAGTGATCAAATGACCAAAAATGACATTTTTCGGTTGAGCAAGCGGACTCTGTGGTAATCCAAACACAAGGACAGCTGTCGCTCCAAATGGCGCCATCACCAACACTGTACTCTCCATATTCGTTTGCGCCATCAAAAGCAGACCAAGAGTAACCGCTGCTCCAACACCAGCAATTAATGCCGATACATACTGATTCATAAATACCTCACAAAAGTAGACCAACTTGTCTACTTTTTTATGGTAGACAGATCGGTCTACCCCTGTCAATATACATCGGTTAGATTTTGAGGCGTCTTTATGAGCGAGAAGCGAGACTTACTATTAAGCACAGCGTTAGAGCTGTTTTACCAACACGGCATTCATTCGATTGGGGTCAATGAAGTTATTAAGGTTTCTGGTGTGGCGAAAAAGACGTTATACAGCCACTTCAGCAGCAAAGAAGAGTTAATACTTAAGGCATTGGAGAAAAGGCACCGAACCTTTATGCAATGGCTAGAGTCGAAGCTTGAAAATACGGCCAACAACCGCGAATTAATCGACACCCTGTTTGCGTCTTTAGAAAGCTGGTTTAACAGTGCAGAGCCAGAATTAAGCAAATTCAATGGGTGTTTCTTTATTAATACTTCAGCTGAGTTCCATGACGCGAACAGCGAGATATCGCGCTATTGTCGTTTCCACAAAGCGGAAGTGCGCCGGTTGATACAAAGTAAGTTAAGTGAGGGTTCAGAAGAGTTGCTCAATGCCATCTGTTTACTAAAAGAAGGCGCCATTACCACCACTTATATGACAGGCGAAAGCGCTGAAACTATAAGGAACAGTGTCAAGATTTTACATCAGCTTGAGTGCTAAACACCGCGTTGAATGGTGAGTCACGCGGTGATTAGGTAACCGCTTCAAACATTCACGCTTAACGGTTGAGTAGCCAAGACACCTCTATGATTCGTTTAGGTTTTCTTTCGAATCGCGCGCTTGTATTTAGCTTGATATTCTCTACGTTGTTTCGTCACCTCGTACAGTACAATACCTGTCGTCGTAGCCAGATTGAGACTCTCGATCATGCCAAACATTGGGATTGATATACAGGCTTCGCTTCTCTCTACCACGAGATCACTAACACCACGGGATTCATTGCCAAACCAGACAGCCAATCTCGTCTGTGTGTAATCGGCTTCATGTAAAACAAAGTTGTTTTTTCCTTTCACATGCGGAGAGGTAACCAGCGAGGTGAATCTATTTTTTTCAAGGTGCTCTAAGCACGCTTCTGTGCTATCAAAACGTTTTACAAACGTCCATTTAGAGGCGGAGACCGATATCTTAGAAAGGGATTTGCGTTCTCTGATTTCTTGCCAATCATCAGGTAATGATCGGCGACTGTCTACTACATAGATTTTTTCAACCCCCAAGGCATTGGCATTGCGTATTACCGAGCCAATATTTTTCACGTCCATCGGGTTTTCTAATACTGCAATAAGATTTTTGCACTGATACTGTTTAATTTCGTCCGCTCTTTGGCGGACTGAGTTGTTTGCACTTTCCATTTTCTTTATTTGCCTTCATAGACTAAACACCGCGTTAAATGGTGAGTCACGCGGTTAACTCATCGGTGCCATTGTGCCGCAGGCACTACACTCAAAGCAAACCGAACACACAGAGCATCATAAACGTGGTTGACGCTATCGTTGAGCTGAGGCTTATAGCCACTGAAGGACGAGACAAACGACCAAGGCCGGTAGACCAGCGATAAACAACACCAAACCGGTTTGATAGCTGGCACGATAATGCTCACGTTGATCTTTCTCGAAATCATGCCCTTGAACCATTTTGTAGACTTTATCGGTTTTGGCATCATCTAGCCGCGTCGTCTTGCTGTGGATCCCCCCTTCCCACATCAGTTTGGCTAAGATCCATATTACGATGACAACAAAGAACAGAAAATCGACCAACTGAGTGGTCGCAAAAAAAGGAACAAACTGGGCTAGTACTACCACAGCAAGCGCCGCAGTGAGATTAATCAAAACCACTTTCTTGAGCAAATCGAACAACCTTATCTCCTTGAATAAAAAGGTATTAAGGTGCAGAGTATCACGCCCCTTGATGGTATGTCATCGCACTGTGCTAGCTAGATTTACTCCAGCCATGCTTGAATCTGTTTGATAACGCTTGATGTCTCACTTTCTCCTCGCTGGTTTTTAAAGGCGTGATCCAAACCAGCGAGTAGCATAAACGACACGTTCGAACGTGACTGCATCAGCTGCTCTGCTTGTCGTATTGACTGCTCAGGTGAAACGTTAATGTCTCGCTCTGATTGCAAAATCAGCGTGTCGGCACTAACGCGTTCCAGTATCGACCTTTGGTCTAACGTCAGCATCTCTTTCCACCAAACAAACCCATGGGAGCTCATATTGATGTCCATCGTTTCAGCGCTCACCACGGCCTGCTGAAAACCCAAGAAACCATTCTTTGCTTCCAGCAAGGCTTCCGGTGGCATGGTTTGCTCCATATTGTAGAGAACATCATCGACGAAGAAGCGTCCACCAGCGTTCAGAGACACTAAGGTATCAACCGATGGAACTTGTGACGCTACCATGGCGGCAACCACGGCCCCTTCACTCCCGCCAAGCACAATAATGTGCTCATAATTACTCTCGAGCTTTTCGAGCACTTGTCGGTAGTCTGCCGCACGCTGTGTCGGTGAGTCCTTTTGAATGTAGGCTGTCGGGCAATCGGGGCTATCCCCATTGGGATTCCATCTGATCGCTCGGTTTAGCCCATATTTCTCTACCGTGAGTAAATCAGCCTCTGGCAGCGTTTGGGAAAACAGATCGTTAATCGTCGTGCTATGGGAGACGCTATTGCAGTCAGAACCCTGCATGATGACCAACAGGGTATCACTCGGATTTTGCGCCGTTCTGGCGAGGTAGTAAGTTAATGAAGAGCCATCTGGTCGCTCGATAATATGGCTGGTGGAAGATGCTTTGGCGGCGCCAACAATAAATAGCGGTATTAATAGAATTATCCGAATAAGGCTCATCTCAATCCCTTGAAATTAATATAAAAAGTGACAATCCGTACCTTTTGAACACCACGAATCATTTAAGTTCATTTTGCCTTTAAGATTCTGAAAAGAGGGGTAAATTAAAGCTTCACCAGCTCCTTTGAGCCAAGCAACCCTGATGGGTAGGTCATTAGTGACCTATCCAATCATTGCCTTTCTATCTCGGATAAAAAGCCATCCAGTATTTTACGGCTTTCTGCAAGCTGCGCTGCCTTTTGGTCTGCTATCCGAATTTGTTGATGCAAAAGATTTCTCAGCTCATCACAAGGCTCAAAAACAGGCTCTTCACCTCTTACACATGGCAAAAACAGCAAGATGGTGTCCAATGTCATGCCTGCAGAGCTGAGTAGTTTGATTCGCTCTAATGTGCGCACTTCTTTGTGATCGAAATCCCGATAACCCGCCTCCGTCCGCTTAGGCTTGAGCAAGCCTTGCTCTTCGTAGTAACGCAGCATGCGTATACTCACCCCCGTTTTTTTAGACAACTCACCTATTTTCACTTTTACCTCTTGACCCTCACAGCACTGTGAGGGTTTATGCTAATCGCCCAACTTAGTTCATTCAATCAGGATCTTAACCTATGACGACAAAAATCCTCACCGATCAAACTTTCTTAAATGGGCAAGCGATACCAAGTTCTGAGATAACACACTTAGCCTTTTCTGGTTTTGCTCACTTCACCGCACTGCAGGTGCGAAACAAAATGATTAAGGGATTGGATTTGCATTTAGACAGATTGCGTCGCGCTTCTCTTGAGCTTTATGATAAAGCGTTAGCCGATGAAGTGGTTCAGTCTTACATTCACTCAGCAGTAGCAAGTGGCCCTATCGATCACTCACTCTCGGTGACCATGTATTCACCCCGAGGTGAGTTTACTACCGATAGCATGCACGTCGAACCCAGAGTACTGATCCGAATGGCTCCAGCAGAGAACGGGCCCGCAGGCCCACTTCGTTTAGCGGTAATCGACCATGACAGACCACTTGCTGAAATCAAACATGTTGGTGAAATAGGCAAGACCTATTACTTACATCAAGCTGTCCGACAGGGCTTTGATGACGCTGTCTTTCTCAATACTGAGGGTTATCTGAGCGAAGGCACGATATGGAATCTGGCTTTTTGGGATGGCGAAAGCATCATCTGGCCACAAGCACGCATGCTCCAAGGCACAATGATGGCCATGGTTCAACGACAGTTGAGTCAACTTAAGGTTCCACAACGTAGCGAGCCAATCACCCTTAGTCGACTTTCACAACTAAAGGGGGCTGCTGTGATGAACTCATGGTCGCCAGGTATTCGTGTTTGTCAAATTGCATCCACTCTCTTCTCTGACTCTGACCAACTTATTTCACGCCTTCATCGTGCTTATAATAGTGAGCCCGCAAAGAGAGTGAGGTAGTGCACTAGGTCTATGTATGATCCACCATTCAGCGCCGCGTATCTGCTAGCGCTGAATCGGCATCGCTTTGCGATTTTCGAGCATCAAGTCATGCTTTGTTTAATTACTGACGTGTATAGGTTGCGGTTAATGTCGCTTTACCCAGTGCGACATTGTTTAAGGTAAACCCGACGACAGCAGCAGGCGTTTGTGGATCGAGGTCTAAACTGGCAGCAGGCAGCGCCCAAACTGTAAACTGGTAGCGATGCATACCATCACCCACTGGCGGGCATGCACCGCCATACCCTGCCGTACCAAAGTCGATGCGTGATTCCTTACCACCTAACTTGTCAATGTCGACTCCGCGAGGCAGTGCTTTAACGGAAGCAGGAATATCAAACGCTAACCAATGCCAAAAACCACTGCCTGTCGGCGCATCGGGATCGTATACTGAAATCGCATAGCTCTTGGTCCCTGCGGGTGCACTTTGCCACGTCAGTTGCGGAGACAGGTTATCGCCATCACACCCCCAGCCCTTATATTCAAAGGTTTTCTGCATCGGGTGACCTTCGATAATGTCTTCGCTCATGAGTTCAAATGCCTGAACAGTGCCCGCCGTTAAGATACCTACTGCTAGTAATGTTTTGGTTGTCTTTTTCATTGTTGTCCTTTCCTGTTTTATTTAAAAGTCGCCTTATTGACGTCTTGTGGCGCTAGCCATACTCGGGGTAATCGGTATACCCACGTTCATCACCACCGAACAGTGTCGCGCCATCCAGCTCCTGCAGAGGCTGTTGATGCTTTAGACGTGAAACCAAATCTGGATTGGAGACGAACGGACGCCCGAACGCGACTAAATCGGCATAGCCTTTTTCGAGTACCGTCTCGGCACGTTGCCGGGTATAACTGCCCGCGACAATGATGGTGTTGGTGAAGTAGCTGCGCAGCTGTTGTCTAAAACTTTCGGGGATCACTGGCGCGTCATCCCAATCGGCTTCCGACAGGTGTAAGTAGGCAATATCGCGAGCTTGAAGCTGCTGCGACGCCCGTAGAATCGTTGCGACAATTTCTGGGCAGTCCATGTCCTTAAATGTAATGAAAGGTGCCAGTCGCACTCCAACTTTGTCGCTACCAATCGCGTCGCTCACGGCATCGACCACCTCTAATAGAAAGCGCATGCGGTTTGCCTGAGTGCCACCGTATTGATCAGTTCTGTGATTAGAGTTTGTGCGCAGGAACTGATCAATCAAGTAACCGTTACCACCGTGGATTTCAACGCCATCAAAACCCGCTTCAATCGCACGCTTTGCCGCGTAAGCAAAATCGTTCACCACTCGGTCAATATCCGCCTGAGACATGGCTCTTGGCTCAACACAATCCACCATATTACCGTTGCCATTCTCGTCAGCGATCCACACTTGAGTGTCTAGGGGTTTGAGGGCCGATGGCGCGATAGGTTGCTCGCCGTTTTGAAAACTTGGGTGCGAGACTCGACCCACATGCCATAGCTGACAAAACATGACTGTACCCTGTTGTTTAGCCGTTTGAGTGACAGTTTTCCAACCCGTCACTTGTTCATCAGTGTAAACGCCCGGAGTGAAAGAGTAGCCTTGCGAATCGTCAGAAATCTGTGTCGCTTCAGAGATAATTAAGCCCGCGGTCGCACGTTGCTGGTAATAGGTTGCCATCATTGAGTTAGGAATATTGCCCGGTTGGCTGGTGCGCGCTCGGGTCATGGGTGCCATCACAACACGGTTTTTCAGATCCAGTTGTTTCAGTTGCGTCGCATCAAACAGTTTGCTCATCATTGGTTCCTCAGTTAAGTCGTGGTCACTGGGGGTGATTGCTCACAAACGCCAGCCGACCTGATTATCATGGAGCCAGTATATTGATTAGATTAAGTTTGATAATGGAGTTAAATTTGAATTGACTATTCAGCTCAGCCAAATAATAAAGTCTCAGGGTGAACGGGAGGCTATCCGCACTCATCTGAGGCATCATGATGAGGTTCAGGATCTATAGGGGGGCGAAGACGAGGTGGTTTAGCCAAGTGATGAAACGTAACACACTAGCGGGCTCACGCTGAGGCTAAGGTTAATAGTCATGACTAGTGAATCATGGCAATCGGCAACGATCCCTTCAAACCGATAATGGATCGTCGCCAAAGCATGCCGAGCGTCGACTTAAGTCAATATTCGCCGTTTGCCGACCAAAATACGGATGGTAGGCGATGGCAGAACAAGGTCACCTTATTCTTCAACTGGCCGTCATGCATTACTGTTTTTTGCCGGCAATTTGAACGTAATCAATACCGATAATGCGATTGATAATACCCAATACAGAGTCTGTATCTGAGTTTGTCGCTTGAATAGTCTCAACCGTCGCGCCTTCTGGCACTAATTCCATAGCACGGTCTTGAGTGTTACCCGGAATTTGTAGACCAACAATGTTAAAGCTTTCAGCATGGGCGGTATACACTTCCTCATTGTGAGTGATCCCTGAACAACCTGCCAAAGACATCACACCTAAAATACACAACAACTTTTTCATATAAAGTACCTTTGAATGAGTGGAGTTCAGCCCGTAAGATTTCGTATCTCTTCGGCCGTTGCTGAATATTATTCCAGAGCGCTTTTGTTGTTACTGTATCGGTTTGTCAGTCATATCATGACATTGTAAACCAGAGCTAGCCTTCCAGACATGGGGATCGACAAAGCGATAACGTGTTTGTCAGCAAGTCGGGTATGGAATGTTCGGTTTGGACGAAAAGTGTTTTTAGGTTGGCTGCCCTTCTCTTTACCATCATCGTTCACGTATTGTGATACATACGTTTTCCCTTCAGGCATAAGGTAGTCACATGCGTATAAAGGCCATCGATCACTTTACCATCAGAACCGCTCATCTGGATATGACCATACGGTTCTTTGAACAATCTATTGGACTGCAGCGCGGCCCTCGCCCGCAGTTTGCCTTCCCGGGCGCTTGGATGTACGACGATGATGGACACCCTATTTTGCATTTGGTGTCTCTCCCCGAGGGGCATATCCCCGAAGCATTGGTGGATTATTTAGGGGGCAAAGACGGTCAATCAGGTTCAGGGGCTATCGATCATATTTCCTTCAAAGGGCTCCACCTCACATCAACCCAACAGCACTTGACGCATCTGAAAATTCCTTTTCGTGAACGCGTGATCCCGCAAATCAATGAGCATCAGATCTTTCTCGACGATCCGAACGGTATAACGATTGAAATTATTTTCCCTTTTTCGCCCGACCACGAAATAGTAGGCATCCCATTACCCGTAGTTGAAGTCACTTAACAATCTAGGTCGTTTGATTATTAGACTATCGTGGGTCTGACAATAATGCGTCTGATGCCAAGCCCTTTTTGCCCTTAATGTATTGGCTTGTCAGTCACATCATGACATTGTCAAAAGCGGGCGCGAAAAAGAGAATAATGGCCCGCTAGCCATCCGTGACATTTACTCCAGCATCAAAAGCATACTCGTCAAGGGAAACGATGGATTGTGGCACCACCACATTGACCAACTGATTGCAGACAAAGGCCCCATTACCGATATGAGTGACCGACTCGGACATCACAACCGATTCTAGCGCATTATCTGCAAAGGCCCCTTCATCAATAAACGTCACTGAATTTGGCAGAGTAAGGGTCTTTAATCGGTTGCCTTCAAATGCAAAATCGCCAACATGCCCCACTGAGTTCGGGATCTCTAATTGTGTCAGATCGTTCATTGCAAATGCCGCACCATAGATTTTTGTCAGCCCTTGTGGGAGGGAAATACTCGTCAGCCCGTTGTTTGAAAAGGCAAACTCTCCAATCGAAGAAACCGACTCAGGGAAAGTTACCGTGGTGAGGTGGTTAAATGAGAACGCGCTCTCTCCTATGGTAGTCAGGGTCTCTGGCATGACCAAATGGGTTATTTTTTTCGAACAAAAGGCTTTACTCCCTATTGCATTCACTGGCGATTCGCCCAAACGTTCAGGGATAATAATGTTCTTGTAGCCAGAGGTGTAAGTAATGATTTCGCCACTTTGGCTATCAAATTCAACATCACTCAATGTGAGTGTACGCGCCTTGTTGGTCATATTAGAAAATCCACAATGCACTGTCGATCTTAAGGTATTTATCATTTTTAAAAACATAGCAACTCACCTATGAGAACATCCGCGATTACCACACTAACCACTTAAAATAACAAAGAATAATAAACGCGGTCGTCAATCCGACCCAGCCAATGGTTTTGGTGACAACTTCAGGAGAATGCTGATTGAAATGTGGAAACAATATGGCACCAAAAGATAACGCCGGAAGTAAACCGTATAGTTGGCCGATATACTTAGACGTCATAGCAGGAAATGGCTCTATCAGCAGATAGACAATCAGGTAGAGCCCATAGAATGCCATCGCAATAAGCGCTTCCTTTAAGGGTGTCTCACTGCCCTCGACAAAGAAATAAACTGCCCCTAGAACAACGAACACGATTACTTCGAGCATGTCGACGCCCCTATGATGGGTGGCGTGAAAACTCGCGCTGACAACGTCGGTGACGGCTTCTGCATTTGACTCGACACAATCATACTACCTTTGGGTAATCAACATGAGCTGGGAGTTTACTAAGTGCATGAGTTTAAAGCAAAGTCAGAGGAAAAATTGCCTGAAGGAATATCACAATAGGCTCGACTCACCTCGGAATTTTGGCTTGATGTATTGTCTTTAGATATAAAAAAGACGCCCTAGGACGTCTTTCTTCAAGAATGTGGCGGTGAATCAGGGCTCTTCACCATTTTTCTTCAAAACAGTAACCACTTAAAAATAACGCCTGCGCTGCGTGACACCAAACTGGCGGCGAAACGCGTTCTCACTCATTGGATTATCGGCATATTTTCCAAGGCCGGTTGTCCATAACTCCTCGTCTTTTCCGTCCATTGTCGTTCCGTGTAAACAATGGAGTGAATGAATCAGCTCATGAGCGAGGACGATATAGGGATCCGCTTTTTCACCTTTGCGAGTCATGACTTGAACATTACTAAAATGCATAAAGCAAACAGAACCATGACTATTAGTGGCAGCTTTGGGGTCAACCGCTACATTATGGCTGCCACCAGCCATCCAGAACGGACAACCTTTAGGTGCAAACTTGGCCTGTTGAGAGGGCGACATACCAGTAACGTGTTCTTTGTAATTCATATCGTAGTGAACCAATCGTTTAAAGCCGCTTTGAGTAAAATTTATATGTGTTGGAACACACATAACATTGATTGTGGGAGGAAACGACCCTCTCACTAAAGGGCGTGCCGCCTGTATTTCACTCAATAGCGCTCTGCCCGCTGCCACCGATTTTAGTTTGCGTAGGTTCTCCTCCATGATCTCGCGGAAGTAGGGATGTTCGTTCGCGTCAAATTTCGCGGCAAAACAAGGAAAGCCTCTTAATCGACAAGTTCTGATTATTTTGGGAGGAGTTTCCGGTGTTTTGGGTCGACTTTTTTTTGATAGATGTTTTTTGAATTTATCAAAAAGGCCACTCATAACAATCCTTATTCACAAACTTATCACCAATGATTTATCAAAGCATGGCGCAAAGATACATAATTGCCAAATAAATAATTTATGTACAACCAATAGACATAAGAGACGCTGCGAGATTAGCCCTCGCCTATCCTCAATGAGCCATCATTCGATGCCTCATTGAGAGATAGAACCAAGAGCTCAGATACGAAAAGCCCCAGCATTTCTGCTGGGGCTTAGAATGTGGCGGTGAGTGAGAGATTCGAACTCTCGATACGTTGCCGTATACACACTTTCCAGGCGTGCTCCTTCAGCCACTCGGACAACTCACCGAATCAAATTGTGGTTGGTATTGTGAACCAACGAGGCGCTAATTTAATGATTCTATTGGGTTAGGTCAAGTCCATTGAGAAAAAAAAACCTCACGCATTGGTCGTTTGATTACTTAATGGCTAATTCGGCCAGATTTCCCGCAATATCACGCTTGTTGGCAGTATCCCGGCACCTTAAACCACTTGCGGCACATATCAAGAAAATACCCGTAAAGAACGCCCATCCCACACGAAATCACAGCGTTTGATGCAACAGCCGTGACGATTTGATTAGACGAGGCGCCAACAACAAGCAAAATGGCCGCGTATACGGGTGATTGGAATAGCACATAGGCTAGTAAATCCGCGATGTTCTTTGTTAAACCGCTTGATGAAATGCGTTCGCCTTGTCGCAGCATAACGTCTCTAAACATCCCATATGGCCATGCAATGGCAATGTTTACAGGGATAGAAAGGGTTCGTGAAGCCAGCGATTGCTCGAATGTCATTCCGGAAATAAACACTTCAATGATCATGCCTGAAATGAAACAGAAGACTACCATTGCAAAAGTATCTGCAGCGGCATTGCGAATACAAAACGGCCCACGCGACTTCATCTATAACTCCAGTATAAAAATTCAAATAAAAAACAAAAAGCCAGTCATATAAACTGGCTTTAAAGCTAACAACCAAAATATAAGTCTATTATTTCATTAAATTTGTAGTTTTAGATTTCAAATTTCAATTAACTGGGTAAATTAGTAACCATTTTCAGTAAAAAAACTAGATTAATTCACTAAAAATACCCGGCAGGTTCAAAATTCATCCATCCGAGTGTAATTTACTTACAAAAGTCCTTTAGTAACACCGTTAACACATCCACATCAGCTTGAGACGGCGCCTCACCTGACGAAAGCTTGAGTTGAATGGCATTGAAGTTTTCTCTTAAGTGGTTGTCTTCAATATCGGCAGTGATACTTTTCAAAGCTTGAAAATACTCTTGAGCTTCTTCTAACTTGCTATTCTCTACCGCCATATTAAACGTCAATAGCAATGACTCAATTTCTTCTGTTTCTTCTCTCCTCAAACTTTTCAATAACGCGGGTTTGTATTGATAAAGACGCTCAGAATATCGGTAAAGCGCATCATCCAACTCGTTCTCATCTATGGGTTTTGAGACGATGTAATCTACGCCAACACCCAGCATGCGCTCGCGTGTTTCTCTAAAGACATCAGCAGTACAGCCTAAGATCAAAATTCTCGACTTCGAACTAGGCATAGAGCGAATGGCGGTTGTCGCCTCCACACCATCCATGACTGGCATATGGTTGTCCATCAAGACTAAATCGTATTCCTCGTTGGCGATCGCATGAATAGACAGCTCGCCGTTTTCAACCACATTGCATTCAAATCCCTTGTTGGTCATAAAAGTATTGATAATGATGGCGTTGGTTCTGTTGTCTTCAACAATTAGAGCTTTTAAGCCGCTGTAGTTGAGCTTGATGTGCTCTTGAATATCTTGGCTATGAGGCTCACATCGATCCATTGCAACCAATACATCGAAACTGGTGCCGATGCCTAATTCACTGGTTAAGGTCACGCTCCCCTGCATTAGACCACATAATTGCTTAACGATGGCTAACCCTAAGCCTGTACCTCCAAAACGTCGCGTAGTCGAAGACTCGGCCTGTTCAAAAGGTTTGAAGATTTTCTGCTGCGCTTCTTTGGCGATACCAATACCTGTATCACGCACTTTGATCTCTAGGTAGTTTTGGCCTCGTTTTTCTATCTCTTTTAGGTAAACCTCAACGTAGCCACGTGAGGTAAATTTGACTGCATTGTTGAGTAAGTTGAACAGTATCTGGCGCAGGCGCGCCTTGTCCGACATATACCAACGATCCGCTGGCACTTCCGAGTAAACTTTGAATTGCAGCCCTTTTTCTGAACAGAGAGTAAAGTAAACACTATTGATACTGCCAATAATGGCTTCGAGTGGGAATGGGTTGTTCTCTAGCTCCAGATGGCCTTGCTCAATTTTTGAGAAGTCGAGGATTTCGTTCAGCAGTGTCATCATATGGTCACCCGATTCGTACAAGGTTTTCATATGCTTTTTCTGCTCTTCCGTCATGTCGGTTTTCAGGAGGATCTGCGCAGTACCGAGTACCCCATTCATTGGTGTTCGAATCTCATGGGACAAGGTAGCAAGAAACGCACTTTTGGCCTTTGTTGAAGCCTGTGCTTTCTGCTTTTCAGCTTCAAGGTAGACGGTTTTTTGGTTGAAGGTATCAATGAGGTGTTTAATTTCGTCTTGGCTCCGATAACGCATATCGATAATGCCACCTTCGATCGAAGCATCCACTTTCTGAGCAATAATGATGATCGGTGAGATCAGGAAACGGTTGATGAGAAAGTAACCCAGCATCACACACGCTAGCATGATAGGGATAATCCCTGCTTCAACTTTCGACACTAAGTCATAGACCTGCTCCGTTACCAAACGGTTAGCATTGACGACATCGATATACCATTTGAAGTCACCAAATTCAGCGCTGCTACTGTAGATGTCTTCAACCACTTGAAAATTGTGCTCAGTGATCACTTCACCGTAAGAATCTCTCAGTACCACGCCCAGTTCATACTCTTCTGCATGTTTGCGAACAAACGCCACCAGGCTTTCTAGAGAGACATCGACGGTGGCGACACCAGCGAACGTATCATCCACGTAGTAAGGGGAAGAAGCGGTGATCATCTGAACATGGGTAAAAGGATCGATATACACCTGTGACCAAGAAACGGTGCCTAATGGCGTGCCGACCACTGAGGTATACCATGATTCCTGGTCGTAGCCACCTGACTCTGGGTTATCCCAAGAGAAGACTTGGTCTACTTGTCCATCACTGGCTCGATTGAAAAACAAGCTTTTATACGCTTTACCTTGTTCAATTGAATAAGGGATTGGCCACAACCCGCCACTTACTGCAACCCCATCCACGACCGAAAACAACTCAAATAGCATCTCAGCTTGATGGTTCTGAGGCTCATGAGTATTACCAATGCTGACGACACTCTGCAAAATACCCTGCGAGCTGTTCAGAGGCTCTCTGATTTCAGCAGCAATGATCTGTGTTCTCAGATCAAGGTTCTTTTCTAGCTGATCTCGCACAGGAGGCTCGACCACCAGATAGCTCACCGTACCTATCACTGCGATGACAAATGCCATGTATACAGCAAGCGCCATAAAGCTCTTTCTTTTGAGGGAGGAACGAATTTCCATAAGCCTTTGAATTTTGTCCGTTTAAACTCAATTATAGCGAATATCCACATGCTGCCACCTTTTTATGTCTCGTTTTGGCTGTTAGTATTAGCTCAATTTCCATTACCCCGCTTTGGTATTCACTTTGACACTACAAGAAATCCTTTCTCAGCCAGAACTTGAAAACCGACTTATCAACGAGCCTAAGACTCAAGGATTCGTTACTGCAATGGCGGCCGCGCCAAACGTATTACCACCAGAAGAATGGCTTCCATTTCTATGGGGAGGCGAAGAAGTGGCGCCATTCTCAGATGGCGAGCAGTTAGAGACTTACATCGAATTGATCATTGCGATGTGGAATGAATACCGTCCTGCTCTTTTGGACAACCAGTGGGCATGGCCTAGCGAGTGCGCGCTAGACGAAGCCGATATCGTTAATCAGGAGACTCGTGATTTCTGTGAAGGTGTGCTTCAAGGTTGGCAGCTCGCCAGAGATGATTGGGAAACCATCATGCCGGAATCGAGCGAAGACAGCGCGTTGCTCGGCGGTGTATTGCTCTCTTTGAGTATGCTCTATGACCCAGAGACGTCAATCGCGACGCTTGCAGAACAAGGCATTGAAGGCCTTGAACAGTTTGAAGAAATATTCAACGCGATTCCAACTATGCTGTGCGGCCTAGCAATGCGCGGTTCCATGTTGGCGGAAGCGGAGTAAAAATAAAGCCGGCTCTGAGCCGGCTTTTTAATTACTTACGAATCGCCTCACCAATCGGGTTATTGACCGAGATCCGCTTACCTTTTTCGAATTGGCAAGTTGTAGGAATACTCGCCACTTTTACTACTAAGCCTGATGTCCTGAGTTCGGCATACTTTGCCAATCAATGCGGTCTACGCGCTCATCGGCAATGTAAAAAAGCTTCGCCCCTGCAGGAATCGCTGTGTCTAAATCTGGGTTAAGCTCTATGCCGCTTCCTGTATCAATGGCGATCAATGTGGCTTGATAAGCGCGTTTAATATAGACAAAAATAGACTGCACATCCGTAGGCGTTGCACTCTCTGGATAAATGGTGGAATACTGAGTCATCCCTCGCGTTGATGCGAGTAGCTCCTGATGGAGTGCACTAGATCCTGGGTCTACTGCGGCTTTGGCCAACATTTCTGCACCAACAGCAGGAATACATTCTGCGTTCGGGCAATGTTGATTTAACAATCGGCTCAACGCTTCATCTTTGAAATAAGCTAGTAAGTGCGCATTTGGGTTGACGTTGGCTGAGTAAAGCGCCGCTGACAAGGTAATATCATCTTCCAAGTTATCCACCACAATACAACTTGCCTGTGTGATCGATGCCTTTTCCATCTCCTGCTCGTCAGTATAACTGGTGACTTTGACAAAACCGATTTCTCCGGGCAAAGGGTTCTCAATGTCTGAACGACTACACAATACGATAGGCCGTTTACCCTCTTCCTCGTGCTGAAGCATGCGAATGAGATGCATGGTTCGCTGACCATTCCAACCTAAAAGCAGAATATGATTTTCCACACCAACTCTCCGTTTTCCTAATATTCCTGCGCGCCAGTAATCCACTGACGCTGACGCTAATCGGCCAATTAAAGCGGCAAATAAGGTTAAGCCACCCGGTATGACAAACAAAATCACTACCCATTTTCCAACTTGGGTCACGGGGGAATAGTCGCCATAACCGACGGTCGAAGCTGTCACCATGAGGTAGTAAATAAAGGTCGATACATCTTGAGTCAGCTCGCTTTCACCACTGGCTGCCAACGCTAGCCAAGACAAGGCAATGTATACGAAAAGCAATACGATCAAGTTTCGATTGCTTAGCTGGAACAAACGCACACCCAGCCACTTTTTGAAAACCAACCAAATTGACATATTTCTACTTACTCGACTGATTACTATCAATATTCTTCCAAGACTAACTCACTCAGGACCGATGAGCCAACTCTGTCACTCAAAGTAATGCTCGGCCTGAATGACTTATCGCCATAATGTTCATAAAATCAGAATCATAGAACAAAACCTAAGCCCATCAGATTTTAAAGTATGTCTTATTGCAATCTTAGGTTTTGCGTTTATCTATCGAATCTAACCGCACTCAGGTCTATCTTAACGATAGACGAGTACTAAACTCGCCATAATCAAGATAAGAAAGTAAGGGTTTTCACATGATGTCTTTCATTTTTTTGGTGCTTTTTGCCGCGATGCTGTTGGCATTCTGCGGCAAAAAATCACTTGGCTATATCCTGTTTGCCACTTCGGTAATACTCGGTTTGTATTGGTTTAACCACCATGCGAACGATGCTCTTTCAATATTGTTGTAAGGAGGCAGCACGATGAACCAAAATCAAATCATTAGACTCAATATTCTCGGCCTTTTTGGTATGACATTAGTCTTGCTGATCGGCTTTGTTCTTCAGTTTGCTCTCAATGAACTCCCCTGCCCACTTTGCTTGCTCCAGCGCATTGGCTTTGCCATGGTCATGTTTGGCTTTATGCTCAACATTAAGTACGGTGTTCAACAGCGCCACTATGGTGTGGTTCTGATAGGTGCTTTGTTTGGGGCTGCAACCGCGTTGCGACAAGTCTCACTACATGTCATTCCCGGTACTCCAGGATATGGCAGTGCGATTTTCGGCATGCACTATTACACTTGGGCGTTTGTTTTGTTCGCTGCAACGATTCTGGCGGTGGCGGTCTTGATGATGCTTTGGAATCAAGCATGGAACAACGAGTCATATGAAATGAGCAAGCTGGGGCGTCTGGTTTGCCTACTGGCCTTGTCAGTGGTCGCCCTGAACGTGATTTCTACGTTTTTCGAATGCGGACCTTACCAATGTCCAGATGATCCAGTGAGTTACTGGCTATTCAGTTAAGACAATGCAAAGACAAAAAAGCCAGCTTAGTTAAGCTGGCTCTTTGGGAAAAGCGTTAAGCGTTGCCTTTCACTTTGATGTTGAGCTGTTCAGCAAAATCTAGCATGCGGTTGAGGGGGATTAAAGACTTAACACGAAGCGCTTCATCAACAAAAATCTCATGCTGCTCACCACCATCTCGCAGTGCGCTCTCGATAGCTTTAAGCCCATTCATCGCCATCCACGGACAATGAGCACAGCTTCGACAAGTTGCACCGGCACCAGCCGTGGGCGCTTCAATTAGCTCTTTCTCTGGCACTAATTGCTGCATCTTGAAAAAGATGCCTTTGTCGGTCGCAACAATCATTTTTTTCTGCGGCAGTTCTTTGGCTGCTTTGATCAGTTGGCTGGTGGAACCCACAGCATCTGCCAATTCGACAACACTGGCTGGTGATTCAGGGTGGACCAAAATCGCGGCTTCAGGATAGAGACCTTTCATCTTACGAAGTGCATCAGCTGAGAACTCGTCATGAACAACACACTCTCCCTGCCACAGCAACATATCTGCGCCTGTTTGGTTAGCAATGTACGAGCCTAGATGGCGGTCAGGTCCCCAAATAATCGGTTTGTCTTCTGCATCTAAATGCTCGACGATGTCCAATGCGATACTTGAAGTCACGACCCAATCTGCACGTGCTTTAACTGCTGCCGAAGTATTGGCGTAAACTACCACGGTATGATCAGGATGCGCATCGCAGAATTCTGTGAATTTGTCCGCGGGACAACCCAAATCTAGCGAGCACTCAGCTTCAAGTGTGGGCATCAGAATGCGTTTTTCAGGCGTTAAAATCTTGGCAGACTCACCCATAAAACGTACACCACCTATGATGAGTGTACTCGCAGGGTGTCGGTTACCAAACTTAGCCATTTCAAGTGAATCACCAACAAATCCCCCCGTTTCTTCAGCTAGGGCCTGAATTTCAGGGTCAGTGTAGTAATGGGCGATCAATACCGCGTCTTTCTCTTTTAACAGCGCTTTAATATTTTTAATGTGCGCTTGTTTTTGTTCGTCTGTCAGCGGTGTTGGTTTTGGAGGGAATGGGTAAACGGTTTCGATTGTATCTAAAATGTGGCTCATTGCTCTTGCTCTACGCAACTTCCAGTAATCCGGGTATTGTAACCTCAACCTAGTTCAAGATGCCAGTTTCCGTCACAATTACTTATCGCTTATGCACTGAAAGCAAGAGTGATAAAAAAAGGAGTGGCAATGCACTCCCTTAACTATTATTTGAGACGTTCTGCTGCCAGTTTTGCAGAAGCACTATCAGGATAGTCATCAATGACCTGCTGATAGTATTTCTTAGCCTGTGCTGCATTGTTGTTACGTTGCGAAATGTCACCAAGTTTCACTAACGCGTCAGCACGTTTGTTGGAATCTTGGTAAGACACGACAGCGGCAAAACTTTTCACAGCCTCTTTGTCTTGCTTGTCAGCAAAATAGAGTTGCCCCAACCAATAGTGGGCGTTTGGCGCAAATATTGAATCAGGAAAATCTTTCTGGAACTGCTGGAAAGCGGCGATTGCCCCCGCGTAATCTCTCTTTTTAAGGATCAGATCTACGGCGTCCTGATAAGCGGTTTGTTCATCAGCGTTGGTACTGAACTTGCCTGCTGACTTGGCCTTATCATCCGTTGGCGTCGCAGTCACGACTGGCGTGCTGTTGACTTGGCTGCGAAGTTTATCAAGTTCGATAAACAATTCGCGCTGACGCTGCAGCATCTGCTGCATGTCGTAATTATTCTTTTCTAGCTGACCACGAAGATCACTAATTTCCAACGCCATTTCGTCGAGCTGTTGCTGCATCTGCAACTGAACACGATTGCGATTTTGTAGCAAACGCTCAAGACGTTGAACTTCGGTTTCATTAGCCGGAGCGGAGGAGGAGGACGGCACAGGGTTGCTGCCACTGATATCAGATACTGGAGCTGGTGCAGCGAACACAAAGTTCGCTGCACTTGCCAGTAACGTAAGCGTAACTACGCGCTTAAGGTTACTGAACATAAGGTTTTCCTTGATTAGTATACTAGAACCGCACGACGGTTCTTAGCGTATACTTCTTCAGATTGACCTAACAGTAGAGGTTTTTCTTCACCGTAGCTCACGATTGAGATTTGATCCGCTTGAACACCTAGTGCTTGCAGGTACTTAGCAACTGCAGCTGCACGACGCTCGCCAAGCGCGATGTTGTACTCTGGAGTACCACGCTCATCAGCGTGACCTTCAATCGTCACTTTAAGTGCTGGGTTCTTGCTTAGGTAAGCCGCGTGTGCAGCAAGTATTTTTTCGTAGTCACTAGCGATGGTTGCGTTGTCAAACGCGAAGTAAATTGTTTGAGACTCACGAAGTGCCTGCTCTTTAAGCTCTTGCTCAGAAAGTTGGCCGTTCTCACCGATTGGTGAAACTACAGTGGTATCAACGCCGTTAGCAGAACCAGACGTTGATTGGTTAGTTTCAGAACCAGAAGCGTTCGCTGCATCATCGCTTGAACTACATGCTGTAACTGCTAGAACTGGTAGCGCAATCAATAGCCCTTTAAGAACTTTGTTTAGTTGCATTGTTATATTTTCCTTACTTTTTGATACTTATTACTTGCTACAAAAACGGGGACCATGCCGGAGCACGAACTCGTCCATTTGTTGCCGGTAATCGAGCTTTAAAGCGTCCATCTATTGAAACCATTGATAATACATTGGCTTTGTTATAGATCGAGCTATAAATAACCATACCGCCATTTGGCGCGATACTCGGTGACTCATCTAACAAAGTTTTTGTAAGAACCTGAACGGCACCCGTTTCAAGATCTTGCTTCGCCAGATTGAAACCCGAGTTAGTACGATTGACCATTACTAGGAATCGTCCATCAGGCGTGATCTGCCCACCTAAGTTCTGACGACCCTGCCAGGTCAGGCGGTTGGTAGAACCACTTGCCAAATCTACTTGATAAATTTGAGGTTTACCACCCCGATCCGAGGTAAAGATTAATGATTTACCATCAGGATGCCAGAATGGTTCCGTATTATTTGATCTACCGCGTGTTATTTGCGTCAACTTACGGGTTTTGAGATCTAATGTATAAACTTGTAGGCTACCTGTTTTCGATAACACTAAGGCAAGTTTATTACCATCAGGAGAGAATCGTGGCGCACCATTATGACGAGGGTATGACGTTAGTTTTTCACGCTCACCCGTGTAGATGTTCATAATGTAGATTTCGGCTTGCCCATTTTGGAAACTCACATACGCCAACTTCTTACCGTCTGGTGACCAAGCAGGAGACATCAGGGGCTGTTTAGATCGCAAGACCAAACGTTCATTGTAACCATCGTAATCGGCTACACGCAGCTGATATGGATAACTGTCTTCGTCATTCACCACAACGTAAGCAATACGAGTCAAAAAGGCACCACGCTCGCCAGTAAGCTCTTTGTATACTAAATCTGAAATTCGGTGAGCATATTCACGCATACGCTCCCCAGGAACGGTTGCACGTTTACTAAAAAGTACGTGGTCTTTAGACAACACAAGTTGGCCATCAGTACTTAATGCTTTGCTTTGTCCTTGAGTCAGCTGACCTCGAATCACATCCACCAACTGGTAGTTGATGACATAATTCCCTTCCGCATTTTGCGAAATGGTCCCTGTAAGTAGCGCATCAACACCTAACCCCGTCCAAGCATCAAAGTCGATTTCACTTTCACTGTAAGGCGTTTGCGGCATTTTACTGGTCGCAACTGGGCTGAATTTACCACTACGCTGTAAGTCCGAGGCGATAATGGCTGACACATCATGAGGTAACTGGGTTGAACCTTCCCATTTAAATGGGACGATAGCGATTGGACGTGCAGAGTCAATGCCGTCTGTAATCACAAGCTCCAGCGCCGCATTGGCTACCTGAAACGTGCTCATCACTGTGAGCAAACATCCTAATACTAGTCGCTTTAACACAAGCTTTTCCTTATGGCTTAGGTTCTACGGTTAAATTGATATTCTTTAACTGATTGATGACGTCTTGTTCTTTAGGTAAAGGGAAGCTTCCTACCTGTGCGACCGCTCGTCGCGTCGCCGAACATAGTCGATTATCACCATCAAGCACGCTTAGGTTACCAACAATGGCGCCAGCACCTGTGGGAATCAGGCGCAGGTTAACCCGGCATGACTTTCCCCTGAAACTGTCCTCCAGTAGCAGGTTCTGCTGGATCAATTGGATATAAATAGCGCCGAATCGATCAGCTTCACTATTCACATGTTGCTGTCTCGCAGAGCTATTTTGCGCCGCTTCTGTTTCCAATCCAGAGAAAATATTATCCAAAGCGGCTTCTTGCTCTTTACGTTCGCGCTTTAAGCGCTCTAAACGCTCTTTTTCTTTGCGGGCTTTTTCAGCCGCTTCTTTCGCGGCTTTCTCTTTCGCTATACGTTGCTTCTCGGCTTTTTCAGCCGCCTCACGTTGACGACGAGCCTTTTCTTCCGCTTCTTTTGCTGCTTTTTCACGTGCAACACGTTCTTGCTCTGCTTTAGCGATGGCCGCTTCTTTCGCTTTACGCTCTGCTTCCAGTTTAGCCGCTCGTTCGCGCTCTTTCTGAGCTTGCTCTTCGGCCGCTTGGCGTTCTTTTTCTTTCTGTTTTCTTGCTTTCTCTGCTTCGCGCGCTGCTTTCGCTTCCCGAGCCTGCTGTTCTTTCAGCTGACGAATACGCTCTTCTTCTGCTTTGCGGTTTTTCTCAAGCTGCTCACTTTCGCGACGTAGCTTATCCAAACGATCTTGCTCTTTCTTAGCAGCTTCTTCTCGTTGACTACGAATTTTCTGAGCTTGTTGGCGCACCAAATTGGGGTCAATCACAACCGCTTGAACCATCTGACCAGAAGGCTCTGGCTTTGACATAGTAAAGTCGGTTCCCCAAATAAGTGCCACCGCCAACAACGCATGCAAAGCCGCAGATATTGCAATCGGCTTGGTGTAATCACTCTTTTTCTTTGGTTTTGTCTCTTTCATAACCTGAGAGCGCTTATTCCTTTATGTCCGTAAGAAGCCCCACTTTAGGGATCCCAGCACGACTCAATTCATCCAGCACTAAAACGACGTCTGCATAAGGCGTCGCCGCGTCGCCACCAACTGCAACAGGCGACTCTGGCTTTAAAGACAGTTCTGCTTTGACACGTACAATCACGTCTTGCAACGAAATACCGCGTATAACCTCTTCATCGTTGACACTTAGGCCCAAATTGCCTTCACGGTCAATTTCAACAATGATGAAGCTTGAATCACTATCGCCGGCAAGCTCTGATGCTGGTTTCGCCGTGGCTGTTTTAGGTAACTCAACATCCACGCCCTGTGTTACAAAAGGCGACGTCACCATAAAGATGATTAACAGCACAAGCATAACGTCGATGTAAGGCACAACGTTAATCTCTGCTGTCATCTTGCGTTTTTTAGGTTGATAGCCTGCCATATCCGTTAATCTCTGTTAGCGGAATCACGTCCAGCCATCGCTTGGCGATGCAGGATGCTGTGGAATTCTTCTGAGAATGTGGCGTAGTTGTGTTCCAACTTACCCACTTTATTGCTTAATCGGTTGTAAGCCATAACCGCAGGAATCGCAGCAAACAGCCCCATCGCGGTCGCAACCAGTGCTTCAGCGATCCCTGGGGCAACCATAGCGAGGGTAGCCTGCTTGACTTCACCCAGTGCAATAAAGGCATGCATTATACCCCACACCGTACCAAATAGGCCGATATAAGGACTGATTGAACCAACGGTCGCAAGGAACGGCAGGTTAGTTTCAAGCTCATCAACCTCACGTGCAACAGCAACACGCATGGCACGACCTGTGCCTTCCATGATGAAGTCTGGTGAATCAGCGTTGGATTTTCTTAGGCGAGCAAACTCGGTGAAACCTGAATAGAAAATTTCTTCGGTTCCTGCCAGTTCGTCTTTGCGCTTTTTGGCGTTTTGATAAAGAACGGAAAGATCAGTGCCTGACCAAAACTTATCCTCGAAGGTTTCAGCGCCTTTCGCCGCTTGGGATAGCACTTTACTGCGTTTAATGATCATTGCCCATGAAACGATCGACATACCTAACAAGGTCAACATCACCATTTTTACGAGCAGGCTTGCTTGCAAAAACAGGTCAAGCATTGAAATATCAGCGGTCACTGTGAGTAAACTCCATAACTATTGATTGAGGGATCGCTTTTGGCCTCATTTTGTTATTATCGATGCATGCTACCTTAACCATTGCTTTACACAATGTTTTACCTGCAGGATTTACGATCTCCTGACAGAAAATAAGGGTGGCTTTCTTAATCTCTGCAACCGATGTCTTAACCGTTAGACGGTCTTCAAGACGCGCGCCTTGCAGAAAATCGATGTCCATATGTCGGACTACGAAACCAATGTTTTGTTCCAAAAGAGTCGATTGAGAAACGCCAATACTGGTCAGACACTCCGAACGACCACGCTCAAAATATTTAAGGTAGTTGGCGTGATAAACCACTCCTCCCACATCAGTATCTTCATAATAAACAGTGACAGGAAGCTCAAATACAGCATGTTCGTTTTGCAAAGCAAACCCTTTCTAACAATTGAGGTGCTTTACTATAACGCAACTCGTTGTCCTTTATGCAAGGGTTAATGTAGGTTTTCAAAGATTGAAACAAAAAAATAGCGCCGACTATCAAATAGTGGCGCTATTGTGACTAATTAGTGGATGATTTTCAGTCAGTTCAAATTATAAAACTCGTATTAGAGCTAAATAAATTAGAATCATTAAAGAAAAATAGGGACTGAATAATACCTGCCAATACCAATTTTTTGGTTGGAAGCTCAAGCCAAAGATCATGCTGGAACAAATAGCCCAAATCATTAGCGGTGAGATTAGGGCATTAAAACCACCAATCGATGCAGAGTATTGCTCAGGGTCCCACATCACCATAGCGACATGATAAAAACCAAGGATCAGGGATAAGGCTCGAAACAGAGCCTTATCCATTGGCGCATGTAGCTTAGCGACCTGCTCAGTGAGTTTACTCACTATCTTTATCCATCATTTCTGAATGCTCTAACCAAAGCGCGTTGATGATACCGAATGCACAAGCAAGTAGTACACCTAGAATCCATGCGAAATACCACATAGTAATTGCTCCTTAGTAAAGTGAGTTTTTGTTGTCTTCAATGAACTTATTGTCCAGACGGCCAAACATTTTATAGTAAGTCCAAATGGTGTAAGCCAAGATAATTGGCACCATAATGAAGGCGACGCCTGTCATCAGGTTCAAGGTCAGCTCAGATGACGTTGCATCCCACATGGTCAAGCTGTGATTAGGCATCAAATCAGAAGGCATGATGAATGGGAACATCGCCAGACCCGCTGTGAAAATAATACCCGCATTACCGAGGCTTGAAGCAAAGAAGGCGATGCCACCACGCTCCAGACGTGATGCCAGTACAGCCACAAGAGACATCGCAACACCCAATACTGGAGCAATCCACATCAATGGGTATTGTTCAAAGTTGTTCATCCAAGCACCCGCTTCACGAACCACTTCTTTGGCAAGCGGGTTTGACGCTCCGTTATGGTCAATCGCACTGGTAATCACATAACCGTCAATGCTCTGGATCCAGAAACCGGCAGCAACGAAAGTCGCCACGGTTAATAAGCCCATGATTTGTGCAACACTGCGTGAGCGATCGTGCACTTCGTCAGTAGTCTTCATCTGAAGCCAAGTAGCCCCTTGCATAAGAATCATGAACAAGCTGACTAGGCCACATAACAATGCGAACGGGTTTAACAAACCAAAGAATGAACCGTGATACGTTGGCATCAAAAATTCAGTCAACTGGAAGGGCACACCTTGCAGTAGGTTACCAAACGCCACACCAAAGATGATAGGTGGAACAAAGCCACTGATAGAAATACAGATATCCCAAGTTTGACGCCACTTCGTATCTTCAATCTTTGAGCGATAAGAGAGGCCTAGGGGTCTCAACCATAACGCCGCTAGCGTCAAAATCATCGCCAGATAAAACCCTGAAAAAGACGTCGCGTAAACTAAAGGCCATGCAGCAAATAGAGCACCACCCGCTGTCACCAACCAAACTTGGTTGCCTTCCCAGTGTGGGGCGATCGAGTTGATCATTACACGACGTTCCGTGTCATTTTTTCCGATGACAGGTACTAGCGCGCCAACACCCATATCAAAGCCATCAGTCACTGCGAAGCCTACCAGGAGAACACCGATTAGAACCCACCAGATAAGTCGCAAGATTTCGTATTCAAACATAAGTTTCTCCTTGCTTTACGCGTCTACTTGACGACTAACTTTGTCTTCAACAGAGTCAGCGTTTTGCTCAAAGTGGTAACGACCTGTCTTCAGGCTGCTAGGACCTTTGCGAGCAAATTTCACCATCAAGTACACTTCTGCAATCAGGAAGACGGTGTATAGCGCCAAGATTGCAAACAGTGATGTCCAAATTTCTCCCGCGGTGAGTGCCGATGCGGCCACATTGACAGGTAGAATTTCACCGACTGCCCATGGCTGGCGACCAAATTCAGCCACAAACCAACCCGCTTCGATAGCAATCCAAGGCAGTGGAATACTCAGCAACGCGGCTTTTAATACCCATGGTTTTTGTTCAATTTTCTGACGACAAGTCTGGATAAATGCAGCACCGAATACAAACAGCATGATAAAGCCACACGCCACCATGATTCGGAACGAGAAGAACAAAGGCCAAACCGTCGGGATAGAATCATCCGCCGCCGCTTGGATTTGATCTTCGGTCGCATCAACAACCTTGTTTGTGTAACGCTTCAGAAGTAGGCCGTACCCTAGGTCACCCTTCACTTCATCAAACGCCGCCATGTTTTCTTCTGACTTATCACCTGAACGAAGTTTTTCAAGCAGTTCATAGGCATACATGCCCGTGCGGATGCGTTCAACGTGCTCGTCTCGAAGATCACGTAAACCTGTTACCTGCTCATCCAGCGAACGCGTAGCAATGATACCCATAACATACGGGATCTTGATCGCGTAATCGGTATGCATGGTTTCCTGATTTGGGATACCAAATAGAGTGAACGCCGCAGGTGCTGGCTCGGTATGCCATTCGGCTTCTACTGCTGCAAGTTTTACTTTCTGCACTTCACCGAGTTCATAACCAGATTCATCACCGAGCACGATTACAGACAGAATTGCCGCCATACCAAAAGAGGCAGCGATGGCGAATGAACGACGAGCGAAAGCGATGTCACGACCTTTTAGTAGGTAGTAAGAACTGATGCCAAGAATAAACATCGCGCCTGTCGTATAACCAGAAGCTACCGTGTGTACGAATTTCACCTGAGCAACCGGGTTAAGTACTACCTCGGCAAAGCTCACCATTTCCATTCGCATGGTTTCAAAGTTGAATTCTGCGCCAACTGGATTTTGCATCCAACCATTCGCCACCAAAATCCACAGTGCCGAGAAGTTAGAACCCAAGGCAACCAACCATGTTACGACCAAGTGCTGTCGTTTAGTCAGTCGGTCCCAGCCGAAGAAGAAAAGACCAACAAAAGTGGACTCAAGGAAGAAGGCAACCAGTGCTTCGATGGCCAACGGCGCACCGAATATGTCCCCAACATAATGAGAATAGTAAGACCAGTTAGTACCAAATTGGAACTCCATGGTCAGGCCGGTGGCTACACCAAGTACGAAGTTAATACCGAAAAGCTTACCCCAGAACTTTGTCATGTCCTTGTAGATTTGCTTGTCCGTCATTACGTACAGAGATTCCATGATGGCGAGAAGGAAAGCCATACCCAGAGTCAATGGTACGAAGAGGAAGTGATACATCGCAGTGAGCGCAAACTGCAACCGCGACAGATCGACTACATCAATCATGTTTACTCCTATGTGTCGGCTGAAGACACTTTCTACATTTATGCATCGTAAATAGGCATTAAGCCAACTTAGATAATGTTGCTAAAGAACAGTATGTTGTTGCAAAAATGTACCGTAACGGTTAGTTAATTGTTAAGCATCAGCTAATATAGCTAGCGCTAATGCTACTCCTAAAAACAGTCCGTTTCAAAAAGTTTATATTTAGGCTTCGCTTTGATTTAAATCAAATTTTACGCGGCCTTTTTGGCCAAAAAAGCATCACATTGATCTCCATCAACAGTTTAAGCGAGCTTTTGTTAATTTGGCGTTATTTGCGAGGTTCAACAAGGTATTTATGCAAAACAAGCGCTTAACAACTCACGTATTTTAGTTACCTATTTGGCACTATCGAGATCTCATTATTGTGATCAAGATCACCCATAATAAAAGACCAGCTCGTTTGAGCTGGTCCTGAAAACTTATTTTTCAATTCCGAAATGAAGATAGGCCCTATCGGTCGCAATCCGGCCTCTCGGTGTCCGTTGCAGATAGCCTTGTTGTATCAGATACGGCTCAAGGACATCTTCAATGGTGTCCTTCTCCTCGCCAATGGCAGCGGCCATATTGTCCAATCCAACCGGCCCTCCTCCGAACTTCTCCATGATCGCTAACAGCAACTTACGGTCCATGTAATCGAAGCCCTGTGCGTCGACATCCAACATATTGAGGGCTTTATCTGCAATATCGGCACATATGTGACCATTGCCTTTTACTTCTGCGTAATCACGCACTCGACGCAGTAAACGGTTGGCAATACGCGGTGTGCCACGAGCACGCCTTGCAACTTCAAGTGCGCCTTCACTTTCCATCGACAAGCCAAGGCAATCAGCACTACGCTGAACAATATGTTGCAGATCAGCAATTTTGTAGTACTCGAGACGCTGAGTAATACCAAAACGATCACGAAGTGGTGAGGTCAATGAGCCCGCTCGTGTGGTAGCGCCGATTAAAGTAAAGGGGGGTAAATCAATTTTGATAGAACGCGCAGCAGGACCTTCACCAATCATAATATCGAGTTGGTAATCTTCCATCGCCGGATACAACACCTCTTCAACCATCGGGCTCAGACGGTGAATTTCATCAATGAACAATACGTCGTTTTCTTCGAGGTTGGTCAGAAGCGCGGCCAAGTCTCCCGCTTTTTCCAACACAGGACCCGATGTCGTGCGAATGTTTACGCCCATTTCATTAGCAACAATATTCGCCAATGTGGTCTTGCCCAAACCAGGAGGACCAAATATCAACAAGTGGTCCAATGCTTCTTCACGTAAGTTAGCCGCCTTGATGAAAATCTCCATCTGATCACGAACGTGATCTTGTCCTTGATAATCCGCCAGTTTTTTCGGGCGGATTGCCCTGTCGATAATGTCTTCTTCTTTATAAACCGCATTTTCTGGCGCGATTAGACGATCCGCTTCTATCATTTACCGTTCCTAGTCGTCACTTAAACCATGGACTTCAGTGCTTCGCGGATCAGCTCTTCGCTGCTCATATCCGCGGTTTTGACCTGAGACACTACTTTAGAAGCTTGCGTCGGTTTATAGCCAAGTGCAAGTAATGCGCTGATTGCTTCTTCTTCGGCGTTCGCTTGATTTGCCTGAGGCGCTGAATCGACGGGCGCCGCATCGGTATGTGGTGTGAACAAATCACCCGCTCCCCAACCTTTAAGACGGTCTTTCATCTCAACGACTAGACGTTCTGCAGTTTTCTTACCTACGCCCGGCAATTTGACCAGTGTAGAAATGTCTTCACGTTCAACACAAGAAACAAACTGACTGGCTGTCATACCTGATAATATGCCTAGACCCAGTTTCGGGCCGACACCGTTGGCTTTAATCACTTCGCGAAACAGAGCGCGTTCTTTAACGGTATTGAAGCCATACAGCAACTGAGCATCTTCGCGAACAACAAAATGCGTGTAGATGATTGCTTCTTCACCAATATTAGGCAATTCGTAAAAACAGCTCATCGGCATCTGAACTTCATAGCCAATACCATTTACTTCAATCAACAATTCAGGGGGTTGCTTTTCAAGCAGAATGCCACGCAAACGTCCAATCACACTCAATACTCTTTGGAAATGAATTTGCGACAGGATAATAAAGAACTGGATAGACATCCAGTTCTTTATAATGTGTGACTAGATTTTTGAGACCATCAGATCAAGCTGAGATGTGAGAGTAGGTACTGTTTCGACCTGTTCGTTTAACTGGCATTATTCAGTGCCAGTGGTGGGTCTGTTCCGCGACCGACGTGCGAATGAGCCTCTTTATTACTTTGCTCCTGCAATCAGCGATAACGCCCTCGCCTTGCACTGGTTGCTTTGCCAGCGAGCGCCACTAACGTTTTATTAGTGTTTGCATGACAGATTGCCACACCTAGGGCATCAGCCGCGTCCGCCTGTGGCTTGGCAGGGAGTTTGAGCATTGACTGCACCATATGCTGGACCTGCTCTTTATCTGCCCCACCTGTGCCAACCACCGCCTGTTTGATTAATCGAGCTGCGTATTCGTATACAGGGAGATCAGCATTGACCGCGGCGACAATTGCGCTGCCGCGAGCTTGACCAAGTTTTAGGGCTGAGTCTGCATTGCGCGCCATAAACACTTGCTCAATGGCAAACACATCCGGTTGAAACTGAGTAATGATTTCGGTTACACCAGCGTAGATTTGCTTCAGGCGACCGGGTAGTTCTTTTTCTGATGTTCGAATACAGCCACTGCCCAAATAGTGAAGGTGGCGTCCGGTCTGACGGATCACGCCATACCCAGTGATGCGGGAGCCTGGGTCAATACCCAAGATGATTGACATAGTGCTTCGGAAACCTATTCGTTGAGATTGCGCGTATCTTAGCTTACCCCAAAGCCTTTAGCGAGGTTTCAACGCGGTCACTACCGCTCGGCTTGACAATCCTGCGTCCAAAGTGACTTCGATCACCGCTGTACGCTCATGACTGAGCTTGTCACCGCTCCAGTAATCATACCAATACACTGGACAGTGCGACGTCAGAGTGACTTCTCGTGCTGGTTGGTGAAAGTTAAATAAGCAATGTAATTCGTTTTGTTCCGTCATAGGCAAGTAAGCATGATGCAGACTGAGTGACGTGAATTGAGCGGCATCTTGGTTATGTTTATGACGGACAAACAAGCGCGAAAGGGTACGCTGTGCAAAGGGAGTCATCTCTGGCAGCGGGTCTCCAGATAACAACATTCCTCCTATGGCCAGTAACACATCACGATGAAATTCATAGTAACGTCGTTCTGTCGCCTGATTGGGTAATGAGACTAATGTGGCACAATCCGGGTCAACCATCCACAGCCTTCGATGCTGCCAACTGCGATAAAAGCTTTCTTTTGCAATCTGCTCAAAGCGCCGCTCGTCTCGCTCCACATCGTCTGACACTCGCATGGCATCAACAAGTCCTAGCGATGGCCACATTGGCGCATTGCAACCGAGAATTAAGGCTTCACCAGCTCCTTCAGCAATTGCTTCCATACCGAGTCGATACGCTTCTACCCCGGTGATACCACTTTGAGCTCGACGTCCTTTTAGTGTCCCCCAGTAATTGGCATCGAGCTTAAATAGCTCAATGCCCCATTCTTCACGCATTGTTCTGACGACGTTTGTCAGATGCTCCTGAACATCGACGTTTGACGTATCTAAAATGTACCACGGTGTACAACGCCAGCCTGCATAAGTGACGTCTTCGGCCTTGAGTAACGATCCATCTTCGTGAGTCACGAACCAGTCTTGATGCTGCTTAAACAGGTTCGATTCTGGCTGAGCAATGAAGGGGGCTAGCCATATCGCCGGCTTTTTACCTTGAAGGGTGATTTCTTTGATCAGTGCTTTCACACCGGAAGGGAATTTGTCTGAAGGCGTCAACCAGTCTCCCATGAAAGCTTGATAGCCATCATCCAACAACACATAGTCGAGCGACTCCAGCTCACCCTTCATGTGCTTAATATTGTCGAGGACATGACTTTGCGTGACCTCAGCATAGTAAGCGTACCAAGAACACCAGCCAATTGGCGCCGTTTTATTTACGCCAGCTCTTGGTGGATGATGATGCGAAATCAATTGGGCATATTCAGAAAAGAGGTTTGATAGGTTTTCCCCCTGCAGTACCACAACAGATTCAAGCTGATTAGAGGCCCACTCTAGTGGATAGGTGTCTTCACCATCGATGCAGATCTTCAACCAATTATGGTTTTCCAGATCTACGACTTCGAAATAGCCTGCAAAACGATGGCAAGAGGTAAAACCAAATAAGGTGTAGCCCAAGGCATCCTCAACTACTAGATAGTTATAATACCGCTTTGAGCCTGTCGAAGAATAAATGCGATAACTTGCAGAGTTGTCTGGGCAACGACCAATGTCGATAGGGTTATCGACTGTGCCTGTCGTTTGGGCAAGCATCTGAAAGCCATCTCCTAATAGAACGGCACTTTCTTCGAAAGCAAATTCAGTAATTGCCAGAACATAGCGACCACGGATACGATCATTGTTCAAACCTTGATAGCTGAACGTGATCTCATTGTGCTGGAGATCAGCATGCAAATTGATGTCTCTAACCCTCAGAGTACGACCATTTTCCAGCCTGACTGAAAACGACATAAAGAACTCCCCAGATCGATGAAATTTGCTTTGCCCATGATCAAATTAGAGCACTAGGTTTTTTTATTGTCCAATCACTAACTTAGGTATTATTGGCCTGGGTCACGAATTGCTTGCGTCCCATTTAGAATAATTATATGCAATGGCGTTTGAATGCCTGCTTGTACAAAGCAGAATCAGTATGAAATCAGAGGTAGATCTTCTAAAAGCAACAACGAACGAAATAGTATTAAACGATCAGATTAAGCTTGGTCTGCCAACAATACAGCGTCTAACTTCAGAGGGAGAAAAGACCATGGACCATTGCGAGCCTCTCCTACTTTCATCCAACTTACATGAGAGCTTCATTTGAAAATGGTCAGCTAATTAACTCGCCAATCAAACTTTAACCGCTCTCTATTGATGTCTTTTCTTCATTACCAACGTAAGATTGCTGATAGAGACTACTTGCCGTCAGGAATGATAAAAAAATGACTAAACAAAAAGGGATGAAAGGCCCAGTAGAGATTGATAACTTGACCCAGCTTGCTCAGGCCTGTGACTATTCTTTGCTCGACACGCTGATTTGCGACCCAGATGCGACGAATGATGGTGAAGACCACCTCCCAAGGCAGGTGTTTTCAGGCCATTTTGTACCAGTAAAACCGACGCCCATTTCTGACCCGATTTATGTCAGCCATAGTCACCGTTTTTTTAAACAATTGGGGTTACATAACGACCTTGCACTGACCGAAGAGTTTAAACAGCTATTTTCTGGCGATGTGAGCCAGGTACCCACTCCCATGCGCAGCACGGGCTGGGCGACAGGTTACGCGTTGTCTATCTTTGGCAATGAATATACAGAGCAGTGCCCATTCAGAACGGGCAATGGCTACGGTGATGGACGTGCTATCTCTGTCTTTGAAGGCGTGCTCAACCACCAGCGTTGGGAAATGCAGTTAAAAGGCGGAGGCCCAACTCCATACTGCCGCGGTGCCGATGGCAGAGCGGTTTTGCGTTCAAGCGTCCGCGAGTTCCTTGCTCAAGAACACATGCATGCACTTGGTATTGCTTCATCACGATCATTGAGCTTGTTTGTATCACTATCTGAAACGGTTGATCGTCCATGGTATCGTGAAGGCTCTCGCTCTCAGGATCCGGATATCATGGTCTCAAACCCTGTCGCGATCTCAACTCGCGTCGCACCGTCTTTCTTACGTGTCGGTCAACTCGAACTATTTGGACGCCGTGCACGTAGTCAGGAGCATCCTAATGCTATCGCTGAGCTGGAGATGATGGCTTTACACATGATTGATCGAGAGTATGGCGATACTATCGAAGCTCATCTTCCTTTAACTGACAAAGCGCTCCGGTTAGCCATCGAGTTTCGCGAACGGCTCACAACATTAGTGACACACTGGCTACGTGTCGGTTACTGTCAGGGCAACTTTAACAGTGACAACTGTGCAGTAGGTGGATTCACCTTAGATTATGGTCCTTTCGGCTTTTGTGAACGCTTTGAACCCTATTTTCAACCTTGGACAGGTGGTGGCCGCCATTTTGCTTTCTTTAACCAACCATTGGCGGCCGAAAAGAACTTTGACTCTTTCTGCTCCGCGTTAGAAATTCTTCTGCACTCTTCGCCGGAGCTCATCAAGCAATTGGATGAGATTCGCGATGGTTTCTCTTCTCTTATGCAAGAAAAAGTTACTCAGATGTGGGCGGACAAATTGGGGCTCGATACCTTTGACGCTCCGCTGTTTAATTCGCTACTCACTTTGATGATGAAGACCCATGTCGATTACACCATGTTCTTCCGCGAGCTCTGCAACATTCCAGAGGACGTCTCTGGCATTGCCAAAAGCTTTTACGCAGAGCCTGATGAATCATTGGTAAACGAGTGGCATCAGTGGTTAACCTCATGGCGTGAGTCATTGAATGTTGCAAAAGGTATCGAGGTTATTCGTCGTGAGATGAGGCAAGTCAATCCCAAATACACTTGGCGCGAGTGGCTTGTTGTCCCGGCCTATGAACAAGCTAGACTCGGAGATTTTGGCTTGATCCATGAGTTGCAAACGATTTTAGCGGATCCATATGGCGAGCAATCCATAGAGGTCGAGGAGAAATACTACAGGCTCAGACCATTGGAGTATTTCTCTGCAGGCGGTGTTTCTCATTACAGCTGCTCTTCTTAGCGACCACTTCACCCCTTGAGCTACTCAAACCACTAAAGACTAAAAAACCAGCCCGAAGGCTGGTTTTTCTACTGTCGTTGTTTACGCTACCTCGATGGGACCACCAAATGAGGTCACAGGGGGAACCTTGCCAGTGAACTTCTCAAAATTAACGATACAGGTATTCGCAGAGGTCGCCTGGGCTAGCTCTGAAGAACCGATATCCATTGTTAAGGTATTCGGATCGCCGTAGGTACAAATCGCCCCTTCTTTTTCGTTCAGAGGACCATACCAAGCACCCTCTTCGATACGAATAACGCCACGAGCATAGCTATCCGTAAGAACGGCCCCTGCAAGTAATTGACCGCGGTCGTTGAACACGCGAACTAAGTCACCATCTTTGATGCCTTTCTCTTTCGCATCCTGAGGGTTGATGTAAACCGGTTCACGACCTTGCACCGCGTAGGTTGCACGGAACTCTTCCGACTCGCACATCTGCGAGTGCAGGCGTTTGTCAGGGTGACACGATTGTAACCAGAATGGGAACTTGTCTGAACCCGGTCCACCATGTGAACGTTCTGTCTTTTCAAACCACATCGGGTGTTCTTGACAGTGCTCATAGCCGTAACGACCAATCTTACGAGACGTAATTTCAATAAAGCCAGAAGGCGTACCCAGCGCGTTGATTTCGGGGTCTTCTCGGAAGTCAGCGTGGCGAACCCAAGGTTTACCTTCTCCGAAATCCAGAACGCTCTGTTCCCAGAAATCATCGAACGATGGCATGTCGAACTTACCTTTATTCGCGGCACGACAGTCATCATACAATGAGCGAACCCACTGCATTTCATCCATACCACGTGTGTACTCGTTGTGGCGACCAAATCGGCGGCTTAGCTCGGTAAAGATATCGAAGTCCGTCTTAGACTGGAACAATGGGTCCACTAGGCGATGCATCGCAATCAAACCTTTACCAGAATATGAGCCGTAGACGTCAATGTCATTACGTTCAAACTGGGTACAAGCTGGTAGTACAATATCAGAGAATCGACACGTTGCCGTCCAAGCGAATTCCACCGTCACTACAGTCTGAAGCTGCTTGAAGGCTTTCTTCATACGGTTACGATCTTGGTGGTGATGCCATGGGTTATTACCTGAAATCACCATCATTTTATACCCCGGTAACTTCACTTTACTGCCGTTATAACGAATTTCTTTACCCGGTTCTAACAGACAGTCAATCCAACGAGCAACAGGAATGGTTTTGCTATAACCGTTGTAGTCGTTATTGTCCCATTTTGGCTTCATTCCTTGGTCGAGGTTGCGTGGAAAACCACCCGGTGCAGCGAAGCCAGTTGAAGGTACGCCGATACCAGAATAGTGGTGACCATATGAAATACCGCCACCAGGAAGACCAATTTGACCAACCATTGCTGCAACGACGGCTGCAGCCCAGTATGGTTGTTCACCGTGTTCCTGACGTTGGATACACCAACCCATCAAGATTTGTGTGCGACCATTAACCAGCATACGAGCGAATTCACGGATCTTATCGGCTTTTACACCACAGATTTCAGCCGCCCACTCCGGTGTTTTTTCAAGTTTGTCTTTTGTTTCACCTTGAACGTACTTAATAAACTCATCGAAACCAAGACAGTAGGTATCAATGAATTTCTGATCGTGAAGCTTTTCGTTATACAACACATGCGCTACGGCCAACATGAACGCGACATCGGTCATTGGGTTGATATACAAATGCTCATTTTGCAGGAAGCGCTGCGTTTTGTTCTTCACAGGGTCGACAGAAAGTACGTTTATCTCACCTTTAGCTACTTTCTCTTTCAGTTGCTCTAAATAAGGGAACGACTGGTGAGTTTCACAGTTCCAACCTACTTGCAGGTTCTTTACTGGGTCATTAGCCCATAAGATGATGTTGTCTGAGTTTTTAAGAATCTCAGACCACGATGTACCTTGTGCGTAAACTTCCGTCGAGCCCAAAACGTAAGGCAGAATCGTTTGTCCTGCACCTGTTGAATAGTCGCCCACTTTAGTAATAAAGTTACCATGCATACCTACTGCACGTTGCATGTGGCTGGTACAGCTATGGAATTGACCTGTCTGGCGCCAACCCGTTTGGCCTGCGTGCAGTGCCCAGGGTCCATAGTCTTTCTGAACACGCTCTAATTCACGGTAGAACAAATCTAAAGCTTCATCCCAAGTGACACGAATAAAACGGTTATCACCACGAGTTTCCGCGCTGTACTTATGCTTTTTCAACCAGTCTAGGCGCACCATTGGGTAACGAACACGAGATGGATTGTAGAGAACACCCTTGATGCCGTTGATCATATCGGTCGGATTGGTATCGGTTTCTAGCGGTTTGATCTCTTGAACTTTACCCGCATAGATATGGGCGCGGAATGCGCCCCAGTGAGAACCAGAGACTTTCCAAGTTCCTGTTGTTTCAGCTGCGCTTGCAGAAGCGGACGCCAATAAGCTTGGACCGATTACTGACGCTGCACTAGTCGTTGCTACCCCTTTAAGAAAACTTCTTCGTGTAATAGCCATTTCAATTACTCCATCCGACGCTTATTAGTGGTGACCTTCAGCAAAATCTGAAGAGTGCTTCTGTAGGTACTTCAATACGAGAGCTTCACTGTCTGTGTCAAAGTTGACAAACGCTAGCATTCCATTGAACATCCCTGGCCAAGTGTTGGCATCGAAGTGCGCTTCATCAGGCTGAGTGTGACAAACTGAACAGTTGGTCTTGTACGCTTCGCTCGCTTTTTCCCAGATCGGGGTAACGTCGTTGAGCATAGCTTCTTTCTTCATCCACACTGTTGCTGCCACTTTCTCCCAAGGAAGACCCGTTAGCTCATCGACCTTTTTCTCGCCTTTTGTCACAATATCATCACTGGTTGCCGCTTCTTTAAGTAGTGAACCCACCGCGATATTCATACCGAAGTCTTCTTGAATAACCCGGCCAAAGCCTTTTGCCTTGCGCCAGCCGTCAATCTCGACTTTCATCATGTCCCCTTTGTCTTCAAGCACAGTAACCGTCGATGCTGGGTTGAGTAGACCCGCTTCCTCCGCCCCCATTTGGTCGAAGTAGACAGGTAAATGACGAACACTGACTAAAGCATTACCCACCGAGTAATCTGTGCTTGAAGTGAGTTGCTCCAGTTCACCAACAATTCCACCAATACTATCCATACCGGCTGGTAGTTTGTGGGCAATACCTTTGTGACAATCAACACAGCTCTGATCTTTTTCCGCGGCTTGCTTCATTTGGATGCGCGCTGTTGGGGACATTTGTTCGAAGTCCATTGACGCATAATTGTGGCAGTTTTTGCACTCTAACGATTTGTTAGCAGAGAAACGATCCCACTCGTGCTTAGCGAGTTCGATGCGTCGCTCTTCGAATACACCAGGTTCATCGTAGTTACCAAACACCTGAGCGAAAACTTCTTTGGACGCCTGCATTTTGCGCGCGATCTTATCTGTCCAATTGTGAGGAACATGACAATCTGGGCAGGTCGCACGTACGCCAGAATGGTTTTTCCAGTGAACGGTTTCTTGAAGTTCAACGTATACATTATCACGCATGGTGTGGCAGCTGATGCAGAACTTTTCTGTGTTAGTGGCTTCAAGGGCTGTATTGAAACCGCCCCAAAAGACCACACCCGCGATAAAGCCGCCCATTGTCAACACACCGAGACTGATGTGCACTGCTGGGCGAGTCATGGTACGCCACAGTTTTACAATCAATGATTTCATGGTTTGCTCTCTTAAAATCTTTTCAAAAATAGGGGAACGAGATCAGGGGTCTACATGCCATGCGCACCAGGAGGACCAAGAAAGAACACCTGTAGCATCCAAATAATGAATCCGTATCCACCCACGAAAGCCACACTCAGAACTGGGAAGAGCACCACTGCGATGAAAAGGAAAGACTTCCACTCCAACGAGCGTTTTTCACCACTCTCTATTTTGTTAACATCACTCATACATTTGCCTATTTTGTATTTAGTGTTATCGGATAGCTCTTGTCGCTGAGCTAACGTTTTTACAATCTCTAGTAAAAATATTAGACCATACTAATTGTAGGGTTCAATCAGATCAGCCCAAGCAGAGCGTGTTATTCGACACTTTTTTGAGCTCATCCAGAGATGTGTTTGATTAATAACTCATATGTCAACATGCATAGTTTTGTGAAAGTTTGTGAATAGAGCAGAATTGTTAACTTGTTAGCAATTCAATTACAATAAAGCAAAGTATCGCGTGTATTTTTCGCCTTGTAGCACGTCCCACCCCCACAAAAAAACGAACCTAAATGTTAAATATTTGTGCCAGAACATGACTCAAAGTAGAGCTATTAGGAGTGCTGAGAGGGACAGACTAGAATCAGCAAGTTGACAATGACATCCACTATGCAGAAAAGATTAGGTATCCAATACATATTGCGTTGTAGGGAGGACCCATGAGCGGGGTTATCGATATTTCCTGGCTTCTACTGGCTTTGTTTTTCTGTACATTGACGATCCCACTTTTGATCAGCCGCTGCTACAAGCTGCACATTGAAACAGAAGTATTGATTAGTGTAGCAAGAATGACCATCCAACTACTGCTGGTGGGGGTATACCTTGAGTACCTCCTTAACATTAACAGCTTAACTATCAACATATTGTGGCTAATAGCCATGACTCTTATTGGGGCTAGTTCTATTGTTAGTAAGGCGAAGCTTCCTAAGCAACGGTTGATGTACCCAGTCACTAGTGGCCTAATTGTTGGCTTGTGTCCTCTACTACTTATCATCTGTATTGTGATCGTGCAGCCAGAGCCACTATTCAATGCCCAGTATCTTATCCCATTGGCTGGCATGCTGCTGGGCAACTCTCTCAGTGGCAATATCGTGGCTCTACAAAATCTTTTCACTTCAATGGAAACACGTCGCAGCGAATATGAAGCCGCCATCGCTTTAGGCGCTTCACCAAACTTTGCCACTCTACCGTTCGTTCGGGAATCGATCCTCAAGTCTCTCGCCCCCACCTTAGCGTCGATGACAACCACTGGTTTGGTGACACTGCCTGGAATGATGACGGGGCAAATACTGGGAGGAGCGAGCCCAATCGTAGCGATCAAATATCAATTGATGATCATGATCGCGATCTTCGTCATGCTGTCAGTTTCGATCAGCCTAACTCTATCACTCACTATTCGACACTGCTTCACTAAAGATGGAAAAATCTTAGTCGACTTCAACCACGAGCGATCTGGACGCTAACAACGTTGAAGAGAAAAGATCTTATCCACAGAATCTGTGGATAACCGTGTCATCGCTTTCAGGATAAGTCTGCTTTTCGTAATCAGACACGGTATACAAACCAAAAACACCTAGTATTCATATGCATACAAACACGTTCTTCCTATGTCATCAAAGCGTCAAATATGAGCTTTAATCTCCAAGGTACTGCTTTTGTAAGGACACAGAAAATGCAACTTGGTACCGTTTCTCATGCTGAAGAGACTTCGCAATTGGATAAGGACGAGGAACGAAACTGGCTCGTTTCCCAACCAAAAGAACTGCTCGATCTGGATGACTTTATTCAAGAGTCATGGCGACAATGGCACTAAGACCCGTCAAGATCAAAAAGGGCTCGTTTCTAAACGAGCCCTCATAATATCATTCTAATCTCTTAAGTATATCATCCAGTACCACATTCCAACAAAGACGCCACCACCGATGATGTTACCTAGAGTCACAGGAATAAGGTTATTGGTAAGAAAACTGAGTAAATTCAGGTCCGCATAATCAGAAATATTCGCTCCCGTCATTTGCCAAAATTCTGCTGGCGCGAAAAACTTAATCGCGATAGCCATCGGAACCTGAAACATATTGGCGATACAGTGCTCAAATCCAGCGGATACGAACATCGCGACAGGCAAAATCATAACAGCGATTTTGTCAGTGAGAGTGCGCCCACTGAATGTCATCCAAACCGCTATACACACCAATACATTACACATGATACCTAGCGCCACCGCTGAGATAAAACTATGGTGAAGTTTATGCTGAGAAATCGCCATCGCATTTAAGCCAACTTGACCGCTATCGAACATATACTGCTTGGTCAGCAACATACAAACCACTAGTAGTAACGCACCGATAAGATTGCCACCATAAACCACAGCCCAGTTTTTCATCAGCATCTTCCAGGTGATTTTACCACTTGCTCTCGCCACCAGAGTCAACACCGAACTAGTAAACAACTCACCACCTGTGACAACAACCAGAATTAACCCAAGACTGAAAGCCAAACCACCAAGCAATCGAGTGACACCCCAAGGCAAGTCACCTGCACCTGTGGTAACTACTGTGTAGAAGACAAACGCAATTCCAATATGAATCCCTGCAGAAATCGCTAATAAAAACGACTTCATTGGGTCTTTAGTTACCTTACCAACACCGATTTCAGCGGCACGTTCCGCCATCTGCGGCGGTAATAAAGAGTCAAACTGGTTTAAATTCATCATGGAAAGACATTTCTGTTAATGTGGATTTTCGGCGCGGATAATTACTCTTATTGTGGTCAATTTCAAGCCTTATTTGTTAGTTTTATCTCAAGCTCCGTTTACACAAAGAAAACTGCACCGAGCAAGCCAAACTAGACTGAGAAAACAATACAAACATGGACAACGAAAACTAGAGAATCTTAATTATTATCTTATAGTTAACATTCATTACGTTAAAGAGTTAGTAACTAAGATAGCGATGAATTCATATTTGCATATCAATCTCTGTTGTTATGCAGTTTAAGCATTAAAAACTGCGCTAAACCCAGCCTATCTATCGCTCACTATCTAGTCAGTTAAAAGAGATTTTTCTTCAAATTCAGCGGTAGGTAACATTTCTATTGGCATCTAATTGCTGAATACCAATATCAGGAATATGGTTGTTCCAGTACTTGCTTTAAGGAAATCACTATGAAATATACCTCTGACAAAATCGACGAGTTAAACCTTTTATTGCAATTTGACATTAGCAGCGCTGCGACTGGCATTAAAGTTCATCATGATGCATCACAAAACATGCAATCGGCGATTCAAAGGCTGTTCGACAAAGGGCTATGTACTCAGCCTGACGGTGGTTATCTCACAGATGAAGGTATCGAAGTTGCTGAACATGCAGATAAAATTCTTAGAGTTTTGTCTAGTTAGTTTTCTTGATCACTGGCGTATTGCTCAGAACGAGCTGCTCATTGTCAGTTAGCTGCATAAGCCGACTGACAATCCGTTCGATATCAATTTTCTTTAGCCCTTGATTAAATACTTCTCGGATATCTCTGCCCTCGGGTTGATCTTTGAACGCTATATATAACTGCTTAGTTTCTAATAATTTAGCATTCATCCTGAGACGCTTTCTAAGTAGATCTTCTCTCACATCAATACTGATGAGATACTCTAGAACATTTGGGTCTATTACAGCGATATCCAATCGACCCTTTGCTACCTTGTGTATGTTTCTAGCATCATTGGTCGAGGCCTCAACTTGAAGCTCGCCCGTTTCGACCATATCATCAAACTCTGTCGTATTAACGTAGCCCTGCACCACCCCAATTTTGAAAAATGTCAAATCAGACAGTGTTTCCCATTGAATAGGGAAACGAGTGTTCTCTACAAAGCCCAAAGGCCCACTGCCTATGGAATCTGAGAAAACAAATTCGGTGGTGTCAAAATAGTACTCTGGGAAGTATCCCACATATTTCTCAGACTTGGTCGCTAGAGCGACAGCACGAACCCATGGTTGAAAGTCCACGACTAACTCGTACCCCATCACTGAAAACGCTTCGCGCGCGACAGCAACAGAATAGCCATTCTCTGGTAGATCCGCACCCGAATACGGTGGCCATTCTAATGACGTCATATACACTTTTTGATTGGCCGTTGAGATGGATGAAAACAAGACGGCCCATATCCACAGATACCATTTCATGAGCTTTCCTAAAAGTTAAGATGGCATAACACCTCACTAGTAATAATAGACTCATTTTAGAGAGATTTGAGTCTCTTCCGTATTACTCGTTCACCCACATACAAACAACAAACAAACCATTGATTAATCCTTGTTTCTTTAGGATAGTTAACGTTATCAACCTCTTCAAACAGGGACTTAGTGTGAAAACAATATTGATTATTGGCGGTGGCTGGCTTGGAAAACCACTCGCACATTACCTCGAAACTATCGGTCATAAAGTCTTTGTCAGCCGCACCACTGACGCAGGTGTAGAAGAGCTCGAAGCTCAGCATCTCACAGGGCTTAAAATCGACTTACAGAGTAATCCGGATATTGTCGCTCAAGCCATTAGTAACACTAAGGCAGACATTGTGATTGGCTGCTTCCCTCCCGGTTTTAGAAAAGGGATGGGACAACAGTACGCTCAGCACTGGAATATGCTCTGTCAGGTTTGTCTGGTTGCTAAGGTTAAGAAAATCATCATGGTCAGCTCGACCACCGTATACCCAAATCTAGCTGACGCCTTCGACGAAGATGCTGCCTCTCTCAATAGAGCGCACAACAGCAACTTATTCTCAGACAAAGCAGCTACGATGTTGCAAGCAGAGCAGTATGTAATTGATTCAGGCCTTGATTACGGCGTTGTCCGCTGTAGTGGACTCGTTGGACCTGATCGTCACCCTTCTCGCTTTGTCGATAAATTGAAACAAGTCAGTGAACTTGCTCCAGCCAATATGCTTCATCTGACCGATGCGATAGGTGCAACAAGCTTCGTGGCACTCAATTGCAAGAACGTTGTTATCAATGCGACGACACCCAATACGGTTAGCAAGGCTGAGTTTTATCAAGCAGCACTCAACAGTGTCGGCTCTGATGTCCGCCTACCACCTGTTGTACAACAAGCAGACAAACGAATTCTAGCAGATCGCTTGCAAAGATTGGGTTATCGCTTTCATTACCAGCACACTTTAGAACTGGTATAACTCTGGGAATCTGATATGAATACCAAGCTTTTCCAACACATAGAAAACCTGTGGGATTACATGCAGCTCGATCAGCCATTACATAAAGCTGACTGCCTATTTGTACTTGGTAGCAACGACGTTAGGGTTGCAGAGCATGCCGCTAAACTTTATCACGATGGTTGGGCAACAAAGGTTGTATTTTCTGGTGGTGTTGGACGATTAACAGACGGTATTTTTGATCAAACCGAGGCACATACTTTTGCTGCTATAGCTAGAGATCTCGGTGTACCCTCAGCTGATATCATCCTCGAAGATCAAGCTACCAATACCGGTGAAAATATACAGTTAACGGCCAAACTCCTCACCGAACTTTACTACGATTTTCGTTCGTTTATATTGGTTCAAAAACCCTATATGGAGAGGCGAGCTTACGCTACTTTCATGAAACAATGGCCAAATGAAGTCAACCATGTTTGCGTAACGTCCCCTAAAACTGCTTTTATTGATTACTTTAGTGAAGAAATATCTCTTGATGTTACCGTTGAAGCTTTGTTGGGTGATTTTGAGCGAATCAAAGAATACCCCAAAAAAGGATTTCAGATAAAACAGGAAATACCGCCACACATTGAGACATCCTATCTAGCATTAAGATCCGTTTTCAACTGATACAAAAAAGCCAGAGCTTCACACGCTCTGGCTTTTTCTTAAACACACGACTTAGTGTACAGCCGCCTCTTTTTCACTTAAGTACTTAAACTTAAGCTCATCTTTCTTCAGATTGACCTTCACGGTGCCGCCGTCGACCAACGTACCGAACAGCAACTCATTAGCAAGAGGTTTCTTAAGTTGCTCTTGAATGACACGTCCCATTGGGCGCGCACCCATAGCTTTATCGTAGCCTTTAAGTGCTAGCCAATGCCTAGCATCATCTGAGACCTCCAGTGATACACCACGTGCATCTAGCTGCGCCTGTAGCTCAACAATGAACTTATCAACCACTTGATGGATAACATGTTCGTCAAGGCTGTTAAACCAGATGATGTTATCCAGACGGTTACGGAATTCAGGCGTAAAGACTTTCTTGATTTCCGACATCGCATCGTGGCTGTGATCTTGCTGGATAAGACCGATGGACTTCTTGACCGTTTCCTGAACACCAGCGTTGGTCGTCATCACAAGAATGACATTGCGGAAGTCCGCTTTGCGACCATTGTTATCAGTAAGCGTTCCGTTATCCATAACTTGAAGAAGCAGGTTAAAGATATCTGGATGCGCTTTTTCTATCTCATCCAAAAGCACAACAGAGTGTGGATGTTTAATCACAGCATCCGTCAACAGACCGCCCTGATCGTATCCAACGTAACCTGGAGGTGCACCAATCAAACGGCTCACAGAGTGACGTTCACCATATTCAGACATATCAAAACGCAGTAGCTCAATACCCATCAATTTCGACAGCTGAACGGTAACTTCCGTTTTACCTACCCCAGTTGGGCCTGCAAATAAGAATGAACCGACAGGTTTATTGTCCGCGCCAAGACCAGCTCGAGTTAGCTTGATGGCTTCGCTTAGTACATCAATGGCGTCATCCTGACCAAACACCAGCATCTTCATCTTCTCATCCAAATTCTGAAGAATCTCTTTATCAGAAGAAGACACTGATTTTTCAGGAATACGAGCCATTTTAGCGACCATAGCCTCAATATCAGCTACACCGACGGTTTTCTTGCGACGGCTCGCTGGCGCTAAACGGTGACGAGCACCAGCCTCATCAATCACGTCAATAGCTTTGTCTGGCAAATGACGCTCATTGATGTATTTAGCCGAAAGCTCTACCGCAGCACGTAATGCTTTGTTGGTGTAGCGCACTTCATGGTGAGCTTCGTATTTAGGTTTGAGCCCCATCAGAATTTTAGTGGTATCATCAAGTGACGGCTCAACGATGTCTATCTTTTGGAAACGACGGGACAGCGCACGCTCTTTTTCAAAAATATTACTGTATTCCTGATAGGTGGTAGAACCGATACAACGCAATTTACCGCTGCTTAGTAGAGGCTTAATCAGATTCGCTGCGTCGACCTGGCCGCCAGATGCTGCGCCAGCACCAATAATGGTATGGATCTCGTCAATGAAAAGAATCGCGTCGTCTTCTTTCTCTAGTTGCTTAAGAATAGCCTTGAAACGTTTTTCAAAATCACCACGATACTTGGTGCCAGCGAGTAGCGACCCGATATCTAGAGAATAAATTACACTATTCTTAATAATTTCAGGAACTTGCCCTTCAACAATTCTCCACGCCAAACCTTCTGCTATCGCTGTTTTACCCACGCCCGCTTCACCCACTAGCAGTGGATTGTTTTTGCGGCGGCGACACAATACTTGGATCGTTCTTTCCAGCTCTTTATCTCGACCGATCAGTGGATCAATTTGACCTTGCTTAGCCAACTGATTCAAGTTCGAGGCAAAACTCTCTAGGCGCTCTTCCGAACCCGCTTCTTCACTACTGTCACTGCTACTGAAAGAGTCGGATGAAGAAGAGTCATCACCTGAGCTTGATGCTTTGGTAATACCGTGTGAAATAAAGTTAACGATATCCAGACGGCTAATATCGTTCTTCTTCAGAAGATAAGCCGCGTGAGATTCTTGTTCACTGAAGATAGCAACCAACACATTGGCGCCTGTTACTTCACTGCGTCCTGAAGACTGCACGTGGAAAACCGCACGCTGCAGAACACGTTGGAAACTTAATGTAGGTTGGGTTTCGCGAGTTTCATCATTTTCAGGGATAAGAGGAGTTGTCTGATCAATAAAGATATCTAACTCGCCTCTTAATGCATCGATATCTGCCTGACAGGCAAGAAGGGCTTCCCTTGCAGCATCGTTTTCTAACAATGCTAGCAGGAGGTGCTCGACAGTCATGAACTCATGTCGTTTGTCTCTAGCACGGGAGAATGCGCCGTTTAGACTCGACTCTAACTCTTTATTCAGCATAAGTACCTCCTTTGGCAGCAACTTAGGTTGCTTGATTCAGCTTTACGCTTGCTCCATTGTACAAAGCAAAGGATGCTCGTTTTCTTGAGAATACATTGTGACTTGCGCTACTTTAGTTTCGGCGACTTCGGCAGTAAATGTGCCACATATCGCTTTGCCTTCGTAATGCACTTTGAGCATCACTTGTGTTGCCTTGTCTATATCCATAGAGAAAAAACGCTCTAGGATTTCAATCACAAAGTCCATTGGTGTGTAATCGTCGTTATTCAAAACAACGTTATACATGGACGGCGGCTTTACTTTTGTTTTTTCTAGCTCCAGTAAATCAGAGTCTGGAGTGACCCATTCAAATTGCTTGCTCATGACTCATCGTGTTTAGAAAGTTGCTTAAGATAATTTTACCACTTCACTACGCGGAAGTTATCGATTTAGCTCTTATAAGTAAGAACAAATTGAGCCAAGCAAATTTGTGCCCTTACTTAGAGACTAATGCAGCAATTGTATCGCTGCAAATAAAAGATTTCTATCAAACCGCATTCTCTATCTAATTGATTAAAAAGACACCAAAAACCATTCAGAGCTTAAATACAACAGACCGGATCAAGCTGAAATTCGTTACAAAAATGTAAATCTTAAAAGTGATTTGTTTGCAAATATGTTGAGTGTGATACATTTTTCCTATTGACTGTACTCAACCATTGGCTACATTGGTCAAATAGTGACTCAAAATTTGGCAGCGGCTGAATGGATATTCACTTTTTGTTTACACACGGGATAAACGTGTAATCACACAACTTCAGTAACAATATGCATGAGGGATGTATAGCATGGCTACAGGTACAGTAAAATGGTTTAACAACGCCAAAGGATTTGGTTTTATCTGTCCGGAAGGTGAAGACGGTGATGTTTTTGCGCATTACTCCACAATCAAAATGGATGGGTATCGTACTCTGAAAGCAGGCCAACAAGTCACATTTGAAGTGGAACAAGGTCCGAAAGGGTATCACGCAAGCTCTGTCATACCAGTAGAAGCTCAAGCCATTAAATAATACGCTGCCAAAACCTATCTCGACACCTTAGGTGTCGTAACAGAAAAATAAAAAACCCGCCATTTGGCGGGTTTTTTCAATTTCAAAATGACTAATTAGTCATTAATGATAGCGTTCAATGTTGCGCTTGGGCGCATCAGAGGGGCAGCTTTGTCAAACTCAGGTGCGTAGTAACCACCTAGTTCACCTGCCACGCCCTGCGCGCCGTTAAGCTCAGCAACGATAGCGTCTTCTTTTGAAGATAGCGCTTCAGCAACAGGGGTAAACTCTGCGGCTAGGTCTGCATCAGCAGTTTGAGCTGCTAGCGCTTGCGCCCAGTAGGTTGCTAGATAGTAATGGCTACCACGGTTGTCTAACTCGCCGACTTTACGCGAAGGTGACTTGTTGTTATCCAAGAATTCACCTGTTGCTTTATCTAGTGCATCAGCCAATACCTGAGCTTTAGCATTACCAGTCACTGTGCTTAGGTGCTCTAGAGAGGCCGCTAGTGCAAGGAATTCGCCCAGAGAGTCCCAACGTAGGTGGTTCTCTTTCTCAACCTGTTGAACGTGCTTAGGTGCCGAACCACCTGCTCCAGTTTCAAACAGACCACCGCCATTCATTAGTGGTACAATTGAAAGCATTTTAGCTGACGTACCAAGCTCTAGAATCGGGAATAAATCCGTTAGGTAATCACGCAGTACGTTACCTGTTACAGAAATAGTATCCTTACCTTCTTTGATACGCTCTAGAGAGAACTTACATGCATCTAGGGGTGCTAGGATCTTGATTTCTAGACCTGATGTATCGTGGTTAGGTAGGTAAGCGTTCACCTTCTTGATCAGCTGAGCGTCGTGTGCACGATTCTCATCTAACCAGAACACTGCTGGTACACCTGTTGCGCGAGCACGTGTTACCGCCAGTTTCACCCAGTCTTGAATAGGAGCGTCTTTCACCTGGCACATACGGAAGATATCGCCTTCCTCAACCGCTTGCTCTAGTAGCACTGCACCTGCAGCGTCAACAACACGGATTGTGCCCGCTTGGTCAAGAATGAACGTTTTGTCGTGAGAACCGTACTCTTCCGCTTTCTGAGCCATTAGGCCTACGTTTGGCACGCTACCCATTGTCGTTGGGTCAAACGCACCGTTTTCTTTACAGAAATCGATAACCGCTTGATAGATGCTTGCGTAGCTACGATCAGGAATCATCGCTTTGGTGTCTTTCTGCTTACCATCTGGACCCCACATTTGGCCAGAAGAACGCAGCATTGCAGGCATAGAAGCATCAACGATGATGTCGCTTGGCACGTGAAGGTTAGTGATACCACGATCTGAATCAACCATAGCTAGCGGTGGTTGAGTTTCGTAAACCGCTTGCAGCGCAGCTTCGATTTCTTCTTTTTGAGCAGATGGTAGAGAGGCAATCTTAGCGTAAACATCGCCAATACCGTTGTTCACATCTACGCCCAGTTGATCAAATACGTCACCGTATTTCGCGAACACATCTTTGTAGTAAACTTTAACTGCGTGACCGAAGATCACTGGGTCAGACACTTTCATCATTGTCGCTTTCATGTGAAGCGATAGAAGAACATCTTGCTGTTTCGCATCAGCAATTTCTTTTTCAAAGAATTCTACTAATGCTTTTTTGTTCATTACTGAACAATCTATGATTTCTTGGTCTTGAAGAGCGAATGGTGCTTTAAGCTCTTTCACCGCACCGTCAGCCGCAGTGAATTCGATCTTAACTTCGGTCGCACTCTCTACCGTGTGAGACTTTTCGCTACCAAAGAAATCGTTACCAGACATGCTTGATACATGAGACTTAGAATCTTTTGACCACGCACCCATTGAATGAGGGTTTTTCTTCGCGTAGTTCTTAACCGATAGTGGCGCACGACGGTCTGAGTTACCTTCACGTAGTACAGGGTTTACTGCACTACCTTTGATTTTGTCGTAAGTCGCTTTAATAGCTTCTTCTTCATACGTGCTTGGCTCTTCAGGGTAGTTAGGCAGATTGTAGCCCTTGTCCTGAAGTTCTTTGATTGCTGCTTTAAGTTGTGGGATAGAAGCAGAAATGTTTGGAAGTTTGATGATGTTAGCTTCAGGTGTTTTTGCTAGCTCACCTAGCTCAGCCAGTGCGTCACCAATGCGTTGTTCTTCAGTCAAATGCTCTGGGAAGTTTGCAATAATACGCCCAGCAAGAGAGATATCACGAGTATCAACATCAATACCAGATGAAGCTGTGAACGACTGAATGATTGGTAGCAGTGAATACGTTGCTAGTGCAGGAGCTTCATCAGTGATGGTATAAATAATGGTAGGTTTTTCTGTAGGCATGAAATTTCCCTATTGTTCTAACAAAGCCCGTCGGATGAACGGCTTTGGGTTGTGTGTCCGCCAACAAGTTGAATTGTCATCCCCTCACTTGTTTGCGATTTATGTCTCTTTTGTTTTTTCCTTACGTTTGCTTAAGCGTAAGATCCGTGAGAACTGTACTTTTATAATTAAACAAAATCGGAAGAATAGTCTATTATCTTGTGCACCAATCCTGTTTTCGGGCGCGCACATCATAGCCTAAAACGGATGATTTTGAAAATTTTCGCCCACACTTCGTTTACATTTTTGCAAGGTAGTTAACATGTCACCACGCTCACACCGTGAGTCTTCTTCGCCCTCTTCACGTAGACGTCAATCTGGTTTTAAACACTCCTCAGCAGCGCATAAAACCAAACCACATTCGTCAAGAAACCGAAAAAAGCCAACGAGTAATAAGCCTAGATTAGCGCCTGAAGATCGCAAAGTTATCGTGTTCAATAAACCCTTTGATACATTGAGCCAATTCACAGATGGTGAAGGCCGAAAAACACTGGCTGATTTTATCCCAGTGAAAGATGTCTATGCGGCCGGGAGATTAGACAGAGATAGCGAAGGGCTAATGGTACTGACTAATGATGGCATATTGCAGGCTAAGTTGACTCAGCCAAAATCTAAGTCACCGAAAACGTATTGGGTGCAAGTTGACGGAGCACCGTCAGAGTCGGATCTCGATAAGTTGAGGACGGGTGTTGAGCTTAAAGATGGCATGACTCTACCCGCAAAAGTTGAAGTGATGGCAGAGCCCAGAGTATGGGAACGCAGCCCTCCTGTTCGCTTTAGAGCCAATATTCCAACCACTTGGCTGGCGATCACCATTATCGAAGGAAGAAACCGTCAGGTTCGTCGTATGACGGCTAATATTGGCTTCCCAACCCTACGTCTCATTCGATATTCAATGGGCGATATTAAGCTGGGTGAATTACAGCCAGGTGAGTGGAAAGAGATTGAGTTTTAGAAACGCTTTGAAGGGGTGGCAGTTAGTCAGCCCTTTTTATTGCTGTCATCCTCTAGAGTGAGGGACGAACGAGTTGGGGATCTCTTACAGCAAGTCGAAAATCGTTGGAGATTCCCTACTCGCTCCTACGTCACTCTATGGAATGACGAATGACGCTGTACAATGTGGACTTCCAGACACAAAAAAGCCGCTTCAATTGAAGCGGCTTTTGCTATTCAGTTGGAAAGGTAAGATTACTCTTCTTCTTTCTTCTCTGCAGCTTTAACAGCAATCGCTAATTCTTCAAGCGCAGCTGGGTTAGCAACACTTGGTGCGTCTGTTAGTAGACACGCAGCCGCTGTTGTTTTAGGGAACGCGATTACATCACGGATGTTCTCTGTACCACATAGCAGCATCACTAGGCGGTCAAGACCGAATGCTAGACCTGCGTGAGGAGGCGTACCAAACTTAAGTGCATCCAATAGGAAACCAAACTTAAGCTGCTGCTCTTCCGCATCGATACCTAAGATATCAAATACAGCTGCTTGCATCTCTGCGTTGTGGATACGAACTGAACCACCACCAACTTCATAGCCGTTTAGGACCATGTCGTATGCGTTTGAGTTAGCTGCCGCTGGGTTTGCTTTTAGCTCTTCTGCATTCACGCCTAGAGGTGATGTGAATGGGTGGTGCATTGCATGCAGGTTGCCTTCGTCATCTTCTTCGAACATTGGGAAGTCAACAACCCATAGCGGTGCCCATGCGTTTTCGTCTGTTAGCTCTAGATCTTTACCTAGTTTCAGACGTAGCGCACCCATTGCTTCTGCAACTGTGTTCGCTTTGTCTGCGCCGAACAAGATGATGTCGCCTGATTCAGCTTGAGTGCGGTCTAGAATGCCATTGATAACGTCTTCACTCAGGAATTTAGCCACTGGAGACTGGATACCTTCCATGCCAGCTGCACGGTCATTAACCTTCATCCACGCAAGGCCTTTCGCACCGTAGATGCCAACGAACTCACCGTAACCATCAATCTGCTTGCGAGTTAGAGAAGCGCCACCTGGTACGCGAATCACTGCAACACGACCTTTCTCATCGTTTGCAGGACCTGAGAAGACTTTGAACTCAACGTCTTTCACTAGATCAGCAACGTCTACTAGCTCTAGTGGATTACGTAGGTCTGGCTTATCGCTACCGAAACGACGAATCGCTTCGGAGAAAGGCATCACTGGGAATTGCCCTAGGTCTACATTGAGTAGCTCTTGCCACATATCGCGAACCATTTTCTCGGTCGTTGCGCGAACTTCATCAGCCGTCATGAAAGACGTTTCGATATCGATCTGAGTGAACTCTGGTTGACGGTCAGCACGTAAGTCTTCATCACGGAAACACTTAACGATTTGGTAGTAACGGTCAAAACCAGACATCATTAGCAGCTGTTTGAATAGCTGTGGAGACTGAGGAAGCGCGTAGAACGAACCTTTGTGAACGCGGCTTGGTACTAAGTAGTCACGTGCGCCTTCTGGCGTCGCTTTAGTGAGTACTGGCGTTTCAATGTCTAGGAAACCATTGTCATCTAAGAAACGACGAACAAAACTAGACGCCTTAGCACGTAGCTTAATGCGGTCACTCATTTCAGGGCGACGAAGATCTAGATAACGATACTTTAGACGCTGCTCCTCAGAGTTCTTCTGGTTGAAGTCGAGTGGCAGAACGTCTGCACGATTGATGATTTCAAGACCTTTGGCGATGATCTCCACTTCACCCGTTGCCATATCTTTGTTTACTTGGCTGTCTGGACGAACACGAACTTCACCCGTTAGTTTGATACAGAATTCATTACGAAGTGTGTTAGCTACTTCATACGCATCTGCCATATCTGGATCAACAACTACCTGAACGACGCCTTCACGATCTCGCATATCGATAAAAATAAGACCGCCTAAATCACGACGACGGTTAACCCAGCCGCAAAGTTCTACAGTTTGTCCTGCAAGGGACTTGTTCAGGTGACCACAGTAATGGGTACGCATAATGAATTTCCCAATCTCTCTAAATTTGTTAATTACTTGATATCAGCGTTTTCTTAGCTGATAGCGCAAAGATCCATTTATACGCTGAAAGTCATTCAAAATCGACTATTCAGAATACAATTTATTGCTGTTTATCTGGTTTTGATGCTTTTTAGCACAATAAAACAGCAAAACCACATCAATCAGAAAAAATTGGCGCTGATTATAGATCGAAAGTATCACTCTCTTCAAAACTCTCGTAAAGTATCTGGCAAGATAGGCAAAGACTGTTAGACATGAACGAATTACCTCTCCGACTTGGCCTCACCATGTGGTCTCACAACAACTGGCAACAAAGCTTTTATGGCAGTGGTACTAAACCCGCCGAAAGGTTACAAAAGTACGCGCAGGTTTTTCATACCGTCGAGGGAAATACGACATTTTACGCCACACCAAGTGTGTCAACCGTACAGAACTGGCGTTCTGCAACGCACGATGATTTCAGGTTTACTTTTAAGCTGCCCAAAGCGATAACCCATCAACAAATGTTGAGAGGCAGTCAAGGGCCACTCAATGAGTTCATGCAAATCATGGCACCTTTGCATGATCGCATAGGGCAGTGGACTATTCAGTTACCAGCCGCTTTTGGCCCTGAGCACTTAAATGATCTGCAAAGATTCTGCGACTTGTTCCCGCCCAACTTTCCTATTGGTGTTGAAGTTCGACACCAGGCTTTTTTCGCCAAAGGTGAGGAAGAGCGTCAATTGAATCAGTGGTTGCATGAGAAAGGCTACGACCGGATCATCATGGATAGCCGGCCTGTGTTTGCTGCGAAGCCAGACAATGAAGCCATCGTAGACGCACAGCAAAAAAAGCCAAAAGTGCCAGTACATGCTATCGCCACAGCGTCACACCCGATGATTCGCTTTATCGGCCATCCAACAGAGTCTGAAAACTATGCTTTTTTCACCCCTTGGCTGAAAAAACTGCCAGAGTGGATAGCAGAAGGGAAACAACCTTACGTAATGATTCATACTGCCGACAATATTATTGCGCCAGAACTTGCGAGCAATTTGTATAAAATGCTGCAAAACCGAGCTCAATTGCCTGACTTATCAGCATTTCCAGCAAACGATGGCAATTCCCAGTTACAAATGTTCTGAGTAGAGTAGCCTCAACACATGACACGGGCGCGATTTTCTCATAAAATACGCGCCTTTTTGATACCAATGCGAAACTGGTCAGAGAATCGATTATGAACCCTAAGAGCAATCCAGATACGATGTTTTCCGCTCCTATCGATAAAATAGGGGATTTCACGTTTGATGAACGTGTCGCAGAAGTTTTTCCTGATATGATTCAGCGTTCTGTTCCTGGATACAGCAATATCATCTCTGCCATCGGCATGTTGGCCGAAAGGTTCGTTAAACCACATTCAAACATTTACGATCTTGGTTGTTCGCTCGGTGCCGCAACGTTGTCCATGCGTCGTCATATTCAGCAGGAAGGCTGCAAAATCATTGCCGTCGATAACTCATCTGCCATGGTTGAGCGTTGCAAACTGCACGTTAATGCTTACCGCAGCGACACACCTGTAGAAGTCGTTGAAGCAGACATTCGTAATATTGAAATCCAAAACGCCTCTGTCGTAGTACTCAATTTCACACTGCAATTTTTGTCACCTCAAGATAGATACACTTTGCTAGAGAGAATCTATGCGGGTCTCCGTCCCGGTGGCATTTTAATCCTTTCAGAAAAATATGTGTTCGAAGATCAAGTGTCTAATGAATTGCTCATTGACCTTCATCATGACTTTAAGCGTGCCAACGGTTATAGCGAATTAGAAATCAGTCAAAAACGCAGCGCGATAGAAAATGTAATGCGCCCAGATTCAAAAAAAGAGCACAAAGAGCGCTTTGCTGAAATTGGCTTCAGTAGTTTTGACGTTTGGTTCCAATGCTTTAACTTCGGCTCGATGTTCGCAATCAAGTAAAGACCAACCAATCAGCGCTGTTCCCAACAAATGGGTTCCATTGTTTATTATTTAATTTCAGTGAAAAACTATGTTTAACTTTGCCAATTTTTATCAGTTAATTGCCACAGATACACGCCTTCAACCGTGGCTGAATGTTTTGCCTCAACAACTAACCGAGTGGCAAAATGCAGAACATGGTGATTTTGGTCGCTGGCTAAAAGCGCTGAATAAAATCCCCGAAGGTTCACCTGATCAGGTTGATCTAAAAAACTCTGTCACTATTGCGAACGATACACCATTTCATACTGGTGAGCTTAAAAAGCTAGAAAACCTGCTTCGTACATTCCATCCTTGGCGTAAAGGCCCATACCATCTACACGGTATCCATATTGATACAGAGTGGCGCAGCGATTGGAAGTGGGATCGTGTTCTACCACATATATCACCTCTGAAAAATCGCAGTGTACTAGATGTAGGTTGTGGCAACGGCTACCACATGTGGCGCATGCTGGGTGAAGGCGCGCGATTGTGTGTTGGTATAGACCCATCCCATTTGTTCCTAATTCAGTTTGAAGCAGTACGCAAACTAATGGGCGACAACCAACGCGCACATCTGTTACCTCTGGGTATTGAGCAACTGCCGAAGCTTGAAGCCTTCGATACGGTGTTTAGCATGGGCGTGCTTTACCATCGACGTTCTCCACTCGATCATCTCATTCAACTTAAAGACCAGCTTGTCGCGGGTGGCGAGCTTGTATTGGAAACATTGGTCATTGAGGGTGATGAAACCTCCGTTCTGGTTCCTGTAGATCGATACGCCCAGATGCGTAATGTGTACTTTTTTCCTTCAGCCAAAGCCCTCAAAGTGTGGCTCGAGCAAGTTGGCTTCGAGGACGTACGCATTGTTGATGAGAATATCACCTCTATCGGTGAACAGCGCACAACCGAATGGATGACTCACAATTCTCTGCCTGATTATCTCGATCCGAATGACCCAAGTAAAACGATTGAAGGGCACCCTGCCCCACGTCGTGCGGTTCTCGTCGCGAAAAAACCTAATTAAGACTAATTATTGACAGACTCTTAACTTTTTAGGTCCTTCAAATACTTAATCTGAACCTTAAAAGACTCTAAAATCTAGGATGCTCCGTGCATCCTAGATTTTGCGGTGCATCACTAATCATGACTCAATAAGTCTTAGACAGGTAATGTGTCTTGTGAGCAAAGTGAGGGATGATTTAAACTCTCAATGTATAAACAACTTAATCTAATTCAGGATTTTCAATGTTTACCAAATTGACTCCGGTCATTTCGATTGCCCTACTCTCTGGCTGCACCCTCACCAACAGTGAGCAGTATCATCAAGAAACCCTTGCAGCTATCCAATCTTCAGAAACCAACCTCACTCAAAAACTTTCCTTTTTGGAGCAAAAAGTCAGCAATCAAGCCGAACACATTGAAAGCCTACAAACTAAAGTCGATTTGTTAGACAAAGAACTGTTCAAATTTAAAACGGAAGCCATGGCAGAAGTGAAAAGAAACCGTGAGCCTATCGTCACGCCCGCTCCTGTAAAGCTTGCTTCTACACCTTCACAAGAGTTGGTATTGGGTGAAATAGAGAGAGTCAGTATTGATTCCATCAAGCAGACATTTGACAGTCGCATTGATACTGGAGCCGCCACTTCCTCACTCAATGCTGTTGACATTGAACAATTTGAACGTAACGGCAAAAACTGGGTGCGCTTCCATTTGTCCGATGGCGTCACGCCATTGGATGATACAAATTGGATTGAAGCTCCGATTATACGTTTTGTAAAAATACGCCAATCGACAAATGATGAGACGGAACGCAGAGCTGTAGTCGAATTATGGGTAAGATTAGGCACGATTCACGAAAAAACACAGTTCACTTTGGCAGATCGCTCACAGATGACCCATCCTGTGTTACTAGGTCGTGAATTTATCCGTGATATCGCAGTGGTGGATGTAAGCAAGAAGTACGTCCAAAAGGAAGTTGAACAAAAACAATAAGGTAGCTTATGACGTCTAAAGTCCCTTTTTACATATCGGTCGTCCTGCTGATTATTGCAGGCATCGCTTTAAGCCTGTTTAGACATCAGACTTACGGCGTTCCATGGACTCCAGGGGAAACCCGTCAGGTTTGGGATATTGAAGCTCGTATTGAGTTCAATGCCCAAGCCAAACCTGTTAAGGCGTCATTGGCCGCCCCTCAAACTCAAAATGGATTCACACGGATCAGTGAGTCATCATCGTCACCAGGCTACGGAGTGTCATACGTCAAGACTGACACTGGTCGTCGTGCTGAGTGGTCTGTTCGCCACGCTGTCGGTCCGCAAACCATCTACTATAAAGCCCAATTCCTCGTTGACCCACAAGCAAAAGTAGAATCGAAAGCGCCGAATAAAGACATCACACCGCCTACTTTTGACGGTCCGACAGAAGCCGCGGCAGTTTCGTTAATTGAACGCGCTAACAAACGCTCTGCTGATGACATCACATTTGCTCGCGAACTGATTAAAATCCTCAACGACTCGGACAGTCAGAACGCAGCACTCATTCTGAACAAGATGTCAAAAGTGGAGGCGGTTGATAAGATCCTCGCATATGCCGAAATACCGAGTAAAGTTGTCGGTGTTGTTGAGTTAGAGGATGGTCGTCGACGTCAGACTATCCAGCAAATGAATCAGGTCTGGGACGGCAAAGCGTGGAAACTATTCAACCCTGAGAATACGAATAAAGTGATCGCTGATAACATCCTAATTTGGGACGAGTCTAATGTATCACTGCTTGATATCATCGGCGGTCAAAACAGCCAAGTTCACTTCTCGATGATCGCTCAGGAAGTCTCACCAAAACAGGCCACACTGGACAAAGTCGAAGCAGATCGTCTGCTTAACTTCTCTATTCATAGTTTGCCACTTGAAGAGCAAGCGATGTTTAAAACCATCATGCTAATCCCAATCGGTGCACTTATCGTGGTTTTCCTGCGTGTCATCATTGGTTTGAAAACCTCAGGTACATTCATGCCAGTTTTGATTGCCGTTGCGTTTGTTCAAACTCAACTCCTAACAGGTATCGTCGGCTTCTTGCTGATTGTTGGTACAGGGCTGGTAATTCGAAGCTATCTGTCGAGGCTCAACTTACTTCTGGTTGCTAGAATTTCTGCCGTGATTATCACGGTCATTATGATCATCTCCGTTTTCACTGTTGTGGCGTTTAAGATTGGTTTGACCGAAGGTCTATCAATTACCTTCTTCCCAATGATCATCCTTTCTTGGACCATCGAACGGATGTCGATTCTATGGGAGGAAGAAGGCGCTAAAGAGGTGGTATTACAGGGTGGTGGCTCATTGGCGACTGCCGTGCTGGTTTACCTAGCAATGACCAGCACTTACATTCAACATCTGACCTTCAACTTTATTGGCCTTCAGTTGATTGTTCTCGCCGGCATACTACTCCTTGGGACTTATACCGGTTATCGCCTAACCGAATTACGTCGCTTTAAGCCACTAGCGGAGGACTAAACGATGCTCACACGTTTTACTTCGCAATTTACATCGCCAGATAAGCTTCGTCATAAAGGCATTATGGGGATGAATCAACGTAACCACAGCTACATTGGCCGTTACAATGATCGCTCTAAATATCCACTGGTGGATGACAAGCTCAAAACCAAGATTATTGCTCAGCAACATGGAGCAACTACACCGAAACTCATTGGTGTGATCAGTAGCCAGGTTGAAGTCAAAACCATTCATAAAATGGTGAAAGAGTGGCCTGGTTTCGTTATTAAACCTGCCCAAGGCAGTGGTGGTAAAGGTATTTTGGTTATCACTTCTCACAAGGATGGTACCTATACCAAGCCCTCAGGCACGACGATCAACCAAGAAGATGTCGAACGCCACATTAGTAACGCACTAGCGGGTCTTTTTTCACTCGGGGGGAAGAACGATGTCGCGGTTGTTGAAAATCTGATCAAGTTTGATAGCTGCTTCGACGGATTCAGTTATGAAGGTGTACCAGATGTACGTATTATTGTTTTCAAAGGCTACCCTGTTATGGCAATGATGCGTTGCTCCACAGCCGCCTCTGATGGTAAAGCAAATTTACACCAAGGTGCAGTCGGTGTCGGTATTGATATCGCGACAGGTCGCGCAGTAAGAGCTGTCCAATTCGACCAACCTATTACACACCACCCCGATACGGGGAAAGAACTCGCTACGTTACAAGTACCCCACTGGAAGCGATTACTCACATTGGCTTCAAGTGCATGGGAAATGACAGGTCTGGGTTATATGGGTACTGACATGGTACTCGACAAAGAAGAAGGGCCAATGGTCCTAGAGCTCAATGCTCGTCCGGGATTAGCCATCCAAATAGCGAATGGAGCAGGCTTGTTACCTAGGCTTCATCACATCGAAGGCTTGGGCTTAGGGATGGAGTACCCCAAACCTGCCGAACGTGTCGCTTATGCCGCCAAGCAGTTTGGTATATTCGCCAAAGAGGTGACAGACTGAGCTTTCGATGATTCAGAAACCACGACATGACGCAGATACTGAAAGCATGACCGGTGACGCATCAGACACTGACGCTAAACAAAAAAATACCCGCTAACTCAGCGGGTATTTTCTATCAGCTTGTCTTTATAGCTCTTCAATCAGTTCTTGAGCTTCCGACTTATCTTGATCCGCTTGTCCAAAGCCTCTTAGACCAACCACATGAACATGCTCATGGTCTTTAAATACTTTACGTACGAGCTTGTAAGTGGTGCCCTTCTCTGGGCTGATGTTTTCTGGTGCCGCAATCAACAACTGCATGTCCAGACGGTCACATAGCTCAAACAGAGTCGAAATCGACTTAGCATCCAAACGCGCAGCCTCATCTAGGAATAGCAGTCGACAAGGAACAATGTCTTTACTGCGTAGACGACGAGATTCTTCTTCCCAGCTCTGAACCACCATCAGAAGAATCGACTGACCAGTACCGATCGCTTCACCCGTAGACAACGCACCAGATTCAGCTTGGAGCCAACCATCTGAGCCACGGCAGACTTCAACACTCAGCTCTAGGTAGTTGCGGTAGTCCAGCAGCTCCTCACCCAGGACTTGAGGACTACGTTGTCCCATATCAATATGTGGGTTAACGCGCTGGAACAATTTCGCCATCGCTTCTGAGAAGGTGTAGCGAGAGGTCTCAAACAAGTCTTTGTGCTGCTCTTGCTGCGAAGCTAGACCATGAAGCAAAATGTCGTGGCTTTCACGAATCTTCACATTCAAGCGAACACCTTTTACCTGACCAAAGGCAATGTTCGACAAGCCTTGGTTGAGCATGCGGATGCGGTTTTGCTCACGCTGAATTGTTTTCTTGATGATGCTAGCAACAGATTCAGAACTGATCGCAAGACGATTTTCACGTTGCGTCAGCTCTTCGGTCAATCGCGCCAGCTCCACTTCCATCTCTTCAATGGCCTCAACTGGGTCATCAGTATGGATGATATCTTGACGAATGCGTTCACGCAGATGCTGGTACACTGCAATATAGAATAGGACTTTACGCTCAGGACGTGCATTGTCTTCTGACAAACGTAGGGCATCACGTAAGTCATCATTGTCTGCCACCGCCAGACGCAACGCTCCCAACGATTTATCCGACATCGAACGCAGTTCATCCGCTGACATATAGGCCAGTTCACGTTTATGCAAACGGCGTTCGACATCGTTTTCACGTGCTAACCGCAGTACGGAACACCAGCCAGCTTTGGCTGCAACCACAAAGGTGCGCAGTTCAATGTACTCTTTCTGAACCTTCTTAAGACGCTTTGCTAGGCCTTTCATTTCTAGCTCAGTCGAGGTGATGGTACGCTCGTATTCACTCTTACGACTGCGTGACGTATGCAGACGTTCCTGCAGTTCATCTCGACGACGCATGGCTCGCTCTTGTGCGCCTTCATCAGCCGTTACACCAAACTCTTGCAGCTCTTGCTTGAATTCTTGAACCGTTTCCTGCTTAGCCTGATGAGAACTCTTCAGCGATGCCAAGACCTGGTTGTACTGGTTCATCTGACCTTGAGATTGCTTCAGCTCGTCACGCGAACGCGTACGCTGCCTCTCTGCTTCAACAAGCTTGCCTTTAAGCTGCTCACTCAGTTCGCTACTCTTGTTGAGTAAATCAACGGAGTCAGAGTAAGCAAAGTAATGGCGACGCTCCACTAAGTCAGACAACGCAAAGATCTGTTTCTTCAGTTCTTGTAACTGAACATCCGCTGCCTGATATTCGGCTTCTAGTGCATCAAATTGCTCCGGGTCGGCTTCAAGCGCTGAGGCGATTTTTTCCAGTTCAACGACTGTTTTCCCGTGGCTGCTCAAAAATGCTTTCGCTTCAGACAGCTGAGCGATTTTCGCTTCAAGCTCTTCGAAGCGCAATGTCAATGAGTCATCTTCAATCAGCGCCATCATTGGTGCTAATTTATCCAGCGAGGACAACGCCTGCTTACTCGCTAACAATTGAGAACGTTGCTGCTGCTCTTTGGCATCCAAATCTGCCAATACTCTTGACACTTGATTACGCTTCTCGCGAGCAACTGTCAGTGATTGCTCTGGATCTGCTTCAAAGGCAACTTGTATGTGCTTCGCCACGAAGTTATTGAATGCCTGATATAAACGCTGCAGTTTTTGTGAATCAAACGCCGCTTTCGCATGCTGTTCAACGACTTCTTCACGTTCATCACGTAGCAGCTCTAAACGTTGTTCACGCGCGGCACGACCAAACAGAGGAATTTCTGGGAAACGTGAGTAACGCATCTGGCGATCGTTCATGCGAACACAAACCGCCCCTTCTAACTCTTCGGCATCAAATGAGCTGTCATCAAAGGCGTCAATATCACCTTCAATGATGTAAAGGTCTTCAGGGCAATCGTCAAGCTCAACCAGTTTTTCTTCAATACCCGTTAAGTCAGACACCACAATCGCATGACGAGATGGACCGTACATCGCACTGAAATAAGGCGCATCGCCAATGGTGATATCGTCATAAATCTCTGACAACAACACACCACCTAATGTGTCAGCTAAGCCTTTCAAACGAGGATCATTGGAGCCACCCGGTGACGCTAACCGCTCAATTTCATTCTCTAAGTGAGCACGGCGCTCAGCGAGCTTTTCTTTCGCCAGTGACTGTTGCTTTTCCTGCTCAAGTACTGCTTGCATGTGAGACATAACCGCTTGGCTGTCATACAGATCAGCACCGCTTTGCTCTTTGAGCATTTCCAGTGCGTCGTGAGCGGCAATCCAAGTTGGCGCAATGGCTTCAAGCTTTTTGATTTCGCTAGCAGAATCCTGCTCTAAGCGACGCTGTTCGCTGCGTTGCTCGCGTACCTCCTCCTGAGCTATCTCAAGCGATTCGACCAGCATAGCGTGGCGTTCACGTTCCTGCTCAAAGGTTAACTCATCAACGAGCTCAGCACGATGTTGCTTCTGATACGCGTCGACTAATTCACGAGCCTGACGCTGTTGATTGAGATTACGCTCTAGATCTCTGTGCTGTGCTCGCCATTGTTGTTCATTTTGTGCAATTTGCTCGGCATCTCGCGTTTGACGAATCGACTGCTTTGCAACTTCAGCGGCATTTTTACGCTCCACTGAATCGCCAGCAATCTTACGAACCAAAGTAAGCGCCGTCTCAAACTGCTCAACGGCGGCTGAAGACATATCCAGTTTGTGTTTCACCGACAGCAAAGCCGCCGTGCTTTCTGATTCCTGAGTTTTCAGCTCAGACACCAAATCCTGCGCACGCTCAGCAGTAAGATCTGCATCACCCAACAAGTTTTTGGCTTTCTCTAGCGCTTGAACTGCCTGTTGGTATTGAAGTGCGCGGGTTTGCTGAACGTCCAACGCTTGCTGATAATCCGCTAACTGAGTCTTTAAGCTGTCTACCTCTTCTTCCGCAACTGTCGCTTGCTCCTCCATCATCAGAACACGCTCTTGCGCTTCTTCAACGACCATCATCTGTTCTTCAAGTCGTTCACTCAGCTCTTCAAGGTCTTCTTGATAGCGCTCGATCTTTTCCTGCTGACGCAGTGCATTCTGTACAAGCTGTAAGTGGTCGGAAGCCGCTTGGTAGTCCTGTTCTAGAGCCGATTCGGATTCCACCAGCAATTCAAGCTCTTCCTGAACACGATTAAGTAAGCTATTTTGCTCAACCAGTGTTTCGCGAGAGCCAAACAATTCAGAGCGCAGAGACAGAGTCTGCTCAAGCATATTACGACGATCATTGGCATGACGCATATAGTCAGCCGCCACGTAATTGGTCGATTCAGTGATCAGATGTTTAAACAGATCTCGATCTGCTTGAGTGGTTTTAATCGCTTCAAGCGTCATGCGGTTTTCGCGCAGCGCCGACTCCATGTCCTGAAAGGCTTTCTTAACACCACCATTTTGAGGCAGTAGATAATCGCGCAATGAGCGGGTAATCGCACTCGAAATACCACCGTACAGAGACGCTTCAATTAAGCGATAGAACTTAGAACGGTCACTGGAGTTACGCAATTTCTTAGGAATCACGCCAAACTCAAACATTTGCGCGTGGTAATCGACGATGGAATTAAAAGTCTTAAGTTGCACACCTTCATGTTGCGCGACTGACTCTTTGATTTCGTTGATCTGACGAACACGCGCTTGAGTAGCAGAAACACTTTCAATCAGGATATCGGTCGGCTTCACACTGCTTGGCAGCCCTTGAATCACGAACGGTTTGATATCCACTTTCTTATCACGACCCGCGACTTGCTGCAGCTTCACCGCAAACAGTAAGCGTTGATTGCGTGAGTTCACCACATCCAGTGCCGCATAACAGGCACCTGGTTGCAATTTACCGTAAAGGCCTTTGTCACGTGAAGACTGGCTACTGCCCGCTTCAGTCGTATTTCGGAAATGCAGCAGTGTTTGGTCAGGTATCAAGGCTGTAATAAATGCCGCCATTGTTGTTGATTTACCTGCCCCATTACCTCCTGATAACGTGGTAACTAAGCCATCAATGTCAAAAGTACGCGCAAAGAAGCCGTTCCAGTTGACCATGGTCAGCGATTGATATTTACCTCTTTCAATCATGCTTCACCTTCTTCTAATTTTTCTGATTGAGATGACTCATCACCTTGTTCTGATTCTGTCAGCAAGCTGCCTTGGCTTGGTTCTTTGGTATGCACCACAGCTTCACCATCACGGATCAAGCGCAACTGCGCTTCGCGCATGTCGTCTCCGACACGAACATCAGCACCAAAGCGGAATACTGATTCACTGATACTGAATTTACCGGTTTCACCAATATTGATGATCATGCCCAGGCGGCGTAAACGGCGCAGAGAAGTGCGGACCTTTTCAAACAGTTTTTCTTTATCTAAATCTGAACCAGTCGCGCGGTTAGTCACCAGCTTCATCAGCTTTTTCTCATCGGATAAAGCCAACAGCTCTTCATACAGTTCTTGATTGGTAAAGATTCCCTCATGCGCTAAACGCTCTGGGCTTAGGTAAAGGAAACACAACACCTTGCCCACCAGCATATCGAGCTCAGACAGCACACTGCGATTAATCAAGGAAGTAGAACGAGGGCGAAGGTAAAAGAAGCCTTCTGGTGCTTTCACCAGTTCAGTGTTGTAGCGTTGGTAAAATGAAGACAGCTCAACTTCAAAGTCAGACAGTAGCGCATGATTGTCGAGGTCTTCGGTAGAAATATGGCGTCCAGCACGAAGCATACTGTCTAACGCCGGGAAAAGTGGGTTTGAAATCGCTTTTGCCAGATTCTCTGACATGTAATCATTAGTATCGGTCGATGACATTTGCTTGTACCTTTGCTCCGTATTCGTTAATTGCCTGCCAATCTGGTTGAATCGCTTGATAATCCGATTCGGAGTAACCCAGACGTACGGCTTGATCTATGACGATACGGGCTAAATCGAAATGATGTGTGCGCGGATGCTGTGATAAATAGTCGCGTAATACGGTTCCAAGATGGATAGCGGTACCCTGCTCTTTATGCACTTTGAGCATGTCACCTATGCGCTCAGAAAGCTCATCATTCACTTGTTGGAATTCTTCATACTCCACTTCCAATGGCACTTGACCAGTCACTTCATCATCTCGAAGCACCAGCGCTTCATCGCGGAGATCGACTAACCTTTCTGCATCGGCATAAGTCAGATACCAAGGTGTGTCGAAGTAATCTTTGACTGACTGACGCAAACGCGTGCTGAAGGCACGGTTCTTATCCATGTCAATGGCGGTGCGGATAAATTTATGGACGTGCCTGTCGTAACCAATCCATAAATCAATCGCTTGTTGGCCCCAGCTTGTGATGCGATCCAATTTCATCTGCAAGCCAAACAAGGCCTCCTCAATAAACTCTAGGTCATCTTGTCCGTAAACAGTTTCTTGAATATCAAGGATTTGAGTTTGTAGCTCATCACTGGCTGCTTGTAATGTATCTTGCAGCTCGCGCAAGGTGCTAGACGTTTCAGATAACAACTCTTCACAGTTGTTGATCGCTTCACGCCAATCTTTATTCAGGAGCTCGGCAATCTGCACTTTAACGGATTGTTGCTGCTCATCCATCACACGTTGGTTGAGATCAATTTGATCGAATATCTCACCAACGGAATATTTGAGCACACCATAAACGTTCTTTTTCCAGTGGCCCGGCGTCCCGCCTTGCCGAGCAGATTCAATCGCTTTCGCCATTTCATCCGCCACCATCGACAACTGGATTGAGAGGCGTAACTTAGAAAACTCACGATGGCGAACATAATAGTCCGTAATCCCAATCGCAAGCGGCGACAAACGATAAATACTTGCTCCATCGTTCACTTCACTGGTGAAGCGGCTAATCAGCCTCTGCTTCACCATCTCATTAATTGCATTGTTGGCCCGAAAAGCAGACGCTTCTCCGGTATCCTCAAATAATCGAGTGACGATAGTAAATGCGTCATGCAATTCACCTTCACCCAACTCTTCATCAAACCTCTCATTGCTAAGCACTGCAATAGCGATGAGAAATGCGAGACGTTCAGTCGGCAGGTTTAATGAGAAATCGTGCTGCTTAACCCAGCCAACCAATTCATCGATTGGTTGCTCAGCAGCGTTGAGAGTCATCTCACTCATTATTATTCCTGTTCTTCTTTCTTTTTGGCCCATACATGTATGTAACGGCCTAGCGAGAGGTAAGGCTCTTGTCGACACAACTGTCGCTCAAGCGCCACTACATCTTCTGTCTTATAGTCGCCCATGTATTCCCTGTTGCCGATGTAATCACTGAAACAGCGAATACCAGCTTTGCCACCGATCTCAAAACCAGCGTCTTCGATCCACTTGTAGACTTCTTCTGGTTTAAGCCCTTTTTGCGGCTGCAACTTAAATCGTTTTCGATGTGGCATGCCATCTAACACATGAGGAATATTGCCACAAACCACATTCTTGTATACCAGACCATGATGGTTGTAGAACATAACGGACGCAGCACCCCCTGGTTTAACCTGCTCAAGTAATGTTTCAAGAGCGGATTTGGGGTCCACCAACCATTCCATGACAGCATGAAACATCACAACATCGACGGGCTGTTCCAGATGCTCTGCAATCTTCTGTACTGGCGAATGAATCAGCCGATACTGCTCAAGCAAACCGTTTTTTTCAATATCCTGCTTGGCTAGTTGCAGCATTTCCAAAGATAGATCACATAAAGCAATGCGATGTCCGAGTTTAGCCAGCTTTTGCGACATTTGTGCTAAACCGCCACCAGCATCCAGCACGTTAAGGCTTTTCCTGCTACCATTAATCGCACCAAGTAGTTGTTCAAGTTCTTCCCAAACAATAACTTGGCGTATCTCTCCTTTGTCGGAGCCGTAGATGTTTTTTGCAAATTTGTGGGCAATATCGTCGAAATTGCGGTCTTCAGTCACGGCAGCTTAGGTTATCATGTCGAGTCGTGCTGCTATTCTGTCATAAGAAAGGCAGATATAAAGAGGGATTCTCTTAAATTAAAATCAATTGGTGTTTTTTCGGACTATTTATGTATGTTTGAGCTGAAAAAAGTAGTTTCATCCCTTTTAATGCCCTTGCCAGCATTGCTGATCATCGGTTTTTTAGGCCTGATGCTGATTATGTTTACAAGGAAGCAAAAAACAGGCTGTTTTGTTGTTCTATTCTCTTTCATTGGCATTTTTCTCATTTCGTTCCAACCCGTTTCGTCTCGTCTTCTGATGCCGCTTGAAAGGCAGTATTCAGCCTTTTTCCCAATCGATGGGAAGATCGATTACGTAATGGTGTTAGGAAGTGGCCATGTAGTAGATGATAAAATCCCACCAACCTCTGAGCTCAGCCGTACTGGCTTGATGCGCCTAGCGGAGGGCATTCGTATTATGCGCATGTACCCTGGTTCTAAACTGATTCTATCTGGATACTCTGGAGGTTCTGAAGTGAGTAACGCTCGCATGATGGCAAAAGTTGCCCTAGCGCTTGGCGTTTCAAAACCAGATATTTTGTTGCTGGAGTCAGCCAAAGATACTTGGGAGGAAGCAAGACAAGCGGTGCCAGTGGTTAAACGTGACAATCTGGTCGTCGTCACGTCCGCCAGTCATATGAAACGCGCTCTGCACGAATTTCATTCTGCTGGTCTTAAACCTTACCCAGCTCCAACCAACTATCTGGCTCACAACAAGGTAACCCAAGCTTGGGCAAAATACGCACCTAAAGCCGTGTATCTCGAGCAAACTGAACGCTATTGGCATGAGACGCTGGGACGGATCTGGCAGTCACTTCGCGACTGGGCAACAAATTACGAAGAGCCATCCGATAACGATGTATAATAAAAAAATACCGAGGATATACCTCGGTATTTTTTAGTTGTCTGTTTAACTCAGTCACCCGCAAACATATACCCTTCACCATGAACAGTCACAAAAATTTGTGGATTTTTAGGATCAAACTCCATCTTAGCGCGCATCCGGCGAATTAACACATCGATCGTGCGATCATTAGGTGCATCAACTCTATGACTGATCATATTGAGTATACGTTCTCGGCTGAGTACTTGGTTCGGATAAGAGGAAAGAGCGACTAACAGCTCATATTCGGCTTTGGTCAGTTTTACTGGTTCGCCATTTTTGCTTAGAGCGCGACGAGGAACATCAAAGGTCCATTCAGCAAAACGTATCACATTGCCTGTATTTTTTTGCTGTTCATCGACATCAATGCCACGACGAGTTGCGGCAATGCGCCACAATAGGTTCTTAACACGAACAAGCAATTCACGCAGTTCAAACGGCTTGGTGACATAATCATCTGCGCCCATTTCTAGGCCTACGATTTTATCAATGCTATCCGTGCGACCCGTTACGAGAATAATTCCAATGTCTGATTGACTGCGAAGTTCACGTGTGAGCATTAACCCATCTTCACCGGGAAGGTTGATATCCAGCATCACCAAATCAACTTCATCACTTTGTAGCGTGTCGCGCATTTGCTCGCCGCTTTCAGCTTCACTGACTTGGTAACCCTCGTTTTGAAAGTAGCCAACCAACTTGCTGCGAGTCACTGTGTCGTCTTCAACTACTAATACGTGATAGCTCATTTACACCACTTACTTACATTTGGAATTGTCTTCGTTTGTATTCTATTCATAATCAGTAACAATTCTAGTGTTTGTCGTCCTATCAAGGGGAAACCTGAGTGTTTATTGATTCAAAACAAAACTAGTCTCAGGCATTAATAACTTTGCACTTTTGCACTCAATCTGAAACAACACCCATTATCGCTATTCATTTTTATTGGTTAAACTGGAAAGCAGAATTTTCAGGAGTCTGAACTCATGCAAGAACTTAAAGCATTCAACGAAAAACGCGCTGAAATATACTGGTGGTTGTCCAGCTTATTTGCTAAAGAGCTAACAGAAGAGGATCTTCAGCAGTATCAATCTGTAGAGATCCGTTCTTTTCTAACAGGGCTGGGGGAAAACTCTCACCTGAAACCAGCCATAGATAAACTAGTCATTGCGCTCAATCGTCTTATCGATCGTGAAGATGCTCAGCTTGAACTGGCCGCAGACTTTTGCGATTTGTTTCTCAAATCAAACAAGGACTCAGCACTGCCTTACGCTTCGATATATATCGGCAACTCTGGCCTTCTCAATGACCAACCAGCCGCAGACATGGCGGAGTTGATGGCTAAACATGGCATTGAGGTAGACAAAGGGCTGAATGAGCCCGCAGACCACCTAGCGATTGAGCTCGATTTTTTGGGCAACCTGATTATCCAAGCTAACGAGCTAGATCAAGAACGCCACATGGAAGATTCATTTGCCGAACAGGAAGGATTTATTCAACAACATCTCCTGAGTTGGGTGCCACAATTTAGTAAGCATTGCGAAACATTGGACAAATTTGGCTTTTACTCTGCGGCTGCTTTGCTACTGGTTACGTTTCTTGAACTCGACTGCGCCTACTTAAGAGGTGAGTAACCTTGTTATGAATGTGTGATACAAAACTTATTACACCTTCTTTTTGTTTGCTCTTCTTTTGTTTGCGGTCTAGAATCGTGACCGCAAACGATAAAAATGAATGAACTAGAGACAAACCGCTGAATTAAGCGGTTTTTGTGTTTCTGATACTTTCTGCCAATTTATTCTACAATCTGAATATACCTCCTGGCAGTCATCGACAGGACAGAACCTTATGGCCACTATTAAAGATGTGGCACGCCTAGCTGGTGTGTCAACTACAACAGTTTCTCACGTAATTAATAAGACACGCTTTGTTGCCGAGGCGACACAAGAAAAGGTAATGGAAGCGGTCACGGAATTGAATTACGCACCAAGCGCCGTCGCACGCAGCCTGAAGTGTAATACTACTCGTACTATCGGCATGCTTGTTACTCAATCGACCAACCTATTCTTCTCTGAAGTCATTGATGGTGTAGAAAGCTATTGTTATCGTCAAGGCTACACGTTGATCTTATGTAACACTGGTGGCATCTACGAGAAACAACGCGACTATATCCGTATGCTCGCGGAAAAACGTGTCGATGGCATTCTAGTTATGTGTTCTGACCTAACAGAAGAACTCAGTGAGATGCTAGACCGTCAGAAAGACATTCCTAAAGTAATCATGGATTGGGGGCCTGAAAGCTCTCAAGCCGACAAGATCATTGATAACTCAGAAGAGGGGGGTTATCTTGCGACCAAATACCTAATAGACAACGGGCATAAAGATATTGCTTGTCTAAGCGGTCACTTCGAAAAAGCGGCCTGTCAGGAACGTATCTTAGGCTTCCGTCGTGCAATGACCGAAGCCAATCTTTCCGTCAACGAAGATTGGATTCTAGAAGGTAACTTCGAGTGCGATACAGCGGTGTTGGCAGCCGATAAAATCGTCGCCATGGACAAAAAACCATCAGCAGTGTTCTGTTTCAACGACACCATGGCACTAGGTTTAATGAGCAGACTGCAGCAAAAAGGTGTTCGTATTCCAGAAGATGTTTCTGTGATTGGCTATGACAACATCGAACTCGCCGAGTATTTCTCACCACCACTCACAACGGTCCACCAACCTAAACGACGCGTTGGTAAAAATGCGTTTGAAATTCTTCTCGAACGCATCAAAGACAAAGAGCATGAAAAGCGTGTATTTGAAATGCACCCAGAAATTGTAGTACGCGATACTGTGTGCAAATTCAACAAATAGCAGTGTGAAACGCCCGATTAATAACTCAATCTATTAGTCGGGCCTATCATTCAGGCGCAATTTAATTGAACCAAGATCACATTTGATCAATAGAGATGTGATACTTGCCTCAAATTTTATTTATCCTTAAGATGTTCGACTAATGCCACGAACAGGGCAAACCACTCGAAAGAGTGGGACGCAAAGCTTCCGGCCTGACTCAGGAAACTGAAAGGTAGCGGGGTTGCCGATGGGCAAAGATGCAAACGATTCGTATCGTTTAAAACACAACACTACAATTCTCACTTTTGAGCGAACATTGTAAATGTATGAGTTTTAATCTGGTATGACACCTTATTGACACTTTATCTGCATTATTTTGCTAATCTCTCGGACCTGAATTTGGTGGCGTATAATAATATACACCGAGATAACACAGCATGGATAAACCAATACTTAAAGACTCGATGCGACTTTTTGACCCACTTGGTCGTATAAAATCGCGTTCGATGTTCGGCGGATTCGGAATCTTCGCAGACGACACAATGTTCGCATTGGTAGTTAACGATATGCTCCATATCCGCGCCGACGACAAACTGGCTAGTCAATTTAAATCTGAAGGCTTAGAGCCCTATGTTTACAAAAAACGAGGCTTCCCGGTCGTAACCAAATATTTCGCTTTAACCAACGATGTCGCCTCCTGCCCCACCCGCGCGATAGAGCTAGCGCAGAGCGCACTCGAAGTCGCTAAAAAAGAAAAGACATCTCAAGCGAAAACTCGACCTAACCGCCTTAAAGACCTCCCTAACCTCCGTCTTGCAACTGAACGTATGCTAAAGAAAGCGGGCATCGATAGCGTTGAAAATTTAGAGGAAACAGGTTCAGTTAAGGCATTTAAGGCGATTCAAGCCACTCATACCGCAGACGTGTCCTTAGAATTGCTCTGGGCGTTGGAAGGCGCAATCAATGGTAAGCATTGGTCCGTCATTCCACCTGAACGTCGACAGGAGCTGGTCAACATACTCAACAGCTAATCAAGAATCGATGAAAAGCCAACCAGACGGTTGGCTTTTTTATTGGCTGTGAAATTTAATCTTTGCCAAACAGTTCTTATTTGTTAACAATTTAAATGAGCGCAATGTGTCTGCTGCTCGAAATAGAGGAAGTCGTTATGAATAAGAAACTTGTGTTGGGTATCCTGTTGGTCGGCCTGATCATTTTTCTCGGAGTCAATTTCGGTCAATACCTAACGTTAGAAAATGCCAAATCACAACAAGTTGCATTATCTGCATACATCAACAGTAATTTTACCTTAGCTGCGGCTATCTACTTCCTGGCTTACATCGCTATCACTGCGTTTTCCATTCCAGGGGCAGCAGTAGTCACACTACTTGGCGCCGCTCTATTTGGGTTTTGGACAAGTTTGTTACTCGTTTCATTTGCCAGCACCATAGGAGCAACATTAGCCTTCTTGAGTAGCCGCTTCCTGCTACGTGATTGGGTACAAAGTAAGTTTGGCGACAAACTGAATGCCATCAACCAAGGTGTCGATCGAGATGGGGCTTTTTACCTGTTCTCGTTGCGCCTCATACCTGTGTTTCCATTTTTTCTCATCAACTTACTCATGGGTCTGACACCTATTTCAACGGCTCGATTTTATCTCGTTAGTCAGCTAGGCATGCTACCTGGTACAGCGGTATACCTGAATGCAGGTACACAATTGGCACAGATAGATAGCTTATCAGGTATTGTCTCTCCATCAGTATTGGCCTCATTCGCTCTTCTAGGACTCTTCCCTGTGATTACCAAATGGGTGATGGGAAAAATTAAAGGGTCACCACAGACACGAGATGGGAGCCCGTCTTGAAAATATTCACCGCTAACAACCCTCCTGAAGCTCACATCATTTGTGAGCTTCTTAAGTCCAACCGAATACATTGCGAAGTGAGAGGAGAAGGTATCTTCAGCCTGCAAGGAGAGATCCCATTCGGAGAACATTCGCAGCCTTATGTATGGTTAATAGACCTTCAAATGAAAAAGCGCGCAATCGCAATCATTGAACAGTTTCATCAACAAACCTGCGCGGGCAATGAATGGTGCTGTGGAGAGTGTGGGGAAGCTAACGAAGCTCAATTTGGTGTATGTTGGCAGTGCGGAGCTGCAAGCCCTACTTAAGTAGCCTGACTCTTGATAAACTCGATCGAGTACTGGTTAAATGCTTCAGGGCGCTCGACATTACATACGTGACCGCAATCTGGGATCTCCAACAATGTACTCGTTTTATGCGCAGCAACCATTTCTTTAACTGGTCGAATGAACATATAATCTCTTTCCCCCATTAAGTAGAGCGTTGGGATAGGCAACTCACGTTCTTTAAAATAGCGCATGAGAGGATTCACGTCTGCTGTAAGAATAAACCAGCGCTTGAACTCTTTTTGGCAAAGCTTCTTAGCCTCACGAATAAATAGATGGCGAGATTCTTTCTGAGTGCGTTGTGGCATGACGATATAAGCAAATAGGCTGTACAGCCACATGTAAGGCACAATATGCTTACACATATTCCCTAACCTCACCAAAACTTGAGAGCGTGTATTAAGGCGTGTTACTGCACCTCCCAGAACCATTGACTTAACTCTTCCCGTCGACATTTCTGCTAAATTTCGCACGATGATGGTCCCTAAAGACATGCCCACAAAATGAGCCGACGTTATCTTTAGATGATCGAGTACTTTGAGAATATCGGCCGTGACAGCTTTAAATGTATAGCGATTGGAAATCAGTTCTTTCAAAAAAGGGCTAGATTTTCCGTGTCCTCGCAAATCAACAAGTAGCAGATTGAAATGCTGCCGGTAGGCTTTGATCTGTTTGAACCAGATCGATGAACTCCCCCCAGCACCATGCACAAAAACAACCCACTCATGACTGGTTGGGTGCAAATATGTTTTATGGAAAAGAAGCGTTTCACTCATAGAGTATTCAGTCAACGGGTTCGAAATTCATGTGTCGGCAGAGTACCACAAACTCAATTTATTTTACGTCAGTTTATGTCAATTGAGCTCAGAATTACCAGAAATCACGCTTAGAATTGAACAAAAAGAGCGTCTAATAGACGCCCTTTTTCATAATATAGAGATTATTTGAGGGCACTAAGATACAAGCTTAAATACTCATCAGCCGACTTATCCCAACAAAAATCCTGCTGCATAGCATGCAACTGAACGCGTTTTAATTCATTCGGTTGCTGGGCAAAGAGTAGTAAAGAACGTTGTAGAGTGAGCAATAATTCTTTGGGTTCTGGTAAGCGGAACACAAAGCCAGTCGCGGTATCAGGATCAGCATCATAATCATTAACACTGTCTTTCAAGCCGCCTACTCCACGTACGATAGGCAACGTGCCATAAGCCATGCTGTATATCTGATTTAAACCACAAGGTTCAAATTCCGATGGCATAAGGAAGAAGTCAGACCCAGCTTCCACCAGATGAGCCAATTCGTTATCGTAGGCCTCTATAAACTTGAACTTATCACTGTGTAAGGCTTCGATATCTTTAAGCTTAGATGCCAGAACTGGGTCACCTGTACCGACAATGACTAGCTGAACCTCATAACGCAAAAACTGGTCGAGTATTGGCAGTAAGTAATGGACGCCTTTCTGGTTCGTCAGGCGGCATACCATGCCATACACTGCACCGTCATTTTTCGCTAAACCAACGCGCTCCTGAAGAGCTCGCTTACATGCCTTCTTTCCTCTCACCATACTCTGACGATTGGGTTTGTAGTTAACTGGTAGATACTGGTCGGTTTCGGGGTTCCAAGCTGAGTAGTCACAACCATTCAATATACCCACTAAGTCACTCTCTCGATGTTTGAACTCAGCAGCCATACCATGGCTACCTAGTTCTGTTTTGAGCTCTTGCGCATAGGTGGGGCTGACCGCATTGATCTTATCTGCATTCATCACGCCCGCTTTCAGCATAGTAACATGTGTTGAACTCACTGCGGCATCTGGTGCGTAACGAGTATGCATTTCAGGCAAAATCTGAAGCTCCTCATAACTGAACACACCTTTAAATACTGCATTATGAACTGATAAAATACTTTTTGTTTGTTCAAAAAAAGCTGTGCAACCATATCGGTGTTTAAGCAGATAAGGAACCAATCCCGTATGCCAGTCATTTGCGTGTATAATATTGGGTTGAAAACTAAGCTTAGGCAGCATATCTAGACACGCTGCACTGAAAAAGGCAAAGCGTTCGCCATTATCGCTATACGCTTGATTATTTTCCGCGTACATCTCCGGGCGTTCAAAGTATCGCGGGCAGTCAATGGCGTATACGGTAAGCTCAGCAAGGTTCAATGCTTTGACGCTGTATTCTGTATGTGGCCAGTGATCCAGATTCGTCTCAAGCACGGTAGGTGCCAAGTCGATATGAGGGATTTTTTGATAAGCTGGTAGGGTTACTCGTACATCTTGTTTAAGTCTAAGAAGAGCCTCAGGCAGTGCCTTGGCAACATCAGCCAAGCCACCACTTTTAATCAGTCCTTCAACTTCCGATGCTACAAACAGAATAGATAAATTCTCAGTAGCCAACTCGCGCTCCTTTTGGTATGACGACAATTCCATCGTTAGACACGTGGAAGTGCTTTTTATCTTCCATTAGGTTTACACCAATTTGTGTTCCCGGTGCAATATCCGCGTCTTTATCAATGATGACACGACGCAATATACAGCCTTCGCCTACTTTCACGTCGCCTAAAAGGATACTTTCGCTAATATCGCACGTAGATGCAATGTTACTGCGGAACCCAAGTATAGATTTTTCAATTCGAGAGCCACGAATATAACTTCCATTGCACACTAAACTGTCGATGATCTGCACACGGCCATTATCTGAGTCAGAAAAGGTCGCTGGTGGAAGGGCTGGGTAGAAGGTATGCAAAGGCCACTTGCGATTGTATAGAGAGAATGGCGCATCTTTCTCAAGGAGATCCATATGCGCTTGCCAATATGCGTCAATCGTACCGACATCACGCCAGTACACTTCTTCTTTTTCGCCAGTAATACGGTTGGTGCTGAAATCATAAACAAACACATCACCGCGTGGAAACATCTTAGGAATAATGTCTTTGCCAAAATCATGGGACGAATCCGGATTGTCTGCATCTTCAATCAATTCTGCAAACAGTGGCTGAGCTTCGAATACGTAGTTACCCATGGACACTAAAGCGTACTGAGGATCACCAGGAATCGGCTTGGGCTGTGCTGGCTTTTCCTCAAAACCAATCATTCGCCCCTCTTCGTCAACCTCTATCACTCCAAATTCAGACGCTTCAGATAAACGCATACGCAGCGCAGAAACTGTCAGTGAGGCTTGTTTTTCTTTATGGAAATCTAGCATCTGCTTGATATCCATCTTGTAAATATGGTCCGAGCCAAAAATGCAAACTTGCTCAGGTTCAGCCAGTTCCATGAAACGTAGGTTTTGATAAATCGCATCAGCCGTACCTTCATACCAACGTTTCCCTGTACGCATTTGAGCAGGAATTGGGTCTATAAATCGATCGGTGATACCGCTGATATTCCAACCTTTCTTAAGGTGGTGAAACAAGGATTGAGATTTGAACTGAGTGAGTACATAGATGCGCATTAAATCTGCATTTACGAAGTTGTTTAAAGCGAAATCAATCAGGCGATAACTACCGCCAAAAGGAACCGAAGGCTTGCTGCGAGACTCTGTCAACGGACGCAGGCGAGAGCCTTCTCCCCCAGCTAAAATCATTCCTAAAACACCAGCCATTATTTATTCTCCATAATAATTTTTTAATTCTAGATAAGTTGTTATTTCGGGGACTTATCTTTGTCTTCCTAGCTACTAGCCTGATCTCAAAAAACACACGATATGGGATATTTAACTAGCCATTCATACATAAATTAACTTTATAATTCATCTGTTATTTATTCTTTAAGTGTGCACAAGGTTTACTATAAATTACCGTATTTCATTAATTTTACAATTTAAAAGATGCCATACCTTGAACGCGACAAAGTTTGCTTTTTGCTGCCCTGAAGTAAGTCACAGAATCGAGCCCAGATAATACAAGCCTTTAACACTAAGCTTACACAGTAGTCACTAAGACCTCTTTTTTACTTTCAAGATGATATGAAGGTGAGATGGCAGTTTAGTGAATCTCATACATGACGATTTAATCGGCAACATTTACCTACACGACCGTCGACCACATACACCAAACAATAAAAAAGCAGCCCAGAGGGCTGCTTTCGAATTTAATTTATATGGGAAACTTTATTTCGCGGCTTTTTTACGCTTGTCGGTCACTTCCCACTTGCCGTCAATGTAAAGCGCAGTATAACCCGATGGCTTACCATCAACCTCAGAACGAACATAGTTCTCTTTCGATTTACGGCTGAAACGCACTACCATAGGAAGACCATCTGGATCTTTTTCAGGCGCCGTCGTGAGATAGTGGAATTTCGAAGAAATACGGTCTTTAAAACGAACTAATTCTTCGACAAGAGGAGCACGTGTCTCACGTGATTTAGGGAAAGTACTTGCGGCTAAGAACAGACCTGAAGCACCATCACGCAATACAAAGTAGGCGTCTGAGTTTTCACATGGTAACTCAGGAAGATGAACGGGATCTTCTTTAGGCGGCGCGACTTCGCCGTTTTTCAAGATCTTACGCGTGTTCTTACATGTCTCGCTGGTACAATCCATGTATTTACCGAAGCGACCGTTCTTTAGAACCATGTCACTGCCACACTTGTCACACTCAACAACAGGGCCGTCATACCCTTTCACCTTATACTCGCCATGCTCAACGATATAGCCATCGCAGTTAGGGTTGTTACCACACACGTGAAGCTTACGCTTATCATCGATCAGGTAGGCATCCATCGCGGTCTCACAAATCGGACAACGCTTTTTCGCACGAAGTGCTGCTGTTTCAACGTCTTCTTCTAAAACGTTGATGATACCTTCTTCATCACCCAAATTAATTGTGGTCTTACAACGCTCTTTTGGCGAAAGTGCATAACCCGAACAGCCAAGGAATACACCTGTCGATGCTGTACGGATACCCATTTCACGAGAGCAAGTCGGACACTCGATGTCGGTGTAGACAATATGGTTTGGCTTCATGCCACCAAGGTCTTCATCTTGCTCCGCTTTTTCCAGATCACCGGTAAAATCACCAAAGAAGTTATCTAGCACCTTCTTCCAATTCGCTTCACCTTCAGCAATTTGGTCAAGCTTTTCTTCCATGCGAGACGTAAACTCATAGTTCATCAACTCATGGAAACTGTCATCTAAGCGATCTGTTACAATTTCACCCATTTTTTCAGCGTAAAATCGACGCTGATCAACTTTGACGTACCCACGGTCCTGAATCGTTGAGATAATCGATGCATAGGTTGAAGGACGACCGATGCCTTTTTTCTCAAGCTCTTTAACTAACGCCGCTTCCGTAAAGCGCGCCGGTGGCTTAGTAAAGTGCTGTTTAGGGTCTAAGTGTATCAAATCGACCTTGTCACCTACCTGAACAGCGGGCAGGATCTGGTCTTCATTCTTGCCCAATGGACGCTGAACACGAGTCCAACCATCGAACTTAAGAATGCGACCTTTAGCTTTAAGGGTGTACTCAGCAGCTTTAACACTCACGGTTGTGGAGTCATACTTAGCTGGTGTCATCTGACACGCGACAAACTGATTCCAGATCAGCGCATACAATTTGTGCGCATCCGCTTCCATTCCTTTCAGATCGTCAGCTTTAACCGCTACATCTGAAGGTCGGATTGCTTCGTGCGCTTCCTGTGCCCCTTCTTTACTACCATACACATTAGGTTTAGCCGGAAGGTAAGCGTCACCGTACTCATCACTAATGAATCCACGAACGGTTTCTACAGCTTCTGCGCTGAGGTTCGTCGAATCGGTACGCATATAGGTGATGTAACCCGCTTCATATAGACGCTGAGCTAACATCATTGTTTTCTTGACGCCATAACCTAAACGAGTACTGGCTGCTTGCTGAAGTGTCGAAGTAATGAAAGGAGCGGAAGGTTTGCTCGACGTTGGGCGGTCCTCACGTTTGCATACTTCGTACGCGGCATTTTCCAGTACAGCAATCGCTGACTGCGTTTCAGCTTCATTAGACGGCTTAAACGATACACCATCTTTCTGAGCAACCTGCAGACGGAAATCGGTCTTGTCAGCGGTTTTGGTGTCCGCGTGAATGTCCCAAAACTCTTCTGGTACAAACGCTTTGATTTCGCGCTCGCGCTCAACCAATAGTTTTACCGCAACAGATTGTACACGGCCAGCAGACAGACCACGCGCGACCTTTTTCCACAACAGTGGTGAGACCATAAAGCCCACAACACGATCCATAAAACGGCGTGCCTGTTGAGCGTTAACGCCATCCATACTGAGCTCTCCCGGTTTCTGGAAAGCCTGTTGAATCGCATTCTTAGTAATTTCGTTAAAGACAACTCGTTTGTATCGCTCTTCATCGCCACCGATGATCTCACGAAGGTGCCATGCGATAGCTTCTCCCTCGCGATCCAAATCGGTTGCGAGGTAGACACGGTCTGCATCTTTCGCAAGCTTCTGTAGCTCAGCAACAACTTTTTCTTTACCTGGTAAGACCTGATAGTTAGCTTCCCACCCGTTAAACGGGTCGATACCCATTTTTTTGATCAGTGCTTTACGGTCTTTTTCTTTTTTGATTCGAGCTTTTTCTTCAACACTCAAACCTTTCGTAGAGACAGCCGCGGCTTTCTGGCCAGTACTCTGACCTGCAGTAGGCAGATCGCGCACGTGACCCACACTGGACTTAACGATAAAGTCCTTACCTAAATACTTATTGATGGTTTTAGCCTTGGCTGGCGACTCCACAATAACGAGTGACTTACCCATATTGACTCAAGTGTCCTTAATATGATTTCGGCGATTTAACGCACGACATACTTTAATATAATGCTTCTTTTTTACTATTGAGCGAGAAACTCAGAAGATCAATATCTTTTTTCAAATTCAACATTGACTGGTCGACAATTCGACGAATGGTCTTTACTCTATGTTTAGAAAGTGCCACATACTAAACGTGGAAAAGAGGCTTTCGCTAGTACAACAAAAAAAATTTTGCCTCCGGTCACAAAACCTATCCTCTTCCCTACCCAACATTGGCTCAAACTAAATTGATCTGACGCATTTGCTTTCGTGTCCAACCCACTTAAAATCCCCCTGTGTAAAGGTAAACATTAATAAGCGAGTGATACATATGGCTCACAAAAAAGTCATTTCCAAATTCGAATTGTTACTGATCGCCAACCACATCATTCAGGAACATGAAGACTATACGGAAGGAATCCGAGCAGACAGTGTCGAAGAGATAGATGACGTGTTAGTGTTCAAAGGCAATTACTTTTTGAATGATGAAGGTCTGCCGACAGCAAGCACTACCGCTGTTTTTAACATCTTCAAATATTTAGCACACCACTTATCGAAAGAATTTACTTTAGAAGATTAGACCGCTCAATCAAACCCTGATGACGTGCATCAGGGTTCATTGCACTTAGCAGCTCAGCGAGTCCAGTTTGTCAAAATAGTCCGGGAAGGTCTTTGACGTACATTTCGGATCATTGATCGTTACAGGTGTATCACTTAAAGCAACCAAAGAGAAACACATTGCCATACGATGATCATCATAGGTGTCAATCGCAGCATGGGTTAGTTGAGTAGGTGGCGTGACAACAATGTAATCTTCGCCCTCTTCCACCTTTGCACCGACTTTACGCAACTCTGTTGCCATTGCCGCTAAGCGATCGGTTTCTTTCACTCGCCAGTTGTAGACATTACGGATAGCCGTTGTGCCTTTAGCAAACAATGCGGTCGTTGCAATTGTCATTGCCGCATCAGGAATATGGTTGAAGTCCATATCGACAGCGTTCAGCTGACCAACACGAGAGATGACGTAATCGTCACCCCATTCGATTTCGGCCCCCATTTTTTCTAGCGCATCAGCAAACTGGATATCGCCTTGAATGCTTTTTTTACCGATACCTGTCACTTTGATTTCACCACCCTTAATGGCGGCAGCAGCAAGGAAGTAAGACGCAGAAGAAGCGTCACCTTCAACTAAAAAATCACCAGGAGCAACATAAGATTGACCTTTACGGATAACAAACTCTTGATAATCGTTGTTCTCTACCTCAACACCAAACTGCGACATAATGTGTAGAGTGATGTCAATGTAAGGTTTGGAAACCAGCTCTCCAACAATTCTGATGGTCACATCGTCTTGTGCTAGCGGAGCCGACATCAAGAAGGCCGTAAGGAATTGACTGGAAATCGAACCATCAATTTCAACCGTGCCACCTTTCAAGCCCGTGCCTTTAATTTTTAGAGGTGGGAAGTTTTCATTTTCCAAATAGTCTACATTTGCACCAGCCTGACGAAGTGCTTCAACGAGGTGGCCTATCGGACGCTCTTTCATACGCGGTTCGCCAGTCAATACATACTCTCCGCTTCCCAAACATAAGGCAGCGGCGAGCGGTCGCATCGCCGTGCCTGCATTGCCCAAGAAAAGCTCCAAGGCTTCCGGTGTATCAAAAGCTCGACCTAATCCTTCTACTTCGCACACCGTTTTGTCTTGCGACAAGGTATAGTTAACACCAAGTTGTGTTAGCGCATTCAACATATGGCGAATGTCGTCGCTGTCTAGAAGGTTGGTTAGGCGAGTCGTTCCCTTTGCCAGTGCCGCGAGCAATAGTGCACGGTTAGAAACACTCTTAGAACCGGGTAAGTTGACCTCACCATTGACTTTATTGATAGGTTGTAACGTAAGGCTTTCCATTAAATTCAGTTATTCCTTGATCACTTTGCCTTCCTAAGCAAGCGATGAACAATTCTTCGTACTTGCAGCCTATCTAAAATCGACATCTAAAACTAGACCAAAATCACAATTAGTCGCGATCTTTTATCTGGTATCTACATTAACAGCACGCGGGGTGCATCAATACTCTTTGTCAACCCTAACGCCGTTGTCAAAATACAGTATTCGTACCTTGTCCCCACGCTCAAACAGCATTGTGTTATCGACATCCTGAATCACATCAATCAACTTATTTTGGTCTGTGCTAATCAGCACCTCGACCAGCTTGTACTCCACTTTATATTCCTGATTGGCACGCTTATGAGCGATGCCCGCCCCTGCCACCGCGCCAACACCAGTGGCGACTTGTTTACCTGTTCCACCACCAAATTGATTGCCGATAACACCGCCGACGACAGCGCCAAGCAAGGTTTCCCATCCTGAAGATTCGGCTTTAACAATATCTTGTTGTGTAAGATAACGAACTGAGTCCACTTCACCAAATACGACCTGATTTACGGGTCTGGCCTGATTTCTCTCATATGCTGCATTGGCAACAAGCGGAAAAATGAATAAGATCCAAAGCCACTTTTTCATCATGGTTCTCCTGTTTCATGGCGATTTACTTAACAGAGCTCGACGAAAACAAACTTTGGTTCCCGTCTCCTTACGAAGCATTGAGCGATCCTAATGGTTTGCTTGCCTTTGGCGGTGATCTTTCACCGGATCGCCTTTTGCTTGCTTACCAAAATGGGATTTTTCCTTGGTATGGACCTGGTGAACCTCTTTTGTGGTGGAGCCCATCTCCAAGAGCTGTATTTGATCCTAAGACATTCAAACCGGCTAAAAGTCTTAAAAAGTTTCAACGTAAGCACAAATATCGGATCAGCATCAACCTAGCGACCGAGTCAGTCATTGAGCGCTGTGCTTCGATGCGGCCAGAACATGAAACTTGGTTGAACCATGAAATGCGTTCCGCCTATAAACGAATGGCATCTCTTGGCCACTGCCACTCTGTCGAGGTTTGGAGCAATAATGAACTGATTGGCGGACTGTATGGCCTATCGATTGGTCAAGTTTTTTGCGGAGAATCTATGTTTAGTCAGCAAACCAACGCGTCTAAAATAGCTTTGTGGTATTTCTGTGAACATTTCAAAGCGATGGGCGGCAAACTGATCGATTGTCAGGTCATGAACCCACATCTCAAGTCTTTGGGGGCTCTAGAGCTTGAACGCGATGAATTTATGCAAAGCCTGCTATCCTTAAGACAGGAAGAGCTTGTCGATAACAGTTTTAAAGCTCAATGGCTTACGCTGCCCTCAGAGGAGAATCAATGAGTTCCGATCTGCAACAAATCCGTATTGGATTAACCGACTGCCACCCTTGTAGCTATCTAAAAGATAAGCAAGAACGGGTTGCTGTAGCCTTAGATCCAACAATGCATACCGCTTCCAGCTATGAAGTGTTGCTGGCAAACGGATTTCGACGCAGCGGTGATACTATTTACAAGCCACATTGTGACCAATGCCAAGCTTGCCAAGCAATCAGAGTCTCAGTACCTGATATTGAACTGTCCAAAAGCCAAAAGCGTTTACTCAATAAAGCAAAAGATTTAAGTTGGGAACTGCGCGACGAGATGATTCCGGGCTGGTTTGATTTGTATTCTCACTATATCAACGTCCGCCATAGCAACGGTACCATGTACCCGCCTAAGCAGAACGAGTTTGCGCAGTTTTCCCAATGCCACTGGCTGAACACTCAGTATTTACATATCTATGACCAAGACCGCCTGATCGCTATCGCTGTCACTGATATTCTTTCCAATTCTGCCAGTGCGTTTTACACCTTTTTCGATCCAGATTACCCATTATCTTTGGGTACTCTCGGCGTAATGTATCAGCTTGAATACTGTCAACAGCAAGGAAAACAGTGGCTCTATTTGGGTTATCAGATTGATGAATGCCCTGCAATGAGTTACAAAGTCCGCTTTCAACGCCATCAAAGGCTAGTAAATCAGCGTTGGCAAGGGTAGAATACGCCCCAACTTTACTTATTTCATTTTTATCGGCGAAACCAGCCGGTTGAAATTATCCATTTTTAAAAGAGGATTAAATGGCTAAAGAAGACGTAATTGAGATGCAAGGCACTGTCCTTGATACTCTTCCAAACACAATGTTCCGTGTTGAGCTAGAAAACGGTCACGTAGTTACTGCTCACATCTCTGGTAAAATGCGTAAGAACTACATCCGTATTCTTACTGGTGACAAAGTAACTGTAGAGATGACTCCATACGATCTATCCAAAGGTCGCATCGTCTTCCGTGCTCGTTAATCTCTGATTGCCTCGCGCAATCCGAATTAGCCGAATACAACAAAAAACGGAGCTTCAGGCTCCGTTTTTTGTTGTATTGCATTGGCGTTCTTACTTACCGAGCGCCTCTTTGTAATGCTGACGGCATACAGACACGTATCGATCGTTACCCCCAATCGCAACCTGATCACCTTCAGCAATCGCATTTCCGTGCTCATCCGTACGAATGACCATATTCGCCTTGCGTCCACAATGACAGATGGTTTTCAGCTCTACCAATTTATCCGCCCAAGACAGAAGGTATTTACTGCCTTCAAACAACTCTCCCAAAAAATCGGTACGTAGGCCATAACACAAAACTGGGATACGAAGTTTATCCACCACCTCGGTCAACTGGTATACCTGTTCTTTAGTGAGGAACTGACACTCATCAACTAAGATACAATGACGCTTTTCTTCCTCATGTAACGCGATAATTTCTTGGTACAGGTCAGTATCCGCGCGAAACAATTGCGCATCTGATTGAAGACCGATACGAGAGCTCACTTTACCAACCCCATATCTGTCATCCAATGCAGCGGTGAAAATCACGGGCGTCATGCCACGTTCTTGGTAGTTAAAAGAGGATTGAAGAAGAGTGGTGGATTTCCCCGCATTCATTGCAGAGTAATAGAAGTACATCTGAGCCACTGGTTGCTACCCGTATAAATATTATAAAAAAGAAAAGGGCTGAATAATCAGCCCTAGAAAGATCTGTTATTTGCGACGCCAAGTAGTCCCTTCCGGACCATCTTCGAGAATGATTCCTTTCTCATTTAACTTGTCGCGAGCTATATCAGCATTGGCCCAATCTTTTGCTGCACGTGAATCATTGCGCAGCTTGATTAGCGCTTCGATTTCAGCCACTTCATCGTCATCGCTCGCATCACCTTTCAGAAAAGCTTCAGGATCTTGGTACAAAATACCAATGACATCGGCCATCTCACGCATCAGTGAACCTAATGCGCTAGCCTGTTCGAGATTATCGGCTTTGATGCGATTAATTTCCCGAGCGATATCAAACAACACCGAGTAAGCTTCAGGCGTGTTGAAATCATCGTTCATCGCTTCAGTAAAGCGTGCAACGTACTCTTCACCACCAGCCGCAGGTACGGTGATATCTAAGCCACGAAGTGAAGTATATAGACGCTCAAGAGAGGCGCGAGCCTGATTCAGGTTTTCTTCACTGTAATTCAACTGGCTACGGTAATGTCCTGACATTAAGAAATAACGAACCGTTTCAGCGTCATAATGACCAAGGACATCGCGAATGGTAAAGAAGTTACCCAGCGACTTCGACATTTTCTCTCTATCGACCATCACCATGCCACTGTGCATCCAAGTATTCACGTATTGAGTGTCGTGTGCACAACATGACTGAGCGATTTCATTTTCGTGATGCGGGAATTGAAGATCCGAGCCACCACCATGAATATCGAAATGATTACCTAAAATTGACGAGTTCATCGCTGAACATTCAATATGCCACCCCGGACGCCCTGGTCCCCATGGTGATTCCCACGTTGGTTCTCCGGGTTTAGACATTTTCCAAAGAACAAAGTCTAGCGAGCTGCGTTTAGCACTTTCGATCTCAACGCGAGCACCAGCTTGTAGCTGATCTAAGTCTTGGCGTGACAGCTTGCCGTAATCGCCATATTTAGCGATCTCAAACATAACATCACCATTGTCAGCAACATAGGCAAACCCACGCTCGATCAATTTTTGAACGAGTTCAATAATCTCAGTAATGTATTCCGTTGCACGAGGCTCAACATCTGGGCGCTTCATATTCAATGCGTCAAAGTCAGCGTGCATTTCACCAATAAGGCGCTCCGTTAAAGAGTCACAGCTCTCGCCGTTTTCATTTGCACGTTTGATGATCTTGTCATCGATATCAGTGATATTACGAACGAAAGTCAGATCATAGCCAAGATAGCGCAGGTAGCGAGACACTACGTCAAAAGAAACAAACGTACGACCATGACCAATGTGACAGAGATCGTAGATGGTGACTCCACAGACATACATGCCAACTTTGCCAGCATTGATTGGTTTGAATTCCTCTTTCTGTCTTGTGAGTGTGTTATAAATCTTTAACATGATCTCTATCTAATTATTTGGGTGAAAAAATAGTGCCTCAGTATATCAAGATGCTTGGCATCAGGTCATCCCTGAAATGTTGAAAAAGCCGTCAATAAGTGGATTATTCACCGAGATGGAGCAACTTTTCACGTATAAAAGTGGTGAAAGTTCATATAGAATTCAGACTTTCAGTCAAAGTCATAAATAAAGGACATCATCATGATCACCCTTCACACTAATTTTGGTGACATCAAAGTTAAACTAAACGAAGAAAAAGCACCAGAAACATGCGCGAACTTCCTGCAGTACTGCCGTGATGGTTTCTACGACAACACGCTATTCCACCGTGTTATCGATGGTTTCATGATCCAAGGTGGCGGCATGGAATCAGGTCTGCGTGAAAAAGCAACTCGCGCATCTATCAAGAATGAAGCAAACAACGGCTTGAGCAACAAAGTAGGTACACTTGCAATGGCACGTACCATGGAACCACACTCAGCAAGTTCACAGTTCTTCATCAACGTGAGCAACAACACTTTCCTAGATTTCCGCAGCGAAAGTCTAGACGGTTGGGGTTACTGTGTGTTCGCGGAAGTGGTCGAAGGCATGGATATCGTCAACCAAATTAAAGGGGTAAGCACAGGCTCACAAGGCATGCATCAAGATGTTCCTTTAGAAGACGTTGTCATCACAGGCACCACAATCGAAGATTAATGATTGTTAGGGAGAGCATTTGGCTCTCCCTAGTTGTTCCTTCAGGTTCACGCACTATGACCACATTATTTATATCAGACCTCCACCTCTCTCCCACTACTCCAGATATCACGGATTGCTTCATTCGCTTTATGCGTGAAGAAGCCATTCATGCTGACGCCTTATATGTTCTCGGCGATCTGTTCGAGTTTTGGATTGGCGACGATGACCGCTCAAACTTTGCTAAGCAGGTCCGACACGAATTCAAGCAGTTGACGTCTCTTGGAGTACCTTGCTATTTCACCCAGGGCAATCGAGATTTCTTGGTTGGTAAACGCTTCGCTAAACAAACTGGCATTACCTTACTAGGTGACGAAACAGTGATTGATCTCTACGGTAAAAAAGCGGTTGTTTTGCATGGAGATACATTGTGTACTGCGGATGTAAAGTATCTCCAGTATCGAGAAAAAGTGCATAAACCTTGGCTACAATGGTTGTTTAACCGCATCCCAATGTTCATTAAAAAGAAAATTGTCTCGAAAGTTCAATCTGATATTCATACCGACAAACAAACCAAATCGCTCGATATAATGGACGTGACACAAACGGAAGTGGAAGCGGTCATGGCAGACCATAATGTCGATTTGATGATTCACGGACATACACATCGCCCTAATGTACATGTGTTCAAAACGTACAATTCAGAAAAAACCCGTATTGTTTTAGGGGATTGGTACACTCAAGGTTCCGTTCTGGTCTATGCTAAAGATAGCTTCAAGTTGGAAGCTAGGCCGTTTCAGACTTCCATGTAAGAAGCTGACTAAACTCTTGATTATTCATTGGAATCTGGCCAATTCCATAACAAATAATAAGACGTTGGAACTAGGTTTTGAAAAACTCTTACATTGCCAGACAACCCATACTGGGTAGAGATAAACACACGGTCGGGTACGAACTCTTGTTCAGGGATGGGCCCAAGAACACCTTTCCTGAAGTTGATCCAGACCACGCGACCAGTCGTTTGCTTTCTGATCACTTCCTCAACACGCACTACGACACTCTGGGTGACAAACTTGGGTTCGTTAATTTCCCTTACCAAAGTTTAGTTAACAAAGTCCCAACTTTGTTTCCCAAAGACAACATGGTTGTTGAAATTCTCGAAGATTGCGCACCAACGCAAGAACTATTGCAAGCCATTAAAGAGATGGCTGAAGAAGGATATAAAATCGCTTTAGATGACTTTGTTCCGAGTAAAGAGTGGAAAGCCTTTCTCCCCTATATCTCAATTATCAAATTTGATATCCGACTAGTTCCGATAGCAAAAGCTAAAATTTTCATGATGAGTCTCGAAGGTTCAAATATTGAGTTCTTAGCAGAAAAAGTAGAAAACTATGAAGAGTTTGAGCAAGCCAAAAGAGCAGGATTTGAATATTTCCAAGGCTACTTTTTCAGCAAGCCTGAGATAATTAGCAAAAAAGCGTTGGAACCCGCTTTCATGACGATCATCCAACTTTTAACAGAAATTTCGAAAGATGATATTGACTACAACACCATTGAGTCACTCATCAGCAAAGATGTGTCGTTATCTTACAAGCTACTGACTTTTGTCAATTCGTCCGCCATAGTACAAACACAAATTCAGTCTTTCCGTCAGGCTTTGGTTTATCTTGGTGAGGATAAATTGCGCAAATTCATTTCTCTAGTCTCGCTGGCATCGAGCCAAGATAGCAAACCCGACTATCTGTACGGGTTGTCTATTCAACGTGCACGCTTCTGCGAGCTGATCGGAGAAAAGCTTCAAGTAGAACTGGGGGCAGGACAAGCTTTTCTTACTGGTATGTTCTCGTTGCTCGATAGTCTTCTAGACAAGCCATTGGATCTTATCGTGAACGAGATTCCTATCGAAGAGGCCGTAAAGCTGGCATTAACAAAGAATGCAGGCATACTAGGCAGCATTCTCATGTTAACCGAAGCGTATGAGTTAGCTGAATGGGAAGAAGTATCCAACCATAGCGAGTCTCTTGGTTTAAATCCAAAAGACATAATTTCTAGCTATAACGCTTCCGTTAAATGGACCGCAGATCTTCTCTCAGTATCGACAAAATAGCGTTTCATTGGAGCCATCATGCAATATTGCCCTTGTGGGACAGCAAAGCGCTACAGCGATTGCTGTGAGCCGATTCATCTCGACCATTCTAAAGCCACGACGCCTGAAGAATTAATGCGTTCTCGCTATAGCGCACACGTTAAGCAATTGGTCGATTATGTGGTAGAAACTTATCACCCAAGTTGTCATGCCAATGAACAACGCGAAGGAATTAAACAATCGATAGAAAGTGATTGGTGCAAGTTGGAAGTCATCAATACAGAAGTAGGTAAAGATGCGAACGAAGGTTTCGTCACTTTTAAAGCTTATTTTAACGACGACAAAACACAACATTGCCTAGAAGAGCGCTCGCGTTTTGTAAGAGAGAATGGCTTGTGGTACTACATTGATGGCACGTTTCCAGAGCCCGATATTGATCCACGGCTCAATCAAACCATAAAACAACTCAAAGTCGGCCGAAATGATCCTTGTATCTGTGGCAGCGGCAAAAAGTTTAAGAAATGCTGCGGCTAAACCGCCAGGCAACAAAAAAGCAGGATGAATTTCCTGCTTTTGCGTATCAGAGCTTAGTCGGATACTAAGCGTCCTTATTTGGGTTGATTCGAACAATATCTTGTTGATCTTGCTTGAACTGCTTTTTCAGTTCCGCTTTTGACTTAAAACTGATCTCGCCCCCTTGAGCCACCGTCATATGTTGCGCCTCTGCGTTATGCTTAGATTGATACAACATCACAGCTTGCATACACGAATCTCGCTGCTCATGAGAAAGTGGTGTACCCTCAGGCCACTTACCCGTTTCTACAGCATAGAGTAGACGCTCATATGCCTCTGGTGTAATGGCATTAATTAACTGCTCTGCGTCCATGGTCTATCCTTAAGTTGTAACTGAGATGGAAAGAACATAACTGGATGGCATTCTTAGTCAAGATTGCACCCAAGAATAAGTGTAACGGATCACAAGCAAATCAAATTATGAATCATATAAGAGCGCTACTAATCTTAAGTCTGGCTATTGCATTATCAGGGTGTTTCGAAAATCGTCAGAACACTGACAAACTATGCGCCGATAATCCCAGATTACAATGTGAACGGCTTAATATGAACGATGGTCAGTGCCGTGTACCCAGAACCGACTTGATTTGGCATCGTAATGATGTGCTTAAACAACCGACCGACAGCAATCTTATTGCCGAATACCACTATCTGGCGGCCTATAAGAAGTGCCTTGAATTAGCCTCACAGATACAGCCTATTGAACAGCCTGGGCTAAAAGAGCGTCGATTCAATGCATTAATCAACTCAGGGGAGGACTTAGAACAATTAGTCGAGCGAATTCGTCAGTCTTCTTCTCCAGAATCCCTCTATTTCCTTTGGAGCCAAACGGGTGATGACGAAGCACAAAGAAGCTTCCTGCAACTCGAAGGCACTCCGGCTCTGGACACTCCTGAGATGCAGTATGCACTTGCTACCTTTTATACCAGCCGTGATCTGGAGAAAACAATAAGCTTACTCAACAAATCGCTCGAACTGAGTAAAGGCAAGAACCTTAATACGGACATTTTTAAGACACTGGCTAGTATTACCTATCAACAGAATCGTAAAGAACAAGCTTACATTTGGGCGATGGTGGCGAGTCGCTTCGACGTTCCCATTATCGGCTCAGCGCAGGAAATGAAAATTCTTTATGGATTCAGTCAAGACAAGTACAAACAGCTCGATGATATTGCCGACAATATTGAAAACGCGCTCGATAGCGGCCGTTACCAAAGAGACATGGTTCCTAGCTTCAATTAGCGTCGACAACATGAAAGGATTAAACAATGAGCGGTGATTTAATCACCGCTTTTTTAAGAATTGTTGAAAATTAACGACACAGAATTCACACAAAATCTTTCACCCGTTGTCTTTGGCCCATCAGGAAAAACGTGACCAAGATGGCTATCACAAGCTGCACACCTAATCTCTGTTCTCACCATTCCGTGACTTAGATCTTCTAAATAACGAATAGCCTGATCGTTAATAGGGGCATCAAAACTTGGCCAACCACAACCGGAATCATACTTGTTATCTGATTCAAATAGAGGGGCCTGACAGCAAGTACAAGAATATACCCCAGTTCCCTTGTTGTGCAGTAACTTACCTGTGAACGGCGCTTCTGTTCCCTGCTCTCGACATACTCGATATTCTTCTTCAGAAAGCGTTTCACGCCAGTATTCATTTGGTTTGATGACTTTTTTATTATCCTGTTCCACTTTGTCTTTCTCTCCGAATTAATCACTATTACTGTGACTTTTTTTCTCAAAAACTTGCGCAATTTATTGTTTGTAGCACATACTTTGAATCCATAAAAGGACGCTTAAACTTTGGTCAAAAGTGAAAGCGTTTGATCTATTTTACGTCAACTGGTTAGACAAGAAACCTATAATCCGTTCAAAAGATAGTCAATTACGACTGATTGTGAAAAAAAGCGACGCTTTTTTTTGACTTTAAACAAGTTAAGTCCGATTATCTGTTGCAGATTTTGACTGGATTCTGTAATTTTACTACCAGTTATCTTTAATCAGAAATTAAGTTGTGGAGCAACTATAATGACTATCAAAGTAGGTATTAACGGTTTTGGCCGTATCGGTCGTTTCGTATTCCGTGCAGCACAAGAGCGTAGCGACATCGAAGTTGTAGGTATCAACGACCTGATCGATGTAGAGTACATGGCATACATGCTTAAGTACGATTCAACTCACGGCCGTTTCAACGGTACTGTTGAAGTTGAAGGTGGTAACCTAATCGTTAACGGTAAGACTGTACGTGTTACTGCTGAGCGTAATCCAACTGACCTTAAGTGGGACGAAATCGGTGTTGACGTTGTAGCTGAAGCAACTGGTATCTTCCTAACTGACGAAACTGCACGTCAGCACATCACTGCTGGTGCTAAGAAAGTTGTTCTAACTGGTCCTTCAAAAGACGCAACTCCAATGTTCGTAATGGGTGTTAACGACAGCACTTACGCTGGTCAAGACATCGTTTCTAACGCTTCTTGTACAACTAACTGTCTAGCTCCTATTGCTAAAGTTCTTAACGACAAGTTCGGTATCGAATCTGGTCTTATGACTACAGTTCACGCTACTACAGCAACTCAAAAAACTGTAGATGGTCCTTCTGCTAAAGACTGGCGCGGTGGTCGTGGTGCTTCTCAGAACATCATCCCATCTTCAACTGGTGCAGCTAAAGCGGTAGGCGTTGTTCTTCCAGAACTAAACGGCAAACTAACTGGTATGGCTTTCCGTGTACCAACTGCTAACGTTTCTGTAGTTGACCTAACCGTTAACCTAAAAGAAGGTGCATCTTACGAAGCTATCTGTGCAGCGATGAAAGAAGCTTCTGAAGGCGAGCTTAAAGGTGTTCTAGGTTACACTGAAGACCAAGTTGTTTCTCAAGACTTCATCGGCGAAGTTCAAACTTCAGTATTCGATGCTAAAGCTGGTATCGCTCTAACTGATAACTTCGTTAAAGTTGTATCTTGGTACGACAACGAAATCGGTTACTCAAACAAAGTTCTAGACCTAATCGCTCACATCTCTAAGTAATTAGATAGTTAGCAATTAGCGAATAACTTCGTTAAAGAAAAGGCGGCTCTAGAGTCGCCTTTTTTGTATCTAGATTTTGAGTAATACAAACTCGACATTGCATATAATGTGCGAAATATGTCGAAAAGCTCTCCCCAGCGATAGGAAACTACACATGGATTTAAAAACTCTCCCAGCCCTGACCGTGTTATCTGACAACATCACTATCGTTGAAGTTGATCAGGTAAAAGTCGTCCGCGTGATTCATGAAAAAGCAACGGCAGGCATCGCGCTGCACGGTGGACATATCGTATCGTTCACGCCAGTAGGCCAAGAAGATCTGATTTGGATGAGCGACAGCGCCATTTTCGATGGTAAGGCAGCGCTTCGTGGTGGCATTCCAATTTGCTGGCCTTGGTTTGGCCGCATTGCTGCGCCTGCACATGGCTTTGCTCGTACCAGTGAGTGGTCACTGCTACAACATCGTGAAAATGAACAAGGCGTTGTGATTGAGCTCGGACTGAAACCTTCAGAGCAAACGCTATCAATCTGGCCGCATAAATTTGATGCGCGTTTAATAGTAGAAGTCAGCAACGAGCTTAAAGTAACGCTCGACGTCACCAATACTGATACGAAACCTTGGGCATTTTCAGGGGCATTGCACACGTATCTTAACGTAGGCAACATCAAACAAGCACAAACTACTGGGATGGGCCCTGAATACATCGATAGCCTAAAAGCAGGTGAAATCTGCCAAGGGGACAAGGTTCTTCAACTTACTGATACTATAGACCGTGTTTACACTCAGCCAGAAGCACAAATTTTAGTTAAAGATCCAGTGTTGGATCGCATACTAAGCGTGGAGAACCAAGGCCACAACTCGGCTGTATTATGGAATCCATGGGCACAAGGTGCTGAATCTATGTCGGATATGTCCGATGACGGCTACCTTACTATGCTGTGTGTGGAATCGACACTACATGCACCCAATATCGACCTTGGGAAAACACTTCAACCTAGTGAATCATACCAACTGATCACTACAATCTCAGCTCGATAACTCGGTTCACTGCAGGCCATGAGGCCTGCAATGCACGACCTCGCTCGAAATTATTTCTCTCGCCATCAGGTCTTTTAGTCTACACACGCTGTACAACGCACATTCTTTAACCTTCTAATTACTTAAATAGTTAATAAGAATCAATTATCACCTTTAAACAAGTTGTTATCATCACGATTGAATGACAACTGGATCACTATTGTCAGCGATAAGACACGTCTCCAAAGAGAGGATAATGAAACAATGTTCGAAAAATTCAAAAACCAAAGTGTTGGCTTTCAGTTGAAGTTGGTCATACTGCTTTGCTTGCTCGTTTCCTTCGTAGGTACCGCGACGCTTGTTTATCGAAATGCATCCAAAGTACTGCTTGATAACACACTCAAAGGTCATCAAACTGAAGTCGAAGCCATGGCAATGACTATTGCTGGACAATTTAATGCCTACCTGCATACCGCAAAAGTTTTGGAGTCTACCTTTAGGAATGGTTATCTTGCAGGCGTTTACGTAGAAGACTACACCGTCGACTTTAACGGTCAACAAGTTGTGAATGTCACTCAGTACGGTGAAAGCTTGATCAATGATGCAAAACTGGTGGACAGCTTTACCCGTGATACGGGGGCAGTGGCCACTCTATTTGCTCCTTTTGATGGCGACTTTATTCGTATATCCACTTCACTCAAGGACCCGTCAGGCAATCGTGTCGTGGGCAGTACATTAGGTATAGACCACCCTGGTTACAACCAGCTCATTAGCGGTCAACCCTATTATGCTCAGGTCAAACTATTCGGTGAGAACTACATTACCTACTATGCACCATTGAAGAATGCAGAGAATAAGGTGGCAGGTATTACATTTATCGGTCTGCCTGTTGAGCAAGCAACACAAGATCTCTTTAACTCGTTGCGCTCTATCAAATGGGGCGATACGGGTTACACTGTCGTGGTAGATAATAGAGAGGACAATTTAGGTCATTACCTGCTGCATCCTGTTCATGACGAAAACACGGCGCCGATCATGGAGATAGCCGACTATGATGGCAACAAACCTTTCCATCAAATTTTCGAACAGAAAAGTGGCCTGATCCGCTACCCATATGAATATCAGGGCAATGTTGGAGAGAAATACCTCGTCTACACAGAAGTTCCTGGTTGGAACTGGAAGTTATTAGGCGGAACATTCATCAAAGAAGTCACCAAAGGCAGTGACACTTTACTCAAGCTGATCATCACGATCGCAACCGTAGTCGCTCTGGGAACCTTCGTCATTTTAACCGTTTTTCTTAACCGTAACCTCAAGCCACTGACGATACTAAACGGATACATGACTCGTCTCGCGAAAGGTGAGGTCAGCCTAGATATCCCTGCGACAGGTAAAACATCCAACAATGAAATCATCAACCTAAATAATGGCGTCGCCCATATGGCGGGACAATTGAATTCCTTGGTTAGCGAAATCCATTCTACAAGTGATGCCGTTCAAGACGCGTCTCGAAGCGTATCTCAGGACGCCAACCAAAACCTCGGCCAATCTGACATCCAACAACAACAGGTTGAGCAAGTTGCAACCGCTATTGAGGAAATGGCTTCGTCAGCACAGTCGGTAGCACAGCAAGTCGAAGCGATTGCCGAGAATGTCCGCCTCACCAACGAAGACAGTCAGTCAGGGTTGGAAAAAGTTGAAGGGGTATGCATTGATGTCGCGCAGCTTAACGATCAACTGGACAATTCCGCACAAGCCATAGAGCAGGTCAATAAAGACAGTGAAGCTATCCAAACCGTTACCAAGATGATTGATGAAATCGCTGAACAAACCAACTTACTCGCTTTAAATGCAGCAATTGAAGCAGCACGAGCTGGGGAGCAAGGTCGAGGCTTTGCCGTTGTCGCCGATGAGGTACGTACTTTAGCGCACCGGACACAAACGTCTGTTCAGGATGTAGTCACCATTATCGAAAAATTAAAGTCCTCTACAGTCAACGCGGTCAATTTGATGGGTCAAAGCCAAAGTAATGCAAATCAAGTGCTCGATAAGGCTCAAGAAGCAGGGTCAGCATTAGAGGCCATTGCATCGCAAGTACAATCTATTGCCATGCAGGCGGATACCATAGCCGCAACCTCTGAAGAACAGGCAAACGTATCGCAAGAAATTGCCGCCAACGCCAATTCTATCAGTGAATTGAACCGAGAAAGTCGAGCCACTAGCGCTAAAACGGCTCAAAGTGCCGAAGAGCTGCAGAAGCAAGCCAGCTCATTGAAACAGCAAGTCGACTTCTTCCATTAATAACAAAGGGGCAGATATATTCTGCCCCTTTTTCCGCAGTGTTATCTTTGCCATGCTAGTCTCAAAACTCGGTTCCTGTTAGAATTCGCGCTCTTTTTGTCATCCTGAGATCCTTATGTCTTATACCTGTCCTTTATGTCATCAAAGCCTGTCGCTCATTGGCCACACCTTTCGCTGTGAGAACAATCATGCTTTTGACTTAGCCAAAGAAGGCTATGTCAACTTGATGCCTGTTCAGCATAAGCGTTCCAAAGATCCAGGCGACAATAAAGAGATGATGCAAGCACGCCGTCGTTTTTTGGAGAAAGACTACTATCGCCCGCTGAAAGACAAAGTGGCTCAAGTCTGTGCTCAATACCTTGAGGGCACTCAGCACCAGTTACTTGATATTGGTTGTGGTGAGGGTTATTACACCACAGAGGTCGCGAGACAACTTTCATTACAACACCCAGAAGCAGTGACTTATGGCATCGATATATCTAAGGTAGCGATTCGCTATGCGTCTAAGCGCTACACCAACTGTTCTTTCAGCGTAGCATCGAGTACACGCCTTCCTTTTTCAGACGGCAGTCTAGATGCCGTATTGCGTATCTACGCCCCTTGCAAACCACAAGAGTTAGCAAGAGTCGTCAATCACAACGGTGTCGTGATGACAGTCACACCTGCGGCTCGTCACCTTTACCAACTTCGAGAGCACCTCTACCAAGACGTCAGACTGCATAGTGAAGAGCCAGAAAATATCGATGGGTTTGTCCTCCAAGACTCTCTCAAGCTGTCCTATACTATGCCGTTGCAGGATGGTGATGCGGACGACTTGCTTCAGATGACCCCTTTTGCCTGGAAAGCGAGTGAGGAACTGCGTAATTCTCTAAAATCAGCTAAGTTATTTGAATGCGAGGCAGATTTTATGATTCGTATCTATCGCAAACAGCCAAACTAAGCATTTAGATAATAATTCTCATTTAGATTGAGTTATCTTGCTGCCTCCATTAGTATCCTCGCATCATATTTAGGAGGCCTGTTATGCGCAAACTTCTCACTGTACCTTTGGCTTGCCTGACCTTGTCAGCTTGTTCAACGGCAACTCATCAAGAAGTGACCAGTTTCTACGATTACCAACTCTTCACCCCTGACGCTCAAGCCGTATCTTTAAGTCGTTTTGGTAAAGGCATTCAAAACGCAGACATCATTTTGGTGGGAGAATGGCATACCCATTCAGGTGTTCATCGCTTTCAAACCGACCTAGTCAAAGCTCTTATTTCACAAGGCCATGATGTCGCAGTCTCTATGGAGCAATTCTCACGCGACAGCCAAAGTATTATCAATCAGTACCTAGCGGGTGAAATTGGTGAACAAATGCTGATTAAGAGCGCTAGCGCCTGGCCAAATTATGAAAGTGACTATCGCCCATTGGTTGAGCTGGCTAAAGCCAATCAGATCGACGTTATCGCCGCCAATGCCCCCAAGCCAATAGTACGTTGCATTGGGCGGCAAGGACTTGATTACCTTGAAAAGCTTGCCCCTGAACAGCGCGCTTATGTGGCCGAGACCATCGATGTCGCTCCCAGCCCATACAAAGATAAATTTATGGCCTCGATGCACCACGGCGAACCTGAACAAACAGAAAAACAGTTTTCCGCTCAAGTGACATGGGATGAAACTATGGCTGAAAGTATGATTCATTATCTTGAACAGAACCCTTCCAAGCAGATCATCCATCTTGCCGGTAAATTTCACATCGAAGACGGGTTAGGCACAAAGGCCTCAATTCTCTCTAGAAAGCCGGATTTGAATGTTGTCGTGATCACTCCGACAGAGGACGTCATATCTGATAGCCGAGATTACCAGCTAAAGGTCCTCGCTCCTCCTGTACGATATGTACAAATGGAGAATCAAATCAAGGCTTACCACAGTCTAACAAAAAGAAACCAAGACTTATCTTGTCTCTAAGGCGGCATTGATTTTGCTGGCTATGATACGATAATTTGAATCCACATCATAAATATCCAACCAATAGCACTGTTTTGATATGCAATGAATAAATCAGGCACACTTTGTGCTTGAATGTATTTCATACAAAATCGACATATTTTGCACAAGTTTTTCACTCATTGGTCGATATATTCCATGAGGATGATGTAAGGAGATCGCTATGACACCAGTAGGAATGGAGCCAGCAAAGCTGACCCCAGCCCAGCAGGTCAAACCTCAAGCGAATCAAAGTGAGCCAAATAATGGCTCTGCGCCGCTTAAAGTGGAGCAAAATAAAGTCACGCTTTCTGATGAAGGAAGAGCGTTGCTTGCCGCTTTGCAGGAAATTGATAAAGAAGCGAAAGCTGCTGAAAAAGCCAATAAGACGGTTGGCGAGCAGGTAGAATCTTTCACCCATGGGGCGTTAGGCATTGATAAACCTGATGAAATCAAAGAAGAAGACGATGGCGCTTACTCTGCGGGGCAATACCTTTCCGCCGCGGCAACAGTGGGCGGAATACTTCTGGCGCTAATATAGAGCGAACCCGCTCGATGGCTTTTCCCCTTCCGCCGAAACGACTCAGTGACGGCGGGGAAAGGCTGTGCTCGTTATGTTCCCACTCTGCTCTGCTCAGTAGTCAACACAGATTACATTTATTAATCGCACTGAGGGCCCCCTCACTCCTCAATGAAGGCGTAACACAACAGTAGCGTTCGGTCCAACTGCAACCCCTTTACATTGTGTGTCTTACCTTGTTGCAAAACATCGAATACCGCTGATGTACGGGTACCCTGCTATTAAAAAACCTATTTTATTCTACTTTTTTCGTGTCAGTGGACACAGAAACCGACAATGAAATCAATTTTATAAATCAATACATTGATGAAATAAATATGAAATGTAACAGTGATTTAATCGGGACGCTTTTATAAATAAGGACAATTCGATGAAGCACTTAACCAAACCTCTTGTCGCGGCAGTCGCGACTTCTGCGCTCTCTTTTAATGCACTTTCTGCCGACATTAAGAACGTTATTCTAATGATTGGTGACGGAATGGGCCCACAGCAGGTTGGCCTGCTAGAAACTTATGCAAATCAAGCCCCGAATTCCATTTACCAAGGTCAACCGACGGCACTGTTTAAACTTGCTCAAGAAGGGGTAATCGGTTCCTCACTGACCCACCCTGAAGATGCCATCGTGGTTGACTCTGCTTGTTCGGCAACCATGCTTTCAACAGGTATTTATACTGGCTCAGAGGTCATTGGTATCGACTCTCAAGGTAACCATGTTCAGACTGTTTTAGAAAAAGCTAAAAGCATGGGCAAAGCAACCGGGTTGGTTTCTGATACTCGCCTTACTCACGCAACCCCAGCCTCATTTGCCGCACACCAACCTCATCGCTCTCTTGAGAATGACATTGCATCTGACATGTTGGAAACAGGAGCAGATGTCATGCTATCCGGCGGCCTTCGTCACTGGATTCCAAAGTCCACCAACGACAAAGGCCAGACATACAACCAGTTAAAAACACTGACTCGGGGTGATGTTTACCTTAAGTCTAAGCGTAAAGATGACCGCAACCTGCTCACTGAAGCACAGCAAGACGGTTACTCACTTGCCTTTAACCGTGACATGATGACAAAAGCGCAAGGTGATAAGTTGCTTGGCCTGTTCTCCTACTCTGGTATGAACGACGGCATTGCTTATAGCGTAAGTAAAAATGATCCAGAGCGCACTCAACCAAGCCTCAAAGAAATGACGGATAAAGCGCTGGATATTCTTTCGAAAGACGAAGACGGCTTCTTCCTCATGGTCGAAGGCGGCCAAATTGACTGGGCGGGACACAGTAATGATGCTGGCACCATGTTACATGAGATGATCAAATTTGATGAAGCTGTGAATACCGTTTATCAATGGGCACAAGGCCGTGAAGATACGATTGTCATCGTCACCGCTGACCATGAAACGGGCTCTTTTGGCTTTAGCTATTCTTCTCAGGATCTGCCAAAACCAGAGCAACGTGATGGCGAAGCTTTTGCCGAGCGTAGTTACGCTCCTAACTTTAACTTTGGTGCATTTCAGATCTTAGATGGATTATACAACCAGAAGAAGAGCTATTACGGCATCGTGAGTGAGTTCCAAAAGCTGGATAAAAATCAGCAAACTGCAGCTAAATTTGCAGAAATGGTGAACAAGAATACGGACTTCCCGATAACGTCCGGCCAAGCAGCGAACGTCCTTGCCAGTAAACCCAACCCATACCGTTTGGCCGGTCATAAGTATTTGTCCGCTGAGGAAATCCCGGCAATTAACGACTTTGATGCTTTCTTCCCATATAACGACCGCGGCAACCTGCTAGCACGTGAGCAGGCCACTGGCCAAAACATTGTATGGGGCACGGGTACACACACACATACCCCAGTAAACGTATTTGCTTGGGGGCCGGCAGAAGCCATTATTCCTGTGTCTAAAATCATGCATCACTCAGAACTGGGGGAATACATTAAGACGCAGGTTAAATAAACACACCTTGAACTATCAACAAAACAAAACGCCCTACGGGGCGTTTTTAGTGGTGCCACTTTATGTTGACTCGCTTTGAGGGGCAGGTTAGAAATAATGGTTTATCATCGATCAGCATCGTAATATGTGTGAAATATTTTCTAATCAACCTCAAGAAAACTACCAGATTATTGCCCGCTCGCTCCGCATTGATGGCCACGCCACCAGTATTAAGCTCGAAGCCAGTTTCTGGCAGATCTTAGAGGAAATCGCGCAGCAACAATCCATGACACTGCCCCGCTTTATCAGCGTAATTTACTCAGAAGCGTTGAAATACAATCGAGAAATCAAGAACTTCACCTCACTACTGCGTTGTGCTTGCCTCATCTACCTTCGCCAGCCCGACGATGTAATGGCAGCGGTCAAGCAGCAGCTCATAACCCATCAGTAAAATCTTTTCATTGTCGTACCCCGGTACTACCTTCTGCTCAAATTTACCCCTTATTCTTCCAGCCTACAGAGCAGGAGGTAACAATGACAAGGCTCATTCACACTATGGTAAGGGTAAAAGACCTAGCCACTTCAATAGCATTTTATTGCAGCGCATTAGAATTAGAGGTGATAGACCAATTTGTTTTTGACAATTTTACTCTGACCTATCTTGCCAACCGCGAAACTGAGTTTGAACTGGAGCTGACCTACAATCATGATACAGAAGAAGCTTATCATCATGGGAACGGCTACGGGCATATTGCTGTATCAGTCGATGATATTCATCAGACGCATCATAAACTCAATGCACTTGGGCTGGATCCCTCTGAAATGAAAACCATACAGCATCAAAATATTGATCTCGCTACTCTCTTTTTCATTACCGATCCCGATGGATACGAAATCGAATTCCTGCAACGTCAGGGAAGATACCAGTAAATAACAACGAAAAATCGAAAATTACAGAGCAAACATGATGATAAACTTAACCGCGACTTTTCACGCCAAAGCTGGCCAAGAAAGCGTACTGCAGTCCTTGTTAGTTGCTATGCTAGAACCTACCCAAAATGAACCAGGATGCCTACGCTATAACCTGTTAAAGGACAGCAAAAACCCTGCAATCTTTATGTTTCAAGAGCAGTTCACTGACAAGCAGGCTTTTGATGAGCATTGCCAACAGGCGCACTTTCTCAACCTTTTAGACCGCTTGGAAGGTTTGCTAGAGCAAGAACCAACCATCACCTTTTATGACCAGCTATAAACGACAAAGAGCGCCATTGGCGCTCCTAAATTAATCTGAGTGATATCACTTAACTTTATGCGGGTGGACACAAAGAGCTATAAGCTAAGTTCTATCTGGATGGTTTAAGATATGGTCTTCCCAATCCACCACATCAATCTCATACACGATTTTATTGCGTACGCTTTCGCCAGCGGCATGCATCGCAGATTTAGAGCCTGTGATCAAAGGGTGCCATTGAGGAAGAGGCTGATTTTCCGCCAATAAGCGGTAAGCACAAGTATGTGGCAACCAAGTGAAATCATCAATATCATCACGGGTCAACTTGGTACACTCCTCACCAGAAGTGAATCGGTTGGGATAGTCTTTGCACGAGCAAGTTTTGCTGTTTAACCAACTGCAAGCCACATTGGTGTAGTAGATTTCTTCTGTGTCTTCATCCATGAGTTTATGTAGACAGCACTTACCACAACCATCACAGAGTGCTTCCCACTCTGGTTCGGTCATTTGTTCTAGTGATTTACTTTCCCAAAATGGCTGGCTCATAACATTACTTCGGTCTCGGACAGGGGAGCGTTTTATACCGTTTAGACGCATAAAGTTCAAGGACAATATTTGTACTCGACAGAGATATCAAAGCGATACAATCACGACTTTGAATCACTCACGCAATTACGCCACAAACTAGCGAGCTCAACGACCTCTAGCACGATTGCCGAAAGCGTAACTTCTTGTTGTTTGTTTGAGGTATTTCGCTTTGTAGCTACCGTTAAGGTGCACTAAGGTTCCTCTGAGCCTATCGAGGTGATAACGCTGTTGGTTATTACCCAAATTAAATTCAAGAGTTTCGCCGTCAAAAGCAAAGTGGGTACTGATTAAGTCTTCGTTCCAGTAAATCCCCTCTTCCGCGACATGAAGCGTATTGGCGGCGTAGGTCGCAACATTCGCTTCTTCCCAAACACCAAGCAATTCTTGTCTCGCTTTCTGGTGTTCATGTTCCATTACAAAATAGATGCCGATACCGATCATGATGGCACCACAAACACCGATAAATGAGGCTATTTTACTGGAATGTTTTGCCCAAAAACTTTTATCGCTCATCTGACACGACACTCCCAATTGTACCCGACATTACAAAGCACCAAAACGCGTTGACCCTTTATTGTTAAGTTTAGTGGAACACGGATGAAACTGACAAAAATATAAATTATAGTAAAAAATACACCCGCATTATCGTCATTTAGGCGACCAAGTAATGAATGCCATTAAGTAAACAATTGATACGAGGGAAGCGTTTTATACTGCTAGGGGCCATCTTTTTTGCTAACATCGCGCCCCGATTATCAATAAGGTCATCATTATGGAATGCCGATTAGGCTGCGGAGCGTGTTGTATCGCGCCAAGTATTTCTTCGCCGATCCCGGGTATGCCGAAAGGCAAACCTGCAGGCACAAGATGCGTTCAGCTCAATGAAGAGAATTTGTGTAAGTTGTTTGGTAAACCGGAACGACCAAAAGTGTGCCACGAATTTAAGCCCTGCCCTGTGGTCTGCGGTACTACAAACCAGCAAGCCATCGACAATATTACTGAACTCGAAAATGTGACATAAAAAAGCCGCTTTATCACAAAGCGGCTTTTCGTTTTAGAGACTGAGTATCACACCAACAATGGCGGCACTCATTAAATTGGCCATGACACCGGCCGCAATGGCGCGGAATCCATATTTTGAAATAAAGCTTCGACGCTCAGGCACCAAACTACCCAAACCACCAATCAGCATAGCCATTGTTGAAATGTTCGCAAAGCCACACAGAGCAAATGTCACAATCGCTTGTGAATGATCACTGAGCTGAGACTTCACTTCCATCAGTTGAATAAAGGCAACAAACTCGTTGACCACAACCTTATTACCTATAAGCGAACCTGCCGTAATCGCTTCATTCCAAGGTACACCCAGTAGCCATGCAACAGGGGCAAACAAGTAACCTAGGATAAGCTCAAAGCTTAATTCTATGCCTACCAGGCTGCCAGCCCAGCCCAACATACCGTTAAGCATGGCAATGACACTGATAAACGCTAATAAGGTTGCCCCTACAGCGACAGCAATTCGTAAGCCGGACATCGCGCCATCCGCCATCGCCTCAACAACATTTGTCGCTCGGGGCATGTCAACATTGTCTATTTCAACCTGAGCGTCAATTTTTTCGGTTTCAGGCACTAGCAGTTTTGCCATCAACAATCCCGCAGGCGCAGACATAAACGCTGCAGCGATAAGGAAATTGAGATCAACACCTAATGACGCATACCCCACTAACGTGCCACCAGCAACTGACGCCAGGCCGCCTGTCATCACAGCAAATAATTGTGAATCGGTCATTTGGCGCAAGTATGGCTTGACCACAAGTGGCGCTTCAATCATACCGACAAAAATGTTTGCCGTCGCAGACAAAGATTCAGCCCGACCTATCCCGAGTAGTTTTTGCAATCCGCCGCCAATCACATTGATCACTTTAGGCATGATCCCAATATGGTACAGGCCAGAAATCAGTGCTGAGAAGAAGACAATAATACCCAATACATTGATAGCAAATGTAAAACCGCCCGTTGCCAAGCCACCAAATAAAAAGGCTATCCCTTCTTGGCCATAGTTAATCAGATTGGATACGGCTGCTGTGACACTGTTTAGCGCTTCCTTACCAGCGGGTACATAGAGGACTAACAGCGCAAAAGTCACCTGCAGAGCAAAGGCTAAGGACACAGTTTTCAGGTTAATATTTTTTCTGTTGGTAGAAAGTAGCCATGCAAGAGCAAAAATGGCTATGATTCCGAGGATTGAGTTCATGGAAATATCCGACTAAAAGGGCCATAAATAATGGCGTCGGATAATATTCCGTTCCAAAAGAGATGCAAATCTAAGTTGTTAAAATCCGGTTTAATTTGAACAACTCAAACTTTAATCAAGTCGATAAGCGGCTGTTTTAAATCAAGATAAACGTTTGCTTTTCGTTATTATTTCCATATAAAAAGAATGTTTCTAAAAACAGAAAAAATCTAAAGCAACCAATCAGGCTTGAGGTCGGTGAATATAGGGAGACAATCGTTTGTCCCAGTAGCAGGGTGAACCAATTTTACTCTTGATGAACTCAATCACCGCGGTTGTCTTGGTCGACAGGTAACGACGGCTAGGATAAACGGCATAAAAAGGCATATTCTGACTGGGTAACCACTGAGGCAAAAGCTGAATCAACTGACCTTGCTTAAACTCATCACGAATGAGATAAGTGGCAAGGTAGGCAACACCCCATCCAGCAACGGCAGCATCTCGCACTGCTTCTGCCAAATCGACCGAGTAATTTCCAGATACTTTCACATTCAGCTGATCATCATGGCTGGAAAATGCCCAATGGGTGTAGTCACGCTCCCAGCTTCGATAAATCAAGCAATTGTGGTCAACCAAATCGTTCGGGTGATGAGGCGTATCGTGTTTCATCAAATACTCTGGCGAAGCGGCTACCACGAACTGGCTGTCCGCTAAACGCTGAGCGACATATCCTTCAGGTAGCGTCTCGTTATTGGTGATCCAAAGATCCAATCCCTCTTGTAACATGTCGACTTTATAATCAAACAAATGCATCTCAACTTTCAGATTGGGGTATTGCTCTCGCAGCTCATCGATCGCAGGGAGAATGTGCAAAGTCCCAAAAGACTGCGATAAACCGATTCGAATCAAACCCGCCACTTCATCTTTCTGACTTTCCACTTCGAGGTGCGCTTCTTCAACGCTTCGCACCACTTTCTGGCAATGATAAAAAAACTGTTCCCCTGCCTCAGTAGGAGTAAAAGTTCTGGTCGTTCGTTGAACCAGTTTAACGCCTAGCGATTCTTCTAGCAGCGCCAGTTGCTTACTAACATGTGAAACCGAGACCCCTAAGCTCTTCGCAGCCTGAGTAAAGTTTTTATGAGTGAGTAAGGCGGCGAACACCACCATTTGAGATGCACGATCAGATAGCACAGGGACTCCACAAACTAAAAGGAGCTCCAAAGAGCTCCTAATCAAAACAATTAAAGCGTTATTCTGTCGGCCAAATGGCTCACGGCTAAAGCAAAGTAGTATGAGCGATTCCACTTCATCAAAACATTGTAGTTGTTATAAACCAGATAGACTCGCCCATTGGCATTGTCTGGCGCAGTTAACCATGCATCCACGTTCACTTGTGGCAATGGGCTCCCATCGTAACGAGTGATACCAAGTTGATTCCATTGAGCGAGCGTTTTCTCTTTACCTTCAACACGCCCTTCAAGGTTCATGTCGAAACCTTGCGGCAATTTAACCTGACGCCCCCAAGTGAACTTGTCGTTCCAACCATATTGATTCAGGTAATTGGCAGCTGACGCGAACACGTCCGACTCGGTATTCCAAATATCTTTCTTACCATCACCACTTCCATCCGCGGCATAAGCAAGGAACGAGCTAGGCATAAACTGACATTGCCCCATGGCTCCTGCCCAAGAGCCTTTAAAATCGCTGAATGGAATATGTCCTTCTTGCAATATTTTCAGTGCGGCCATGGTTTCTTTGCGGAAGAAAGCTTCTCGACGGCCGTCGTAGGCGAGCGTCGATAATGCATCGATCACAGGATAGTTACCCGTGAATTTACCGAAGTTACTTTCCACGCCCCACAATGCAACAATAAAACGTGGTTGTACGCCATATTCTTCACCAATTCGGCTTAACTCTGCATAGTGCTCTTTGTACAACGCTTTAGCCTGCTTTACTTTCCAATCTGGGACTGCACGAGGAATATACTCATCCAGTGTCAATTTCTTTTCCGGTTGGTTCTTATCCGCTTTTACAGCTCGAGGCTTATGAGTCACATTGCCGAAAGCCTGATTGATAATTTGCTCCGAAATACCATTGATACGCGCTTCTTGTTTTAAGCCTTCAACGTATTGCTCAAAACTGATCTCATTCGCATAAACAGAAGTAGAGAGTGTTAATCCTAGAACGACTGACAGTAGTTTTTTCACATTGCCCTCCTTGAGCAATAAAAACAACAATCCAATGATTATTTACTCTTCAGATTGCTGACGAGCTTGTTTTTGCTCTTTATATTCATCGAGTAGGTTTTTGGGCGGCGGCGGCAATTGCAAGAAAAAACCATCATCGATTAGAGATTGTTTTACTTTATCGACATCAACTTGTGCCAGAGTACGCCCTTCCAGTTTGACCACCATAACCATAATAGGTTTGCCAAACATTTGCATCAAAGTGTCAGGAACTTGTGAAAAATCATCCTTTTTCGGGATATATAGGTAAGCGCCTTCTTTTTTAGAACTTTTATAAATTGCACAAAGCATGGTAAGCCTTTTGTCTGTTTAGATTCAGAGAACGTCAATGTTTCGCTATTTTTTACAGCAAAACACTCAATTGAGCGCAAGATAACTTGCTGTGCTTATTATGGGAATATAACATGACAACCCTAGTCTCAGGCAACGTCCTTACGAGGTTCCTAAAAAAAGATGTCAAATTTACCGGACCTGAAAGGTAGTAGTTTTACTTTGTCCGTTTTACACCTTTCAAACAACGATGTTGAAAACACACTGCAATTTCTCAGTGAAAAAGTCGAACAAGCGCCAGCTTTCTTCGCTCACGCCCCTGTTGTCATCAATATTTCAAAAGTTGATGGTGATATTGACTTTGCGAGACTAAAACAAGGGATTTCACATGCCGGAATGATTCCGGTTGGTGTGACAGGGTGCCGCGATAAACGCACTCAGAATCTGGCTTCAGAGGCTGATTTTGCTGTTATGTCAGCTAGCAAATCCCCTTCTCAAGCTCCGGCGAAAATGGCACCAACTAAAATCATTCGTACTCCGGTACGATCTGGTCAGCAGATCTATGCCAAGGACTGTGATTTAGTAGTGTTGAGCCACGTCAGTGAAGGTGCCGAGGTTATTGCAGATGGTTCTATTCACATTCACGGAACACTTCGTGGTCGCGCGATTGCTGGCGCCAGTGGCAACACGGGTGCAGTGATCATCTGCAATAAGCTTAATGCCGAATTAATGTCAATTGCCGGCCACTATTGGCTCACAGAACAGTTTGCTGATGAATACTGGCAGAAAAAAGTTATGTTCAGTTTGGACAATGACTCGCTCAAGTTCGAGTTGTTAACCGTTTAAAGATTAATAAGGAACACATAATGGCACGCATTATTGTTGTCACGTCAGGTAAAGGTGGTGTAGGTAAAACCACATCAAGTGCCGCTATTGCTTCAGGTCTGGCACTGAAAGGAAAGAAAACCGCAGTGATCGATTTTGATATTGGTCTACGCAACCTCGATTTGATCATGGGCTGTGAACGCCGCGTTGTTTATGACTTCGTCAACGTTATCAATGGCGAAGCAACGCTCAATCAAGCCATGATCAAAGACAAACGCACAGATAATCTCTTCATTCTACCCGCCTCTCAGACTCGTGATAAAGACGCACTGACTCGCGATGGTGTTCGCCGTGTTTTAGACGAACTGGATGAAATGGGCTTCGATTTCATTATCTGTGACTCTCCAGCAGGTATCGAGCAAGGCGCATTAATGGCGCTATACTTTGCAGATGAAGCGATTGTGACAACGAACCCTGAAGTTTCTTCGGTTCGTGACTCAGACCGTATCTTGGGCATTTTGGATTCAAAATCTCGCCGTGCTGAAGAAGGATTAGAGCCCGTTAAACAACACTTACTGCTGACCCGTTACAATCCAGCACGCGTGACGCAAGGTGAAATGCTGAGCGTAGAAGATGTCGAAGAAATTCTGCATATCTCACTGCTTGGCGTCATCCCTGAAAGTCAGGCAGTACTGAATGCGTCAAACAAAGGTGTCCCTGTGATCTTCGATAACGAGACAGACGCGGGTATGGCTTACAACGACACTGTCGAGCGCTTATTAGGATCACAAGTGGATTTCCGCTTCCTAACCGAGCAGAAGAAAGGGATCTTCAAACGACTATTCGGAGGCTAAATGTCATTACTTGAATTTTTCCGCCCGCAGAAGAAAACGTCTGCCAATTTAGCCAAAGAGCGTCTGCAAATCATCGTTGCAGAGCGCCGCAGTCAGGGTGATCCATCACCTTCGTACCTGCCACAGCTAAAAGAAGACATTCTCAAGGTCATTGGTAAATACGTCGCTGTGGATCCTTCTATGGTTGATCTCTCTTTTGAACACAAAGACGATGATATCTCGGTGCTGGAGCTGAATATCAAACTTCCAGAAGACGAGAAGTAGAAAGCTAGAGAACTAGAGAACTAGAGAACGTTTAGAGGGTTGGCGTGAGAGCGTCAACCCTTTTTATTTGGAGTGCTGGATTATTATCTCTTCCTGGGGAAAAAGTACTGTCCACACCTTTGTACTAAAGGTTCTTTCACCGTTCTACCAACCCCAACCTCTCGGAGGACGAAGTCCGATCCAGTTCTCAAGCAGCGAAGTGCTCCAGCAGCGAAGCGTTCTCTAAGGGCTCCGCCCGAAAAAAAAGCCCCAACCTTTCGGTTGGGGCTTGTTCTTATCCCGATAATTAGGTTTCGTGCTAGCGAAAACCTATCTCAACACTGACCCGCTTACTTATGCGTTAGCTTTTGCTTTTTTTGATTTTGGTGCTGCTTTAGCGGCTACCTGATCTGCTTTCTTCTTGATAACAGTCGTACCTTCGAAAGTCTCACCTTCAACGAACGCTTTACCGTAGAAAGATGCGAGTAAAACTTCCTTCAGCTCTGTGATTAGAGGGTAACGAGGGTTAGCACCGGTACACTGGTCATCGAACGCTTCTACCGCCAGTTCGTCTAGTTTAGCAACGAAGTCTGCTTCAGAAACGCCAGCAGCTTGGATAGACATCGGGATGTCTAGGTTAGCTTTCAGCTCGTCAAGCCATGCTAGTAGACGTTCAATCTTCTGAGCAGTACGGTCACCTTCTTGGCTAAGGCCTAGGTGGTCAGCTACTTCAGCATAACGACGACGGGCTTGTGGACGGTCGTACTGAGAGAATGCAGTCTGCTTAGTTGGGTTGTCGTTCGCGTTGTAACGTACCACGTTAGAGATGAGCAGTGCGTTCGCCAGACCGTGTGGTAGGTGGAACTCAGCACCAATCTTGTGCGCCATAGAGTGACAAACACCCAGGAATGCGTTAGCAAACGCGATACCAGCGATAGTTGCTGCGTTGTGCACCTTCTCACGAGCGATTGGGTCTGCTGCACCATTTGCGTAGCTTGATGGTAGGTACTCTTTTAGCATCTTGAGTGCTTGTAGAGCCTGACCGTCAGAGTATTCATTTGCTAGAACAGAGACATAAGCTTCTAGAGCGTGAGTGACTGCATCGTAACCACCAAATGCTGTAAGAGACTTAGGCATGTTCATGACTAGGTTAGCATCTACGATAGCCATGTTTGGCGTGATTTCGTAGTCAGCTAGTGGGTACTTAGCACCAGTTTTGTCGTCAGTCACCACCGCGAATGGCGTAACTTCTGAACCCGTACCTGAAGTTGTCGTGATACAAACAAGCTCTGCTTTCTGGCCCATTTTAGGGAACTTGTAGATACGTTTACGGATGTCCATAAAGCGCATTGCTAGTTCTTCGAAGTGCGTATCTGGGTGTTCGTACATTACCCACATGATTTTCGCTGCATCCATCGGAGAACCGCCACCTAGCGCGATGATAGTGTCTGGTTGGAAGCTCTTCATCGCTTCAGCACCTTTCTCTACTACAGACAGAGTTGGATCGGCTTCTACGTCGAAGAAGGTTTGAACTTCCATGCCTTGAGCTTTCAGCAGGTTAACTACGTCATCAGCGTAACCGTTGTTGAATAGGAAACGGTCAGTGACTAGGAATGCGCGTTTCTTACCTTCTAGGTCGCTAAGTGCGATTGGAAGGCTACCACGACGGAAGTAGATAGACTTAGGTAGTTTGTGCCACAACATGTTTTCAGCTCGCTTCGCTACAGTTTTCTTGTTGATTAGGTGCTTAGGACCCACGTTCTCAGAGATAGAGTTACCACCCCATGAACCACAACCTAGAGTGAGAGAAGGTGCAACGTTGAAGTTGTACAGGTCACCGATACCACCGTGAGTGGTCGGGATGTTGATTAGGATACGAGCGGTCTTCATCTTGTCACCGAAGTAACGGATGCGGTCTGCGTTAACGTCTTGGTTAGTGTATAGACCCGATGTATGGCCGATACCGCCAATCTCAACCATAGTCACAGCCTGTGCCACAGCATCTTCGAAGTTGTCAGCACGGAACAGACCTAATGTTGGAGACAATTTCTCGTGAGCAAATGCGTCGTCGTAAGATACTTTACCCAGACCTTCACCAACTAGAACTTTCGTGTCTGCTGGAACAGTAACACCTGCCATTTCAGCAATGGCCGGCGCTGGTTGACCAACGATTTTCGCGTTAAGCGCGCCGTCGATAAGAAGAACCTTACGAACCTTCTCTGCTTCAGCTTTGCTTAGTACGTAAGCTTTGTGAGAAGCGAAACGCTCTTTAACTTCGTCATATACTTCGTCAACTACGATTGCAGCCTGCTCAGAAGCACATACTACGCCGTTATCGAACGTCTTAGACATTAGGATAGAAGCGACAGCACGTTTGATGTCAGCGGTTTCGTCGATAACGACAGGAACGTTACCTGCACCGACACCGATTGCTGGCTTACCAGAAGAGTAAGCTGCTTTCACCATGCCTGGACCACCAGTTGCAAGGATAAGAGCGATGTCATCGTGCTTCATTAGAGCGTTTGAAAGCTCTACAGATGGCTGGTCAATCCAACCGATGATGTCTTTTGGCGCACCGGCTGCAACCGCTGCATCTAGAACAAGTTTAGCTGCGTCGTTAGTAGAGTTCTTCGCACGAGGGTGTGGCGAGAAGATGATACCGTTACGAGTCTTCAGAGAGATTAGAGATTTGAAGATTGCAGTAGAAGTCGGGTTAGTCGTTGGTACGATACCACAGATGATACCTACTGGCTCTGCGATAGTCATAGTACCTAGGTTGTCATCCTCTTCTAGGATGCCACAAGTCTGCTCGTCTTTGTATTTATTGTAGATAAACTCAGAAGCGAAGTGGTTCTTAATTACTTTATCTTCAACAATACCCATACCAGATTCTTCTACCGCTTGTTGAGCGAGCGGGATACGAGCTTGGTTAGCGGCAAGAGACGCTGCACGGAAGATTTTGTCCACCTGCTCTTGAGAGTAAGTAGCGAACTCTTCTTGCGCTTTTTTAACGCGAGCAATCATTGCATCTAGTTCAGCCATATTAGTTACAGGCATAGGGAATCTCCTAAAATTAACAAATATTAAAAACTTTTTAGTAAGTAAGCTGTAGACGCATTGAGCATTGATTTCACAGTCTTTCTTAGTAAATTGCTTTCAGGGCTGATTATATTATTTCAAGTTATGAAAAAAATTGACCCAGATCAGTTCTGAAATACTATTTACCTATTAAGTCGTAGCCGGCATCAAATAAAAATCATAAGAACTTGAATTTAAAGCAATAAAAGCAAATTTTAAAACACAACAAATTTATCAATCATGCGCCTTTCAACTTTCCAACTGAACACAAACTGTAAAAAAGTTTCATTTTATGACCACAGAATTACATGTACTCCACGAACATTGTGCTACTAAGCTTATATCTAATCGAGGATAAGGCGCTAACATCCAACTCATTTTTTATTAAAAATGTGCAAATGTTAACGTTTGTGTAAATCAATAGACACCTCGAAAATGTTACTGTGCAGCCAGCAATTAGACCTTCCTATTCTTCCATTCAGATAAGCGTTAGATTTTTTCATTCGTTACGCCGCCAATTTTAGACTATATTCCGCATGTCACTCTGGTGGCTCTGTTCTGGTCTTTACTTTGTGTAGGCACACGCAATGCAAACGTTCGAAATCGCAATTTTTTTACAATTTTTTCTTGGGTTAGTCGCCGCTGTAAATCCTGTCGGGATAATGCCAGTGTTTGTTTCTTTAACTGGGCATATGACGCTGGAAGAAAAGCATAAAACGGCCGCAACTGCTAATCTCGCGGTTGCAGTGATTCTTATCATTTCTCTACTGGCGGGTCAGATGCTGCTAGATATGTTCAGCATTTCACTCGATTCATTTCGCGTCGCTGGTGGTCTGCTACTGCTTAGCATCGCTTTTTCGATGATGAGTGGTAAGTTAGGTGAAGATAAGCAGAACAAACAAGAAAAGTCTGAATATGTTAGCCGCGAACAAATTGGCGTGGTGCCTCTCGCCATGCCTTTGATGGCAGGCCCCGGTGCGATCAGTTCAACGATTGTATATGGTGCCCGTTATCCAACCATGCTGGATACCCTTGGTATCATTATTACCGTCAGCTTATTCTGCCTTTGCTCTTGGTTCTTATTCCGCTCAGCACCACTAATAGTCCGCTTTCTTGGCCAAACGGGTATCAACGTGATCACGCGGATAATGGGGTTAATTCTAGGAGCACTTGGCATTGAATTTATTGCTAATGGCTTGCGTAACTTGTTTCCTGGATTGGCCTGACATGGATGATGAAGGTATGATTAACGCTATCGTTTAAAAGTTAGTATCGTCATGCCACGCAATTCTCTCAAACATCACCTCTACATCATCATTTTTGGCACGCATACCAAAGCCGGGCGTGCCTTTGATATCGCTCTCATCATTGCGATTCTTTCTTCGTTACTGGTGCTGGTTCTCGAATCCATTCCAGCCGTCGCGTCTCAGTGGCGAACGGAGCTACGGTATTGTGAATATACATTTACCGCTCTCTTCACTATTGAATATTTGTTGCGTCTTTATTGTTCACCCAAACCAGTCGCTTATGCCAAAAGCTTCTACGGCGTTGTCGATCTGTTGGCCATTTTGCCGACTTACTTAGCGTTTTTCTTTCCGTCCGCAACATTCATGGGGGTCGTCAGGCTGTTACGTGTGATGCGGATATTCCGCGTACTTAAGCTGGTTCGCTACTTACAAGACTCCAACATTCTGTTGCGTTCATTGTTGATGGCAAGAAGAAAAATCTTCATATTTTTCAGTACTGTCGCCATTCTCGTCACCATTTTTGGTGCGCTGATCTTTGTTATTGAAGGGCCCCAAAACGGTTTTACGAGCATCCCTAAAAGTATCTACTGGGCAATCGTGACCATCACAACCGTCGGGTACGGCGATCTTGTCCCACAAACCAATTTGGGCAAGGCCATCGCTTCTATCACTATGTTGCTTGGTTACTCTATCTTAGCCGTCCCAACGGGTATCATCACCGCCGAACTCAACCAAGAAATGAACTCGCACAAATCTCTGGTCAAATGCCCCAATTGTTCTAAGTCGGGCCACGAATCTGATGCGATGCATTGCAAATACTGTGGGAGCGAGCTGGCGGACCCTGATCAACGGATCGTCACCGTAGAGGACTAAAAGCGGGCTAGCCGGAAAATGAAAGGGTTGACGTAAAACGTCAACCCTTTTTGATCTTTTGAGGCTAGGAATTCAAAGATAAGGTGTTTGTATCGCGTTGAGATTTACGCTTTTTCAGCCAAAATAATACGTAGCGTACGACGTAACGGTTCTGCTGCACCCCATAGTAGCTGGTCACCCACAGTAAACGCATTGAGGAAGTCATCACCCATCGCCATTTTACGCAGTCGACCGACTGGAATCGATAGCGTACCCGTGACTTTCGCCGGCGTCAGTTCTTGCGCCGTAATATCGCGGTCATTAGGAATCACTTTAACCCAATCGTTGTGGGTGGCGATCATCTCTTCGATTTCATCCATTGGGACATTTTGTTTGAGCTTAATCGTCAGCGCTTGAGAATGACAACGCATAGCGCCGATACGCACACAAGTACCATCAATGGGTACAGGAGCATCTTGGAAGCCGAGAATCTTGTTCGCTTCAACACCCGCTTTCCATTCTTCTTTACTCTGACCATTATCGCGTTTCACATCGATCCATGGAATCAAAGAACCCGCCAGTGGCACACCAAACTTGTCCGTTGGGAATGAACCGCTGCGCATGGTGTCAGCCACTTTTTTATCGATATCAAGAATAGAGCTTGATGGGTTGGCTAATTCTGAGCTTACTGAGTCGTTGATAACGCCCATTTGAGAAATCAGCTCACGCATATTCTGTGCACCCGCACCAGATGCGGCTTGGTAAGTCATCGCACTGGTCCATTCAACCAAGCCTTTTTCAAACAGACCACCCAAGCCCATCAGCATCAAGCTCACTGTACAGTTACCACCAACAAAGGTATTGGTGCCACCGTGGATACCTTGCTGAATCTGTGCCATGTTAACTGGATCAAGCGCGATGATAGAATCTTGTGCCATACGCAGCGTGGATGCCGCATCAATCCAGTAACCTTTCCATCCTGCCTGACGAAGTGCTGGGTAAACTTTTTCTGTATAGCTACCACCTTGACAGGTAACGACTGCATCAAGCTGCTTTAAACTTTCGATGTCAAATGCATCTTGTAGAAGACCTGCTTCTTCGCCCACCTTACGGTTTCCAAATGAGGGCGCAGGAATACCTACCTGAGAAGTGCTGTAAAATACCGGCTCAATAAGGTCGAAATCTTTTTCTTCAACCATGCGCTGCATAAGCACTGAACCTACCATGCCACGCCAACCGACTAAACCTACTCTCATTCTCAACTCTCCGTGTGCAATATTTAAAAAAGGGATGCCTCAATACTTCAATTTTCCCAACAAAATCTCAAGGAAAAATTCACTTATTTCTGTCACTTTTGCTTCCTTTTTTTAAATATTGCCTTCAAATCGCTTTTTGTATGTTCTTTGTTCATCCACAATCAATGAAAACTGCGCATGCGGATTCATCTACACAAGAGAAATCTTCGTGCTACATGCCATTTACAAAAAAACTCATTTCAAACCATTAAATTTAACCAAATTTAATATATTTAACTAGCAATAAATACATCAATAGACTTAAATCACATCGGAGTTGTATTTGTTCGAAATATTATTCTGAGTCATGTAAAGTGCATCCGGTACCCAAATGAGTAAACACTCTCTATATGTCCCTTCCCAGTACACAAAGGCGCATATGGCATATAACACATATAAGAGGCTCTGCATGACGCAACTCACCCCCCGTTTACCAAGTTTGATGCAAGTTATCGTTGCACTTGGTTTATTTTTGCTAATGGCTTTCTCTTTTACAGCCCAGTTAGATTTGCCTATTCAGCTAGCACTCTACATAGGCTGGTTTGTCATCATGGTTCTTGGTGTTCGTCTCGGTCACCAATACAAAGATTTAGAAAAAGCAGCACTTAATGGCATTTCCAATGGTCTGGGCGCTGTTTTAATTCTTCTTGCCGTCGGAGCTTTAGTTGGTACCTGGATCTCAGGTGGCATTGTTCCAACCATCATCTATTACGGTCTGAAAGCGATTCATCCGTCAATCTTTCTACTCGCAACCATGATTATCTGTTCCCTAACCGCGCTAGCAACAGGAACATCATGGGGTGCTGCAGGTACTGCTGGTATTGCCATGATGGGTATCGGTCAAGGTCTAGGTGTTCCAGCACCAATCACGGCCGGTGCGGTTTTGTCGGGTTGTTATTTTGGTGACAAAATGTCCCCTCTCTCCGACTCTGTAATCCTTGCCTCTTCAATGTCTAACGTCGAAGTGGTTGAACACATCAAAGGAATGCTACCCATTGCGCTGATCAGCTACATCATCACAGGCGTTATGTTCACTGCGTTTGGTTTCCATTATGCAGGCAACGTAGATATGACACAGGTTCAATCTGTGATAGACGCAATGGAGAACCAGTTCTACATCACGCCGTATTCGTTTGTGCCTGTTATGATCGTACTTGGCCTGTTAGCCATGCGCATGCCTTCTTTCCCAGTGATCAGCTTCGGCTCTCTATTGGGTATCATCTGGGCTGTGATGATTCAAGATGTTGATTTCCTTCAAGCATTTAACACCGCATGGGCTCCGTTCCATATCGAATCTGGTGTCGGTTTCATTGACTCAATTCTCAACCGTGGTGGTATGTCCTCTATGTTAGGCTCAGTTGCCGTGATCGTCTTTGGCCTCGGCTTTGGTGGTCTATTGGATAAAGTCGGCGTACTGGAAACCATCGCCAAACTGTTTGAACGTCGTGTACAGAGCCCTGGCTCGCTAGCAACCAGTACTATCGGTACTGCTTTCCTAGGCAACGTATTTGGCTCCGCCATGTATGTGTCCCTTATCCTCACACCGAAGATCTGTGCGAAAAACTACGATCGCCTTGGCTACAAGCGTAAGAATCTGTCACGAAATGCTGAATTCGGCGGAACACTAACATCAGGTATGGTTCCGTGGAGTGATAATGGTATCTACATGGCAAGTATCTTAGGTGTTGCCACATTGTCATACGCACCTTTTATGTGGCTAAGTTTTGTGTGTATTTTGGTAACGATTATTACCTCGTACATGGGTTGGTTTGTTGATAAGTGCGAACCCACGGGCCCAAACAATACGGAAGAGACGCCAGAGTTAAGCAAGCAAACCGCTTAATATACAACTAACAAAAAAGCGCCATACCGGCGCTTTTTTCACTCTATAACGAGTAATCATTCTTCTGTTCGGGTTGCTGCGAGAAGTACTCAATAAACTCAAACTGGAGGTTATGATCATCGATGTAATAAGCGTTCTTTCGATAAGGATGTTCATCACCTCGATGATCGACAAAGTAGCCTTGCTTAGCCAATCTTGCTTCCATCGCTTCAAGATCTGTCACCACAATTCCAACATGCTTTACCCCTGTATATCGCGTTTGCCAGTCCGGTGCTTCCCCCTTCCCCGTCGATGAAAGTGCAATATAGGAGTTTTCATCGCCAACGTGACACCACTGAATCCTTTCACCTTGGCCGTTGATGTATTCTCCTTCCCCACGGATCCGCCACCCAGGTAAAGCTGTGGTCAAAAATTCCACTGTTTTATTTGGATCAACAACACCAATGTTTGCATGCTCAACATAGCCTTTCATAATACAGTCCTTTTGAGTAGGTAATAAGTATAAAGATCAGCGTATTACGGCTTAATCTTATCTTCACTCGTGCCACTCTAATTCCTCAAGTTAGCTTGAGGTAAAGTGCTTTTTAGATTTAATTTTATTCAGTGGGAAGAAAAGCAGGAGAAATACTCCCTTGTGCCTACAGTGAAATTAGCTAGTCTGAGGCTATCACTCTTTGTTTGAGAACCACTATGCATTTAGTCGACCGCTTGAAAATCTATCTGTTCCACAAAGAAAAAGTACGACGCTGGAAAGGGTTGAATCATAAGGTACAAGGCTGGTCCAGCCATGAAGAGCAACAAGTGCGCTTTAAAGCCATAGCCAATAATGTAGAGTTCCAGGGTAAGAGAGTATTGGATCTCGGTTGCGGGCTGGGCGAGTTGTATGACTACCTGTCAGACAATCAATGTCCTGGCTTCTATCTCGGTCTCGATCAACACTGGCCTTTTCTTCGCCAAGCCAGAAAACGGATAGGCTCCTCACAATGCCGATTCAAATTTACCGATATCAGCCAAGCAAACTTACCGAAAATGGACATCGTCGTCGCCAGTGGTTCATTGAGTTACCGGACGAAAAACCCAGAATATCTAACAGAAATGATCATGCGTATGTTTTCTGCATGCAGAGAGGTCACTGTATTCAACCTGCTTAATATCGAAGTTTTTTCTGATCAAACGATATTGCAAGCATACAACAAACAAGAAGTTTTAGCGTTTTGCCAGACAGTGACACCTAACGTCACTTTGATTGACGATTACTCTGACGCTGACTTTACTCTGGTGCTAAAAAAAACATAAAAGAGAGCACTATGTGCTCTCTTTTAAATATTGGCTAATTTGGTCTTTGAATAAATCAGCCATCGGGTTCTTGTTCATTAAGAAACGTTTGTGCCTCAAGAATAGCTTTATCTAAGCGAGCTTTAAGCTCTTCCAACAAACCTGAAACCGAACCAATATCATCTTTAATTGCCTGCTCGACCTTGCCTGCTGACTCACGAAGTTTTAAGGCCCCTAGATTTCCACCGACCCCTTTAAGGCTGTGAGCTTTGCGCAACGCTTCTTCAGGAGCATCGTTGAGCAATTGAGCAATTCGCTCAGCATCTCCCGTATGGTCGTCGACAAATACCTGTAGCAACATACACACAGATTCGTAGTCATTACCCAACGAATCAAGCATGCCGTCTAAGTCAATTTCTGGACCATCATCCAATGTAGCGGCAGCAGTCACTATAGAAGTGGACTCTTGGGGTGTTTCAACGATTGATGTTTCAACGATTGATGTTTCAACGATTGATTGAACCTCTTTCTGAGAGTTATTTTCCACTTTTTCTGAACGTTCAACCATACGTTGGCCTCCTGTAAATCGAGAAATAATCAGTATCATCGCCAGCAAGCATATCCCACTATATACAACACCGCTAATGGCCAGGTTACGCTGCTGTAAATGGTATTGCGTCTCTACGACATTGATTTGCTTATGAATGGAATGTGTCATCATTTTTTCGATGACATAACTCCCTTGTGCATAGCTACCCAATACCGCTGATGTTCTCGACAACAATTGCTGAAGGTCTTGCTTTTGCAACGCGGGCAGAGATTCAGACTCCACGTACAATTGGTCAAGCTCACGGAACACCTGAGGGTTGGATTTATTCGAGCTAAACAAAGCCTCCAAAACATTCGCACTCAAATGGTAATAGTGAGTTCTCAAGTCAGTGTCATCTTGATATTTCGCGCGAATAAACTGCGCTTGATCCACTAATGAAATCAAAGCAAGTTCGTTATCGAGAAAGATTTTGGTCTGCTCTATAAATCGATCGGTGGTATAGAGAAGTTGGTTAACATCTGGCGTTAGCCAACTCTGCTCATAAGTCGCTTCAATCTGTAGCCGAAGCGCGTAGATTAGTTGCAAGTTGAGAGACTGACCATCCGTCAACTCGGCCCGGTAGGCAGGTTCCTTAAATAAGGAATACTTAAGTTCATCTATGCTATTGCTCAGTTCTCCAACCTGGCTCATTGTCATTACGTTTGAGCGATAACTGAAGGACAGTACGGTCATCCCTATCACCCAGACAACAACAATCAGCCAACCCAGCTTGAGCGCTTTGCGATCCATGTCATGCCGTCTTTGAATAAATGCCATGATTACAAGCATATACGCAAAGCTTGAGAAAAGTAGGACTAAGTGCATATTTCTTCGACTTAGTCCTGATTTAATGAGGAATTAGCGGTTACGGGTCAGTTGGTCACGCAGGTTTGGTGGGGTGCCTTTGATGGTCAATGTATCGGTTTCTGGATCATAAAAAATACGCTCACCAAGCAGCAAACTATCAAAGTTAATCGTTAGACCACCACCTGCACCTACATATTTGGTCAGCTTACGTACAGCCGTTCTGTCGCCGGGGAAGCTTTCTTCCAGTTGGTAACCTTGCTCATGAGTGTAATCAAAGAAGCTGGTACCATCATGAGAAGGAGGTAACTCTCCCGACAGCTCACGAATCTGAACTTCATCACCGCTTTTGATTTGTTCGTTGCAGTAGTCCGCCACCTGTTTTTTATAACTGATCGCTTCGTCTTTCTCTAACTTGGAGTCTGCACAAAAATCTTCAACCGCCTGCATCAAAACTTGGTTCTGTTGCTTGGTATCCAACCCGACCTCAGCCTGCAAAAAATCAAGGAAAAAGTCTGCCACTTTACGCCCTACTCGACCTTTGATGTATGCGAGGTAGCGATTTGACTCTTTATCTGTCTCATAACTGGTCAGATCAATACGCGCAGCAATATCCATTTTACTCAGGTCAAGATAATCAGTCGCACTAATTTCGAGACCTTCTGTCACTTTTAGACTTTCATTTGATGGAATGATGGCAACAAAAAGGTAATCTGTCGCCAGAGACTGATATTCTGCAATCACCAGAATACCTTCATCAGCAAAGGGGTACTTACTCAACTCATCTTTCAGACGATTTGCACTTTTTTGTGAGAAATCATAGAAGTTTCTCTCACCTTTACGAAGTTCATGCAACCAGTTTTGGAATTCACTGTCAGACTTGAAACAACCAAACCCTTTGCCTGCTTTGGAATTAAAAACACGGTGCAGCTCTGCGACTAGGTTTTCCGTCGATGCATCATTTTCAAGGGAATCGGCTCGAAAGTTAACAACAAGTTCGTCAGAATCGTTTTTACGCAGTTGATGTAATATAACGTTTGAAAGATGAAGACTCATGATGAATTTTTATCGTCGTGTAGGTTTCAGTTGCGGGGCATTGTAGGTTATCATAAGCCGCTTTACTATCACCATTAGAGTCTTTATGCCGATAACATCTAAATACAGCGACGACAAAGTTGAAGCGATTCTATCAGAAGTAGCTGCAGTGTTAGACAAACACGGTGCGGGTCCGGAATTGTCTTTGATGATTGCAGGAAATATCGCTACCAATGTCTTAAATCAAAACGTTAATGCTTCACAACGCAAAGCACTTGCTGAAAAATTTGCACAGGCACTGTTGTCTTCTATTGAAGAAAACACTCACTAGAAAAATAAACGGACAATAGAACAGTACATGGTAGATAACGGAAATACATACGGCGAGCGCGTATCGCGTTTAGTGGGTTGGGGGCACTGGTTTGCCTTTTTCAACATCATAGCGGCCATGTTAATTGGCACCCGTTATATCACTCAGTCCCCTTGGCCCGACACCCTTTTAGGACAATTCTATCTGGCCATTTCTTGGGTGGGGCATTTCGGTTTCCTCGTTTTTGCACTTTATTTACTGGTTCTGTTTCCGCTTACCTTCCTGATACCGTCGCGTAAGCTGTTTCGCTTAGTGGCGGTTTGTTTTGCTACCGTCGGTTTGACGGTGCTACTGATTGATACTCAAGCCTATCAGAAGATTAACCTTCACCTTACTCCCGTCGTCTGGGAGGTGCTATTTAATGATGAAGGCAGTACGATCAGTATTGATTTGCAACATTTATTTGTCGTTCTACCATTAATTTTTTTGCTACAGCTTGCTTTATCTGAATGGGTATGGCGCAAACAACGTCGGCTTTCGCACAAACATGTCGGCCGCCCAATTGCGGCATTATTCTTTATCAGTTTTATTACCAGTCATCTAGTTTACGTCTGGGCTGATGCCTATTTCTATAATCCAATTACTGCTCAGAAGGCCAACTTCCCGCTTTCCTATCCTATGACCGCGAAGTCCTTTATGGAGCGTCACGGTTTGCTTGACAGAGAAGAGTATCTTCAGCGCCTAAAAGAAAGTGAGGCTAGCGCACATTTGGTCCGCTACCCGCTTGAAAAGCTTGAGTTTAACCGTCGTGCCAATCCACTGAATATATTGGTAGTCAGTGTTAATAACCTACGCGGCGATGTGCTGACAAATGAGCTTATGCCAAACACATCAGAGTTTGCCTCACAGAACCTGAACTTTGTTAACCACTACAGCTCAAGCAACGATACCTTCGGTGTCTTTGGCCTGTTTTACGGTTTGCCAAGTAGTTATGTCAGTAGCATTAAAACCCAAGGTTCTCGACCTATTTTGCTTGATACTCTATTGGATAAGGATTACAACTTTGGTTTGTTCAGTGGGGACAACTTTGACGATAACCTATACGGTGAGACCGTATTCCGTGGTTTGAATTTTACTGGTATTGCTTTCAATGACAGTACCTCGCCCGATACTCAAGCTATTAATGCTTGGGCAACATGGGTCTCTCAACAAAAACAGCAACCTTGGTTTAGTTTTATTGAGCTGACGACGGTTGATAACTTTAGTGCCTATGACGACTCAGGGAACAACAAGTCCACATTGCAAACCTTGATACAAGGCTACCACACGTCGGTTAACAACGCCGATGAAGAATTGGGTGTGCTTTATGAGAAGATTAAAGAACTAGGCATTAGTGACTCAACCGTTGTTGTTATCACATCCAATCACGGCACCGAATTCAACGAAACTAAGACCAATAGCTGGGGTTCAAACAGTAATTACAGCCAGTACCAACTTGCAGTGCCGATGATCATACATTGGCCAGGCAAAGTGGCTGGTCAATACGATCACCGTACCAGTCACCTCGATTTATCGGTCACACTGCTTCAGGACCTACTGGGAGTCTCCTCTAACCCATCAGATTTCAGCAGCGGTCAGAACTTGTTTGATGAACGCTCGAGAAAGTGGATTCTTGCCGGTGGTACAAGAGAATTGGCGCTTATCACCAACAAGAACACCACAGTGATCGATAAGTTTGGTAACTATAAATTGTATGACAGTAGCTACCAACGCCTACACGACGAAAACCCAACATTACCAGTTTTAATGCAGGGTCTAACAGAGCTGCAACGTTTTTATGTAAAAAGTAACTAAATCATACTCTTAGTGATTGACCTGCTCGTAAATTAAGGGTAGATTATCGGCATCGGACTGTAGCGCAGCTTGGTAGCGCACCGTCATGGGGTGTCGGGGGTCGCAAGTTCAAATCTTGTCAGTCCGACCATTACACCTAAAAAAAGAGAGCTCCGGCTCTCTTTTTTGCTTTTCTCGTACTACAAACCGTTACTGGCTCCACTTCTCAGCAGTTCAATAGTCAAAGCAGTGCCTACAAATGATTTATATTGCCATTGGAAGAGTCGTAAAGGTAACGATAGGAGCCTTGTATTCAATAAGGTCATTGAACTGCGACGGTATTGCTCCTTTAACTGCAAGATAGCTAACTCAACAGGTTTGATATCAATACTATCAATTAGCCAGATTTTCGTAAAACCAGCGTAAATGTCATCCCACGTCTTACATTATTTACTCCTGACAGCCTTCCCTGCATGTCGCGAACATTGTTCGCCGCAATGGCTAATCCAAGCCCTAGCCCTTCACCGATTTTTTTGCTGGTGTAGAAAGGCTCAAACATACGGCCAAGATTAGCTTGTTCTACACCACAACCGTTGTCTATGATCCTCACTTCTATTTCATCTGATACAGATTCCACCTCAATTTGTAACCGCGGAAAGTCGGTCTCTGTCATCGAGTCCAAGGCATTCCCAACCAAGTTGCCAAGCACATGGCGAAGCCTAGCCTCTTCACCATAAACAAACAGCTCCCGAGTCTCTAATTGAAGTTCCAAATCCACCTTGTCCAAACGCATTTGATGAACTTGTAGGACTTCATCCAAAGCTTCATTGAGTGACACCGGCTGAGGAGATTCAAGTCGTTGAAAGGCGAAAGACTTGAGTTGACGCGTCATCGACGCCATACGCTCAAACAACGTCATTGCCAACGACATGTTATCTTTAAGTAGCTGTGTTTGCCCCCTCTCGAGCAATAATTGGTTACTTGAGAATAGCGTCCTAAGCCCAGTAAGAGGCTGATTGAGTTCATGTACAATAGCGCTGGACATTCTCCCAAGCGCCACCATTTTGCTCGACTCGATCAATTCTTGTTGAGCATTGTCGAGTGCTTTCGTCCTTTCTTCAACGCGCGCCTGCAACCTCTGGTTTGACTGCTTTAACGCCATTTCAGCACGTTTTCGTTTACTAATATCAATCACAGTGCACAGGTAGTAACCTCTTTCATGCCAAGGTAAGGCACTCAGAGAGATCATCACGGGAAAGCAGCTTCCATCACTGCGCTGCCCAAGAATCTCAACTTCCGTCATTTCAGCCAAATACGCGTGCTGATCAAAGTTTTTCAGTAGTTCTAACGCCGGCGAATCGGAACCACTGCTTGTAAAAAGCTGCCAGAGTTTGATTTGGCGCGTCATCGACTCTGAAAGGCTAAAATACTTCTTCGCCATTGGGTTAATGTCTTGGATATCACCACTTTCATCGATCAGTATTAACCCAACATGGGTTTTGCTCAGCATCACATTCAACCTTTTCTCAGAGGCTTCCACCAGCTTTTGCATGCGCTGCTGGCTACGCACTTTCTGATGTCGCTGATACCTTATTACCATGAGCAACGTGATGATTACTCCCCCCACTATTATGCTCGCGCTTATCCAATGCGCACTACGTAACATCGATTGCAAGGGAGTGAGATACACCAATCTCCAGTTGAGATCATCTAAGACAACAGACTGGACTAAATACTTTTGCTCCTTTACCTGCCAGGTTTCGATGCGCGTACCGTCATATAGTCGGTGGTACTCGATCATCGCCCCACTGTCGAAGTGCTGATAAAACCAAGTAGATGAAAAAAGAGGGTTGCTGGAGAGAAAAAACTGACTATTAGGGTGGTGTGCTAAAATTGCTTCACCCTGTGAAAACCATTGGTCGATAAGAAGAGTCAGGTCGACTTGAACGGCGACAATACCGATGATTGTCACACCATCGTAGAGAGGTGAAGCAATAAAATAATCTGAGCTCTCTGGGCTGGTGGTCACATGAGACACAACCCCACGATGCTGCTGAATTTTTGCTGCAATCGCTTTGGCGCTGTGTGACGACATTCGCCGAGATCGAACACTAGAAATCTTTAGTCCCCCCCTATCAGTAAGCACATACCAACCTTTGGTATTAGCCGCTTTGTCCAATTGAATCAGTTGCTGCTGAATCTGTTGGTAATACTGATGCTCACCGCGTAAAAAACGCACACTCGCTTGATCTTTGGTGATCAAAAAAGGCAAGTAGTCAAAACGGCGCAATGTTCGGCGAACTTCTTCGATGTAGCCGAGAAAACGCTCTTCCGCATGACGCTGTTTACTCTCAAGTTTCCACTGTTTAACCACTTCTTGACTCACGATCTGAATCAACCCTATCAGCAACAGTGTAACGGCAAACAAGCCATATCGTTGTGGGACTGCCATTGCAGTGTCATCCTTTATCACTTATTGGGGCCACACATATTAGATTTTGATGACTTGTACTGCTTGGTTTTAAAAGGGATATACTAGTTGCATAAAGTGAGAGCTAGCTCATGCTAACTTGAGGTCACTTTTAAAAACGTGATGGAAAAAGACAACGGCGTAGATATGCAACAAACAACTAAACACCCTATCGTGCTGATCGAGGACGATCCCATCGTTCGTCAGACGACAGCACAATGGCTTCAACTGGCTGGCTTTGAACTCACCACCTTTGACAATGGTACGGCGGCACTCGCCGCCATTACTCAACACGAATTCATGGCAATCATCAGTGATGTTCGCTTACCTGGCATCGACGGCTTAGAGTTGCTACAGCAAGTGAAGCAGCAAGCTCCTGATATTCCAGTGATCCTGATCACTGGACATGGTGATGTCGACATGGCAGTCAACGCTCTGCAACAGGGCGCTTACGATTTTATCGAAAAACCGTTCGAACCTGAGCGCTTAGCACAGACCGTCAACCAAGCCATCCAACCCTATATCGAATCCCAAAAGTGGCGGTCACGGCAGACCTACCTACAAAGCCTTGAAGGCATAGAACAGATATTGATAGGACGTAGTCAGGTAATGTGTGAACTGCGTGAACAGGTGCAGAAAATCGCCAGCATTGATACCAACGTCATTATTTATGGTGATACAGGGTGCGGAAAAGAATTGGTCGCTTACTGTCTGCATCATTTCAGCCCCCGACAACCGCACCCATTCGTCCCACTTAATTGCGGTGCAATACCGGATACCCTATTTGAAAGTGAGTTGTTTGGTCACGAAGCTGGTGCTTTTACCGGGGCTGCCAAGCGGCGCATCGGCAAGATAGAGTTTGCTGACAAAGGCACTTTATTTCTGGATGAAATTGAAAGCTTACCTTTGGCAATGCAAGTTAAGCTGTTGCGCGCGCTGCAAGAAAATACCGTCGAACGCGTGGGCAGTAACCATGCTAAAGCGGTTAACTTACGCGTGATCTCCGCTGCTAAATGTGACTTGCTAAACCACTCTGAATTTCGCCCAGATCTGTTTTACCGTTTGAATATCGCCCAGCTTTATTTACCCGCTTTGAAAGACCGCGAGGAAGACGCTTTACTGCTGTTTGAACATTTTACTCAGGAAGCTAATACCAACACCCGACGTCCCAGCCCTGCTGACCAACAAATGTTGCTCAGCTACCCTTGGCCAGGCAATGTTCGTCAGCTACGCAATGTCGCGATTCGTTTTGCACTGGATGATTCTCTAACCGTTGGAGACATTCTCTCATGCCGTCCACAAACGACCACAGCTGGCATCAAGCAAGGTTTACCGCTCGCCGTTCAGATGCAAAGCTTCGAAAGAAAAATTCTCCACGAAGCGTTAAAGCGCCATCAGGGACGCATCAATGATGTGCTGGAAGAGCTCGATTTACCCAGACGAACTCTCAACCAAAAGATGGTCAAATATGCCCTAAACCGAAGTGACTATACGCCCTCATAGTGTGTTCGCAGCCGATAGGCAAAAATTGGCTTATCTCAATGTGCTGCATATCAGCGGCTAAGTAACCGTGGGCTGGTTGTTTAGCCACTGACATCTCATTGGTTACCCTCTCCCGTTGATAGGCAATTTTTTGCTTATGGCAATCCCCCTTAATAAGCAATTAAATGCTTATAATTCACTAAATTTAACAAAAAAACCTTTAATAACAATTAGTTAAATTTTGGCATTTTGCTTGCTCTAGGTAAGTTTTCCGCTTTAAGTACACCACATGATACGGAGCATCATCATGACGTTAAAAAACATCTTCACCACCACTGTACTCACACTAAGTGCATTGGCGTTTACCCAATCAACGCTTGCTAGCGAGCGCAGTTACATCCTTGCTACCGCTTCAACCGGTGGCACTTTCTACCCAGTAGGCGTAGCACTGGCAACACTAAGTAAGGTGAAACTCGCTCCCAAACAACACTTTTCATTGGCTGCTATCAGTTCAGCAGGCTCGGGAGAAAACATTAAGCTTCTTAATGACAATCAGGCACAGTTTGCGATTTTGCAAGGGTTGTATGGCGCTTGGGCTTGGCAGGGCGCAGGACCATATAAAAGCAGCCAGACTCAACTGCGGTCAGTGTCCATGCTATGGCAAAACGTAGAGCATTTTATTGTCCGTTCAGATATCGCGCAGACAGGGACCATAAGCGATCTTGAAAAACTACAAGGCAAAAAGTTTTCTATCGGTAAAAAAAGCTCAGGGACAGAGAATTCAGGGCGTCAGATCATGCAAAGTCTGGCCATCAATCCAGAAGAGTTCAAACTTGCCTTTATGGGTTATGGCGGTAGCGCCAGCGCACTGCAAAACGGCACCATTGATGGTATGAATACACCCGCGGGTGTACCTGTCGGCGCAGTCACTCAAGCATTTGCAGCGCTTGGCAATGACATTCAAATCCTGTCTTTCACTGATGAACAAATTAAACAAGCAAACCGAGAATATGACATCTGGACCAAGTATGAGATACCAGCCAACACCTATCCGAGCTTAGATAAACCCATCACGACAATTGCACAACCAAACTTTCTCGCCGTGCGTGACGATATCCCTGAAGAAGACGTTTATCAACTAACGAAAACAATCTACGAGAATTTGCCTTTCCTGCAGGGTATTCACAAGGCAACTAAGGCGATGGCGTTAGAAAAGAGCACCTCCGGACTGCCTGTTCCCCTACACCCTGGAGCGGCCCGTTACTACCGAGAAATGGGTATTGAGATCCCTGCGGAATTGATCGCGCGTTAAGCCGCCCCAACCTGCACCAATGGAGTTTGTTATGAAGGATCCACTTCAACAAGAACTGCAAAAGTTTGCCCTGCCGACACGTGATGATTTTCCATTAGTTGGCAAAGTCATCACTACACTCGGTGCGATTCTCTCTTTATTGCACGTCTGGTTTAATACCGTCGCAACTCTACCAGAATTATGGATTTCAGCCATTCACTTTGCTGGTTTCGCCATCATATGTGCACTCTGGTATCCAGCGCATGGGCGCTTTAAGCGAAGTCGCGCAGCTCTTGGCGTCGATATTGGGCTTGTCATCGCCATCCTCGCTTGTGTGATTTATCTCCCGTTTGCTGAAGATGCCCTCTATGAACGTGGCATGAGCTTTACTGCCAGCGACTGGTTGTTTTCCATCCTAGCTATCGCTATCGTCATAGAGCTCATACGCCGCACCATGGGCTGGTTCATTCCGCTACTCATCCTTGTCTGTCTTAGTTATGTCGTACTGTGGGGGAAATGGACAACGGGTTTATTCCACTTCCCTGGATTGAGTTTTGAGACCCTGCTTTTTCGCAGCTTTTATTCATCAGAGGGGATGTTCGGCCCCATTTCTCGCATAAGCTGGACATTTGTCTTCATGTTCATTTTATTTGGTGCCTTTCTGGTCCGATCGGGCGTGGGCGACTACATCCTTGCCGTAGCGAAAGCGGCGGCTGGAAAAGTGATCGGTGGACCAGGGTTTATTGCCGTCATTGGCTCAGGTTTAATGGGTTCAGTATCGGGGTCAAGTGTCGCCAATACCGTTTCCACGGGCGTTATCAGCATCCCTCTGATGCAAAAAGCAGGCTTTCCGCCGCGATTCGCCGCTGGTGTTGAGGCCGCCGCATCAACCGGAGGACAGCTGATGCCACCGGTAATGGGGGCCGGTGCATTTATCATGGCCTCTTACACACAAATCCCCTATGTCGACATCATATTGGTCTCCCTCCTACCAGCATTGATCTATTTTCTGTCTGTCGCTTTCTTTGTGCGGATTGAAGCCAAACGCAGCGGCGTACAAAAGGAATCGGCAGGTGGCGAATCATTACTCCGCGTCTTGGCCTCTGGTTGGCACAACCTGATTCCGTTAGCAGTATTGGTGACGCTACTGGTACAAGGATTCACGCCAACTTATGCCGCTGGATTATCCATTTTGTCTGTTGTTGCCGCGTCGTGGTTTTCAAAACATCACAAAGTGGGTCCTAGTGCTATTTACGAGGCATTAGCGCAAGGGGCAAAAAACATGGCAACGACAGCGGTGCTTTTAGTCGGCATTGGGTTAGTGGTGAATGTCATCAGTACTACAGGCATTGGCAACACCTTCTCACTGATGATCCATCACTGGGCTAACGGACAACTGCTGCTGATGCTGCTGTTTGTTGCTCTGGCCTCTTTGATTCTGGGTATGGGTTTGCCTGTCACTGCTTCCTACATTGTGCTCGGCACACTTTCTGCCCCAGCGCTATACGAATTACTGGCCGAAAAACAACTACTCGACCTGATGATGGCAGGCCAACTGCCCCAAGAAGCCAACTCTATCTTTATGCTCATCACACCTGATCAACTCAACACACTAGCCGCCCCTATGTCACTGGAAACGGCTCAACAACTGCTCTCCCAAGTTCCAGCTGATTTTATGCAGACACTACTTGAGCAAAGCTTGGGGCTCGAAACCGTCAGTTTAGCTTTACTGTCCGCTCATCTGATCATTTTCTGGTTATCGCAAGATAGCAATGTCACGCCACCGGTATGTTTAACCGCCTTTGCCGCTGCAACCATTGCCCGCACGCCACCAATGCGAACCGGCTTTACAGCGTGGAAAATCGCCAAGGGCTTATATTTGGTCCCTCTGCTTATTGCCTACAGTGGCATCATCAGTTGGGATACGATGTCAGTACTTGAGGCCGGGTTGTTCGCCATTTTAGGCACTTATGCATTTGTTGGAGCCATGGAAGGCTATCTGGAAGGAAAAGTCCATCTGCTCATGCGGCTTTTACTCATCGTGATAGGCTGTGCTCTGGTTTGGCCTGAAATTCCGATGAGTGTGCGCTTAGCTTGTTGTGGGATATTGATTGGTTTCGTGTGGTACAGCAGAAAGCATGATCAGTCTATGCCGAACCAACAACCTATTTCCTCTAGCTGACAGTACGGCTAACTAAACAGGGCTTAACTTCTTTGCGCTGTGGTGATCACAGCGCTTTGTTACTCTCGGCGAACCACTTTTCTACCATTCTCAACCGAATAACTCTCTGTTTATTCATTAGATTTGGTCTAAAAACACGCACTTGGTCTAGTTTTCCGCTTCAAACGCTCACAATTAAAGCAATCAGTAAAATTAGGGGTTTACAAGAAAAACCAACCTCTATATTATTCGCCTCAACAACGGAGAGATGGCTGAGTGGTTGAAAGCACCGGTCTTGAAAACCGGCATACGTTAATAGCGTATCTAGGGTTCAAATCCCTATCTCTCCGCCACATTCAGTAAAAAAGCCGCTAAGCAATTAGCGGCTTTTTTCATATCTGGGTGCACTTGATCAAGTAAGATTGACTGAAACAACGCACTGCTCCCAACCAGCCCTTACTGCCCCACCTTTGTTTGACCAAACACCTTAAATTTCGACCTTCGTTTTGCGCCAAAACCTCCCTGTGAGCTAGGAACTTCATACAAACCACTGTCGCAATACGCTAACAGTTAGCCAATCGTAATCTCATCCATTCTTGCCCTGAAGTTTGCTCGTTACAATACTCAAACAAAACACATCGACACCTGCTCTGGTGTGGTGATTTCAGTACGTATTAAGCTCAAGTGGCTGGAGGCAACACAGATTGGGGGTAAAACACGCCTTGGGAAAGTGTTAACCATGAAGAGTAATATACTGCTTTTATTAGAATTATTTACATATAACGTTACATGGAGGCCTGCCAATAAAATAACTTAGAATAAATCACCAATAATTAACTCTTTACCTACAACTTACGCGCCTACACTCCCTCTCAACTTTCGGCAGAGGGCATGGACATGGAGCGTAAACCACCCGACCCGTTTAAAACAAAAAGACCTCACATGAGGGCCGGCTACAAGCCGATTATTGAACAAAAACCAGCTGGCCCAATGCCAACCATTTCTCAACCCGAAGAGAAGGAGCCAGCCTTTAACCGCAGCGCTGTAGATGAATAT